>NZ_JAWOWJ010000002.1:0-747884 GCF_033340495.1 Vibrio sp. 1249-1
GGACGGATTCGAACCATCGAAGGCAGTGCCGGCAGATTTACAGTCTGCTCCCTTTGGCCACTCGGGAACCCCTCCAGAGGATTTTTATACTTAGTAAGATGTTTTCCCAACTCATCTCCCAAGTGCGGAGCGAATCATAGCAAACTCGCTCAGGCTGTAAAGCGTTTTTCTTACGTTTTTACGTTGAATGCTGTCTTTTTGGGCAAAGATGGTAGAAAGTCAGCGTTTTGTTTGTCCTTTGAACAGAAGAGAAGCGCACTTTTTACTTGAATTTACACTACTTGACGTTAAACACCGTATCTACTGATAAACTGTAAGCAGTTTAATGACATAAGTTTATTCGTTTAGAAGTCAATATCATGAGCATGAAAGCCACGTTATCGTTATCTGTTTTAACGCTTTCTATATTACTGAGTTCTCCATCGGTTTGCGCTGCGATGCGAGGAGGCTCAGCGGTTACTGTTGTGACTGAACAAGTAGAAACGCACGAGATCAATCAATCCTTAACTCTTATCGGCAAATTAAAGGCAGCGGAGTCTGTGGTTGTCGCATCGGAAGTCGCCGGCAAAGTGAATCAAATCGCTGTTAAAGCGAATCAAAATGTCCAGCAAGACCAGCTATTAATTAAGTTAGATGACGATAAGGCTCAAGCCGCTTTGATTGAGGCAAAGGCGTACCTTAAAGATGAACAGCGTAAGTTAAAAGAGTTCCAACGTTTGGTTAAGCGGAATGCGATTACTCAAACTGAAATCGATGCACAAAAAGCCAGTGTTGAAATAGCACAAGCGAGGCTTGATGCTGCTCAAGCCAATTTAGCTGATCTCCATATTACTGCCCCATTTTCTGGCACTGTTGGTTTTATCGATTTTAGCCGCGGCAAAATGGTCAGTGCCGGTACTGAACTTTTGACGTTGGATGATCTTTCCGTCATGGAACTGGATTTACAAGTACCGGAGCGCTATTTATCGATGCTTTCTATTGGTATGGAAGTCATCGCTAAAACCAGTGCATGGGGTAGCCAGACCTTTACTGGTAAAGTCACAGGTATTGATACGCGGATCAGCGCCGAAACACTGAATCTTCGCGTGCGTATTGAGTTTGATAACCCAGAAAATCAATTGAAGCCGGGCATGTTGATGAACGCTTCACTAGCATTTCCTGCTATTAAGGCGCCAATCATTCCTGTTCAAGCACTTGAATACTCCGGAACTAAACGTTTTGTATATGTAATTGATGAAAATAACAAAGCTACTCGTCAAGAAGTGTCGCTAGGTGCTCGTGTTGGCAACGAGGTGGTGATCGAATCTGGTGTTGAGATTGGTGACAAGATTGTGGTTCAAGGCATTGTTAACATGCGTGATGGTGTCGAAGTGAAAGAAATTGTCGCGCCACTAAAAGCGAACACCACGGATGTGACACGCAATGACAGTGAATCGGATGAGGAAGAAAACTAATGTTACTGTCCGACGTTTCAGTTAAACGCCCTGTCGCGGCGTTGGTTCTGAGCATGCTGTTGTGTGTGTTTGGCTTTGTGTCATTCACCAAATTAGCCGTTCGTGAAATGCCTGATATAGAAAGCCCAGTCGTTTCTATCAGTACGCGTTATGAGGGTGCATCGGCGACTATTATTGAAAGCCAAATTACCTCCGTTTTGGAAGACCAGCTTTCTGGGATCAGTGGGGTTGATGAAATTAGCTCCACTACTCGTAACAGCATGTCGCGTATCACGATCACGTTTGAGTTAGGTTACGATCTCAACACAGGTGTGAGCGACGTGCGTGATGCCGTAGCTCGTGCTCAGCGCTCGCTACCTGATGAAGCGGATGACCCTATTGTTTATAAGAACAATGGCTCGGGAGAGGCGTCGCTCTACATCAATCTCAGTTCTGCAGAGATGGACCGTACTCAATTAACCGATTATGCCGAACGTGTATTGATGGACCGCTTTAGCCTGATCTCTGGGGTTAGCTCCATTGATCTCTCCGGTGGTTTGTACAAGGTCATGTACGTGAAGCTTAAGCCAGAACTAATGGCTGGACGTTCAGTTACAGCTTCGGACATTACATCAGCTTTACGAAGTGAGAACCTAGAAAGCCCAGGTGGTGAAGTTCGCAACGACTCAACAGTAATGTCCGTGCGTACGGCTCGTACTTATAACACGCCTGAAGATTTTCAATATCTTGTCATTAAACGCGCAAGCGACAATACACCTATCTATTTAAAAGATGTAGCAGATGTCTTCATTGGTGCAGAAAACGAAAACTCAACCTTCAAAAGTGATGGTGTAGTAAACATCAGTCTTGGTGTGGTACCGCAGTCAGACGCAAACCCGTTAGAAGTAGCGAAGCTGGTTAGGTCTGAAGTCGATAACATCCAGAAGTTCTTACCAGAAGGTACACGTCTTGCGATAGATTACGACGCGACAGTGTTTATCGAGCGTTCAATCGAAGAGGTGTACAGCACGCTATTTATCACGGGCGGCTTGGTGATTTTGGTATTGTACATTTTCATCGGCCAAGCTCGTGCAACCTTAATTCCTGCGGTTACTGTACCTGTTTCTCTGATTTCGTCGTTCATTGCCGCGTACTACTTTGGGTTTTCTATCAACTTGATCACCTTGATGGCGTTGATATTATCGATTGGTTTGGTGGTTGATGACGCAATTGTGGTTGTAGAGAATATCTTCCACCATATTGAACGCGGTGAATCGCCATTACTCGCCGCATATAAAGGCACAAGAGAGGTTGGTTTTGCTGTTATAGCAACAACATTAGTGCTGGTGATGGTGTTCTTACCGATCTCCTTTATGGATGGCATGGTAGGTCTACTATTTACAGAGTTTTCTGTATTGCTGGCTATGTCGGTCATATTCTCCTCTTTGATTGCCCTGACGCTGACTCCTGTATTAGGTAGTCAGATTTTGAAAGCGAATGTAAAACCAAATCGATTCAATGAAGCGGTTGATCGCTTGTTTAGCAAGCTTGAGAGTGGCTATCGCGCATTATTGAAAGGCGCATTAAAAGTACGTTGGGCTGCTCCGCTGGTGA
Organism: Vibrio sp. 1249-1; assembly: GCF_033340495.1. NCBI lineage: Bacteria > Pseudomonadati > Pseudomonadota > Gammaproteobacteria > Vibrionales > Vibrionaceae > Vibrio > Vibrio sp. 1249-1. The sequence continues at coordinate 3,048 of NZ_JAWOWJ010000002.1, forward strand.
TTCTAGCTTGTTTGGGCGGTAGCTATTTCTTGATGAATCAGGTACCGGCCCAGCTGACCCCACAAGAAGATCGCGGTGTGATATTCGCGTTTGTGCGCGGTGCAGATGCTACGTCATACAATCGTATGTCAGCCAATATGGATATTGTCGAAGACCGATTGATGCCATTACTAGGGCAAGGTTATCTGAAGTCATTCAGCATCCAAACGCCAGCGTTTGGTGGCCAGGCAGGAGACCAGACAGGCTTTGTGATCATGATTCTAGAAGATTGGAACGAACGTGATATCACGGCTCAGCAAGCCCTTAACAAAGTACGGAAAGAATTGGCAGGTATCCCAGATGTTCGAGTGTTCCCATTTATGCCAGGTTTCCAAGGTGGTTCGAGTGAGCCAGTTCAGTTCGTATTAGGCGGCTCTGATTACGATGAGCTCGTTGTTTGGGCTGAAATGCTAAAGAACAAAGCAGAAGAATCACCAATGATGGAAGGAGCAGAGATAGATTACTCGGAAAAAACGCCTGAGTTATTGGTTACAGTTGACCGACAGCGTGCCGCAGAGCTAGGAGTCAGTGTTAAAGACATTTCTGACACCCTAGAAATCATGCTCGGTGGTAAAAGCGAAACGACTTATGTTGAGCGTGGCGAAGAGTACGATGTGTATCTTCGCGGTGATGAAAATAGCTTTAATAATGCTGCAGATTTAAGTCAGATTTATCTGCGCACGAATAGCGGTCAGCTAGTGACGTTAGATGCGGTCACAAAAATTGAAGAAGTGGCGGCCTCTATTCGTCTTTCTCACTACAACAAACAGAAGTCCATCACTATTACTGCCAACCTGTCGGAAGGTTTTACATTAGGAGATGCGCTGAATTACCTAGACCAGGAAGCCATCGACAACTTACCGGGTGACATTTCGGTGAGTTATTCGGGGGAGTCGAAAGACTTTAAAGAGAACCAAGCGAGTGTTGCTGTTGTGTTTGCATTGGCACTGCTAGTGGCGTATCTCGTGTTGGCGGCTCAGTTTGAAAGCTTCGTAAACCCGTTAGTGGTCATGTTTACGGTGCCGATGGGTGTATTTGGTGGCTTTCTTGGTTTGGTTATTATGGGCCAAGGTATGAACATTTATAGTCAGATCGGCATGATCATGTTGATTGGTATGGTGACGAAAAACGGTATTTTGATCGTAGAATTTGCCAATCAGCTACGTGATCGTGGCGTTGAGTTTGAAAAAGCGATCATTGATGCAGCTGCGCGACGTCTACGTCCAATCTTGATGACTGCGTTTACCACACTTGCTGGCGCAATTCCGTTGATAGTATCTACAGGGGCGGGTTATGAGAGCCGTATTGCCGTGGGTACGGTAATCTTTTTCGGGATGGGGTTTGCGACATTGGTGACCTTGTTTGTTATCCCGGCAATGTACCGATTGATTTCGGCGAAAACACAAGCACCAGGTCATGTAGAAGCAGAGTTAAACAAAGCAATTAGCCATGATACGAAGGGCCGTATAGCGCACCCTTAAATCAAACGTTAAAACATAAAAGCCGAGGTAATAACCTCGGCTTCTCTTTATCGGTTTAAAGTTAGCTCGGAAGCGTTCGATTAGAAGCGTTTCCCTAGGCTGATTTGTACACCTTCGTAGCTGTCGTAAAAATCTTCAAAACCCATATCCGCGACATTATAAATGTACTCTGCGCGTAACCAGATATCTTTGCTCATATCCCAATGGACACCAGCACCGATGTTGAATAGCGCGCCTGAATCATCTGTGACTTTTTGTTCGTTTGGAACATACATTTCAGCTTGAGTGCCAAGCGCAGTTACGCGACCAAACAGTGACAGCGGCGTATCGCCTAAGTTATCACTTGTTACAACAGCAGACATACCTGCTTGGTAATAGTGAAGATCTAAGTCAGTTTTTAGAGCATCGTTCTTAAGTTCATTTTGTGAATAGCGCAGAACCCCTTCAAACGCGAGGTATTGGTTTATATGGTAACCCCAGCCAACTGTGATATGTGGTGTTGACCACTCATTGTCTCTATCCGAGCCGAAATACGGTGTATCAAAACCAACGTTACCAGTACCCAGATAAAAATAAGATTGATGAGCTTGTTCTTGAGCAGCTAAAGTTGGCACGCTAATGGTCAAGGCAGACAATAATAGAATGGCGTTTTTCATAACTAGACGATAACCTTGGTAAAAGACCGTTGTAATGATTTGTTTAAATGTTAATTTAATCAATAGGATGGATGGTAATTATCATATCAGCTTTTATCAAAGGTAGTGATTTTAGAATGGGAATTGTTGCGCTAAAGCATACTTCTTACTCATGACTACCGACTAACTAGATATGGTGACGAAAGCTAGCTAAATAAGAGAGAAGGAAAGGAAAGTGGCTGAATTCAAATACAAAAACTTGACTCAAGAAGAACAAGATAAGTTAGACGCGGCGACATTTCGCCGTTTATTGGCGCATTTAGATGCTAACAAAGACGTACAAAACATCGACCTGATGATCCTTGCGGGCTTCTGTCGCAACTGCTTTAGCAAATGGTATAAATCTGAGGCTGAAAATCTCGGTTTGGATTTAGATATTGATGACGCTCGCGAACGTGTTTACGGCATGACTTACGATGAATGGAAACAAAATCATCAACCAGCGGCAACGCCAGAACAATTGGCTGCGTTTGAAGCGCGCCAGAAAAAGTAAAACCCAGCGATAAAAACAGCCCACATGAAGTTGGGCTGTTTTTTAAAGTCCAGTTTGCACGTTAAGCGTTAGTTGAGCCGCAACAAGCTGGCTCAACGCAACCTTTTGCTTGAATGACTTCGAGTTGAGCTAAGTAAGGTTGAATATCGCCGATGTTCTCTTTTACCCATGTTAAGTCATAATACGTATCTAGGTAACGCTCTCCAGAATCACATAGAAGCGTCACGATAGAACCCTTCTCACCGCGTTGTTTCATCTCACAAGCCAATTGCAGCACACCGTAAAGATTGGTGCCTGTTGATGCGCCGACTTTACGCCCAATCAGCTGAGATACCCAATGGGCGGTTGCCACACTGGCTGCGTCTGGAATTTTGCGCATTTCATCAATGACACCAGCAATAAAACTTGGTTCGACACGTGGTCGCCCGATACCTTCAATTTTGCTGCCAGTATCGCCTTTCAATGAGTGATTTCCTGACTGGAAAGCATCGTAAAACACTGAGTTTTCAGGGTCTACCACGCAAAGCTTAGTGTCGTATTTTTGGTAACGAATAAAACGGCCAATGGTTGCTGATGTGCCGCCTGTTCCAGGACTCATCACTACCCAGCTAGGAATCGGGTGATCTTCTAACTCCATTTGGCTAAAGATAGAGTTCGCGATGTTGTTGTTACCGCGCCAGTCAGTAGCGCGTTCAGCATAAGTAAACTGGTCCATGTAGTGACCATTTAGCTCTTGAGCCAAGCGTCGAGACTCGTCATAAATCTGATCTGAGCGCTCTACAAGATGCGCTTTACCACCGTAAAACTCAATTTGTTCAATCTTTTTACGTGCGGTGGTTTTCGGCATAACAGCAATGAACGGTAAGCCAAGTAAACGCGCAAAATACGCTTCCGAAACGGCAGTGCTGCCTGAGGACGCCTCGATTACAGTGGTTTCAGGACCAATCCATCCATTACAAATAGCATAAAGAAACAATGAGCGCGCCAATCGATGCTTAAGAGAGCCTGTAGGGTGCGTACTCTCATCTTTTAGATAGATATCGATACCATCAAGAGAAGGTAGTTCGAGTTTAAATAAGTGAGTATCAGCAGAACGTTGGAAGTCTGCTTCAATTTTACGCACTGCATTGTTGATCCAATTGTGGTCAGTACACATGGCGTCTCTCCTTGGGAAATCGATAGATAAGTATTAGATAGGGATAATTTATCTATAATTTTCGAGAAAAACTTTGCTATTGTTACTCTTAATAAAGATTTTTGTAGAAAAATTTTCTACATTTTATGGGTTTTATAGAAATGAGTTTAGATCGAATAGATAAGCAGCTGCTTGCTTTACTACAAACCGACAGCACCTTGTCATTAAATGACGTGGCTGAGCGAGTCAATCTTACTACAACACCATGCTGGAAGCGCTTGAAAAGGTTGGAAGAAGAGGGCTACATCGAAAAACGCGTGGCGTTGTTAAGTGCAGAAAAGCTCGAGCTATCTTTCATTGCATTTGTTCAGTTAAAAACGATTGATCATTCCGAAGGTTGGTATCACCATTTTGTTACAACTGTGAGTGACTTTCCTGAGGTAATGGAGTTTTATCGTATGGCTGGCGAGTATGACTACATGATGAAAGTACTAGTCAAAGATATGAAGTGTTTTGACGAATTCTATAAGCGGTTAGTTAATAGTGTAAAAGGGCTATCTAATGTGACTTCAACATTTGCTATGGAGTCCATTAAATACACAACAGAGTTACCAATCCTAAAATAACTCGCCCTATAAGAATTCTATCTAATGTTAATTCTACCTTTTAGTATTTTAAATGTTAAAAGGTAGTTTGATTATGCTTTTAAAACTATTTCCTACCAGATTTTTATAAATATAAACGATATTTATTCTCTCTTCTATTTTTCATTAACCATTTGTTTTTACAGTCCATTAGTCCTATACATCATAATGAAAGAAAAAATAACGCAATTTTTTCTCTTTCTTTTTCATGTTTTATTTTATTGAATATTAATTTTTACTAAATTAATGGAAGAGTTTGATTTAAACGTTTGCTTTTTGTGTTTTCATGTAATTTGGTCGCTATTTTTGAGTATTTGTTTTTAGGATTAATACAGTAGCAATTACTTAAGTAATAAAGTACTCAAAAATGGGGATAGTGATTAATAAAACATCGTATTATTATCGCCCCATCTTGTATGTAACAAAGTATTACTAAAAATGAACAGAAATTACTATTTGCTTTTTCTCGCAGCTTTACTCGCTGGCTGTGGCGGTGGGGGAGACTCTAAGCCGAACAATACGAAGACACCAACTACGGTAACAAAGCAGAACCGTCCGCAATTAAAAGTGGAAGACACGGTGTTGAAGTTTGAAGGAGTGGGAACGGTTACTGAAGCAAAACTGAGCAATGTACATGGGTCGGTATCTTACCAAGTCATTGACTCTAATCCGCCAAATGTCGTGAAAATTAATGACTCAGGAATACTACAAATTCTGCGCCCAGGAACGGCGACGATTCTTGCTACAGATAGTAGCTCTGCTTATGAATCTTCTGAAGCAAGATTTTCTGTCACTGTAGAGCGAGGCATCAATACTGAACTTTCAGTGAGTGATCTGAATTTCAATGCGATTGAGTCAGAAGGAAAAGCGTTGATCGTCCGTGGCCAAAAAGGCGAACTGAGTTATGAGGTAGAAAGTGGTCATAACTTGATTCGTGTTGATGAGAACGGTTCGGTATATTCATTAGGTTCAGTTGGTCAGGCATCGGTGCTGATTACTGATTCAGGTAACGACTTTTACTTGCCGAAACAAGTTCGCGCTACGGTTAAACTGCATGCAGTAGCTCCGGGGCAATTACAGTTCGCTTTGCTTGAAGACGAGTATCGAGAAGGGTTGACGTTAGAACCAGTGCGTTTAGATAAAGCTCAAACGCAACGTATTTCTTACAAAATCATAAATAGCGTACCAGACAGCAAGGTGGCCGAGTTGCTAGACCCTGAAACGGGTTTGCTTCTTGTTCATAATGTTGGGCGATTAACGGTTGAAGCGACTGCAACTTACAGCGACGCGTTTCTAGATAAACAGCAAACAGCGCAATTTTTTGTGGATATAAAACAAGGCAAGCGTCAAGAAATCAGCGCAGCGGATATTGTCACAACTTATGAGGAAGGTGGACGAATTTTCCCTAAGGTGACGAACGCCTACGGTGACTATGAGCTGAGAATCATTCGTGGTGAAGACGTTGTCGCTAAAACTGAAAATGGTGAAGCATTACTGATCAAAGGTGTTGGTGCTGCTGAAGTGGAAATTTACGAGCATGACATGCGTAATTATCCTGCAAGCAAAACTCGTTTTGATCTTGAAGTTAATCGCGCGCCTCATCCCGTTATACAAGACATTGAAATGCCGCTTACCTATCAACCAAATCTTTCAATCCCTCTGGCGTTTAAAGGGCAAAAAGGTAACGTAAATCTAGTTAGCAGCTTACCTAATGGCTTACGAATGACTGACGGCAAGTTGGAGGTAGTGACTGCGGGTGAGTACGACCTTAAGTTTGAAGACGATGGTGGGGAGTTCTACCAACCTATTCAATTTAATGTCGTCATTAAAGTTGCAAAGGCTGAAGGCCAACCCATGGCAACGCACGATTATGACGTTGTATACAGCAACAAATACAGTTTTGATCTTCATCGTGATTTTGGTTTGAGTGCTGACGAGCAAATTGAGATTGTAGATAACACCGCACCAGATGTTGTCGGTGGTTTTAGTGAAGGACGTCTCCATGTGTATAAAGCGGGTAAAGCGACGCTAACTGTGCGCAGAAAAGAGAGCGCGAATTATACTGTTGGTCCTGATCAAAAAGTCTACGTGACAATTTTGAGTGCGCCGAGCCGAATTGAAGTTCAATCCGATGTGGAAGAGATTTGGAAGGTTGGCCAAACATTTGTTGCGCCGAAAATCTCTGGTACGGTTGGGGAAGTTACGTACCGATTTGCAGACAACGCAGCAACAGATGTAGTTTCCTTAAACAGCCAAACGGGTGCCATGCAAATTCTTAACGCGGGTAGCACAAAAATTATTGTTTCGGATGCGGGGGACGACAAAGTGGATCCGGGTGAAAGTAGCTTCTCGGTCACGATTAAACAAGGCACAAACCCTGTATCGGTTACTTACCCAACGGTAGAATTCTCCGCTGGTAGTGTTATCTCACCAGTGATGAGTGGTGGGACTGCGAAGGCAAGTTACCGTCTTATTAACCAAAAAGATCCTGTGGTCGAGCTAGTTTCCCCTGATACGGGGCGTTTGAAGATTTTGCACGCAGGCGAGTACCAAGTAGAGGTTACTCTTACTGGACGCAACTACAAAGCTAAAACAATCGTCGTAAATGGCACTATTAACAAAGCGAATCACCCTGGTTTAAGTGCTTCTACAATGAAGGTGGAATTTGAACCATTTAAAAAGGTTAAGCTAGACTTTGGTACACCAATAGGAAACCGCAGCTATCAAATATCCAGCTCAACAATTAAAGGAGTCGCTTCATTAGATGTTGATAAGGAAGAGCTGACGTTACTTGACCTCCCGCCAGTAAAAAGACGTTGGATTTCTCTCGACGTTTCTGAAGGAGAATCTCGAGATTACAAAGCGTTGGAAAGTAAGAAAGTCCAGCTGTATCTAAGCTTTGCAGATGAAGGTGTTGCGGATCAATATACATTGCTTGAAACTGAACAAACAGTATTGTTTAGCACGCTAAATGCACGTGAGTTTTCTAACTTAGAAGAAAGTGAGTTTGGTTTGATGAACGTTCGTTCAGTGCGTGAGCCAACGGACGAAGAATTGAAACTATACGGCAAAGGTAAGATTGCACTACTTGCATTCAAGCCGGTGGGTAACGATGACCAAACTCTAATAAAAGGAGCGTGGGTACACTTAGCTCGATTTGATGGATGTACATCAGAGCTGTTCGAAGATGATCTCAAGCCTTTTGAAGCAATTGACTATGATGACCCAGGGTACTGCACCAACGGCAGCACGATTCGTATGACTCGGTTCTTAGTAATTGATGACTCGAAGATGGAAAAGGTAGAGTATGAGTTAGTAGCACCTGTGATTACTTACCGTCGTGGGGTTCGTGAATTTTTAGCAACGAATAAAGGTGGATTCTATGCCGACCCAAATGTCATTTACGGGAAAGGCGAATATGGTTACCCGAAATCACTTTACGAATGGTCGGTTGTTAACATGAAGTATCAACCAAATTAATCATCGTTTGATACCCATTAAAAAAGGAGTGCGGAACAGCACTCCTTTTTTCGTGTAACGAACACGAGCTATTTCGTGTAGCGCATCACCCCTTCTTGCACGGCGGTCGCCACTAAGTGACCTTGCTGGTTGTATATTTCGCCTCGGACCAACCCACGAGTATTGCTCGCCGTTGGGCTCTCTATCGCATATAGAAGCCATTCATCCATCTTAAACGGACGATGGAACCAGATAGAGTGGTCAATGGTGGCCACTTGAAAGTTAGGCGTCATTAATGAGACTTCATGTGGATGCATTGCTGTCACAAGGAATCCCCAATCGGATGCGTAGGCCAGAAGGTACTGGTGAATTAGCTGATTCTCTGGCATTTCACCATTAGCACGAATCCAAAGGTACTGTTTGGGTTCTGCTTTTTTGGGCTTCAAAGGGTTGATAACCGTAACGGGGCGAGTTTCGATTGGCTTTTCCCCGCAAAATGTTTTGCGTAAGCGTTTGGGTAGAAATTCTGCAATATGGCTTGCGAGCTCACTCTCTGAGGCAAAGTTTTCTGGACCAGGGATATCTGGCATTTCTTTTTGATGATCAAACCCAGGTTGATCGCCATGGTAGGATGCGGTTAGGTAAAAAATAGGGCGTCCATTTTGAATTGCTTTTACGCGTCTAGTGCTAAAGCTACGGCCATCTCTCAGATTTTCTACGTCATAAATAATAGGTTTTTCTGGATCGCCAGGGTACAAAAAATAGCTATGGAAGGAGTGTACCGTGCGTGTTTCTTCAACGGTGTAGCGCGCAGCAGAAAGTGCTTGCCCAATTACTTGACCGCCATAAACTTGAGGCAAACCTAGGTTTTCACTTTGGCCACGAAACAAGCCTTCTTCTAATTTTTCGAGTTGTAGTAGGCTGAGCAATTCTCGTAGTGGTTTACTCATTGTGTCTCCTCACCGTTGTCTTTCATTCCAAGTTACCTCAACAGCCTCACTCTTGTGAAGTGGCATAGTTAAGAACTATTGAGTAACTTAGAAATAGTATTGTTCCAATTATGAAACAAAATCAATTGTTTGATAAATTCTAACTCAGTCAAACTATTGTCAAATAAAATGACAGGAAGCAGACAGTTTTATATTCCACACCTATAATTGCTTCGGTTTAATGCTCTTTTCGAGGAATATATGAAAAAAACACTACTACTTGTTACTTCTCTACTCTTTGGGGCTGCGTTAGTGGGTTGCCAAACTTCTCAAAATACAGAAATGGAATCTACAGAGGCGTCAATGAAGACGATTACAGGTACAGTGGCTTATCGCGAGCGGATTGCCTTGCCACCAAACGCAGTGGTTACTATTGCGTTAGAAGATGTGTCCTTGGCGGATGCGCCAGCAAAAGTGTTGGCGAAACAGACATTCGAAACAGAAGGTAAGCAAGTTCCTCTTTCTTTTGAGTTGAGTTACGACAGCAATGAAATCAAACCAAACCATCGTTACAGCGTTCGTGCTCGCATTGAGGTAGATGGAAAGCTGCGTTTTATCAGCGACACACATAACGGTGTTATTACAGATGAAGCACAAACTCACCAATTAGATATTCGTCTAGTTGGAACACGTTAATACGACGTACTGAGAACAAAAAATGGCAGCTTAAGGCTGCCATTTGTATTTTTTAAGTGAAGTTTTGCCAACTTCCGAGACTTCAATCCCTTCTGCTTCTAATTTCTTTTTTTGTCGCTCTAAGTCTCTGCCTTTTAAAGATATTTTTCCTTGGCTATTTACCACTCTAAACCAGGGGAGTTTACTGCCTTCTGGTAAGTTGCCCAGTGCTTTACCAACATGTCTCGCATAGCCCGGATAACCGGCCATTTTGGCAATTTCCCCATAGGTGGAGACTTTTCCTTTTGGAATTTGGTGAATTACAGCAAAGATTTGCGCTAAAAATTGGTCCATACTCAAAAGTGTCTATTTTGGGTTACTAAGGAATGGTAAACCATTGGACTTGTATATTGCTAACGGTTCTTAACCCTTGTGTTGCCAGCGACTCACTTTGAAGAATTACATTTTCTGTTCTTTAGTGTCGTTGGTTGATGAGCCTTAAACAGCATGAAGCAAACGCAAGCTAAGCTTGAATCTAGACCCTCTCAACGACTTTCAATCCCAGTTTTTGCCGTTGAGTTACCAAGTAGGTGGGGAAGCCAGGAGGCGCTATGATTTTATCGACACTTCAATTTTTCGTTACGACCTTACTCGCTGTTGTCTGTGTTCGGGCGATGAGTTTGAGCGAGGGTGACATTCCCGTTCTTGCACTTATGATCCCCGCGCTGTGGGTTCTGCCACAAGGTGGGTTCGCTGGCTTAGTATTGCTGGGCGCGATGATGGCTTTTGGTGCGACACTCTCAATGCAGCCAATTGCTTTGTCGGTTGGTGTTTTGATCCTTTTCCCACTTTTAATGGTGGTATTTTCTCGTAGAAGCTCTTTAGGTGTGTTGCTCACCGCTGGTCTTATTGTACTTACACTGCAAGTTGGTCTTATGGTCACACAGCAAGGCGGTAAGCTGGATGGTTCTGCTTGGGTTACAGTGGTTCAAACCATTGCGGTTATGGCGATGTGGTGGTCGGCTGCGCATTGGACGCCATCCAATAAACACAGCTGGTGGCCGTTGTTTTTGTTGCTCCCATTGTGGATTGCAGGCCTACCGTACGCCGTTCTTATGGCGTTAAGTTTGACGGGAATGTTAGCGTCAATGGAAGCACTTGCGAAGCTTCAACATACCATTCGTTGGAGCAAATTATTATGTTGGACATTGCCGACTGTGGGTTTTGCCGCTTTAGTCGTCAGCCCGACCACGGATGTGCCAAACCCTGTTTTCGTGGTTTGGATCTGTTTGTTAGGGACGGCTTGGATGACTGACTATATTTTACGTAGTAGCGATGAACAGGCTGAATTATGAGTTTTTAGTCAGGTAAAAAGTGACATGTGCGGCAGAGTATCGAATTGGTTGTGGAACAAAATGGAGATTAGTATATGTTCTTCATTTCATATTTACTACACTTCCAATAATAATAACCACAATATAAGTGGTTGATTTAAGATAAGTTTGTCATGACAACTTTTGCTCGAACACTGTTGCTTTTTGCATGTTGCCTCTTGAGTTTGAATGTAAAAGCCGAAGCCCCTTTAATTGCTCATTATAAAGTCGCGACTGAAGCGGATGATGTCGTCACTCGTGTTCTTTTCAATGCTGCTTCAAAGGAGTTTGGCTTTACCGTTCAATACGTGAACTACTCCAGCTTTGATGCCATTCTAAATTCAGTAGCGAATGGGGAAGCGGACTTTGCTGCGAATATCACTTACACACAAGAACGTGCTCAACGTTTTAGTTATTCCCGCCCAACAAATATCGAATATACCTACCTCTTTGGTTTAAAAGATTCGACGTTGAGTGACATTTCGCGTGTTGGCGTCCCCAAAGATACAGTTTATGCCCAATTACTTAAACAACACTACCCTGAGCTAGAACAGATCTCTTATCAAGGTCACGAACAAGCAGTAACACTGCTACGTTCAGGTGCTGTGGATGGCGTTGTCGATGCCATTAACCAGCTCAAGCCGATGCTGATGGAGGGGTTTGACGCCAAGATGCTCAATGATCAGATTTCGATAAAGCCCGTATCCATCATCAGTAAAAAAGATCATCATCTTGAAGAGTTGGACACGTTCGCTACGTTTATTCACGGGGAAGCGGTGCAAAAGCAGCTTCGCGAAGAAATTTCCCAGTATCAATTTGAATTAAGGCGAGCAGCGTTGCGTGATTCTATTCGTTTATTACCCCTTGATTTTAATGAACCAATACGGATTAAGCTCGAATCTATCTTTCCATATGTTGTATACAACGCAGATGGTAGTGTCGAAGGGATGACGGCTGATGTAGTCCTGAGAAGCTGTGAGATCTTGGCTTTAAACTGCTTGATCATTAGTGAGCCTGGTGAAAGCTGGGGTTCTATGTACCATGAGTTTATCCAAGGTAATTTCGAAATTTTGGCGCCGTTAACGGTCAGCCGTGAGCGGCGCGCATTTAGCTACTTTCCAAAGCCCCATTACGCGCCAGCATCGGTGATGGTCAAGCGTTTAGGTTACAAACCGAGCACATACTCTCATGTTTCACAGTTGATATCTGAGCGGATTGGCGTAGTTAAGGATGACTTTTTCGATCAAATGATGACGCAACTGTTACCGCTAAAAGAACTCAAACGTTATCGTACCCAACAAGAGCTCATTCAGGGGCTACTAAATGAAGAAGTCGATTACATTCCGATGGATACGGCGATGCTCAATCATTTTTTACGTCTCAGTGAATTGGTTCCGATAGAGCAGGATACCGCTATTGGCGAGTTTTATGAGTCACAACTCTCTGTTGGATTGGTCGCGAATGAAAAAGGAGCCATGCTTGCGCCTTTCTTCAGTCGAGCGATAGCGATGTTAGAAGTTGATAAGATCATTGCTCAGTACGATGTACGCCCAGATTGGCGTACCGCACTTGAATATGAGATTCGATTAGCGACGCAAACACAAGCTGTGTTTATCTTTGTATTATTGTTTGCTATTTGTGTTTCGCTTTATCTTTACCGTCAATCGAACACTGACAACTTAACAGGGTTAAGGAATCGTCGTGCGTTGCAAGTAAAGTATCGAAAAGGAGTAAACAAAGATCTATCCATACTTTACTTAGACATTAATCATTTCAAACGAATCAATGACACTTATGGTCATCGCGCTGGGGACGAAGTTTTACAACTACTGGCGCTAAAAATTCATTATGTCTGGTCGGGAAGATGTTATCGAATTGGAGGGGATGAGTTCATATTACTGGGTTATCCTACGCAAGCCGAGTTAACTAGAGCAATGAGAGAGCTCAGTAGAATCGATGTGAAAGGCAAATTATGTAGTGATTTGGAGTCTATAAGTATCTCTATTGGTTTCTCTGCAAAAAGGGAACGGCACATGAGCTTAGAGCAAGCGATGCATTTGGCTGATGAAGACATGTACATGAGTAAGCAGTCCTCACGGCACGACTCCTCTTATCGTGACTGCACGGTTTCATCATAAAGGAATGAATTGATCGAGTTTTGTTCAAACGGTAATGAAATGATGAAATTCAAGGTTTTTGCTCTTGCATTATGAGAGCTGATACTGAATAATCGCCCCATCGATTGAGGCAAGACCTCTCGAAAAGAATTATGGGGCTCTGGTCCTCTCGCAACAATAGCTCGTGAACTCGGTCAGGTCCGGAAGGAAGCAGCCGCAGCGTGTGACTTGTGTGCCGGGATGTGGCTGGGGTCCCACCCTTTGAAAGCCCTGCGTTATCGCAGGGCTTTTTTCGTTTTTGAGCCTTCTTTTATTTTGGCTACGCTTGGTGTTCAACGTCTTCTGATGATCAAGCTTCTTGAGGTTATTTAGGTATAATTTATAATCTCATCCGCTCGATACCGAACTTTCGTGAAGATTGTTTAGGGTACACTCGCCGAATAACCATTTTCACCTGGGATACTTTAATGATTTCAAAAAACCAATTAAAACTGCTTCGTGCTTTAGGTCAAAAGAAACAGCGTAAAGCGCATGGCTTATTCCTAGTTCAGGGTGAAAAGAACGTACTAGAGCTAGCAAGTAGTTCATTGAAGGTGAAGCAGGTTTTTGCAACAGCGGCATTTCTCGAACAAAATGCTGGTACGCTAAATCGTTTTGATTGTGTTGAAGCATCGCTTGATGAATTGACCAAAGCGAGCACGCTTGTGAGCAATAATGCGGCCATTGCTGTGGTTGAAATTCCGAGTGTAAAAGAGCCTCAAGCGAAAGGCTTGATGATTGCGCTAGATGGTGTATCCGACCCTGGTAATCTAGGTACGATTATTCGTGTTGCAGACTGGTATGGCATCAAGCACATTATTGCGAGTACAGATTGTGCTGATCCTTATAATCCTAAAACGATCAGTGCGACCATGGGCAGCTTTGGCCGCGTACAAGTGAGTTTGGTGGATTTGCCAAGTTACTTGGAACACGCCAAATTGCCAGTATATGGCGCGTTTTTGGAAGGAGAGAGCGTTCATAAAACGGATTTCGCTGCTGAAGGTATTTTGTTGATGGGCAGCGAATCTCATGGTGTGCGTGAAGCCGCAGCAAAATTCGTGACAGATAAGATCACGATTCCGGCGTTTGGCGGTGCCGAATCACTGAATGTCGCGATGGCGACTGGCATTATTTTAGACAACATGCGCCGCCAACATAGCTAACGCAACAATTACATAATAACAAAGCCAGTCAATTGACTGGCTTTGTTGTATTTTGCCTAGAAAAATCAGCCTGGCTGAATCTTGCGTTTAACGAAATACAGTGAATGTTGTTCGGTGAGTTAATTTTGTTTTAGTTCAATAGGCTGTGCCTATAAATAAAATTACTCCTTTCCATTTAGTAAAATCAGGAAATTAGGCGACACTTATCTAAAGGCCGCAATAAAATGCCCTTAAGGAGATAAGAATGCATTCATTAAAAGTAAAAGATTACATGACGTTGCAAGCGGTGACTTTCACGAAAGATATGTCACTTTCGGCAGCTTTAAACAAAGTAATGCAAAGTGTCACACTAGGTGGCCCTGTCATTGATGAAAATGAAAAAGTGGTTGGGTTTTTATCGGAGCAAGACTTATTAGATAAGTTGGTGAAAGCAAGTTATCACTGCCAAGATACACATACGGTACAAGAGTGTATGCATGATGATGTCTTATCTGTTTCTCCAGAAATGTCAGTAATTGAACTGGCTGACATGATGAAAGTTGGAAAGCCGAAAATGTATCCAGTGGTGGATGGCAAAGGTAAGTTGGTTGGTGTTATCACAAGAAGAGACGTGCTGCGTGCCATAGGAATGACATTAAATGAGTGTTTTAAGCATCCCGTTTAACCTCTCTGTTTAAACTTTACGGAATATTGCTTTTAAACTGGTTTGGAAAGACGCTTCGGCGTCTTTTTTATTTTCTATCGCCGAACTGTACAAATTTATCTTGACCTTGGAGCTTACTCTAAGGTTTATCCTTAGCAATAGGTAAATCACCGATACCAATAAGGAAAAAATTATGTGTACAAAACATCAAGGTTGCCAATCTAGCAAAATCAAAACTGCGGTGCCGCTTGGTGCAAGCGAGTCATGCTGTGCGCCAGTAAAATCTTCGCTCAATATCTCTCAGGCCAGTGTTGATGTTTCTGAAAGCTCTTGCTGTAGTGGAGGAGGCTGCAGCGTTGACACAGGCGAGGAAGACGATCCCACAAGGGAGAGTAATTCCTCCGTTCGGAACGCTTGGCTTGTGTCAGGTATGGATTGCCCATCTTGTGCGCAAAAGCTTGAGAAAGCCATTACGTCTTTACAAGGCGTCAGCCAAGCCAAGGTTTTGTTTGCAACAGAAAAACTGGTCGTCGATTTTGATGATCGAGAGCTGATAGCTACGATAGAGCAGACAGCCCAAAAAACGGGTTTTCCGCTCTCTTCACTGGATGCTCCAAAACCAAGCACTACAAAGAAAGGCTGGCTTGGCGTCATAAGAGACAACATCCAAATTCTCTCGATTGCTAGTGCAATGGCTACTGCGGCAGTAATTTCTAAGATCGACCCTCAAATAAGCGCTTGGTTATTCACTTTGACGTGTTTACTTGGTTTATACCCAATCGCGCTCAAAGCATTTAAGTTGGCGCGTAGCGGTACGCCTTTTGCGATTGAAACGTTAATGAGTGTAGCGGCGCTCGGCGCTTTATATTTAGGTGAAACCGCCGAAGCCGCAATGGTGTTATTGCTTTTCCTTATTGGTGAAAAGTTAGAAGCATATGCATCATCTCGCGCGCGAAGCGGTGTCCAGGCGTTAATGGACTTAGTCCCAGAAAATTCAATTTTAATTATTGATGGTGAACGCAAAGAAGTACCAGCTGCGCAGCTTAAACCAGGGGATATCATAGAAGTCGCACCCGGAGGTCGTTTGCCTGCCGACGGTGTTTTGCAAGATGCGCTTGCGAGTTTTGACGAAAGTGCGTTAACGGGAGAATCTGTTCCCGTTGAACATCAAACCGGTGGCAAAGTGATGGCCGGGGCTGTGGTTGTCGATAAAGTGGTTCGTTTACAGGTGACTTCCCGTCAGGGCGAGAATGCGATAGATCGAATTCTTCATTTGATTGAAGAAGCAGAATCCCGTAAGGCACCATTAGAACGCTTTCTTGATAAATTTAGCCGTTGGTATACGCCACTAATGATGTTGGTGTCTCTGATGGTTATCGTTACTCCGCCATTACTATTTGCCCAACCGTGGGAAACGTGGATCTATCGAGGACTCGCCCTGCTGTTGATTGCTTGTCCATGTGCATTAGTCATTTCAACGCCTGCGGCGATCACTTCTGGCTTGGCGGCAGCGGCTAAGCGGGGCGCATTGATCAAAGGTGGAGCGGCGCTTGAGTTGCTTGGCAAGGTTGAGTCTGTCGCATTTGATAAAACTGGGACACTGACGCAAGGTAAACCAGAAGTGACCGACGTCTTTGCTTTTGATATGGATGAAGACAAGTTACTTAGCCTAACTGCGTCAATCGAGATTGGTTCAAGTCATCCTCTAGCGGTTTCTTTGGTTACCAAAGTGCAAGAGCAGGGGCTTACTATTCCTGAAGCGTTGGATAAAACCGCGCAAGTAGGCTCTGGTGTCACAGGTTACGTCGATGGAAAAATGGTCCAAGTGGTCACGCCTTCAAAGGCAGACTTTCCACTTTCTCAACAAGCCAAAGAGCAAGTGGTTACGTTGGAACAACAAGGTAAAACGGTTGTCATTGTGCGTTTCGATGACGAGGTCATTGGCGTGATCGCATGGCAAGATACATTGCGCTCAGATGCCCAGCAAGCCATCGCAATGTTGAAGGAACTTGGGGTCACGTCGGTGATGCTAACGGGTGACAACCCGAGAAGTGCAGAAGCAATGGCAAATAGAATAGGCTTGGATTATAAAGCGAGTTTGTTACCTGCAGACAAGGTGCATTACGTCGAGAAGCTATCACAACAACATACCGTTGCGATGGTGGGAGACGGTATCAATGATGCTCCAGCCATGAAAGCTTCGAGCATTGGTATTGCGATGGGAGGCGGTACGGATGTTGCGCTCGAGACTGCTGATGCGGCGTTAACACACAACCGGTTGATTGAGCTACCTGCCATGATAGAACTGTCGCGTGCGACGCTAAGTAACATTCGTCAGAATGTCGCGTTAGCGCTAGGTTTGAAAGGTGTATTCTTAGTGACAAGTTTACTTGGGGTTACTGGGTTGTGGGTTGCAGTATTAGCTGACAGTGGTGCAACAGCACTGGTGACATTGAATGCGTTGAGATTACTTCGTTTTGAGTCCAAACAGATCAAATAACTGACCTAACCAATGATCCCACTCATTAATAGCCCGAGGCATTCGTGTATCGGGCTTTTTTTAACCGTATTCACCTGATGCGATCAGACGTTTTTCTCGTCCTTGAAATCACGCATTGCTATGCAACAAAATGATTTAACGCCCCTTAAAGTGTGATCAATACCAGTTTTGTTTGAAATTTCATTTTCATTACATTTTGTCATTGTGATTGTGATCACTCTATGTTGGTGAAAGGTTCGCTACAGTGCATCTGTACCCAATAACTGATTAATGAGCTTATTGTTCATAAAATAAGCCACAATAAGGAGCGACTTATGTCTCAAGCTGTATTCCATTTAGGTGTTACTGAAGCTGATCTTAATGGTGCGACTCTAGCGATCATTCCTGGTGACCCAGCGCGTGTTCAAAAAATCGCAGAACAAATGGAAAATCCAGTATTTCTAGCAAGCCATCGTGAATACACGCTATACCGTGCAGAGCTAGACGGTAAACCTGTTGTGGTTTGTTCTACAGGTATTGGTGGTCCTTCTACCTCTATCGCAGTTGAGGAATTGGCACAGCTTGGTGTTCGCACTTTCCTACGTGTTGGTACAACGGGTGCAATTCAACCGCATGTAAACGTGGGTGACATGATCGTAACGACGGGGTCAGTTCGTCTTGACGGTGCGAGCCTACACTTTGCTCCTATGGAATTCCCAGCAGTTGCTGACTTTGAAGTAGCAACCGCAATGAAAGCAGCGGTAGAAGAGTCTGGCGCTACAGTTCACATGGGTGTGACTGCATCAAGCGACACGTTCTACCCTGGTCAAGAACGTTACGATACGTTCTCTGGTCGTGTTGTTAAGCGTTTCCAAGGCTCTATGCAAGAATGGCAAGACATGGGCGTACTTAACTTCGAGATGGAGTCTGCAACACTGCTAACAATGTGTGCGAGCTCTGGTTTAAAAGCGGGTTGTGTGGCTGGTGTTATCATCAACCGTACACAAAAAGAGATTCCAGATCATTCAACTCTGAAAGAAACGGAAGCGCGTTCAATTAAAGTGGTTGTAGAAGCAGCGCGTAAAATGCTTTAAGCCGCTATAGTTGGCATTTAAACAAACAGAAAAAACCAGAGGCTAACCTTTGGTTTTTTTCTACTTATAGAAATGCGTACAGCTAAAATTTAGGTATAAAAAAAGCAGCATTAATGCTGCTTTTTATCGTTGTGAACTTTAGCTTTTCTTAATGGCACTATATCTCGTCTGAACCGCCCGCGTCTTTAAACCAAGCCGTTAAGTGCGTTCTTAAATCTTTAAGCTCATCAGGGCCAATCAGGGCTAGCCCTAAGTCTTCAGCACGAGTAATGTCATTGTGACGAAGAGGACGGAAGCTCACCAACATTGCGCGCGCTTGTAAGCCACCTAATAGATCGCGAAGCGATTCTAACTTATATAAAGTATCGTCGCCGTCATCTCTCATGCCTTTGGTTTTGCATTCGATGATGTGCAGCTTGTTGTTTACAACTGTTGCGACATCTAACTCATTGCGTACTTCACTTTCACCAAGTTTGCGATAAACCTGAACATTTAACGATCGATCTTGGATCGTCGGCATGGTGTCTTGGATTTGCTTCACGGTGCTGTGAACCAAAGTTTCTAACCACTCACCGTTTGAAAAGCGTCGAGCATCTTCATCTGCAAACGTTAAAACGCCATTCTCATAGGTGGCGATTTCTGCTTCTACTAAATCTGAAAGCAACATGTTGAGCTCACGGTAGCCCTGCTGTTTTTCGGAGAGCTCGACATCAAGCTTTTGTTCTTTGCGGCATGTGGTTGCAAGGTAGTTAAGTGTTGCTAGACCTGGCCCAAGCTCAAGCGCATTTGAGGCCCATCGTTCACCAAGTTCATACAATTTTTTATCAAGAAGAGGTGGTAAATCAACGTGGTGAAACTCGCCGCGTGCACCAAAGATAGTGAGGTAATCTGCAATCGTAATGTGATCTTCGACTTGGGTATCTTCTTTGCCATCAGGGTATAACCAACAAAGCTTATCGCTACTAGGCTCAACCACAAAAATTGGCCAGCGATAGGTACGGAAAACTTCGTACACCGACAACAAGCGATGACGAAGACCACAGCTCGCGTTCAATTTTACATCTTCGCCGCGTTCATGGAGATCTTTTGCCAGTTTTTGAATTGCTTGTTTGATCAGAGATGTATTAACAGCGGATGGAATTTCAAAAAATTCAGAAGTAATTTCTCGTTGATCTAAAACGGCACTCAGTCGGTCAAATATATCTAACTGGCTCTTGTCTCCGATGAAGACGATATGTGTGCTTAGCGTACGATTATCTAATAGAGGAGTGACCAATCTCACTGGGTCTTGGTCGATAATACCAACATGAACAGCCATAGATTTTCCTTTTTATGAGGCCGCTCGAAAAGAGTTGTGCAAGGGGATGAGCTGGCCTTATTAATCATATGTAGACATGGCCGACAAAAAACAAGGGCGACTTAACAAAAAGTCGCCCTTATACAGTTGATTGCACTAATTAATGCTCTTAATTATAAAGTATTTATAACTTAAATCGGTGGACCAATTCATTTTGCTGATGAGCCAAGTGGGTCAGTGATTCACTGGTTTGTGCGATATTCGACATGGCTTGGAAACTTTCATCGGCGATGCTGTTGATATCTTCGATGCTGCGAGCAATGTCTGTTGATGTTTCACTTTGCTCTGCTGCTGCTTGTGAAATGTGCGTACTCATTTGGCTGATTTCGATGATTAGCGCCTGGATCTCTTCCATTGAGCTGTTCGCTTTTGACGCTTGCTCAACCGACATCTCCATATCGCTCATACAGCTTTGTATGACTTGGTTTGCCGATTGTGAGCTAGATTGCAGATTACTGATCATAGATTCAATTTCAGTGGTTGATTGAGTCGTTCTTGATGCGAGTACTCGTACTTCATCTGCCACTACCGCGAAGCCGCGACCTTGTTCACCAGCGCGAGCCGCTTCAATTGCCGCGTTCAATGCCAGTAGGTTGGTTTGCTCCGCAATGTTGCGGATCACATCAAGGATAGACCCAATTTGACCACTCATCTTTTGTAGCTCAGAAACTGCGGAGACCGATTCGTTCAAACGTGTTTCTAGTTGATTAATGGTTGAGATGTTACTGCTCATAACATTTCTGCCTTCTTCAGAGGCAGATTCGACGCGTTGCACCATTTCTAGCGAGCCTTGCGCACTTTGCGCGACTTCCTGCACTGAATGGGACATTTCTGTCATCGCGGTAGCGACGTTTGCCGTTTGTTCGCGTTGAGAGCTCAATTTAATTTGTGCTTGCGAAGAGGTGCGTTCGTTGGTTGTCGCGGTTGACGATAGGTTTTCTGACGCTTCGTTGAGTTTCACCAAGATCTCGTGAAGGTTGTCGGCGAGTGAGTTAATGTGTCCACTCACACGGCTGAATTCGTTGTTATAGCGAATGTCGATACGCTGTGTCATATCACCTTCAGTCAGGCTTTCTAACACTTTTAGAATACGAGTCAACGGTTCGCGAACGCTTTGTGCGATGTGGTAGCCAATCGCTGTCGCGAGTAAAACGACAATAACGCCAATGATGATGGCTTTCGTTACACCCGCCGAATATATGTCACCTGCGTCTGCCAATGATTCATTGAGCTTATCTGTTGCGGTTGTCGTGAATTGCTCAAGAATCGCCATGGTTGAATCCACTTTATTTGCTAGGTTGGCGATATTGTTATACAAAGCGGCGCGAGCATTGAGGTAATTATTATGTTGGTCTAGCACACCGCCACGCATACCAACGTCACGAGTAAATTGCTCTACAGATTCGCCAAAAGCTTTTTCTAGCTCAGGAAGCTGAGTCACCAACCCGCGGAATGCGTAATTCAAGTGCGTTACTGCTTTGCGGTTTTTAGCTACGGCTTGCGTAACAAACTCAGGGTTGGAACTGGCGAGGGCATCAGAGGTAATTACTTCGGCATCTTTTAACTTGATAAAGTAGCTCTTTGCCATGACTTTGACAGAAATGCTGGTTTGATCTGCCACATATTCTTTAAGACCAACCGACAGTTCGGTATTCAGTTTTTGGAAGCGGCGTGAGGATTTTTGCACTTCTTCTTGAGCCGCGAACATTGCTTCGTAGTTGTCCATGGCCTCTAGAGCTTCTGTAAAATAGCTCTGCTCTAACGTTTTTAACTCTGAAAACGGTTCGGCAAGAGAAGGGTAGATTTGGCTTGCGGTTTTCAGTTGAGCCAATGTGGATTCGAAGCGCTGTTGAGATCTAGCAAATTCCTGACGCATTTCATCCATGCGTTGTTTATTCTCTGTCGTCAGGAAGTCTTTAAATGATTTGTCGGCAGAAAGCAGCTCAACACTGGTTTGATTAGATAACGATACCAACGGTAGGGATGATTTAGAAACCGTGCCAAATTTTCCGTGAATATCACTCATTCCTCCCATCATAATGGCAATTGTGACGGCAAATAGGATGATGATCAGTGCAAAGCCGGCATACATCCTTTTAATAACTGAACCTCGCATAAGTGAGCTTCCTCTCCCAAAAATAGACAAGCTACCCAAGTATTTTTGAATTTACTTGGGTATAAAAATAATAATTGTCTTAAAAAAGTAACAAAATTCATTGGATTGTATTCAGTTTGTGATGCGCATTTTATGACGCACACGACAAAAAAAGCTTCGTTAATTAGCATTTGATTAATAATGTTAAGTGAACACTGTTTTTATTGAGCTCCGCTTTTGGTTGGCGCATACTAATTGGGGTCTAATTACGTTTATAAAATGGAGTCCTCATGGCGGAAGAAACGATCTTTAGTAAAATTATTCGCAAGGAAATCCCTGCCGATATCCTTTATCAAGATGATTTGGTGACTGCGTTTCGCGACATTAACCCTCGCACACCAAGCCATATTCTCATTATTCCGAATAAACTGATCCCAACAACGAATGATGTAGAAGCTGAAGATGAAGCAATGATGGGGCGTTTGTTCACTGTTGCTAGAAAGTTAGCGAAAGAAGAAGGTATTGCTGAAGACGGCTATCGCCTAATCGTTAATTGTAATCCACATGGTGGCCAAGAGGTTTACCATATTCACATGCACCTACTAGGCGGCCGCCCTCTAGGTCCAATGGTATTGAGCTAAGCTTTTAAAAGTGGGTGGCGATTCACCCACTTCTTTTTCCTGTCGAATGACACATTTGTGGAGATAAATGTGAAACTAGGTGTAAAGCTGTTAGGGCTGATGAGCTGGGCTTTAATGGCCTCTGGCTGCGCGAATTTATCTGCGGGCAATCTGTTTAGCCATTACAGCAACCAGAATCAAGAAGTTTATCAAGCCGTTGTTGCAGGGGAATATGCCAAAGCAAAACAACTTCAATCAAGTGAAGTGGGTGGCGAGATACTTGGCAATTTTGAAAAAGGTCGTATCTCTTTTCTTGCTGAAGATTACCCAACAAGTTTAAATGCGCTAGAAAGCAGCGATCGTGCTGTACGTGTTCAACAAGATCGTGCGACGATATCTGTGTCAGACACGGCAACGAGCGTCGGCTCTCTCGCAGTGAACGACAATCTCCAAGACTATCATCCCGCCGATTACGAACTTGGCTTTTTGCACCTGTATCTAGGACTAAATTACTTACAGAAAAACGATTTAGAAGGGGCACTAGTTGAAGTGCGTCGAGCTAATCAAGTTCAGGAAGCAGCAAGAAAGGCGCGTGAAAAAGAGCTAAAAGCAGCAGAGAAAGACCTTAACAAGCAAGGCATGTCTGCCAATTTAGGCAGTGTGTTAGCGAACTACCCTGATGCTGGTAAAAAACTAAGCGCGGTACAAAATGGTTATCTGTTCTATCTTTCTGGCTTGTTATATGAAGCGTCGCGAGACTTAAACAGTGCTTATGTTGATTACCGACGAGCACTCGCTGTAATGCCAGACAACAAGCAAGTTGTGGAAAGCACCTTATACGCTGCTAAGAAGCTGGGCATGCGTGAAGACTTGCGCATGCTAGAGAAGCGGTATGGCAAAGCACCTTCTGGATTAACTCAGTCACAAGGGCGAGTCATCGTTATTGATGAGCAGGGTGTTGTTGAGGCGATGAAGGGGTGGCGTATTGATTTACCGATTTACGACAGTCGCGATAATGGAGCGATTTATTCGTTGGCGCTTCCTTATTATCAGAACCGAGGTGCTCAACGTTTTAGCGATGTTGTTTTAAATGGTCAGGTATTGCCTTCCAGTACGCTGACTGATGTTAATGCGATGGCGCAAAACGATCTTAATGAACGTCTTACTACAATAGTGATCCGTCAAGCTCTTCGTGTTTGGGCAAAAGATCGAATCCGAAAAGAGGCGGCGAAAAAAGGCGATGATGTGGGCAACATACTTTTCAATGTATGGAACACATTGACCGAACAGCCAGATACAAGAAGTTGGCAAACATTGCCAGCGCAAGTGAAAACGGCTTCAAAAATCGTGAAACCGGGAACACAAAGTTTAAACTTGGGTGATCAAACCTATCAGTTTGAAGTGCCTGCACAGCAGACTACATTGGTATGGGTATCTCGTCAGGGAGCACACTCAACCGTGTGGCATAAACAGCTAGGGAGACTGTAATGAAAGCATGGCTTGTTTGTTTAGCAATGGCTATTGGTTTAGTTGGATGCGCCGAAAACACGGCTGGTATTCGAATTGATGGCCAAACGCAAAAAGTATTTTTTAATGATAACGTTTTAGGTAGTCGCTTATTAGTTGACAACATCACCACCACTTACGTTGATGATCGCCCACGAGGAGTCGTGCTGCTGAGTAGCAATTACAAAGGTGATCAGCACATTCTTTACCGATTTTATTGGTATGACAATAATGGTTTAGAAGTGAATACCAAACCTGGTCCGTGGCGAAAAATGATTGTGCGAGGATTTGAGCAAGTCACGTTATCTGAAGTTACTGTGAATCCAAATGGCACAAAATTCCGTGTGCAAATTAGAGAAGCACAAGACGATTAATCTTAACGGCTCTGCCGAAGCTGCCGCGCTAACGATGCGCTGGTATTGAAAAACTAAGGAACTCTCATGAAAAAAAGTATTATTGCTCTTTTAGGTCTTGCCGTCATTTTAGGTGGCTGTTCTAACAAAGTCTCTTACGGCGATGCGCAAGCAACAGAAACCACGACTATCGATTTTGGCTCAACAGATTTACAAAAAATCGCGGCTGAAATGGTGGATAGCATGATGATGTCGGGCTCTGTAGCAGCAATTACTCGTGACCAACGTCCTATCGTTTTTGTTGAGCGAATTAAGAACAAAACCAGTGAACATATTGACACTGAATCCATTACCGACACGATCTCAACTAAGATGTTGAACTCAGGTAAGTTCCGCTTTGTTGATATGGATCGTGTTGAGTCTGTGCGTGAACAACTTAACTTCCAAAACACGGATGAGCTTGTTAACCAAAGCACAGCGATCCAATTTGGTAAAATGGTTGGTGCTCAATACATGCTTTACGGCAACCTATCTAGCATTGTGAAAAATGCAGGTAGCGATAAAGATGTATACTACAAGATGACCATGCGCCTAATGGACCTAGAAACAGGTTTGATTGAGTGGGCGGATGAAACTGAAATTCGTAAAGCGCAATCTAAGAGCCTATTCGGTCTTTAATCGAACAGGGTGGAGAAGTCATCAATGGCATGGTTTTCTTGGCAACAAGCAAAACAGTTAGATCCGAGTCTTAACGCTCTCGATGGCTTCTTTACGGAGCCTCCGGTAAAAGTACAAACTGTTACCGGGGGGCTCACCAACCGTTGTTGGCGGTTGGAATCTTCTCAAGGCCTTGCATACATCTGGCGACCGACCAGTCATGTCTGCAAGGCTTTTTCAATTTCTCGTCACAGTGAATATCAAGTGCTGAATGCAGTCTCTTCATTGGAAATTGGCCCCAAGCCAGTTTTTATTCATGAGCAAGGGTTGCTGGTGGAATGGATAGAAGGAGAGGCTCTGACGGAGTCAGGCTTAGCACTAAGCAATTTATTATCCATTGCGGCGAAGATTCATCAATATCCGATAAGCGCAATTCCTTTGGTTCCATTTTCATATATTTCTCGCATCGATCATTATTGGCTTGAGCTTGATGGTCAGTATGTGGGTACGGAGTTTGAGGCTTTGTACATGAAGTGGCGCACGGAACCGAACGTTGCACCTGTTCCGCTTGCCCTATGTCACTTCGATCTGGGGTGTTATAACCTAGTGCGAGGAGAGAATGGGGTGAAAGTCATTGATTGGGAGTATGCCGGGATTGCTGACCCTAGGCTTGATTTGACCTTAACTATTCAGGTCGCGAATGCGCCTGTGGAAGAAGCGGTAAAGCAGTATTGCCAAATTCGAGGTATCGAAGATGTGTCTCTTTGGCTGAGAGGTGTACACGCTTGGCAACCAAGAACCTTGGTGATGGCGATGCTCTGGTATCTACTTGCCTATAAATTGTGGGGAGATGAACAATACTTAAACAGTGCGTATGAGTTGAAAGGCTCATTGTGTATGGAAGATCACTGTTTTGAGAACTCGTGATATTTTCCCCTTTAACAGTAAGGAAATAGTGGTAGTTTTAATAAAAGTACCAGATACACACAGGGAGAGGTACACATGATTATTTACTTACACGGCTTTGACAGTACAAGCCCGGGTAACCACGAAAAAGTTCTTCAACTGCAATTTATCGACGACGACGTTCGTTTTATCAATTACAGCACCCTTCACCCAAAGCACGACATGCAACACTTGTTAAAAGAAGTGTCTAAAGTTATCGATCAATCTGATGACCCAAACCCGTTAATCTGTGGGGTAGGTTTAGGTGGTTACTGGTCTGAGCGAATTGGTTTTCTATGCGGTATCAAGCAAGTGATGTTCAACCCGAACTTGCACCCAGAAAAAACGATGGCTGGTCGAATCGATCGCCCAGAAGAGTACGAAGATATCGCAACAAAATGTGTTGATCAGTTCCGAGCGAAAAATCAAGCGCACTGCTTAGTGATTCTCTCTAAAGATGATGAAGTGCATGACAATTCGAAAACGGCAGCTGAGTTAGAAAAACACTATCAAATCATTTGGGATGAAACTCAGTCTCATAAGTTCAAAAAAATCTCTCATCATTTACAAGCGATAAAGGCATTTAAAAATACTTATTAATGTTGAGTGTAGACAGTAAAGCGGCGTTTTTATCGGCTGCTTTGCTGCGATTCCTTCTCTTGAGTATGCCGAGCCACTGTCTCTTTGAAAGGCACATTTTCTTGGTTTAACGCTTTGAATATTGTGTTCTCCTTACCGTTTTCTTACTTCCCTCCTATGTAGCACGAACACCTTGTTGTAGAGTAGTCGAAAAGTAGTCAATCCGTACTCGTTACACGGATTTTGGTTGCCTTCAAAGTTGGTCTCTATATAATGAACCGGACTAAAATAATTTGATAAATATCAAAAAAAATTGAGAGCGAGTAATAAACTTGCCCAAAAACTTCTGGCGTCGTATGCGTACCAGATAAACATGCCAAACCCTGACAAGTCATTGATAGATAAAGAATCAAAGTGGGTGGTAGTTTTTTAATCCAAGTAATTGAGACACCTCTAAGAACCAAGAATTCATCGGTTGGATGGATGCCACAAATGTTTGTGAGTCGTGCATCGAGCTGAACCCCATATATTCATTTTTGTAGAGGAAAATCATTGTGACACGCATTATCGTTGTAGGCGGCGGTGCAGGTGGTCTTGAGTTGGCAACTAAGCTTGGTCGAACTCTAGGTCGCAAAAACCGTGCGCGAATTACGCTAGTCGATCGAAAAGCGAGCCACTTGTGGAAGCCATTATTGCATGAGGTTGCTACAGGTTCTTTGGACGAAGGAGTAGATGCACTGAGCTATCGAGCTCATGCAAAAAACCACAGCTTCGACTTCCAAATGGGTAGTCTTCAAGACATCGACCGTGAACGTAAAGTGATCATCTTAAGTGAGCTTAAAGACGAACACGGTGAACTTCTTATGCCAAGCCGTGAGCTAGAATACGACATTCTAGTGATGGCGATTGGCTCGACATCAAACGACTTCAACACGCCTGGCGTTCGTGAAAACTGTATTTTCCTAGACAGCCCTGAGCAAGCACACCGTTTCCGTACAGAAATGAACAACGAGTTCCTAAAGCTGCACGCGAAAAACGGTAACGGTACGGTCGATATTGCGATTGTTGGTGCTGGTGCAACTGGCGTTGAACTATCAGCTGAGTTACATAATGCTGTTAAAGAGCTGCGCACTTATGGCTTCGGTGATCTTGACTCTAGCAAGTTGAACGTCAATCTGATTGAAGCAGGTGAGCGTATTTTACCAGCGTTACCTCCACGTATTTCTTCTGCTGCTCATCAAGAGTTGGTGAAGTTGGGCGTAAACGTGCGCACCGCCACTATGGTGACTAAAGCTGAAAAAGATGGCCTTACTACAAAAGATGGTGAGAAGATCCCAGCTCAAATCATGGTTTGGGCTGCGGGTATCAAAGCTCCAGACTTTATTAAAGATATCGCTGGCTTAGAAACGAACCGTATCAATCAGCTTGTAGTGAAAAACACACTACAGACAACACGAGATGATGACATCTTTGTTATTGGTGACTTAGCACAATGCACCCAGTCTGACGGTTCGTTCGTGCCGCCACGCGCTCAAGCTGCACACCAAATGGCAAGCCAGGCATTTAGTAACATCGTCGCGAAGATCAACGGGCGCGAGTTGAAAGACTACGTATATAAAGATCACGGTTCATTAGTGTCTCTAAGTCGCTTCTCAACCGTTGGTAGTCTGATGGGGAACCTAACTAAAGGGTCGATGATGGTAGAAGGCCGTATTGCTCGTGTCGTTTACATCTCATTGTATCGCATGCACCTAATGGCGTTGCACGGTGTATTCAAAACCGGTCTGATGATGCTCGTCGGCCGCATTAATCGCGTGCTGCGTCCAAACCTTAAGCTGCACTAAGGTTTTAAATCCACTCTGTGTGGATGTGTTGTATCTTAAAAAATGCAGAAGCCACCGCAAGTCGGTGGCTTTTTGTTTATGTTAGATCTGTCGGTAAAAGTGAGTACACAACGCCATCTTTAGGCTTACCATGAAAAATAAACCGGTTTCTGGCGATGGCTTCTTTTTGTGCACCGACGGACTCAATTAAGGCTTGGCTAGCTTCGTTGTCGGGGTCACAAACAATCTCTAGTCGAGTTAAACTTAGCTTTGCGAAGCAGAATTCTGCTAAGGCTTTAACGGCTTCTTGGGCATAGCCTTGCCGTTGATAGCGGTCGGCAACCCAGTAACCAATACTCGCCATATTAAACGTATGATATAACTCATTAACCGCTGCCATTCCAACCAAAGTGTTACTTTGCCGCTCATAGATACCGAAACCAAAAGCCTCAGTTTTGACCCAGTTAAGACGGGTTGCCAACAGAAAGTCCTGCGCGGTTTTCAATGTGACGTTTTTATCACACCAGTCAAGCCATTGGTGCAGCGAAGGGGATTCTGCAAGTAATCGTTGTAGTGAATGTGCTTCTTCAGCAGGGATGAGCTTGAGCGCTAAGCGGGGCGCAATGATTTCAAAGTCTGGACTCATGAACTAATACGACTTCCATGTTGAGTGTAAGTAAATTGAAAGCTGTCTATTTATACGTGAACGCAGCTATTTTCCTTGCTCTGCGTTGGTTAGGAATAACTGAGGTATAGCAGATAAAAACAAAGCGCAGCTTTGCTGCGCTTTGTCGAACCGCTCGTGCTTATCGAACCCGACGAACTTGAATGATCATACCCATCAACGGGTTATCTAGGTAATGAGTCTCGCTGCTACGCATACGACGTTTTTGATCCATTCGATAACTCTTCAGGAATTTCTCTTCGGTTACTGTCGGCGATATTTCTGCCAAGTTACCGAGTTGGACGTTACCATCTACTTCACCTAAGTCATCCGCCAATTGCTCTGTTGAGGTTGGTTCAAAACGCACCTCTCTAACACTTGGTTCGCGCAGATCTAGTGTTGTTTCGGCGAAGAGGTAATGCTGTACGTATATTTGGAATCGACCATCTAGTTCATATAAAGGACCATTGACCGTCTCTTCACTGTAACCGTCGCTGGAAAATGTTTGATTGCCATTGATTGGGCGGCCATCTGCTTGATAAGAATCAGAGAAATCTCGCCCGCCAACGATGCGGAAAATTGGGGCGCTAGATTTACCTCGGTCACCTTGACGCCAGGCTACGTGTTTAAGCACTTTAAAGCCGGCATGATTATTTAGTGCCGCTTCTTGCGCGTTGAGACGGAAAGAAGAACTTGGCAAAAGTGTCACGCCTTTAGAGCGGCGGTAGGATTCACTCTCTAGGCTACCGACATTTTCCATATCGATTTTTGGCAGTTGATTCGGCCAAGATTCTGTTGTGCTTTCAGCGTCGACTGCTCGCTTGAAAATGATCACTTCAATATCAAATTGGCGCTGTGCCCAAGAGGGCATTGAGACACATAGAAGCAATAACGGGATCAGTATTCTCATTCGACTATTAGCTCGTTGGTAATAAATTCTGTTTAAAATCATTCAGTAAGTCTTGAACAAACTGAATGCGTTTACGTCGGTCCACCAATGGTACGCTAAACTTGAACTTAGTTGGACCTTCCATTGCAAATTTTTGCGGCTGTGATTGCAGCAGTTTAACTAAATACGCTGGATTTATGTCAGCATCAGGGTAAAACTCGATAAATCCACCTTTATCATGGGCTTCTATCTTTTTCGCTTTTAAACTACCAGCCGAAATTTTCAATTCTGAGACGGCAAGTAAGTTCTTTGTTGCGTCTGGAAGCAGACCAAAGCGATCAATCAGTTCCACTTTTAGCTCTGATAGTTCATCACTGCTTGTGACACTCGCAATGCGTTTGTACATCGACAGTCGTGTGTTTACATCCGGAATGTAATCATCTGGTAAGAGCGCTGGGATTCGCATTTCCACTTCAGTTTGCTCACGAAGCAGCTCATCCAAAGATGGCTCCTTGCCTTCTTTTAATGCTTGCACTGCTTGTTCCAGCATTTCCATATAAAGTGTAAAACCAACGGATTGAATTTGCCCACTTTGCTCATCACCAAGCAGCTCACCAGCACCACGGATTTCTAAATCGTGGGTTGCTAACGTAAAGCCAGCACCTAAGTCTTCCAGTGAAGCAATCGCATCAAGACGCTTGATGGCATCTTTGGTCATGGCTTTTGGATGTGGCGTTAATAAGTAAGCATAGGCCTGATGGTGTGAACGTCCAACACGGCCACGCAATTGATGCAACTGCGCCAAGCCAAGATTGTCCGCACGATCCATGATTATGGTATTTGCCGTTGGTACGTCGATACCGGTTTCGATGATGGTTGTACACACCAACACATTAAAGCGCTGATGGTAGAAGTCATTCATGATTCGCTCAAGTTCGCGCTCGCGCATTTGACCATGAGCCACGGTAATGCGTGCCTCTGGGATGAGTTTCTGTAAGTCTTCTGCCGTTTTTTCAATGGTTTCAACCTGATTGTGCAGGAAGTAAACCTGACCACCACGCATAATTTCACGCAGTACCGCTTCACGGACCACTGGCTCTTCTTTTTGTCGAACAAAGGTTTTAATGGCTAAACGGCGTGCAGGAGGTGTAGCGATGATCGACAGGTCTCGCATGCCACTCATTGCCATATTCAGTGTGCGTGGAATTGGTGTTGCGGTGAGGGTAAGAATGTCCACATCCGCACGCATTGCTTTGACCTTTTCTTTTTGACGAACCCCGAAGCGGTGTTCCTCATCAACGATCAACAAACCTAAATCTTTGAATTTAATGTCGCTCGAAAGCAGCTTATGCGTACCAACGACAATATCGACTTTACCATCGGCAACGTCTTGCAAAATGACTTTTTGTTCTTTGGCAGATTTAAAACGAGACAGTACTTCAACTCGGATTGGTAAGTTGGCAAAACGGTCACGGAAGTTTTCGAAATGCTGCTGAGCAAGCAAGGTTGTTGGTACGAGTACGGCGACCTGTTTACTATTATCCGTTGCGACAAATGCTGCGCGCATAGCGACTTCCGTTTTACCAAAGCCCACGTCACCACATACTAAGCGATCCATCGCTTTTGCCTGGCACATGTCTGACAATACGGCATTGATGGCCATCGCTTGGTCATCTGTTTCTTCAAACGTGAATGTTGCTTTAAATGTTGCGTATTGCCCACGATCTAGCTCAAATTTGAAGCCAGGTTTTAATTCTCGTTTTGCATACACATCCAGCAATTCTGCCGCGACATCACGCACTTTTTCTGCCGCTTTACGACGTGCTTTTGCCCACGCTTCACCACCTAATTTATGCAGTGGCGCACTCTCTTCAGTGCCGCCAGAATAACGGCTGATAAGATTCAGTGATGAAACTGGCACGTAGAGCTTGGCATCGTTTTGATACTCAAGGGTGACGTATTCCGTTTTCATACCACCGGCTTCAAGTGTTTGTAAACCGATGTAGCGGCCAATACCGTGATCAATATGAACCACAGGTTGGCCGGGTTTTAGTTCCGCAAGGTGGCGAATAACGGTGTCACTGTTGACGGCTTTTTTATCTTTGCGGCGTCGCTGGATAACACGGTCACCGAGTAGATCACTTTCACAGATCAGAGCGAAGTTCAGCTCTTCGTGAATGAAACCATGCTCTGCTGCGCCTAAGACCAAGCTGAATCGATCACCCGAGTCTAGAGCTTGGTAAAGTGAGCCATGTACGACTGGCCGAACTTTGATGCCTTGCAACAGCTCCGTTAGTGCTTCACGACGACCTTCTGACTCTACCGAGAAAACGATTTTGCCGCTGAATTGCTCACTAAACTGACGAAGGAGCGAGAGCGGCTCTTTATTTTGTTGCTGAACGCCAAGCTCGGCTAACGATTGTACTGGTAGGTTTTGACGACCGGCACGCTTAACCACTTTATCTAGGCTCAATTGAGCGATAGGGAGCTGTTTTAGTTGACTGAAAAGTTCGTCTTTTTTCAACCAAAGCTGTTCAGGAGTCAAAAGAGGACGTAGCGGATCAACTTTTTTCTGGTCGTATCGATATTCGACATCGGTTAAGAAAGTATCGACCGCAGATTCGATATCACCATATGTGATGACTTGAGAGTCTTCTGGCAAATATTCAAATAAAGTCTCGGTATGGTCAAAAAACAGCGGCTGCCAATACTCAATACCAGCGGGCCACGTGCCTTTGGTCACTTGCATGTAGATTGATTCAGGCTCGCGGCGTGCGTCGAACTGGGTGCGCCAACGTGTACGGAAATCTTCAATCGCTTCTTTAGTGGTTGGGAACTCATGTGCAGGCAGCAATTGGATTTGCTGAATATCGTCGATAGAGCGTTGGTTCTCTGGATCAAACGTGCGAATGGTATCTATTTCATCATCAAAGAAGTCGATGCGGTACGGGTCATTGCTGCCCATAGGAAAGAGATCCAGAATAGACCCACGACTTGCATATTCACCTGGCCCAAATACTTGATCTACATGGCGGTAGCCTGAATTTTCAAGTTGTACACGTAACTTCTCTAGCGAGATTCGATCACCAGTTTTCACCATTAAAGTGTGTTGCAACAAAAAATCACGTGGCGATTGGCGTTGCAATACTGTACTGACCGGGACGATGGTTATGCCATCACGTTGACTTGGCAGTTGGTATAGGCGTGCGATACGTTCAGAGATGATTTCTTGATGCGGAGAAAAGTTATCGTAAGGCAGCGTTTCCCAGTCGGGGAACAGGCTTACCGTTTGGTCGGTGAATTGCTCAATCTCTGCCTGAAGCTTTAAAGCAATTTGCGGGTCAGGCACAACGAGTAGAGAGTGACTCGAATGCTGCTTGGCTAGCTCTGCAATGGCTAGAGGTAGAGCTGCGCCCGGCAAATTACCTAGCTGTTTTTTGTCGCCACGCTCTGAAGGGTTGGTGACGGAAAGAATCGTTGCTTTTGTCATAGGAATTATTTTTTATCTCGCTCCATCGAGCGCTGACGTAAAAGTTTTTGTTGTTGATACAGTGCCGCCTTTATCAGTAAATCTTGATCAGATTCTCGGAGCATCTTGTATCTAAGCGTGATAATGAAATCTTGCTCTGAAGCATCACATTCTTCTACTTGAGCGTAACAGTAAATCGCCGCAGCAGGGTGATCGAGGAACAGTTTAACACGAACGAGTTGTTGAGTAGTTAACGCTGTATCTGAGCGGAAACTGAGTTGACTAGCACCAAACTGCGTCGTTTGATATCGAATGGAGGCGTCATCTTGTTGTGAAAGCATAAAGCTCAACAAGAGGTTAAGTTTCGCGTTTTGCGTATCAAGCAAGTTGATCACATGCTTTAACTCTTTGTTTTTCAGCTCTAGACGCGCGTTGTCTGCCAACATATCTAAGTGACTAAATTCACTGGCGACAATAAATGGTGCTGGAATTTCGGAGGCAAATGTTTCTTCATCTGGCAAAGCAAAGTCCGCACTCAACGTTTCGACGTTGATGGTGAGGTTATGATGGACGGTAAAGTATTCTTGCTCTGTCATATAGTCGATCCTTTTGCCAGTGAGCGCTCCCTGTTCACTCAACAAACAAAGAGAAATAGGGCACTGATTATCGCTAACTGAATGAAGTTATCAAGTTTAGCTGATTTGTCCTTGAACTTTTTGCCCTAAATACAGACTTATTGCATGTCGTTGACAAATTTAGCGATTCTCTTGTCTTCTTAATGAGAAGAGTAAGGTAAGATAATCCGCTAAAGCTTTATATCAAAACAACCAGTTGGTTTGTCTTATATGTATCATCCTATCTCATTGTTTATTGGCTTAAGGTATCTTCGGGGACGCTCTGGAGATAGGTTCAGCCGATTTGTTTCTTATATGTCGACGGCGGGTATTACGATCGGTGTAATGGCGTTGGTGACGGTTCTTTCTGTGATGAACGGGTTTGAATCGCAGTTAAAAGAACGCATTTTAGGTGTGCTACCTCATGCCGTTGTTTCGCAACACGATGGAAAAACGCCTATGACCGAGTCTGCCCCTCCATTTGTTCAAGCGATGTCGAGTGAATCTCAGCCGGAGCCTATCGTTAGAGGAGAGGCTGTTATTCAGAGTTCTGCACAGCTGACGGCTGGTTACCTCATCGGTATTGAACCTAAGAAAGGCGATCCGATTAGCAACCATTTGATTGCCGGACGATTATCGTCACTTCAAGCAGGTGACTACAATGTATTTTTGGGTCACAGTTTGGCGCGTTCACTAAAGGTCTCAATCGGGGATAAAGTGCGCTTGATGGTGACCAACGCAACGCAGTTTACCCCACTTGGCCGTATTCCTAGCCAGCGAAACTTTACTGTCTCAGGCATTTTCAATACGGGATCGGACGTTGATGGTCAATTAATGATTGTGAACATGACGGATGCATCTAAGCTGATGCGTTTCCCTAAAGACACGGTTTCTGGTTGGCGTGTCTTTTTCTCTGACCCATTTATGGTAACGGATTTTGCTGACCAACCCATGCCTGATGGATGGGAATGGAGTGATTGGCGCGAACAGCGTGGTGAGCTTTTCCAAGCGGTGAAAATGGAAAAGAACATGATGGGACTTATGCTAGGTCTAATTGTGGGTGTCGCTGCATTCAATATTATCTCCGCTTTAATCATGGTGGTAATGGAGAAGCAATCAGAAGTTGCAATATTGAAAACTCAAGGCATGACTCAATCTCAAGTGATGACCATTTTCATGGTGCAAGGTGCAAGCAGTGGTGTAATTGGCGCGATTGTTGGTGGCGCTGCGGGCGTGATCTTGTCACTTAATCTAAATGCGATTCTTGAATCTGCTGGTGTGGCGCTATTCAGCTTTGGTGGTCATCTACCCATCTTGATTGATTCACTGCAAATTCTTTTAGTGGTGGTATTGGCGATTGCTCTTAGCCTTGCTGCTACGCTTTATCCTTCTTATCGAGCATCTTCTGTTAAACCTGCTGAGGCACTTCGCTATGAATAAGCTATTAGAATGTCGTGATATTCGTAAAGTCTACCGAGAGGGTTCGTTAGATACGGAAGTGTTGAAAGGCGTAAGTTTCGATATCGACAAAGGGGAGTTGGTTTCTATTGTTGGCTCTTCTGGTTCGGGAAAAAGTACCTTATTGCATATTTTAGGTGCGTTAGATGACGCAACTCATGGTGAAGTTGATTTTCTAGGGCAAAACCTATCAGCTTTGAGCTCGAACAAACAGGCGGCATTACGCAACAAGCACCTTGGTTTTGTATACCAGTTTCATCACTTGTTGGCTGACTTTACTGCGCTTGAAAATGTGGCGATGCCACTGATGATTGGCGGTGCTAAAGTAGCGGATGCAAAACAGGCGGCTAAAGCGCTGTTAGATAAAGTTGGTTTGAGTCATCGGATGCAACATAGACCCTCCGAGTTATCGGGCGGTGAGCGTCAGCGTGTTGCGATTGCGCGTGCATTGGTGAATAAACCTGATCTGGTCTTGGCTGATGAACCTACGGGGAACTTAGATCACAATACGGCACTGTCTATCTATGATTTGATGCGCGAGCTCAATAAAGAGTCAAACATTGCATTTTTGGTTGTCACGCATGACAAAGAGCTGGCAGCAAAAATGGATCGTCAAATGCACATGCAAGATGGTTTGCTCGTAGATCGTTTTGTGACTGATACAGCATCTGCGGAGGGCTAGTTTTGTTTACCTCTTTAGCTTTGATGATTGGTGGTCGCTTCAGTCGAGCGAAAAAGCGCAACAAGATGGTGTCTTTCATATCGCTTTCTTCGACTATTGGTATTGCGGTTGGCGTTGCTGTGATCATTATCGGTTTGTCTGCAATGAATGGCTTTGAGCGCGAGCTGCAATCGCGTGTGTTGTCTGTGATCCCACACGGCGAGTTAGAAGGTGTTAATGGACCACTTCAGGACTACACCAAAACGATGAATCAAGCTCTAAAACATGAACATGTTGTTGCGGCAGCACCGTATGTTCGTTTTACGGGTTTGGCAGAAAAAGGCAGTAAGCTAAAAGCGATAGAAGTTCGTGGTGTAGAGCCTACTTTCGAGCAAGCGGTGTCGAGCTTGTCGAATTTTATTGACCAAGCTGCTTGGCAAAACTTTTATGCTGGTCAGCAGCAAGTGATCTTAGGCCGAGGTGTAGCAAACGAGCTAAATGTCGCCGTGGGGGATTACGTTACGTTGATGATTCCGCAAACAGGCGGCGCAAATAAAGTGCAGGCTCCTAAGCGTGTGCGCGTGAAAGTGTCAGGGTTCTTAACGTTGAATGGCCAAATCGACCACTCTCTAGCGTTAGTACCATTAGCGGATGCTCAGCAATACGCGAGGTTAGGGGAAGGGGTCACTGGCATCTCACTAAAAACGGACGATGTTCTCAATGCGCCTTCTATTGTTCGCGAGGTTGGTAGCATGGTTGATGTTTACGTGTATTTGAAAAGCTGGCAGCAAAAGTTTGGTTTTTTGTATCGCGATATTCAGCTCGTGCGCACCATTATGTACTTGGTGATGGTACTGGTGATTGGCGTGGCATGTTTTAATATTGTGTCTACGTTGATGATGGCAGTGAAAGACCGAGCGGCGGAAATTGCAATTTTGCGAACAATGGGAGCAAAAGATAGCCTAATCAAACGGATCTTTGTTTGGCAAGGTGTATTCTCTGGTGTATTTGGTAGTCTCGTCGGCAGTGTTATCGGTGTCTTAGTAGCGTTAAACCTGACTCCGTTAATTAAAGGGCTAGAGAGCTTAATCGGTCATCAGTTTTTATCGGGTGATATTTACTTTGTTGACTTCTTACCATCACAACTACACTGGCCAGATGTCGCATTGGTGTCAGTGACGGCGATAGTGCTTAGTTTACTTGCGACGTGGTATCCTGCTTCTCGTGCCGCAAGGTTGAATCCGGCGGCTGTACTGAGTTCTAAATAGCTGATTATTTTACAATATGCGAAAAACAAAAAGGACCGAATTCGGTCCTTTTTTGTATTTATCCGACTTGAGTAACATCGCGTTTCATTCTAACTGTTAGATGCCCCTCAACTGATAGCTCAAATGCTGATTTTTACGCAGTAAGGTCTTATCTTATTTTGCGTTTTTGCCAGCTCCGTACCACCGAGTAGCGCCAAAGCCCTCGAATTCCGAAGTAGCCAATAATCGCGGATACAACCCCACAAATTGCGCAGCCCAATAGAAATGGAGGTCCAATGGTGCTCATTTGCTGCATGATGAATTCCCACGATAGTTCAAAGTGAAAAGGTTGCGGGGGAAGACGCATCACTAGAGCACCTAGCTTGTACGCAAAGTAAAATAGCACAGGCATAGTGATAGGATTGCTGATCCATACCAAAGCGACGGAGAGGGGCAGATTGACACCCAACATAATGGCCAAACCAGCGGCCATGATCATTTGGCTCGGCAGCGGAACAAAAGCCATAAATAACCCGACAGCAAAAGCCCCTGATGCCGAGCGGCGGTTTAAGCACCACAAGTTTGGGTTGTACAACACATTGCCGAAGACCTTCAATGCTTTTTGGCGTTTGATCAATTCATGATCTGGCATGAAGCGTTTTATCAGCTTTCTAGGCATAGGACAGCATGACTCTCTCAGAAAAAAGTTGGACCTTGGCGTTATTTGTAGCGAGCGTAATCTCGTCAGCTTGGTGGCCGACAATACCAGATTGGCGTTGGTTGCTGCTGGGAATAATAACCACTGGCTCAATAATCAAATTACGTCGTGGCTTAATTAGCATAGGCGCAATTGCGGGCTTTATGGTTGTCATCGTCCACGGCAATGTATTGGAGTCTCAGAGACAAGCCCTTTTTCAAGCAGGGGAGAATATTACCATAATTGGTAAAGTTGACAGCCCTTTTACGCAAATAAGTCACGGTTATGAAGGTATTGTCGCTATAGAAGCGGTAAATTCTCAAACTCTGTTACCTTTTCTTAAACCTAAAATCCGTCTTATTACGCCTTTTCCACTCGATGTTAACAGTGAGTTTACGACATCCATCTCGTTAAAGCCGATTACAGGTCTACGCAACGAAGCTGGCTTTGATGCTGAAAAGCACGCGATGGGTAAAAATATTATCGCCCGAGCGGTTGTTAACAAAGATGCTAAGTGGATTGTTCGTTCTAATGTATCTCTGCGTCAATCCATTATTGCCGATGTCGCTGATGATGTGTCTTCCCTTCATCATTTCTCGTTAATAAGTGCGTTAGTTTTTGCTGACCGTTCTTGGTTGTCTAAGGAAGATTGGCAAGCGCTCAGGGACAGTGGTTTACTGCATTTGGTCTCCATTTCTGGTTTACATATTGGTATGGCGTTTACTTTTGGGCTAGTCGTGGGCGGTACCGTTCGTTATCTATTACCCCAATACCAGTTGTTACCTAGCTTATATGGGCTGATCTTCGCTGTTGCCTACGCTTGGTTAGCGGATTTCTCTCTGCCTACTACGCGAGCAGTGTCGGTATGCGTTGTTTACGTTCTCCTGAAGTATACTCTGGTGCACTGGACTTCTTGGCGAGTTCTTTTGCTTGCAGTATCTCTACAACTGCTTGTCCAACCTTTTGCATCCTACAGTATGAGCTTTTGGTTATCGTACCTCTCCGTTTGTGCGGTATTGTTCGCAATTAATTTGATTCGACATCAAAGGGGAGGTTGGAAAGCGCGATTAAAAGCGTTATTGCTTACTCAATTGATGTTGAGCGCTTTAATCGTACCTGTTAGTGGCCATTTCTTCTCCGGTTTTAGTTTGTCCTCAATAGCCTACAACTTGGTATTTATTCCTTGGTTCGGATTTATCGTTGTACCTTTGATGTTTCTAGCCCTGTTCTCATCTTTGTTTCTTGAAATGATAGCGAAGCCTCTGTGGCATTTGGTGGACTGGTCATTACAGCCATTGAGCACGTCAATACAGTACGCAGTAGGTTCTTGGCAACCCATTAGCATGGAAATGACAATGCTGGTTATGGTGATAGTGGTTTGCTTAATATTTCAACGGTTCATGTCTCAGTACGCGTGGTATTTGTTACTCGGCATCGTTATTAGTATCAAGTTTGCAGCGGAGTATGAACCGCATTGGCGTATCGATGTATTAGATGTAGGTCATGGCCTTGCAGTGGTTGTAGAAAAAGACGACAAGGTGTTGCTGTATGACACTGGTAAAGCATGGCAAAGCGGCAGTATCGCAGAGCAGGTCGTCACTCCGGTTTTGCATCAACGAGGTTATGAAAGCATAGATACACTGATTCTAAGCCATTCCGATAATGATCACGCAGGCGGCCGCTTTTTCATTGAAGATGCCTTTTCTCCACAGCGTAAACTTAGTAGTCAATTCTTTATCGAATATGAGCCTTGCACTAGAGGCGACCAATGGAAATGGCAAGGATTAAACATGGAAGTGCTCTGGCCTCCTGCACTTGTTCAACGTGCGTATAATCCGCACTCCTGTGTATTACGACTTACTGACCCTATTTCTAACTTTAGTATGCTTTTTACTGGTGATATTGAGGCCATTAGCGAGTGGATTTTGCTTAGAGAACCCGGAAAGTTACAAAGCGATGTGATGCTAGTCCCTCACCACGGGAGTAAAAGTTCATCGAATCCTCGATTTATCGAGGCGGTGAGCCCGAGTGTGGCGGTTGCTTCTTTAGCAAAAAACAATCGATGGGGAATGCCAGCGGAAAATGTCGTTGCTTCATACCGAAAGCTTGGCGTTACTTGGCTTGATACTGGTGAGGGTGGTCAGGTAAGCTTCTTTATTCACCGTGATAATTGGCGCTCAGAAACCAAACGTAGCGATACATTTGAGCCTTGGTATAGGCAGATGCTGCGTAAGGGAGTAGAATGAGAGTCTTAATGTAAGAAAATAAAGCACTTCTATGTCGATAAATACTGATGAAACGACTTGGCAGACGTTTAAGCGTCTATGGCAATTTATTCGCCTTTATAAGTCAGGTCTTGTCGTTGCAGTCATTGCATTAGTTATTAATGCTATATCAGATACCTATATGATTTCCCTGCTAAAACCACTACTCGATGAAGGTTTTGGGAACGCTGAATCTGATTTTTTACGCACGCTTCCATTGATTATTTTTGCCATGATGTTCATCCGTGGCATAAGTGGATTTGTCTCCACCTACTGTTTGAGCTGGGTATCTGGCAACGTAGTTATGCAAGTCCGTCGCATGGTGTT
Source organism: Vibrio sp. 1249-1 (assembly GCF_033340495.1). Lineage (NCBI taxonomy): Bacteria > Pseudomonadati > Pseudomonadota > Gammaproteobacteria > Vibrionales > Vibrionaceae > Vibrio > Vibrio sp. 1249-1. Next base: position 43,731 of record NZ_JAWOWJ010000002.1, read on the forward strand.
CAATCACTTTATGCATATGCCAGTGTCTTACTTTGATAAGGAAAAGACGGGCAACTTATTGTCGCGTATAACCTACGACTCAGAGCAAGTATCAGCGGCAACTAGCCAAGCGTTGGTGAGCATTGTGCGTGAAGGCGCAAGTATCATTGGTCTGTTAGTCTTGATGTTTTACAACAGCTGGCAATTGTCGCTAGTGCTGTTTGCTGTTGCTCCCGTTGTGGCATGGGGTATTGGTGTTGTTTCTAAACGTTTTAGAAAAATATCCAAAAATATGCAGACCATGATGGGTAACGTAACTGCATCAGCAGAGCAGATGCTGAAAGGCCATAAAGTTGTGTTGAGCTATGGCGGCCAAGACATCGAACGTAAACGATTTGAAAAAGTCAGCAACCAAATGCGTCAACAAAGCATGAAGTTGGTGACGGCTCAAGCGGCGGCTAACCCTATCATCCAAATGATTGCATCACTTGCAATTGTTGCCGTTCTTTATTTAGCAAGTATTGATTCGATTAAAGAGCAACTGACTCCAGGTACATTTACTGTTGTGTTCTCTGCAATGTTTGGTCTGATGCGCCCACTTAAAGCGCTGACTAACGTTACTTCTCAGTTCCAACGTGGTATGGCCGCGAGCCAAACGCTCTTCGCGTTAATTGACCTCGAGCCTGAGAAAAACGAAGGTAAGTTGACAGTTGAACGCGCAAATGGCGATGTTTCAGTTAAAAACGTAAGCTTTACTTACACTGGTGCAGAAAAACCAGCATTGGAAAATGTCAGCTTCGATATTCCAAGAGGAAAAACGGTGGCGCTAGTTGGCCGTTCTGGCTCAGGTAAAAGTACCATCGCGAACTTGTTCAACCGCTTCTATGATGTTGACAGTGGATCTATCACATTAGATGGGCATGATATTCGTGATTACGAGCTAAAGAATTTACGTCAGCAATTTGCACTAGTATCGCAAAATGTTCATTTGTTTAATGACACGATAGCAAACAATATTGCGTACGCAACGGATGGCCAATACGAGCGCAGTGATATCGAGAAAGCGGCAACACTCGCGCATGCGATGGAGTTCATCGGCAAAATGGATGATGGACTTGATACCATGATTGGTGAAAATGGTGCTAGCTTGTCTGGTGGTCAACGCCAACGTGTTGCGATTGCGCGAGCTCTATTGCGTGATGCTCCAGTGCTGATTCTTGATGAGGCAACTTCGGCTTTGGATACCGAATCCGAGCGAGCTATTCAAGCTGCACTTGATGAGCTGCAAAAAGACAAAACGGTACTTGTAATAGCGCACCGCTTATCCACAATCGAGAAAGCCGATGAAATTCTTGTGGTTGATGATGGTGCCATCATTGAACGTGGCAACCACGCTGAGCTTATTGAGAAAAATGGTGCGTATGCACAATTGCACCGTATTCAGTTTGGTGAATAAGCGCGGTGATTGAAAAAATCTGGTTTGAAAGCCATCCAATAAAATATCTCTTGTGGCCGCTTTTGTGGCCACTGAGTTTATTATTTGGAGCGATAAGCAAGTCAAAGCGAAAGCAATACCAAACTGGCCGCAAGCAAGCTTATAATGCGCCTATACCTGTTGTTGTGGTTGGCAATATCACTGCTGGTGGCAATGGTAAAACACCAGTTGTTGTGTGGCTTGTTGAGCAACTACAGCAAATGGGCTTTAAGCCGGGGGTTGTTTCTCGTGGTTATGGGGCAAAGGCTCCTGCCTATCCGTTAGTGCTAAAAGAAGATACGCCAGCGAAGCATTGTGGCGATGAACCTAAGTTGATTCATCGCCGTACAGGAGCACCTGTTGCGGTAGATCCTGTGCGTTCAAATGCAGTGAAAGCACTGCTAGATTTGGATGTGGATATCATAATTACGGATGATGGATTACAACATTATGCGTTAGGCCGTGATATTGAGTTAGTGATTGTGGATGGGAATCGCCGGTTTGGGAATGAAAGCCTGATTCCATTAGGTCCTTTACGTGAAGGTATTGAGCGACTTAAAGAAGTCGACTTTATCATCACCAATGGCGGTCAAGCGCATACGGGCGAAATCGCAATGGCTTTAGCACCCTCTAAAGCTATTAATCTTAAGACTAAGCAACATGTGGATGTCTCGGAGTTGAAAGATCTCGTCGCATTTGCGGGCATTGGGCATCCTCCGCGTTTTTTTCATACACTAAACTCGATGAACGCAGATGTTAAAGTCACAAAAGGTTTTGCTGACCATCAAGACTTTGATCAACAAGAATTAGAAGCATTGGCTCAACAAGGGACCAATGTGATTATGACCGAGAAAGATGCCGTCAAGTGCAGCCATTATGCGCAAGATAATTGGTGGTATCTGCCTGTATCTGCCCAGTTTGAATCAAACGATGCAGAGCAAATTTTAAATAGAATAAAAGAGGTTAAAGCGGCTTATGGATCACCGTCTACTTGAGATTGTAGCTTGCCCTGTTTGCAAAGGTAAGCTGACGTACGATAAAGATAATCAAGAGTTGATCTGCAAATTGGATCGCCTTGCTTACCCGATCAAAGAGGGTATTCCAGTTCTGCTAGAGCCTGAAGCTCGCACTATGAGCATGGATGAGGGACGCTAATGTCTTTTACGGTTGTCATCCCTTCGCGCTACGCATCGAGCCGTTTGCCTGGTAAACCGCTAGCGGATATTGGTGGTAAGCCTATGGTTCAGTGGGTTTATGAACAAGCGCTACAAGCGGGTGCGGAAGATGTCATCGTTGCAACTGATGACGAGCGTGTTGCGAAAGCGGTTTCGTCATTTGGTGGTAAAGTTTGTATGACCTCTCCCCACCACGAATCAGGTACGGAGCGTCTTGCCGAAGTTGTTGAAAAGATGGCTATTCCGTCAGACCACATTATTGTTAATGTGCAAGGGGATGAGCCTTTGATTCCGCCGTCCATCATTCGTCAGGTTGCTGATAACTTATCTGGGTGTGAAGCCCCGATGGCGACGTTAGCTGTAGAAATAGACTCGGAAGAGGAAGTGTTCAACCCGAACGCTGTTAAAGTTGTCGCAGATGAGCAAGGCTATGCGTTGTACTTTAGTCGAGCAACCATCCCTTGGGATCGCGATAACTTTGCTAAACAAGACAAAACTATTGCCAACCCATTAATGCGTCATATTGGTATTTATGCTTATCGAGCTGGTTTCATTAATACGTATGTCAACTGGGCACCAAGTGCATTAGAGCAGATTGAGTGTCTTGAGCAACTGCGAGTGCTTTGGTACGGTGAAAAAATTCATGTGGCGGTAGCGAAAGAAGCACCAGCGGCAGGGGTTGATACGCCCGAAGACCTAGAAGCCGTGCGCGCGATTGTTGCAAAGCAAGCGTAACAAATGCTCATATAGATTTAAGAATAAACAAGGCTCCTGAATTAGGAGCCTTTTTTGTTTTACTCGTATCGCGGTATTAGTTAAATGTTAGTGTCGTATTGGTTCCGTTTAGGGCAGGTCGCTAACACCTCTCGGTGACCGGTGTCTTTCACTTCTTGGAGAATGACATCAAAGCCCCATAATCGGTACACGTGCTTTAGAACTTCTTCGTAACTATCATCAAGTGGGATGCGGTTGTGAGGAACGTACTGCAACGTAAGTGAGCGATCACCACGGACATCGACATTAAACACCTGAATGTTTGGTTCAAGATTAGATAAGTTATACTGAGCGGCTAAGGTTTCTCTAATGCGTTTATAACCCATCTCATCGTGTATCGCAGCGACTTCAATAAAGTTCTTATGATCATCATCGTTTATCGCAAACAGCTTGAAATCACGCATTAATTTCGGAGAAAGGTATTGGCTAATAAAGCTTTCATCTTTGAAATTATGCATCGCGAAATGCACTGCATCTAACCAGTCGGTTCCTGCTAGGTCTGGAAACCACTCCTTGTCCTCATCAGTTGGTTCTTCGCAGATACGCTTAATATCTCGGAACATGGCAAAGCCTAACGCGTAGGGGTTAATGCCATTAAAGTAAGGACTGTTATAAGGCGGCTGAGCCACGACACTGGTGTGGCTATGTAAGAACTCTAGAATGAACTTTTCAGACACCAAGCCCTCATCATAAAGATGGTTGAGTATGGTATAGTGCCAGAACGTTGCCCAGCCCTCATTCATGACTTGCGTTTGTTTTTGCGGATAAAAATACTGACTGATCTTACGGACGATCCGAACAACTTCACGTTGCCACGGCTCTAGCAACGGCGCATGTTTTTCGAAGAAGTAGAGCAAGTTTTCCTGAGGCTCGCTTGGGAATCGCTCTTTAATGTCTTCCTCTTTCGTCTTGGCTGTTGGTACCGTGCGCCAAAGCTCATTAACTTGAGATTGTAGGTATGCTTCGCGTTCTTCTTGTCTTGCTTTTTCCTCTGTAATTGAGATTTTCTCTGGACGCTTGTAGCGGTCTACACCAAAGTTCATTAACGCGTGACAAGAGTCGAGCAGTTTTTCCACTTCTTTTACGCCATATCGTTCTTCACACTCGGCTAAATACTTTTTGGCGAACAGCAGATAGTCGATAATAGAACTGGCGTCAGTCCACGTTTGGAATAGGTAATTACCTTTGAAAAAAGAGTTATGGCCGTAACACGCGTGCGCTATAACGAGTGCTTGCATTGTTACCGTATTTTCTTCCATCAAATAAGCAATACAAGGGTCGGAGTTAATTACAATCTCGTAGGCTAGCCCCATTTGACCATGTTTATAGTTCTGCTCTGTTTGAATGAATTTTTTACCAAATGACCAGTGATTGTAATTGATTGGCATGCCGATACTTGAATAGGCATCCATCATCTGTTCTGAAGTAATCACTTCTATTTGGTTAGGGTAAGTGTCTAGGCGATAATGCTCCGCGACACGCTTAATTTCTTTGTGGTATCGCTCTAACAGCTCAAATGTCCAATCTGGTCCATCTGGCAACACTTTACTGTTACGCTTCTTAGGCGCCTCTTCTGAGAGGTTTCTCGTTGCGGTATTCATCGCTAGCCTCCTTACGCCGTTTCTTTTTGGAATAGTTCACGAAAGACTGGGAAAATATCCTCCACAGAGCGAATGTTTTTCATTGCGAAATTAGGAAACTCTTCAGTGAGTTTTTCGTACTCATGCCATAGAGTTTGATGCGAGCGCCGCGTGATCTCTATGTAAGAGTAGTACTGACAGTTTGGAAGTAATTTGTTCACTAACAGATCCCGGCATCTTGGCGAATCATCTGCCCAGTTGTCACCGTCGGATGCTTGAGCTGCATATATGTTCCACTGACCAATCGGGTATCGCTCTTTTACTATTTCATCCATTAACTTGAGCGCGCTAGATACAATGGTACCCCCGGTTTCTTGTGAGTAGAAAAATTCGTGCTCGTCCACTTCCTTCGCTTGGGTATGGTGGCGGATAAAGACGACTTCGACATTCTCGTAGGTACGAGTTAAGAACAAGTACAAAAGAACATAGAAGCGTTTTGCGATGTCTTTCGTTGCCTGATCCATAGAACCGGATACGTCCATTAGACAGAACATGACCGCTTGGCTCGATGGTACAGGGCGTTTCTCATAGTTCTTGAAGCGTAAGTCGAAGGTATCGATGAACGGCACGCTTTCGATTTTCTTGCGCAGTTCTTCAATTTCAGCCTTCAAGCGGTTCTCTTCAAACTGCTGAGCAGGCTCAATATTTTTGATGCGAGCAAGTTCGTCTTCTAGCTCTTTGAGAAGTCGTTTCTTACCAGCAGTCATTGCAGTACGGCGCGCAAGAGATTGTTGCAGAGAGCGTACTACGGCGATATTGGAAGGGATACCGGCAGTTTGAAAGCCTGCACGGTGCGTTTTCCATTCTGTGATTTTGGCAATTTGGTTTTTTTCTAGATTAGGCAGCTCGAGATCTTCGAACAAAATATCGAGGTACTCATCTTTTGATATTTGGAATACAAATTCGTCTTGGCCTTCTCCATCTGGACTGGCGTTCCCTTCTCCAGAGCCGCTACCTTGACCGCCACCTTTGGGACGCTCAATTTTATCACCAGTAATGAATTGATCGTTACCGGGATGAACTCGTTCGCGAACACCACCTTTGCCTTGATGAAATATAGGCTCATTGATGTCTTTGTGAGGGATAGAGACGTCTTCGCCCGTTTCCGTATTCGTAATCGAGCGTCGATTCACTGCGTCTGCTACCGACTCTTTTATTTGCTCTTTGTGGCGCTTCAAGAAGCGCTGTCGATTAACAGCGCTCTTGTTCTTGCCATTGAGCCTTCGGTCTATAAATTGCGCCATGAAATAGCCCTCTTCATGTTTCACAAGCGACCTAACTCAATACTGGGTTAGGATGACTTACGTACTCGTAGGTACCACTCAGAAAGTAGGCGAACCTGTTTCTCGGTATAGCCTTTTTCCATCATGCGAGCGACAAAGTCGTCGTGCTTCTTCTGATCTTCAGAAGAGGTTTTCGCATTAAATGAGATAACCGGAAGTAGCTCTTCGGTATTGGAGAACATTTTCTTCTCGATTACTGTGCGCAGTTTTTCGTAGCTGGTCCAAACCGGGTTTTGACCATTGTTATTCGCTTTCGCACGAAGCACAAAGTTAACGATCTCGTTTCGGAAATCTTTCGGGTTAGAAATACCAGCTGTTTTTTCGATCTTTTCTAGCTCAGCATTCAGTGAAGAGCGATCAAATAGCTGACCGGTTTCTGGATCTCGGTACTCTTGGTCTTGAATCCAGAAGTCTGCATAGGTGACATATCGGTCGAAGATGTTTTGGCCGTATTCAGAGTAAGACTCAAGATAAGCGGTCTGAATCTCTTTACCGATAAATTCAACGTATCGAGGTACTAGGTAGCCTTTCAAGAACTCGAGATATTTCTCTGCTGTTTCAGCAGGGAACTGTTCGCGCTCAACCTGTTGTTCAATCACATAGAATAGATGTACAGGGTTGGCTGCCACTTCGGTTTGGTCGAAGTTAAATACGCGTGACAAAATCTTAAAGGCAAAACGTGTTGAGAGACCGTTCATGCCTTCATCGACACCAGCATAATCACGATACTCTTGATAGCTTTTTGCCTTTGGATCCGTATCTTTCAGCGTTTCACCGTCGTATACGCGCATCTTAGAGAAGATGGACGAGTTTTCAGGCTCTTTAAGTCGAGAAAGAATACTGAATTGTGCCAGAGTCTCGAGCGTGCTTGGTGAACAAGGGGCTTGAGACAACTCACTGTTTTCAAGAAGTTTTTGGTAGATTTTGACTTCTTCTGAAACACGTAGACAGTAAGGTACTTTCACAATATAAACACGGTCCAAGAACGCTTCATTGTTCTTGTTGTTACGGAAGGTCTGCCACTCAGATTCGTTTGAGTGAGCCAGAATCATACCGTCGAATGGAATCGCAGAAAGGCCTTCTGTACCGTTGAAGTTGCCTTCTTGCGTTGCTGTTAACAGCGGGTGAAGCACTTTGATTGGTGCTTTGAACATCTCAACGAATTCCATTAAACCTTGGTTTGCTTTACACAGCGCACCGGAGTAGCTGTAAGCGTCTGGATCGTCTTGCGAATAGTGTTCAAGCTTACGAATATCGACTTTACCAACCAATGATGAGATATCTTGGTTGTTTTCATCGCCTGGTTCAGTTTTGGCAATACCGATTTGGTCAAGGATAGAAGGGCGTACTTTCACTACTTTAAATTTGGTGATATCACCACCAAACTCGTGAAGACGTTTAGCGGCCCAAGGAGACATGATCGAGCGAAGATAACGGTGCTCGATGCCATACTCTTTTTTCAAAATATCGCCATCTTCTGTGGCTTTGAATAGGCAGAATGGATGGTCATTCACTGGGCTGCGTTCGCCGTTAGCAGTAAGAACATAAATAGGCATCTGTTCCATCAGAGCCTTAAGCTTTTCTGCAAGCGAAGACTTACCGCCACCTACAGGGCCGAGTAGGTAAAGAATCTGCTTACGCTCTTCTAGGCCTTGCGCCGCATGTTTTAGGTAAGACACAATTTGTTCTATGGCATCTTCCATGCCATAAAAGTCTTTAAAGGTTTCATAACGAGAGATAACACGATTCGAGAAGATTCGGCTTAGTCTCGGATCCTTTGCCGTATCGATTATCTCTGGTTCACCAATCGCCATCAGTAGGCGTTCTGCTGCATTAGCATAAGCGCTTTTGTCATCTTTACACAGGGCTAAAAACTCCTGTAACGACATCTCTTCATCTTTTGCAGCTTCATATCTTGATTGATAGTGGTCGAAAATACTCATGTCGCTTTCCCCTTTAATAGTCAGTCTACCGACGAACGTTGATTCAGGCTTTCCACCAACAGTTATGCTCGTTGTTGTTTGAATATACGTCCTGTTATCACATTTGGTTCGTACAGAATGTAAGATTGGCGACACCAAAGACTTTGCTTTATGGACGGTTTTTTCGTTACAACGGTGAGCGGTGGATATGAATTTTTCAATCACAGCCTTTCTCTACTTAAGCCTAGTCGGGGATTTGCAATTTTGCTTAACAATTATGAATTTATTGTAAAAGTGACATTTGAATCACTCTTTTATTAAGGACGAATTTATGTCGTGAATAGGTGCAATAGAAATTCAAATATTTGGCAAAGACAGAAGAGTCTCAGTGATTCGTTGTTCTACATTGAGCAAGGTAAGTGAAAGAGGTAGGAAGAGAGCAAAGTCTTAGATAAGTTTGTGACAGGGTAAATAACAAGGAGAGCGGGCGCTCTCCTCATTCTTAGACGACCATTTTATGCGCTTAAGATTTGCGCTAGTTCGTTTTCACATAAATGATACTGACGAGGGCAGTTACGCCAAGTTTGCAGCATGCGGCGGTATTTATCTAGCATCGGCATTTGGCTGTTAAAGTGATGATCTGCCTTGTCAAACTGAGGGTACAAACCTTCAGAATCGATGAGAAAACGTACGTAATGTACTTGTTGCGCTTCTGAAGCGATATCAAATCCCAAAAACTTCAAGCGGCGCTGATCTACGTTGCTGCGGTCTTCATCGTCTAGCATGTTGTAAGATTCTTGCATCGCATGATACATCTCCATAACGTCGATGATCTCACGACATTCTGCTTCTGAGAGGCAGCCGAAATCTTTGTTCAACTCTCGCATTTGTAGTTCATAACCACGTTCAACGATCGTTTGTAAGCGTTTGTATTTGGCTGCATTACTTGGATCAAGTTGAGACATAAGGTTGTATTGGTTTGATAGAATCAAACGTTGAGCGTTTGACATTTCCATGGTGACCTCACTAGATATCTAATACATTTTTAATGTGCTTAGGTTAACGCTTAAGACATGAGTGAAACATGATCTCAACACATATTTAATACTAAAAAATGGCAAGAACTGTCACTTTTGACCAGTTTGAAAACACTTATTTATGGTAATGATTGTATATGTAGTCTCGGTCTGAAAATACTCTCAGCCACTCTGGCTTGAATACGGTTAAAACCGCCAGTGCCATACCATTTAATAGACCTTCTGGAAAGGCGAGCAACGGCACAAAAACAAAGTAGTTATGTTGAATGGTTTCCCAATCGTAGTGACCAACTGATAGGTGATAAAAAGAGTTAATGATGAGGTGCAGACTTCCTGTTATCGCGCCATTGAAAAATCCAGCAACGAAGATGAAAACAAAAATGTTTCGTGGTAAGTAGTGGTAACTCAGAAGAAACACTAAGTAACTAATGAAAATCGGAATTAGGGCAGATAGAACTAACGACGTGGGTAAGAGTAGCAAGGACACATCATGTAGTAGGTGGTTGACCAACATAGCGGGAATGCTGAGTAGAAATGCCATGCGCCAACCATACATCATCGTCAGCGTTGTTAGTGCAAGAAAATGAATCTGTAATCCTTCTTTTACACCTGCTTGAGCGGCCCATAAAATACTGAAAAAGAAGAGCGTTGCAAAAACGAGGTGCTGAAATCCTTTCTCTTTTTCCAGTTTGAGCCAAACGACTTTTTTCCAATCTGGTAGGCAGTAGACTACTACTATCCAAATTGAGACAACAAGAGAGCCTAAGTTAAACAAATCCATGTTACTTCCTTCCTATGCGAACATGACGCAATCATTTCTATCGTTCTTTTTATACCTAAATGACCGCAGAGAAACTCACTGATAAGGCTTAGATATAATCAAAAAAATACCAGCAATAAGCTGGTATTTTAAAGAGGTTAGTCTTGCGGTTCACTTAGTATTTTACGTTATCGTTGTATTGAGCAAGAATGGATTGAATTTCATCCATGGTTTCTTTCGGTGGCGGGCTTACGCCTTCGAGTGGGTATTCTAAGCCTAACGCTTCCCACTTATGAGCCCCTAATTTGTGGTAAGGAAGTAACTCGACCTTTTCGATGTTATCCATGTCTTTAATAAATTCACCAAGCATGTGTGCTGCTTCTGGGTCATCTGTGTAACCAGGCACGACGACATAGCGAATCCATGTTTTCTTTCCGATTTTTTGCAAGTAACGAGCAAAGTCCAATGTGCGTCGGTTGGATACACCGATGAGATCTTGGTGCACTTCGTCTTTCATGTGTTTGATGTCAAGCATGACTAAGTCTGTTGCATCCAGTACTTCATCGATAACATCAGTGTGCTTACGAACATAACCGTTAGTATCTAGACATGTATGAATGCCTTCGGTTTTAGCTGCGCGGAAAAAATCACGTACGAATTCCGGTTGAAGCATCGCTTCGCCGCCAGAACAAGTAACGCCACCACCTGATGCATTCATGAAGTGGCGGTAACTTTTCGCTTCGGAAATGATTTCTTCAACCGTGACTTCTTTGCCATCATGCGTGTCCCAAGTATCGCGGTTATGGCAATACTTACAGCGCATTAAACAACCTTGCAAGAAGACGATAAATCGAATACCAGGTCCGTCTACGGTACCACATGACTCAAATGAGTGAATACGACCAGCTGTTGACATCTTTTGCTCTCATTACTAGTAAATTCTAGCTGTTATTTTATTACAAAAAGCAGGGTTAAAACAGCTTTGTCGGTACTAAAGGCAAGGTTATTTGAAGAAAGAAAATAGATGGAGCCAATCTGCATAAACGCTTGAACACGAGGTGGTTAATACCTACCCCGAGAACTTGCCGTGTATCTAGATTGACTTCGATGCTGGGATAATCCAGTTTTTAGAAAAAGGCGAACACGGAGAACGAGCCTGTCCCATAAACATCGGTTTGGGCTTCTTCATAATCCGGTGTTTTAATTGTAAAGGTGATGCTTGCACCGTAATTTTGGTTGTACCAAGATACTCCCGCGACGGCACTTGCTTGCCAATTTTGCAGTGTGACGTCGTATGGCGCTGACGGTTCAGGAATGCCAGGACGATCTCCTTCGATAGTCATGTCATTAAAGCGGTAACGACCTTCAAACCCGGTGAACAAGAACCAACTCGACGTGTTCTGAGCGATCATACTTGCTGAGAAAGGGCTTTCGACACTGATATTGGCGGCTCCGATGCTATTCGCTAGGTTTGTACCCCAACGAAACATGACGCCTTGAGAGACATCACTACGGAAGTTACCCGCATTGATGTCGTTAATGTTGGTGATCTCCCATTGTGTTTTTTGTTCTTCGCTGCGCATCAATTTGTTAAATACGCGGTAACCAAGGCTGAACGCCACTTTATCTTCAATCTGGTAATCCCAACCTTGAGGGTCCGTCGATCCTGTTATGCCGTGAACGATTTCTTGCGCCTTTTCTGATAGCGAACTTTCACCCGTAGTTCCTATGGTGAAATTGTACCGTACAGCTTTGTCACTCGTTAGGGAAAGGTAGTTGATTTCGGTGTGTAGGTAACCGGCATATGGGCGATCATTGATTAGTGGATAATCGGCTTCAATGTCGCTTGGAGTCCACATCTTGTGGCCAAGAACCAACTCTATTTTATCGATATTGGCGTGCTCTGAGTTAGCTAGACTCAGCCATTTCCATTGGCTTTCTTGTGTCAGTTGGTCTGTCGCGTAAGAAAGGAAAACACCATTCGTATAGTCTTGATCGACGCCAAAAATACCATCGTTGTCGATGGTAAAAGAAACCGTAGACTTAGTGGATGCTATTGCAACTGGAGAAAGAAGGGTAAGAATAATTAATTTACTAAATCTCATAGACTTTATTTGCTAACTTTTTTCGCATCATACGTAAGAATGCGGGCAAAAGTCTTTCGCGATATCACAACTTTCATTCAAGAAATAAAAAAAGGCTGATGCTACTTAGCATCAGCCTTTGTTGTATTACTAGAACGTTATTTCGCTATAGTCTTATAGAGACTCAGTGAATGTACGCGCGATTACGTCAGCTTGTTGCTCTGCAGTTAGAGAGTTGAAGCGAACAGCGTAACCAGATACACGGATTGTTAGCTGAGGGTATTTCTCTGGGTGCTTAACTGCGTCTTCTAGAGTTTCACGGTTAAGAACGTTCACGTTTAGGTGTTGACCACCTTCGATACCCGCTTCGTGGTGGAAGTAACCATCCATAAGACCAGCAAGGTTAGCGCGTTGTGAACCCTCATCTTTACCTAGTGCGTTAGGTACGATAGAGAATGTGTAAGAGATACCATCTTGTGCGTCAGCAAACGGCAGTTTAGCAACTGAAGTTAGTGATGCTACAGCACCTTTCTCGTCACGACCGTGCATTGGGTTTGCACCTGGAGCAAATGGAGCACCAGCACGACGACCGTCAGGCGTGTTACCAGTTTTCTTACCGTAAACCACGTTTGAAGTGATAGTAAGAATTGACTGAGTAGGGATTGCATCACGGTAAGTCTTAAGCTTACGGATTTTGCCCATAAATACAGAAACAAGTTCACATGCAATGTCATCAACGCGTGGGTCGTTGTTACCGAATTTAGGGTAATCGCCTTCGATTTCGAAGTCGATTGCTAGACCGTCTTCGTCACGAATTGGCTTAACTTTTGCGTATTTAATTGCAGATAGTGAGTCAGCCGCAACAGATAGACCAGCAATACCACAAGCCATAGTACGTTTAACGTCACGGTCGTGTAGAGCCATTAGTGCCGCTTCGTAGCTGTACTTATCGTGCATGAAGTGGATAGCGTTTAGTGCAGTCACATATTGTTTCGCTAGCCAATCCATGAAGTGGTCCATTTTCTCCCACAGTTCATCGTAGTTAAGAACATCGCCTTCGATCTTAGGCATTTGCGGGCCAACTTGGATTTTTAGCTTCTCATCCACACCACCGTTGATGGTGTAAAGCATTGTTTTCGCAAGGTTCGCACGAGCACCGAAGAACTGCATTTGCTTACCAACAACCATTGGAGATACACAACATGCGATCGCGTAGTCGTCAGAGTTCATGTCTGGACGCATTAGGTCGTCATTTTCGTACTGAATAGAAGAAGTATCGATAGATACTTTCGCACAGAACTTCTTGAAGCCTTCAGGTAGTTGCTCAGACCAAAGAACAGTGATGTTTGGCTCTGGAGAAGGACCCATAGTGTATAGTGAGTTTAGGAAACGGAAGTTTGTACGAGTAACTAGCGTACGACCGTCAAGACCCATACCACCCATAGACTCAGTTGCCCAGATAGGGTCGCCAGAGAATAGATCATCGTACTCAGGAGTACGTAGGAAACGAACCATACGTAGTTTCATTACGAAGTGGTCGATCATTTCCTGAGCTTGTTCTTCAGTTAGCTTACCAGCCGCGATATCACGTTCGATGAAGATGTCTAGGAACGTAGAAGTACGACCTAGAGACATAGCCGCACCGTTTTGAGATTTAACAGCAGCTAGGTAACCGAAGTAAGTCCACTGAATAGCTTCTTGCGCAGTTTCAGCAGGACGAGAAATATCACAACCGTATTTTGCAGCCATTTCTTTGATTTGACCTAGAGCACGGTGTTGCTCTGCGATCTCTTCACGAAGCTGCATTGTCATTTGTAGGTTTTCGCCGTTCTCAAAACGCTCTTGTAGAGAAGAGAACTGCGCGAATTTATCCTTCATTAGGAAGTCAATACCGTATAGAGCAACACGACGGTAGTCACCGATGATACGACCACGACCGTATGCATCTGGAAGACCAGTCAGTACGCCAGATTTACGACACGCCATGATTTGAGGAGTGTAGATATCGAAAACGCCTTGGTTGTGAGTTTTACGGTATTCTGTGTAGATTTTTTTAACTTGTGGGTCTAGCTCGCGGTCGTAGGCTTTGCATGAACCTTCAACCATGCGGATACCACCGTTAGGGATGATCGCACGTTTTAGAGGAGCGTCAGTTTGAAGACCTACGATAGTTTCTAGGTCTTTTTCGATGTAGCCTGCATCGTGAGCAGTGATGGTAGAGATAACTGAAGTATCAAAATCAACAGGAGCGTGAGTCGCGTTCTCTTGTTTGATGCCTTCCATTACCTTAGCCCAAAGCTTGTTAGTCGCTTCAGTACCTTCAGAAACTAGGAAAGATTCGTCGCCTTCGTACGGAGTGTAGTTCTTCTGAATGAAATCACGAACGTTTACTTCGTTTTGCCAGTCGCCTGCAGCAAAACCTTCCCAAGCTTTAGCAAATTGCTCTGCCATGACATACCTACCTTTTTAGTAGAAAAAAATACGTACTGCTTCGCCGTTGAGCCAGCTATCCCCAGATAAAAGAGGGGAACAGTACACTCTTATGAATAACAATATTTATAGTCTTAAATTTACGTATTTGATTTACAAAACTATAAATATTGTCACTAGTTTTAACGTTTCTCTTTTTAAGCAACAGTTAGAGGTTAAACTAAAATTTTTTTGCAAACCTTAAACTAAATCAATAAATCCTCAAAAATCTCGATAAAAATGGGGTAGCGACGAGCGCTACCCACAAATTTCTGGACTGCTAGCTTATAGCCAAGCTTGGATGCCATACTGGCCTTCAAGCATACCAACTGCAAGCATAGCAACTAAACAGATAACAAGTACGCTTACTGGGATCACAATCTTGTCTACAAATGATAGGCGAGACGCGCGCTCTTTATCTCCAATTAAACCGTTGTTATCTAAAAGCATAGTTAGTGCCCAAGCTAGAACTGGGTTAACAACGGCAGAACCAAAGATACAGATACCTGCTGCTTGTGAGTCTTTCGAGTCCTTCACCATCTGCATGCCAGCTTCAAGCAGTGGTAGAGATACACCAACGAGAAGAGCAACGCGCATAACTGGAGGCCATACTGCAACGTCCATAGGAAAACCAAGGATTGCAACAATAATACATAGAGAGCCTAGTAAGATGGCGCCAGCAGGAATAGGGCGTTTCGCGATTGCAGCAGGGATCATGTAAGTCCCCCAAGATGATGTGATGTTACCACCACCCACTGCAGTACCGACCATTTGGCGAACGGAACACATTGTCATTGTGTCATCAACGTCCATCAGCACTTTCTCACTCTTACGTGGGTAGTTCATCTCTTGGAAGATACGGTGACCCAAGAAGTCAGGTGACCACATTGCTACCGCAAGAATGGCGAATGGTAGAGAAGCGATGAAGTGTTCCATATTAGGAAGACCAAGCATCCAACCTTCTTCTGTTGAACCCCACCAGTAGATTGGATTTAGGTTTGGAAGGCCTGTCTCGGTTACGAATTTAATATCGAAGCCTGCGCCAAGAGCAAGTGCGATTGCAAGCCCAGTGAAGGCACAAACAGGGATCGCTAGCCAGCGTTTGTTCACTTTAGCAAGGAACGCGTATAAGCCAATGGTAACCGCAAGAACAATTAGACCGATGTAACCCATGCTACCAGCGGCAACCGTATCGGATTGCAAACCAACAGCCCAAGCTTGAATAGAGTTAATTTGGCTCATGGTTCCGGTTAAACCTAAGAAAATAAGAAGGCCACCAGCCGTACCTTCAGAGGTGAGGTTAACCAGTTTTGACCCACCTTTTAAGAGGCTCAAAATCAAACCAAACACACCAATGAGAATTGCTAATGCAAGAGGGTGAGCACCAGCAAGAGCGATGGTACCAATAAGAGGGATCATTGGGCCGTGGTTGCCTGCTAGGTTGGCTTTAGGGTTAATAAAACCAGAGGCAAGTACACAGAAAAGAAGTGCAGGGATGAGCATTTCTACACGCGCAACTTCGATAGCAAAGTCCTTGCCTAAGTTTACGTGGTCCCATGCTGCAGTAAGACCTTCAGCCCAAGACATCATTACCGCAGAGTACATTGCGATAATACCGATAGTACCAGCAAGCGCTGGAACAAGGTCTTCAAGCTCAAAGCGGAAGTCACGACCTGGCAAGTTCAAGCCAAAACGACGTGGTTTCATAATTTGTAGTTCGTGGTCTAGGTAGTCTGAACGGCTTGCGAACTCAGATGCTGGACGATGAAGCTCACGGTAGCTCTTGGTCTCGATATCTGAATCAGAGTGCGTTTTGTTAACTGCGTCTGACATAGATTCCTCATATATTTAAAAGTTATGAATTCTTCATTCAATTGTGTTAATCCGCATCCTGCGGCACGCTTATGCTAGCTATTGTTAGATTTGTTACACGTCGACACTGTGCCTAAGCATAGCTAATAACTTATTGTGTTGAGGCGCAAAAAAAAGCCTCATCTTTTGGCAGGAGTCTAGCAAGATAGCCATTTAGGGTGATTGATTTAGATCACTTTAAGAATGGTTGTGAAATAAAACTACAGAAAGTTTCTGGCATGCGAATGAGATGCGGAGATCTTGTGTAATTTCATTACACAAGTTGCATAAAATTAGAACTTTTTGTCCTTTTGCACGAGATGCAGATTAAATGTCAATATTCACGGTGATTATATAAAGCTGGCTTTATTCTTGCTTTGGGCAGAGCAAAGACAATTTTTTGGCTAATCATTGCCGCTCAGTTTAGGAAAAAGACATGAAACAGCTTAAAGTACTGCCACTAGTGGCAATCATCTCAGGGTTAATGGTCGGTTGCGGCGGCGGTGGCGGCGGTGGCGGTAGTTCCACACCAAGAACTACATTCACTTTTACTTTTGCAGCTCCAAATGTCATTAGTGAAACAAATGCACAAAAAGACAGCTGTACTATTTACGACCGAAGAGTAGATGGCAACGGCATCGAGCAGGTATTGACCTATCAACCAGCCGTAAGTGCACAGCTAACAGGAGGTAAGGTCGTCGGTTTCTATTCAGACAAGAATGGTGTCCGTCAAGGCGACTTTATCTACCCATCAGGCACTACTTTGAAATTTGTTCTAGAAGACATTCCTGAGGACGGCTATTTTACTTATCAGTTGCTTGATGCTTCTGGAACAGTATTTACGGCAAACAGCTTCGGTCGAGATTTTTTAAAGGACAATAACCTTAGAAACTCAACGTTCTCAATGAATCGAGAGGCGGTGTCTGCTTGCAATAAAAATGGCAACTTCCGTAAGGCTACCCGAACTGACCTTAAATATGAAGCAACGGAGGCTGGTGGCTTAGAGTACAACTTCATATCTAAAATTGCGAAAGAGTCTAAGCCTACCTATTCTATTGATTCTTTGGATGTAAGAGCAATTGGTTCGAAGATGGAGTCGACAGTCGTGCTACAATATGCAGACGCAGCGAAAACAGAACTGCACCAGTATGGTATTCGCGATTGGTCGAGTGAATCACCATTGCCGTTGGTTGGCATGAATGGTTCTTCTCCAATCTTGAACCCAACACTTTTTAAATATGACACTTTAGACATCAGTGTACTTGTTGGTGATTACAACTACGAAGTTGCAGAGCTACCTATGTCAACGACGAAGTTCTACCACCCGCTTGAGCCAAAAACGGAAACTTGGACTTACAGTGTTACAGCTGAAAAACCTATCAATGGTTGGACGGTAGTGCTGAACCAAAAGATGTATCAGGACGCAAATTGGGATATCTCAATTGAGCCAAGCGCTTACTACAACCTAAATGCTCTGCCTGCGTCGCATGTGGTGAGAGGCTCAACTATTGATACTGGTTTTGCTTTCACTGACCAAGATAAAGGCTTTAGCCGCCTCGCATATCGTGCAGAGTCTAACTCTGGAACACTACACCGAGTAACACACAAGATATTTACAACTTTAGAGAGTGATGTCGTTGTTCCGGAATTGTACTACTACACATTCGATGACAGTGTGAAGCAAGATTTGAAAGTTTCTTCTACCAGTGATTACTCACAATCTATTGTCGTGGAGTCTGCTGAAGCAAACCTAAATAGCTATGACTTTGTTTCTCTTTTCTCTCATGGTGATGTGACCGATCTTAAAGTGGATCACGATGGTCTTGTGATCAGTGAAGTTGATTCTGAGAAGGTCAATACGAATGCTCAGAAATCTGATTTTATGGTATTGGTTAAGTAGCGTCTTAACACTTTTGTAAATTAATTAAGCCCCTTTGAAAGGGGCTTTTTTATATTTAATATTCAACTTTTGAAGAATATGTTGCTATATATTGCATATTAATTTGCCTATCGTATCTTTCTATTCGAATTATTTAGGTTAATAATTTGTTGCAAGTTTCAAAGGGCGGTGCTAATTTGTTCCGAATTAGAGAGGGCGGAGTCCCTTAATTGCAGTGACAAAAACACAGGGAGTAGGGCGCATGAATGATGTACCAGCGCTAGATATAAAAGACCTGCACAAAACATTTGGACAAAATGAAGTTTTAAAAGGCATTTCACTTGCCGCGCACAAAGGAGATGTTATCTCCATCATTGGCTCTTCCGGCTCAGGTAAGAGTACCTTTCTCAGATGTATCAACTTGCTAGAAACGCCTACCGCGGGCGAAATTTGGGTAAATGGTGAATTAATCCAAATGAAGAACAACAGAGCAGGTGAATCTGTTCCTGCTAATGAAAAGCAAGTCCAACGTATTCGCTCACGCCTGGCAATGGTTTTCCAAGGTTTCAACCTCTGGTCTCACCTAACCGTACTAGAAAACGTGATTGAGGCGCCTGTTCATGTCTTAGGCGTGCCAAAAGCTCAAGCGATTGAAAACGCAGAAGTCTTGCTTAAGAAAGTAGGCCTATATGAGCGTAAAGATTATTACCCTGGGCACTTATCTGGCGGCCAGCAGCAACGTGCAGCTATTGCCCGTGCGCTAGCAGTTGACCCAGAGGTGATGTTGTTTGACGAGCCAACTTCTGCGCTTGACCCAGAACTTGTAGGAGAAGTTCTGGGGGTAATGAGAGATTTGGCAGATGAAGGACGAACCATGCTGGTGGTCACGCACGAAATGGCGTTTGCGCGTGACGTATCAAACCATGTGATGTTTTTACATCAAGGCTTAGTGGAAGAACAGGGAAATCCAGCTAAGCTATTTACAAACCCGGATTCAGAACGATTACAGCAGTTTATCTCATCCATTTACTAATATTTGTTAGGCGGCAGACTATTGCCTCCTAAGCCAACACAACAAACAAAACGAAATAAAATAGCAATCACAGGAGTATGGAAATGAAAAAGTGGTTATTAGCAGCAACGATTGCTGCAACGGCAGTATCAGGTGTTGCCCAAGCGAAAGAATGGAAAACAGTTCGCTTTGGTATCGAAGGTGCTTACCCTCCGTTTAGCTGGACAGAAACTGATGGCTCAATAAAAGGCTTTGACGTAGACATGGCAAATGCACTCTGTGAAGAGATGCAAGTGAAGTGCAAAATCGTCGCTCAAGATTGGGATGGTATTATTCCTTCTCTGCTTGCACGTAAGTACGATGCCATCATCGCAGCAATGTCTATCACTGAAGAGCGCAAGAAAAAAGTCGATTTCACTGGCAAGTACGCACAAATTCCAAATAAATTTATCGCTAAGAAAGGTGCGGGTCTAGATTTTGATAATCTTAAAGATGTCAAAATTGGCGTGCAACGTGCGACGACACATGACAAGTACTTAACTGACAACTACGGCGATGATGTTGAAATTGTGCGTTATGGCTCTTTTGATGAAGCGTATCTTGATCTAGAAAATGGTCGAATTGCTGCTGTTTTAGGTGATGCTTCTGCTCTAGAAGAGGGTGTGATCAACAAAGCCGGTGGCGAAGCTTATGAGTTTGTTGGACCGTCGTTAACCGATCCAAAATGGTTTGGCGAAGGTATGGGTATCGCTGTTCGTAAACAAGACAAAGATCTGACGAAGAAACTCGACGCAGCAATTATTTCACTACGTGAGAAAGGTGTTTACCAAGAAATTGCTGGTAAATACTTTAACTACGATGTGTACGGTGAATAAACCGTAATTAAGCGACCGTTGGCTTGTTCCTAGAAGTAGTCAACGGTCGATTTTTTGAGTTTAGGGATTAGGAACTCACCTATGCTAGATTTACAAGGATACGAAGCTTCGATTTTGAAAGGAGCTTTAGTAACAATAGAAGTTGCAGTGCTTTCACTCATTCTCGCCATGGTCTTAGGCATGCTTGGCGCACTAGCTAAGTTAGCGCCTTACAAATGGGCAAGGGCGATTGCCACTCTTTACACCACCGTCATTCGCGGCATTCCAGATTTGGTTCTGATGATGCTAATTTTCTTTGGTGGACAAATACTTTTAAATAACAGCCTTTACTCCATCAACGAAACGCTCAACGAGTGGTTTGCCTCGAGTGATCCAAACCATGAATGGACGTCTTACTTACCTGATTATATTGATGTCAGCCCATTTATAGCTGGTGTACTCACGATTGGTTTTATCTTTGGCGCCTACATGGCGGAGACTTTTCGTGGAGCGATCATGGCGGTGGACAAGGGTGAATTAGAAGCGGCGAAAGCTTATGGGATGAGTTCTGCTTTATCGTTTAGAAGAATCTTACTTCCTCAGATGATTCGTCATGCATTACCTGGATTTGGTAATAACTGGTTAGTGTTACTTAAGACCACAGCGTTAGTTTCCATTATTGGTCTGGATGACATGGTGAGAATGAGCTCATTGGCAGCAGGTACAACGAAAATGCCGTTCACCTTTTACATGGCTGTCGCGCTCATCTTTCTATTTTTTACCAGCGTTTCGACCGGGCTACTCAAGCTTGTTGAGCGTAAGTTCAGTATTCATGCGAGGTAAGTTATGGACTTTTCTTTGATTATTGAAAGCTTTCCAACTTATCTTCAGGGACTTTGGACAACAGTTTGGTTAGTGGGATTAGCGTTGGTTATTGGCTTGTTTGTCTCTATCCCATTAGCCGTGGCACGCAATAGTACCAATTACGCTCTAAGCTTACCTTCTTGGGGATTCATTTACTTTTTCCGTGGAACGCCGCTATTGGTTCAGCTGTATTTGATTTACTACGGCATGGATCAGTTTTTCCCTGTGAAAGATACCTTGTGGGAGAACGCTTGGTTCTGTGCTTTGGTCGCTTTTATTCTGAATACATCGGCTTACACCGCAGAAATTATTCGTGGTGCGATTAATGGTTTGCCGAAAGGTGAGGTGGAAGCTGCGAAAGCCTATGGCATGAGTAAGTTTATGACATACAGACGTATTATCTTGCCGAGTGCATTGCGTCGAGCATTACCAGCTTATTCCAACGAGGTCATATTTATGCTGCACGGAAGTGCAGTCGCGGGCATCGTTACCATCATGGATTTAACTGGTGCTGCGCGTCTAGTTAACTCGCGCTACTATGCACCATTTGAGTCTTTCCTGACGGCGGGGCTGTTCTACATGGCACTGACGTTTATGATCTTGTGGTGTTTCAAAGTGGCAGAGAAGCGTTTCTTAGCTTATCTGCGTCCTTTAAGCTAATTATCAATAGAGGCAATAGCATCGGAGTGGGTGCTATTGCTTTTGATAATTTTGTTATCTTCATTCCTATTTTTTCAGTCGATGTAAAAGACTCTTTCTTATTATTCATCAACTTACATTAACATTCGGTAAACTCATTGTTTAGTAAGTAAAAATGAAAAAAACAATTCTATCGTTGGGCATTGCCGCCTTAGCCACAGGATGTGGTGGGGGAGAGGGAGAATCACAACCTAATGCTCAAGTAAAACCAACGCCAGCTCCAGTTCAACAAGCTCTTGAAACTGGTAATGCACTGCTCGTTTCTGACCCGAGCGAATTCATTCGTAAAAGTCGTCAGGTTGTAGAAGCTCACAAGATGCAGTCGAATACGATCAAATCTGCAATTGCGAAAAACCTTTCAGGTCTTTATTGGGATCCAACCCATGATGCCGCGATCTTGGCACCTCAGTATGGCTTCAACGACACCATCTTGATGACCAATAAGGCCATGGCAAGCGGTTACAAAGATCAAGCTCTGTCAATTGGCGTTGCCGGGGAAAAGTCTAATGGTCAACGTTACGCACTATTAGGTAGTAACCCATTTAGAACGGCACAACGTTTTCCCGACTCTTCCAACGCAGCGATGACGCAATGGTTAAGTAACCTGGTCACTTGGTTGTCGGGCGGAGTTACTTCAAACGTCGTCATCGCGCAAATGGATCAGTCTTATTACTTTCCGGATGAGCAAGCGACTCGGAATTGGCTGAAAGACAATGTTTCACAAGAGCTGGCGTTTAACGAGGCCAACCTATGCGATGGTTCGAAGCTACTTAGCTGCTTGCAAACCAATACTCCAAACTTATTGATCTTGTCACAGCATCTGCAATCTGGAGATACCAACAAACCAGTACTCGAAGCTTTGGAATACGCTGAGCAAGCCCAAATTCCTGTTCTATACCTGCATTGGGATGGAGGACTAACTTATCTTGGCCAAGACATTTTGGAAAAATTCCATGTTGATTATGTGGGAGATAACTATTGGCGTAAGTTAGGCTTGGTCGACTGGGAACCTTCATCGTTGATGAACGTTGTGCCGGACTCTGTCATCACACAACAAGCGCTGTTGTCTCGTTTTGAATCTCAAAATTTCAACGTTGACTTGTCAAAGTGTGATGACAAATCTTGTCCTGACACTGCGAATATGGACAGTCAATTTTATGTAGGGGCAAACAGCATTCGCCATTGGTTGCAAAAGCTTGATGAACAAAAAGTAGATTTGTTTAATCAAAACGGCTACCAATACGAAAAACTCATGGTATTGCTGGCTGATCATTATCGTCAAACGGTTGTCTTCCCGATGGACAAACAATCAACCCAAACGACCGAATTCCTAAAGTCGTACTTTGCCGATTACGTGCAATACAACAGCCGAAGCGTAAACCCAAAACAACCAAATATGGGGAACTTCAGCCGTAGTGAGTTTAGCCCTGACATAAAGAGAATCAGTGCAACGATTAATATGGAATCAAAGCGTAACTTCCGTTCGGCTGGTGTGTATGCGCTTCCTGGGGAAACCTTTACGGTTAAACGTAATGACAGCAATGATGTGGCGACTAAGATTGTCATCAACACTTTAAGAAATGGTGCAACTCATGAGTTCAGCAAAGATGGATACACGCGACCAAAACTGCTGACTTCATTCGGCTATGAAGTGAAGCCGGGTGAAACCATCACGCTGACTTCTCCTTATGGTGGTCCAGTACAGGTTCACTTTGACAAAAATGATGTTCCGGTTGAACTGAAATTTAATCATGTGGCACAGCATCCAGTTTGGAGAAGTGAGAAGGACAACGACGCTTTTATTCAACAGTTAGAAGCCAATTTATTCGATTGGGCTGAGCTGATCACTCCTGGGTTTGAAGTACACTCAAAGCGCGACAAAATGTTGGAGTCGGTCAACGATGAAATGTGGTCTACCCCTTCGGAAATGGCGCTTGCAACAGAAGAATATGTTCACAACTACCCGCATGTGCTGGCAGGTTTCCAAGGGCCGGGCATAGATGAAGTGCCTGAAATTATTCAATACGCCCAAAACCAAGGTTGGGAAATCGCCAATATTGATATAGTGAAGCACATGAACGCCGACCAAGCGACGTGTGGTTATGGTTGTTCGGGTAACCCTTACGATGCTTATTGGTCATTCAGCCCACTCGGTCACGGTGATTTACATGAGCTTGGCCATGGTTTAGAAAAAGGTCGATTCCGATTTTCAGGCTGGGAAGGGCATTCAACGACCAATTACTACTCGTATTATAGTAAGTCTCGTTTTTTCCAGAATACGGGGAAAGTTTCAACTTGCCAAAGCTTGGATTTCAAAGGCCAGTTTGAATTATTGCAAGCTAGTCGAACTCAAGCGGATCCAAACGCATACATGGCTGCGCAAAATCAAACCAGTTGGAGTTGGGGCGCTCGTGTTTACATTCAAATGATGATGGCGGCGCAGCATGAAGGTGTGCTTAAAAATGGTTGGCATTTATTGGCGCGCTTGCACCTGATTGAACGTGAGTTTAACCGCTTAAAATCGGACGATGCGCTTTGGGATGAGAGACGATTGAGTATTGGTTTCGCCAACTACTCTCGGGAAGAAGCAAATAGCATCTCAAACAACGACTGGTTGCTTATTGCTCTGAGCTACATCTCTCAGCGAGACATGACGAGCTATTTAGATATGTGGGGCTTCTCGTTCACAGAAAAAGCGAAACAGCAGGTTATGGCGCTGAATCTACCGCCGATGCCGCTCACTTACTTTGCAAGCAGCAATACCGGCTACTGTCTGAACGAATTTGCTCAAACACCGATAACTATTGATGGTCAAACGGTTTGGCCGCTGAATCAGTGATTAAATAGTAATTTGTATGAAAAAGGGAGACTGAGTCTCCCTTTTTATTGGACTAAGCTTAGCGTTGAGTCTCGCTTATAGCTTTGCAATAAATTACTTAAATGTCGACCAGATTGGTGCGTGATCTGAAGGCTTCTCGATACCACGAAGCTCATAGTCGATACCAGATTCAATACACTTTTCCGCTAGAGAAGGGGTTGCCAAAATGACATCAATTCGTAGGCCACGGTTATCATCAAAACCGCGAGAACGGTAGTCAAACCACGAAAATTGATCGTTCACCTCTGGGTATAGCTTACGGAAGGTGTCCACAAAGCCCCAGTCTAGTAAGGTTTTCAACCATTCGCGCTCTTCAGGTTGGAATGAACATTTACCTGTTTTTAGCCAACGTTTACGGTTTGGCTCGCCGATACCGATATCTGCATCAATAGGGCTGATGTTGATGTCACCCATAACAATCAATTGCTCGTCGTTATTGTGATGATCGTTTAGGTAGGTCATCAGATCTTTATAGAATTGGCGCTTGTATGGGAATTTGGTTTCGTGGCTGATGTTATCCCCTTGAGGGAAATAGCCGTTTAGCACAGTGACCTTTTCGCCGTTTTCATTTAAAAACGTTGCCATGATCATGCGCTTTTGATGTTCCTCGTTATCCGTCGGGAACCCTTTTTGTACGTGTAGAGGCTCTTGCTTACAAAGCATTGCTACGCCGTAATGTGCTTTTTGACCATGAAAATACACTTTGTAGCCCATGGCTTCGACAGCTTCAATCGGGAATGCTTCATCGTGAACTTTAATTTCCTGAAGACCAATCACATCAGGTTGGTGTTTGTCGATTAGCGCTTGGAGTTGGTGCAGTCGCGCACGTAGTCCATTGATGTTAAAGCTGATTACTTTCATTATTTATCCTTTTTGGGGCGTACTTTTGTATGAATAGTATCATTGTGTAAGAGCACTGAAAACGAGTCTCGGTGAAAGGAGTGAAACGCTCTGAGCTACTTTGCTTTTAATTTGTTTTCTAAGTCGTTTTGCACGATCTTTAAAGCGTTAAGCGCAACTTCTGGATCTATCTCATTGCTCTCAAGCAAATAGATTAAATCGACAGCCAGTTTGATCTCTTCAGGTGCGTCATCTAAAGGCGAGGTTGGTTGATCAGCCATTATTGATGTTTTTCCCTATGTGTAATTTGGTTCTCTAGCTTAAGAAGTGCTGCTTCACAACGCGCTAAACGTTGCTCGGTTGCTAGTAATACTTTTTGAGCGTCGGCACGCATAAAACTAGGAGCGCTTTCGACAGCACGTTCTTTTTCTAACACCATCTCGCGCAAGCGTCTTGCCCACTCTTGATGTTGAGCGAGCTCCTGATAAAGCACGTTGATAGGCTTACGGAAATGGCTGCTATGTTTGATTTCATTCTTACGAATTTTAGTGGTAGAAATCTCGCGTTGAATCGCACCGATTTGCGCCACTAACCGTTCAGTGAGGTACTCAGCACGCAAAGCGGTGAGCTTACCTTCATTTTGCTCACGCACAATCGCATCCAGCGTGGCTTTTGCTTCTTTTACGCAAGGAGTAAGTAAGCGAGAGCGGCAACCAAATAAACGCTCATCAAAAAGCGGAACATGATGTTCGCCTCTTTGACGGTCAAGAACAGCGGCTTGCTTCGCCATTTGTTCTAGATTTTCCTGGAGTTGAGAAATGTTCATGACAAACCTACAAACCATGCGTCATAAGCCAATTTAATAGCTAGTATGCTGACGACAGTAACAAATACAGGACGAATGAATTTAGAACCAAATCTAATAGCGGAGTGCGCGCCAACAAAAGCACCAGCCATTAAACATACTCCCATTGTTAAGCCTAGCACCCAGTTGATATGTCCGAGGAATGCAAAAGTGATCAAAGAGGTAAAGTTACTGGTAAAGTTCATTGCTTTTGCTAAGCCAGAGGCGAGCAAGATATTCAGCCGGTACAGCGCCATTGAACTTACTGTCCAAAAAGCCCCAGTTCCAGGCCCTGCGAGTCCGTCGTAGAATCCTATGGATAAGCCTTGCATGTACTGTTTTTTATGAAGTTTTGGGCAAGGCTCGGGTATTGGACTTTGATGAGCAGAGTGGGGTGTTTTATGAAAAACGGTATACAACGCTGCCGCCAAAATAACAAGCGGCAATCCTTTTTCCAGCCAATCCGTACTAATCGCATCTACAAATAGCGTACCTAATGTCGCTCCGACGAGTGTTGCCACGAATGCACGCCTCCAGCATTGAGGTTTGAATAGACGTTTTTTGTAGTACGTAAATGCTGCAGTAGAAGAAGCAAAGGTAGCGGCAAGTTTATTGGTGCCTAGTGCAATATGAGGCGGCAAGCCTAGCGAAAGTAGAGCAGGTACGGTAAGCATGCCACCACCACCGGCAACTGCATCAATAAATCCTGCGACAAAAGCGACAAGCGCCAACACCAACAGCATGGTTGGCTCAATCATTTCCATAAATGGTGATTCTTCTAATATTCTATTTTACGTTTAAATGGAGGTAGTGAGTCGATTAAGGCTTGTCCGTATCGCTTAGTGACTAGGCGTCGATCAAGAATCGTTACTCTACCAGAATCTCTCTCTTTACGCAGTAAGCGACCTACGCTCTGGATCAGCTTTTTGCTTGCGTCTGGTACAGTTATTTGCATAAACGGGTTTCCTCCTTTTTTCTCAATGTATTCGGAATGAGCCTGCTCAACAGGGGAGGTTGGAACGCCAAATGGAATTTTTGTAATCACCAAGTTTTCAAGTAATTCGCCAGGTAAGTCTAGCCCCTCAGAGAAACTGCCAGTACCAAATAAGACGCTGGTTTTATTTGATTCTATTAACTTTTTATGTTTTTTTAGAATTTCTTGACGTGAGCTTTCACCTTGAACTTGCAACGCCCAGCCTTTTTTTATGAACTCCGAAGAGAGTGCCTTCGCGACTTGGTTCATCTGCCAATAGGATGAGAATAATACTAAGTTGGCTTTCTTGTCTTCCAAGTACTTAGGCAAGATCTCAATAAGATATTCAGTAAATTGAGGCGCTGGTGGTTCATATTTCATCGCAGGGATGAGTAATTCTGCCTGGTTTTGGTAATCGAATGGTGACGCAAGCGCTAAAAACTGAGTGCCTGATTCTGGTTTTCCATCAATACCAACCTGATGGCAAAAGTAATGGAAAGAGTTTAATGCACGCATCGTTGCGGAAACCAAAATGGCGCTAATACATCTGCTCCAAATCTGTTGGTCGAGTTGCCATCCAATTTCAAGTGGCGAAACACTCACAATGAAATCACCCTCGCGATCGGGGTGGGTTTCTAACCAGCGAGCTAAAGGCGCACCTTTTTCACGAGTTGGTTCAGCCATTAAATGCCATACTTGCGCTAGGTTTTCTAACCTTTGAATGTAGAAACCGAGCTCTGCAAGCGCTGGTTCAGCCAACCTTGTCGCAAGCTCCCCGTCCTTTACTCTTTCCGCAATAAGGTCGGCAATTTTTGCCACACTCTGATTTGCTTTTTTACTGAACTGTTTTAGTTCTTTGGATTGGTTCTCTAGCCATTCTGGTAGTTCACCGTGTTCGAAGCGGTAGATACCCTCTTCAAATTGAGCCGGGTCGAACTGTTTGGGCAATTGAGTCAGTGCCGGTATCAAGTTCTGAACCGCGTCTTGAAGGTCGTTGCGAAATCGAGCTACGCGTTTCTCGTCTGCGAGTGATGAAAACTTACTAATCGACTGATTTAACTTCTCAAGCCATGCTGCCGCACCTTTTAAACTCGCAGATGCTGAAGCATGGTCACGAGCGACGTGAGGTAAGTGATGTGCCTCGTCGAAGACGTATATCGTATTTTCTGGCTCAGGTAAAATCACGCCGCCACCTAAATCTGCGTCTGCCATGACGAGAGAGTGGTTAGCAATGATGACATCGTTTTTATCCAACTCTGAGCGCGCTTTTTGGAATGGGCAGCCGCGGTGGCCTGGTAAACTGTTATTGCAACTGTGTTTATCACTGACAATCAGTTGCCAAAGCTTATCGTCGATGGGTTTAGGCCAAGAATCACGGTCACCGTCCCATTTACCTTGCGCAAGAGAGCGATGCATTGTTTCTAACAGCTCTATATCTTTTTGCTTAGGTTTGGTTTCAAACATGGCTAACTGGCCACCATCAGCACCGCTAGCAGTAGCGAGCTTTTCTGCACAACAATAGCGTTGACGGCCTTTTGCCAAAATAAAAGAAAACTCTCGGTCGGTAATCCGACGAAAAAGAGGGAGGTCTTTATTTATGAGCTGCTCTTGCAGAGCGACGGTCGCCGTTGAGATAACCACTTTTCTATTGTTATGTACAGCCACGGGAATGGTCGCCATTAGATAGGAGAGCGATTTACCAATTCCAGTCCCTGCTTCTGCAACGAGTATTCGGTTAGATTTGTGATACTGACCGCACAGCGTTTTTGCAATCTCTGCAACAAGGTAGTTTTGTGCTCTTCTAGGCACAAAGTTATCAAGTTGATCTTGAAGGTTTTGATAGCTATTACGAATCGATTTTTGAATGTTACTGGTCAGCATACGGGCCTCAAATGCGTTGGAGGCGAATAGTAGCACACATCACTAGTTGTACAGTAGTTCACAAAACGGAATGCTTTTATAAGGAATGTAGATCTCCTTCACAAAAAAATATTGAACCTTATCTTAATGAAATTAATTTCATTATATGAAAAATATAAAACTCCAACTTTGTCTGATTTGTAGGTTTTTATTCTTTTTTTGTTTTTTTTAAATTTACTTATTGGATTAAAAAACCATTTGTTAATAATTTTGTAAATTACAAATAATAATGGAGATTGGTTAGATGTTCGTCGAATAAATAAAGGTAATCTTATCAAGTTGTTGTTTTGTAATGGTATTTTGTTTTTTTTACATTGGTATTTAGAAAATTTGACAGCCAGAATAATCTTTTGCACTCTTAGCTCCAGATTTTGAGGAGGTGCTGTATAACGTTTTGTTAACGCTCTACCTCAAACATATAAAAAAAGGGAACCGGACAAGGATATCCCGAACTAAGAAAAGGCAGTGGATTAATTATGAAAAAAACTCTATTAGCACTAGCTGTAGTTGCGTCTGCAACTTCAGTGAACGCAGCTGAAGTATTCAAATCTGAAGAAGGTTCTGTAGATTTCTACGGTCAGCTACGTCCAACTCTTCTATTCACAGAAAAAACTGATCACACAGCAGAGCTAAACACTAGCTCTTCTCGTACTGGTGTGAACGCGGTTTACGTTGTTGACGAAAGCCTAAAAGTTCTGGGTGAAGTTGAAATCGGTGTTGCTCTAGGTGACAACTACGACGCAGGTGCTGATTCAAGCGAGCGTACAGATGACTCTGTATACGTACGTCGCCACATCATCGGTTTTGATATGGGTGATATGGGTACTCTTCGCTTCGGTAAAGAAGGTACTTGGGCTGATGACGTATACTTCGCAGATTACTCTTACTTCTTCGGTGGTAACGCAGCGGAAACTGCATACGGTCATGCTTGGAACAACGATTCTCAAATCAAATACGCTTACGAAAATGACGCGTTCTGGCTAAAAGCTGGTTACGCGCTAGGCGAAAAAGATTCTAACGAAGAAGTACTAGAAGTATTCGTTGGTAAATCTTTCAACGACCTATCTCTACACGCTGGTGTACTTACTGCGAACAACGACATCAACGTAACTAAAGAGAAAAAACTAGTTCTTAATGGTGTAGAGCAAACAGTTTCTCACACAGAGCGTACTGATAACGAAAACCTATCTTTTGAAGTAACTGCTGAGTACGCACTAAACGAGCACACTCTAGGTGCTACGTACTACTACAACGAAAACGAAGATAAGCTAGGTAAATCAACAGTTGATTCACACTACATCGTTGTAGCTGGTATGTTCGCTGTTGCTCCTAAAACAACTCTATACTCTGGTTACGAGTACCTAGCTCAGTCTACTGACGAAGCAGGTAAAGTAGACGCAGACTCTTCTTGGTTCTACGCTGGTGTTGAATACAAGTTCTCTAAATGGGCACGTGTATTCGCAGAAGCGGGTTACACTTTCGAAGGTACTGACTTCGACAACAAAGACACAGACGATGCAACTAACTTCGGTGTTGGTGCTCGTTTCTACTGGTAATCAATACCCAGTTTGATATTGTAAGACCCAGCTATATGCTGGGTCTTTTACTATGAAGATAAGGATGAAAAATTCTATGCAGTTATCATTAAAAGTGGCAATGGCACTGTCTATTTTTGCCAGTACAAACCTCTACGCTGCAACGACTTTAGTGGTTCCAGAAGACGTGAAGTTATTGGCCGTCAACATGGAGAAGCCAGATCTAGAAGGTGGTCTTTTTTCTAGTGAGAAGACAATCGAACTACCTGACGGAACGAATCAAATTGTCTTCAAATATCAACCTACATTCGAAATTAACGAAAACCTTAAGACGGTTTACAGTGATGTAATCGTTGCTAAATTTGATGCTGAAAGCGAAAAGCTAATGTTTGAACTGCCAGAGTTTAAAACTCTTCGCCAAGCGCAAAACAACATCTCGCCTCTAGATTGGCAATTACTGGATACCAAAGGCCAACCTATTGCTTTGGTCGAAGATGTATTAGAGTCAGATGGTGTTCAAATTGGTCGTAATTACCCTCAAGAATCTCGCAACTACAATATTGCTGGCGGTATCGCGAGTGTTGCCGTTAGTTATGTAACTGTGAATCAGCATCAACAATCAGTAAGTGATATCGAGCCTCGAGTTGAGACTAGTGATACCCGTTCAACAGCCGCATCGAACGACAGCCCAATGGTTGATGTATTAAAAACTATGTACCAGAAAGCGTCTCCGGCGGAAAAAGAGGCATTTAAAAACTGGCTTGCTGAGCAGTAATCCCTTAGTTCATTAGATAGGGCTTAACTGAAAAAGTACGAATCTAAAAAGCAGGCTTTAAGCCTGCTTTTATCTTTTCTGCTTATTAGAGAGAGATTTCTCTCCATTCACCAGGCATTAGGTCGTTAAGGACGATATCACCCATCGAATGACGAATGAGGCGCAAAGTAGGGAAGCCAATGTGCGCAGTCATGCGACGCACCTGACGATTTCTTCCTTCAATAATGGTAATGGCTAACCAAGTGGTAGGGATATTTGCGCGAAAACGAACCGGAGGCGTTCTGTCCCAGACTTGTGGTTCTGGAATAACTTCAACTTCGGCTGGTAGAGTCATACCATCTTTTAGCTCTACTCCCTTTCTCAATTTTTCAAGATCTTGCTCCTGAGGAGCGCCATCAACTTGAACCCAATAAGTCTTCGGCGATTTTGACTTTGGCTGCGTTAGCTTCGCCTGCAAGATGCCATCGTTAGTGAGTACCATCAAACCTTCGCTGTCTCGGTCCAATCGGCCAGCCGCATAGACATTTTTGATTGGGATATAGTCCGCTAACGTTTTGCGACCATCGCCATCGGTAAATTGACTGAGCGTATCGTAAGGCTTATTGAAAATAATGACTTTACGATCTTTAGGGGCCACTTTTGGCTTTTGGCTTTTTGTTGGACGATTAGGGCGGCGGTCTTGCTGAGTACGAGTCTTCGAGCCATTGCGAGCTCCTGAGTGTTTAAAATGGCCCGTTTTAGACTGGTTACGACTACGACCTTTTTCCTGACCTGTACGAGATGACATGTTAACTACCCTGCAAAAATGTAAATGAACTGTGTTTGAAAGTTTTAAGTTTTCTCATGATCGGATATGATTTGCGCGCCTAAAACTAACAAACGCGCACAGAATGATAGACTAATTCGTGTTATTTGTTTAATTATATCAGTGCACTCATGGATTCAGAGCTTAGAGCTTCAAACTACAACAAAGAGTGCGAACCGCATGTGGCGTTAGTGAGGAGACATGTACTGCTAACGTGCAGCAATGCGTCAATTAAACCAACTCAGACGCTGAGTTGATCAGCCAACAAGTTGATTAAAAAATAGGGAAATTTCATGCCTACAGAAAAACCTACAATTATCTACACCATCACTGATGAAGCGCCGGCGCTAGCAACTTATTCATTACTACCAATCATTCAATCATTCACAGCATCGTCTGGCATCAATGTAGATACTCGTGATATTTCACTAGCAGGTCGAATTATCGCTAACTTCCCAGAGCATCTAAAAGAAGAACAGCGCATTGGCGATGCGTTGACTGAGCTTGGTGAACTAGCTCAAACTCCAGAAGCAAATATCATCAAGCTACCTAACATTTCAGCTTCAGTTCCTCAGCTTAAAGCGGCGATTAAAGAGCTTCAGGCGAAAGGTTACGATTTACCAAACTACCCAGAAGAGCCGAGCACGTACGAAGAGAAAGCGATTAAAGCGGCTTACGACAAAATCAAAGGTAGTGCGGTTAACCCAGTACTTCGTGAAGGTAACTCAGACCGTCGTGCACCGACTTCGGTTAAGAACTACGCGAAGAAAAACCCACACTCAATGGGTGCATGGTCAGCAGAATCTAAGTCTCATGTTGCGAGCATGTCAGACAATGACTTCTTTGGTAGCGAAAAGTCTACAACTATCTCTGGTGCAACAGAGGTCAAAATCGAGTTTGTCGGTAATGATGGTACAGTTAAAGAGCTTAAGTCTGCGTTCCCATTACTAGATAAAGAAGTCATTGATACTTCAGTAATGAAGAAGAAGGCGTTGGTTGAATTTTTCGAGAAAGAGATTGCTGAAGCGAAAGCACAAGACGTGCTGCTGTCTCTTCATATGAAAGCGACGATGATGAAAGTTTCTGACCCTGTCATTTTCGGCCATGCCGTAAAAGTTTACTACAAAGACGTTTTCGATAAGTACGGTAAGCTGTTTGAAGAGCTAGGTGTTGATGTAAACAATGGCATCGGTGATGTTTACTCAAAAATTGAGTCTCTACCTGAAGCGCAAAAAGCAGAAATTGAAGCGGCCATTCAAGCGGTTTACCAAACTCAACCAGAACTTGCGATGGTTGACTCTGATCGTGGTATCACAAACTTACATGTACCAAGTGACATTATTGTAGATGCTTCTATGCCAGCAATGCTTCGCTCTTCGGGTCAAATGTGGGGACCAGATGGTAAACAAAAAGACACCAAAGCGATGATTCCAGATCGTAGCTACGCAGGTATTTACCAAGCGGTTATTGATTTCTGTAAAGAGCACGGCGCATTTGATCCAACCACTATGGGTAGCGTACCTAACGTTGGTCTAATGGCTCAGAAAGCTGAAGAGTATGGTTCTCACGACAAGACATTCATTCTAGACGCTGCGGGTACTGTTCGCGTTGTTGATGCTTCAGGTAACGTACTGTTAGAGCAAGCGGTTGAAGAAGGTGATATCTTCCGTATGTGTCAGGTTAAAGACGCACCAATCCAAGATTGGGTTAAACTAGCAGTGACTCGCGCACGTGCAACAGGTGTTCCAGCTGTATTCTGGCTAGATGAAAACCGCGCGCACGATGCTGAGCTCATCAAGAAAGTAAACGCCTACCTACCAGATCACGATACTGACGGTCTAGAGATTAAGATCCTATCTCCTGTTGAAGCTTGTAAGTACTCACTAGAGCGTATGAAAGCGGGCCTAGATACTATCTCTGTTACAGGTAATGTTCTTCGTGACTACCTAACAGACTTGTTCCCAATTCTCGAGTTAGGTACGTCTGCTAAGATGCTATCTATTGTTCCATTGATGAATGGTGGTGGTCTATTTGAAACAGGCGCTGGTGGTTCTGCTCCTAAGCACGTTCAACAAGTAGAAAAAGAGAATCACCTTCGTTGGGATTCTTTGGGCGAGTTCCTAGCGCTTGCAGCTTCGTTAGAGCATTTAAGTGTAGCGACAAACAATCCTAAGGCTCAGGTTCTCGCAGATACACTAGATAAAGCGACCGGTGAGTTTTTAGACACCAACAAATCTCCGTCACGTAAAGTGGGTGAGCTAGATAACCGTGGAAGCCACTTCTATCTTGCACTTTACTGGGCGAAAGCGCTTTCAGAGCAAACGGATGATGCGGATCTTGCTGCTGAATTTGCACCAATTGCAAAAGCGCTGTCAGAGCAGGAAGAAACGATCGTTGCTGAGCTAAATAATGCGCAAGGCGTGAAAGGTGAGCTAGGAGGTTACTACTTACTAGACGATGCATTGGTTTCTAAATTGATGCGTCCAAGCGAAACCTTTAACGCAATCATTAACAAGTAAGTTAGTGTAAAAACACGTCGTTTTCGGCGTGTTTCCTATCCTGTAAGTGAGTTGTAAGTGTTCCTTTTGTAACACGTGCTCTAAATAGTAAGAAACCCGCTATCTTGGCGGGTTTATTTTTCTCTTCAAAACATCAACGTGGCGTTTCGAGAGCAATATTTTTATATTTCGACAGCGCTCTAATTATTTGGCTTGGCCTTCAAGAGGCACGACGCTACTCGCGTGACAGCCTTTGGGACCTTTTTCAATCTCGTAAGAGACTTGTTGGCCTGCTTTCAGTGTACGATAACCGTCCATCTGGATAGTTGAGTAGTGGGCAAAGATATCTCCCTCTTCTTCATCTGAACAAATAAACCCAAATCCTTTGGCATTGTTAAACCACTTTACTGTACCTGTAGCCATGCTTTACATCCCTCATGCATTTTTTACTGATGTTGTTACTGCAACCAAGTTATACCTTTAACTTGGTACTACCATTGTCAGCGAATGCCAACAAACGTCAAATCAATGATAAGTCACATTCATCAAACCACTTAAAGAAGAGAAGTTTCAAAATGATGATTTATGCATCGACACTTTCCACTGTAGTCAATGAATTTCGACAGTCAATAGCAGTGAGCAACAAACAGAAACATAATTGAAAACAAATCACTTTTGAGATTAACAAATTTGCAAACAGTTTTTCGTATATACGCAGAAGTTTAGTCAATTTGCCTATGAAGTGGCTCATACTGAAAAAGCCATACTGTCCGTGTTGCTTATGGGAGAAGAATCCTCTGACTGAATAAAAAATGAAGTTTTCGTGATAATTACCGTATTCTCAATGAGGAAGTGTGATCCAGATAGAAGATGATGGGGTGGTTTGCAATAGTCCGAAAGCAATAAATAGAAAGTTCTTTTATAAGAAAAAATGTGTAACTTATCGACAAGCATCTTTTATTTGCGCCGTATCAAGACGTGCATTAGTCTCTATATTAGGTAGCAACTTTTATCGATCAAAGATCGAATTCGGTGCCATAACTCACTACACCGCGCTGCACGCTTGTGGTAGATTGTTTTTATAGGTCGAAAACATCAACCCTTTGATACGATATCTTTAGATTGCCATGAGTAAAAATTTTGAATGGGTCACTCCGGACTCTGATCTTCTGGAGCGAGAAAGTACGAAAGTCCAGCCACCTAAGCTGTACAATGTCGTACTCAATAATGATGACTATACACCTATGGATTTCGTCATAGAGGTGCTTGAGCGATTTTTCTCACATGATATTGATAAAGCAACTCAAATCATGCTTCAGGTCCACTATGAAGGAAAGGCAATTTGCGGCACATACAGCGCAGAAATTGCCGAAACAAAAGTAGCGCAAGTTACGATGTACGCAAGGGAAAATGAACATCCGCTACTTTGCACTATGGAGCAAGCGTAAACAAAGAAGACTTGCTCGAACAACCCCAGTTGTTTTTTCGGGAGGTACTTATGCTAAATAAAGAACTAGAGTCAAGCCTTAACGGTGCATTTGCTCGGGCGCGAGATAAACGCCACGAGTTTATGACTGTCGAACACCTCCTACTTGCATTGTTGGAAAATGATGCAGCTAAGGAAGCCCTTCTAGCTTGTAAGGCGGATCTTGACGCTTTACGCAACGAACTCGATATTTTCATCGATCAAACTACGCCTCTTATCCCAGATAGTGATGAGACGCGTGAAACGCAGCCGACTTTGAGTTTTCAACGTGTACTACAACGCGCCGTCTTTCATGTACAGTCGTCTGGTCGTAATGAAGTAACAGGCGCCAACGTGCTTGTTGCTATCTTCAGTGAACAAGAGTCGCATGCCGCTTACTTACTGAAGAAAAATGACATCTCCCGATTAGATATTGTTAATTTCATCTCCCACGGTATTACTAAAGCATCAGGTGCAGGTGAGGATTCATCATCAGACTCGTTTAGCTCAGAAAGTGTTGAAGAGCCTAATTCTGAAGAACGCCTAGAAAGCTTTGCGACGAATCTTAATCAAGTCGCTAAAGATGGAAACATCGACCCACTCATTGGACGTGATAAAGAGTTAGAGCGCACTATTCAGGTACTTTGTCGACGCCGCAAGAATAATCCACTACTAGTGGGTGAGGCAGGAGTTGGTAAAACAGCCATTGCGGAAGGTCTTGCATGGCGAATTGTCGAAGGGCAGGTCCCTGAGGTCATTCAAAACAGCGTGATTTATTCACTAGATATTGGCTCTTTGCTCGCTGGTACCAAATATCGCGGTGATTTTGAAAAGCGCTTCAAGGCGATTTTGAAACAACTTGAAAAAGAAGAAGATGCCATTTTGTTCATCGATGAAATACATACCATCATCGGTGCAGGCGCGGCATCTGGTGGTCAAGTCGATGCAGCAAATCTTATTAAGCCTCTTTTAAGTAGCGGTAAGTTGCGTTGTATTGGTTCGACGACATACCAAGAATACAGCAACATTTTCGAGAAAGAGCGTGCGTTGTCTCGCCGTTTCCAAAAGATAGACGTTGTAGAGCCTTCATTGGATGATACAACTAAAATCTTGATGGGTTTGAAGCCGAAGTACGAAGCTCACCATGAAGTACGTTATACCAATAAAGCACTGCGTGCCGCGGTAGAACTGTCGGCTAAATACATTAATGAACGCCATCTACCAGATAAGGCCATTGATGTCATTGATGAAGCTGGTGCGCGTAGTCGTCTTGCTCCTGCAAGCCGTCGTAAAAAAACGGTCGGAGTGGCTGATATCGAATCAATGGTTGCCAAAATGGCGCGAATTCCAGAGAAGTCGGTTTCTTCTTCAGATAAAGACATTTTGAAAAACTTAGATAGCAAAATGAAGATGTTGGTATTCGGTCAAGATAATGCGATTGATGCATTGTCCGAGGCGATCAAGCTGACACGTGCAGGTTTAGGTGTAGACAACAAACCTGTTGGTTCATTCTTGTTTGCAGGCCCAACAGGGGTTGGTAAAACAGAGGTGACGGTGCAGTTATCTAAGCTTCTAGGTATCGAGCTACTTCGTTTTGATATGTCTGAGTATGGTGAGCGTCACTCCGTAAGTCGCTTAATTGGTGCGCCTCCTGGTTATGTCGGTTATGACCAAGGTGGTTTGCTAACTGATGCTGTTATTAAGCACCCACATTCAGTCGTATTACTTGATGAGATTGAAAAAGCGCACCCTGATATCTTTAACCTGCTGTTGCAAGTCATGGATAACGGTACGCTAACGGACAACAATGGTCGCAAAGCAGACTTCCGTAATGTCATTCTTGTTATGACAACTAACGCAGGTGTGGCGGAAACCGAGAAGAAATCAATTGGTTTGATTCAACAAGACAACAGTCACGATGCAATGGCGGAAATTAAGAAGGTGTTTACTCCTGAGTTCCGTAACCGTCTTGATAACATCATCTGGTTTAACAGCCTTGATGAAAGCGTTATCCATCAAGTGGTTGATAAGTTCATTGTTGAACTGCAAGTGCAACTTGATGCGAGAGGCGTTTCAATGGAAGTATCGCAAGACGCTCGCCATTGGTTAGCACATAAAGGTTATGACAAAGCTATGGGGGCTCGCCCAATGGGGCGTGTTATCCAAGAACAGCTTAAGAAGCCTTTAGCTAACGAACTGTTGTTTGGATCTTTAGTTGACGGCGGTACAGTGAAAGTAACGCTGGTCAACGATACGCTTGAGTTTGAATACTTAAGTGAGAAAGAGACAGCGATGCATTAATCGTTATTCGGTAACAAACGCAAAAGCGCACGAGAAGATCGTGCGCTTTTTTATCTGAACTAAATCGGAAAAAATTGTGCAATAAAAAACGGAGCAGCTTGCTCCGTTTTTTATTGCATCCGAAAATCAGAGATTAACGAGCGCGGAAGACGATGCGGCCTTTTGACAGGTCGTATGGAGTCATCTCTACAGTTACTTTGTCACCCGTTAGGATACGGATGTAGTTCTTACGCATCTTGCCAGAGATGTGAGCAGTCACAACGTGACCGTTTTCAAGTTCAACACGGAACATAGTGTTTGGTAGAGTGTCAAGGACTGTGCCTTGCATCTCGATTACGTCTTCTTTAGCCATTTAATCCTCTTTAGAAATTAGGCAATATTAGCGGGCTATATTCTGCCGCTAAATAGTAATTATGTAAAGTTGAGGCGTATTCTACCCTCGCCAACGCTGATTTACTAGCCTTTGGTGGCGTTGAAAGCGTGTTTTGTAGCTCATTGCTGGGCACTCATCAATCTGATATCCCAAATATAGCCACTGTTGTTTGTTTTCTTGGCAGTATTTAATTTGATAAAGCACTGCTAACGTGCCAAGAGATAACTCGTAGTCAGGGTCAAAGAAAGTATAAAAAGCACTCGAGCATTGTGGCATCAAATCTGTCACTGCAATGGCGAGCAATTGATCTGATTCATCGTAAATGTGTAAAAACGACGTTGTCAGCCAGCTGGTTTGAGCAAATCGAGCAAACTCATCACGCTTTGGTGGGTACATAGTGCCGTTTTTATGCCGTTTGCAGATGTACCGACTGTAAAGCTCAAACCATTCCTCATCCATTTCAGGTTTCATTTCCCAGCGTAAAGACTGTGCTTTATTAAGCAGCCTCTTCTGACTTTTTGATAGTCTAACGTCTGGAATCGAGACTCGAATTGGCTGGCAAGCGGTGCAATGCTCGCAATGCGGTTTATATATGGTATCTCCGCTACGACGAAAACCGTTAGCTATGAGCAACTGGTAATTTTCTTCAGTATGCAGCCTTTCATCAAGCGCCACCGCAACCCGCTCTTGCCGTTCAGGCAAATAACTACAAGGGTGATTATTCGTCAACCCTATTCGAATATGTTGTATATCCGTACTCATACTGAATCCTGCAAAACTTGGGGCTGATAGGCATCAAATAGTGTTTGCTTTTCTCTTAAAGATAGTAGTTTTTGCATAAATTCGTCACGCTCAAGTTCAAATGCGCCAAGTGATGCCAAGTGAGAATTCATAACTTGGCAATCGATTAATTGACCTTGCTTTGACGCCAAATGGTTGCATAAGTACCACAATGCAATTTTGGATGCGTTATCTTTTAGACTAAACATCGACTCTCCGCAAAAAAGTTGGCCCACGCAGATGCCATATAGTCCGCCAATCAGGTTGTTGTCATGCCATACTTCTACAGAGTGACAGTGACCAAGTTTGGCTAACTCAATGTAGGAAGCTTGCATTTCCTCGTTGAGCCATGTTTCCTCTACAGGGCGTGTTGAAGAACATAGTCTAATCACTTCTTCTGTCGCGAAATTGAGTGTTACTTTATAGTTATGTTTACGCTGAAATTTTTTGAGACTTTTAGATGGCTTAAACTGCAATGGGTCAAACACAGCGCGCGGAGAAGGGCTCCACCATAAAATAGGTTCACCAGGACCATACCAAGGGAAAATGCCTTGATAGTAACCATTGAGGATTCTCATGGGGTTTAAGTCACCACCAAAAGCCAGCAAACCATTGGGGTCGCTGAGTGCTTTATAGGGTGAGGGAAAGTTGAACGTTTCATCGAGTTCAGTTAAATAAATAGCCATAAGAAGTCGTTACCAACATTGGAGTCAGAGGAGTTTATGATGACCTGGTTAAGAAATATCGTAAAAGTATGGCTTGGGATCATACTGTTTTTACCACTTGTCGCCAACGCAGCCTATGAAAGAAATGTTGCCAAGCCAGTTAATGAAGTAGTTTACGGGAAGATTGACTCTGTCCGTTATATTACTCAACAAGAGGTTGTTCAATCGAAAAGTAACGGTTGGAAGACACTACTTGGTGCCACTATCGGTGGTTTAGTCGGTAATCAATTTGGTGGCGGTACGGGAAGAGAAGTCGCGACGGCAGTGGGTGCGCTTGCAGGTGCCGCAGTTGCTCAAAACCAAAGTAATTACCAATACACGGTTGAATATAAGTTAGTTGAGCTACTCATCAAAGTGAAGGGTGATAAGCTAATTAATGTCATCCAAGATGTTGATAAAAATATGTTATTTAGTCGAGGGGATGAAGTTCGTATCTTATATTTTGATGATGGAGTCAGGGTTGATATCACTTATTAACCCTAGGTTGTTTTAGCCTAACGAAGCTTAATCAGGCATGTACAGTCGGGCTGGCTTATCGTCAAATAAAGTCGAAATAGTTTGCTGTTTCGCCGTACTTCTTTCGCTCTTATTTACATCGCTGGCAATGCCTTTAATTCTGTATCTTTAGGCTGCTTGAGGATATTCATAAATTAGCGCCGATTTACTCTGGTTTTGTCGTGTTTTTTTGGGTAGTCTGAATTCACGAAGAATTGTTTAGCCCTCATAAAAAATCGTATGTTGAGGGCACAAAGGATTATCAACTTTTAATGGAAAGCCTAACGTTACAACCTATCAATAAAATTCAAGGGGAAGTGAACCTTCCTGGCTCTAAAAGCGTTTCTAATCGAGCTCTTTTACTTGCTGCTCTTGCTAAAGGCAGAACTCGCCTTACTAATCTCCTCGACAGTGATGATATTCGTCATATGCTGAATGCGCTGACTAAACTAGGCGTTCAATACCAACTTTCCGAAGATAAAACAGAATGTCTCGTTGAAGGCCTTGGGCGTCCGTTTTCTGTCTCAGAACCAGTAGAATTATTTCTCGGCAATGCTGGCACTGCGATGCGACCATTAGCTGCGGCTCTTTGTCTTGGAGAAGGGGAGTATGTACTGACGGGCGAACCTCGTATGAAAGAGCGTCCAATTGGTCACCTTGTCACGGCACTGAAAGATGCTGGTGCGAACGTTGAGTACATGGAAAACGAGAACTTTCCACCTCTCAAAATAATTGGTACTGGCCTAAAAGCAGGTACAGTTTCTATCGATGGGTCCATTTCAAGTCAGTTCTTGACCGCTTTCTTAATGTCTGCGCCATTGGCTGAAGGTGAAATTCGCATCAACATCGAAGGCGATTTGGTTTCTAAGCCTTATATCGATATCACCCTGCATATTATGAAGCAGTTTGGGGTCGATGTGATCAACAACGACTATCAAGAGTTTGTGATTCCAGCCGGTCAGCAATACATCGCTCCAGGTGATTTCTTGGTTGAAGGTGACGCGTCTTCTGCTTCTTACTTCTTGGCGGCGGCAGCCATCAAAGGTGGAGAAGTTAAAGTAACGGGTATCGGTAAAAACAGCATTCAAGGTGATATTCAATTTGCTGATGCGCTTGAA
Source organism: Vibrio sp. 1249-1 (assembly GCF_033340495.1). NCBI lineage: Bacteria > Pseudomonadati > Pseudomonadota > Gammaproteobacteria > Vibrionales > Vibrionaceae > Vibrio > Vibrio sp. 1249-1. The sequence continues at coordinate 85,812 of NZ_JAWOWJ010000002.1, forward strand.
AAAATGGGTGCAGAAATTGAATGGGGTGATGACTACGTAATTTCACGTGTTGGTCAATTGAAAGGCATCGATATGGATTACAACCATATCCCTGATGCTGCAATGACCATCGCGACAACAGCGCTATTTGCCGAAGGCACTACCGCTATTCGTAACGTTTATAACTGGCGTGTAAAAGAAACAGACCGTTTGTCAGCTATGGCGACTGAGTTACGTAAAGTCGGTGCGGAAGTGGAAGAAGGGGAAGACTACATCATCGTCAAACCTGTCTCTCAGTTAAAGCATGCTGCGATTGATACTTACGATGATCATCGAATGGCGATGTGTTTTTCGCTGGTGGCACTTAGTGATACGCCTGTGACGATTAACGATCCAAAGTGTACGTCGAAAACGTTCCCTGACTACTTCGACAAACTTAAGGCTTTAAGCTGCTAAATATTCTGACCTAAAACAGGAAAGCCAGAGTGAATAACACTCTGGCTTTTTTGTTTCCCAATACTATTTAACCAGCGTAAATTCCTTAGAAAGGTGATGCGCTAAGTATTTGAACATATTGAATACTGCAGTCGTATTTGAAGTTGGTAAACCTTTGTCATCAAGGAAGTATTCACCTTTAAAAACTAAAACACCTTCTTTTTCTTCTACACTTGTTGCTCGCATTCCCTCGATGTAATCATCGTGCTCTTGGATGATTTGGTTAGCGATCAAAAGAAGGTCGAACTCTTCGATAAACGTTCTATCAGACATATTCTTTCTACCATTCTATTTAGTTAAGAATGCTGAGTATACCTACAACTAAAATGGGTTTGCATGATTAATTCAGTCAATCGTTCAGTAAGACTAAACAGATCAATTTTTAGAGTATAAGCATGATGCGGAGGAAGATGGCAGAGCATTGAACCAAACTATTTTGTGATGGGTAACAAAATTTATTGCATTGGATTAGCGGATGCTAAGTTTGCCTGTTTAGATATGCCGCTCAATACCTTTCAGAACCCTGTCTCTTTGAAGTATAAAGACGATGAATTGTCAACCAATCGGATCTGAATTTCAAAAAAGCAGTTGATCTTCTTTTCATCTCGCACAATAGTAAAAAAAGAAGCAATGAAATAGAACATTATGCGGGTGGCCTTTAAACAAGGTTTCTACCCGCATTATTATGAAGGACGTTAGAGTCAGTTATGGGTAAATCACTCGTTATAGTGGAGTCACCAGCCAAGGCAAAGACGATAAATAAGTACCTTGGTAAAGACTTTATTGTTAAGTCTAGTGTTGGTCATGTGCGTGATCTGCCTACGGCCGGTCAAAGCACTGGTGAGAAAAAAGCCGCAGCCATCTCAACTAAAGGGATGAGTCCGGACGAGAAAGCGCGCGTTAAAAAAGAGAAAGACCGCAAAGCGTTGATCAAAAAAATGGGGATTAACCCATATCATGACTGGGAAGCGAATTACCAAATCCTTCCAGGCAAAGAAAAAGTTGTCAACGAACTACAAAAACTCGCCAAAGACGCAGATTGCGTTTATCTCGCAACCGATTTGGACCGCGAAGGGGAAGCAATCGCATGGCACCTTCGTGAGATCATCGGTGGCGATGAAGAGCGATACAAACGTGTAGTTTTTAACGAAATTACGAAAAACGCGATCCAACAAGCTTTCCAGACACCTGGCGAGCTGAACATGGATGGTGTAAATGCCCAACAAGCACGTCGCTTCATGGACCGTGTCGTTGGTTTTATGGTTTCACCTTTACTTTGGAAAAAAGTGGCTCGTGGCTTATCTGCTGGTCGAGTGCAGTCTGTTGCGGTGAAATTGTTAGTTGAGCGTGAGCGTGAGATTAACGCGTTTGTACCAGAAGAATTCTGGGACATTCATGCGAATACGAAAACGAAAGACAAAGCGGACTTTAAACTGCTTGTTGCGCAGAAAGACGGTTCTGCGTTTAAGCCAGTTAATGAGGCAGAAACCAAAGCAGCGATGTCTGTACTTGAGAATGCAAGTTACGAAGTATGTAAGCGTGAAGACCGTCCTACAAAGAGCAAGCCTTCTGCACCTTACATCACCTCTACGCTTCAACAGGCAGCGAGTACACGTCTGGGCTACGGCGTGAAAAAGACCATGATGCTAGCTCAGCGCCTCTATGAGGCCGGTTACATCACTTACATGCGTACTGACTCGACTAACCTAAGTGCCGAGGCTGTGGACGCTGTACGTGACTTTATTGGTTCTGAGTTTGGTGATAAGTACCTGCCAGCGAAACCATTGACGTACGGTAGCAAAGAAGGGGCACAGGAAGCGCACGAAGCGATCCGTCCTTCAAATGTGGGTGTTAAGGCGGAAGACCTGCAAGGTGTCGATGCTGATGCGCACAAACTTTACGCTTTGATTTGGAATCAGTTTGTAGCGTGTCAAATGACGCCAGCAGAATACGATTCAACAACCATCAGTGTAAAAGCGGCAGAATACACGCTTAAAGCGAAAGGCCGTATCCTTAAATTTGACGGCTGGACTCGTGTACAGCGTCCAATGGGCAAAAACGAGGATACAATCCTTCCTGCGGTACAACTTGGCGATAAGCTAAGCTTAGAGTCACTTGACCCTAAACAGCACTTTACAAAGCCACCTGCGCGCTACACTGAAGCAGCACTGGTTAAAGAGCTGGAGAAACGAGGTATTGGTCGTCCGTCGACTTACGCATCGATCATTTCTACGATTCAAGATCGTGGCTACGTGAAAGTTGATCAGCGCCGTTTCTACGCTGAAAAAATGGGTGAAATTGTTACTGACCGCCTTGATGACAGCTTTAACGATTTGATGAACTACGACTTTACTGCGCGTATGGAACAGAAATTGGACCAAATCGCTGAAGGTGAAGTGAACTGGAAAGCTGTGTTAGACAACTTCTTTGCTGATTTTACTGGCGATCTTGAAAAAGCGGAGCTGGATGAGTCAGAAGGCGGTATGAAGTTAAACCACATCGTCATGACGGATATCGAGTGTCCGACGTGTAGCCGTCCAATGGGCATCCGTACTGCTTCGACAGGTGTGTTCTTAGGCTGTTCAGGTTACGCGTTACCACCAAAAGAGCGGTGTAAGACAACCATCAACTTGGGTGACGAAGAAGGTATTATTAACGTTCTAGAAGAAGACGTTGAAACCGCAGCTCTTCGTGCTAAAAAGCGTTGTCCGATCTGTGAAACAGCGATGGACGCATACCTGATTGATGACAAGCGTAAGATGCATGTTTGTGGTAATAACCCGAACTGTGAAGGCTACCTTGTTGAATACGGCGAGTTCAAAGTAAAAGGCTACGATGGTCCAGTTGTTGAATGTGACAAATGTGGCTCTGATATGGTGCTTAAGAACGGTCGCTTTGGTAAATACATGGATTGTACGAGCGAAACGTGCAAGAACACTCGTAAGATCTTGAAGAATGGCGAAGTCGCGCCCCCGAAAGAAGATCCTGTTCATTTCCCCGAGTTGCCATGTGAAAACTCAGATGCGTATTTCGTACTTCGTGATGGTGCTTCAGGTCTATTTATGGCGGCAAGCAACTTCCCGAAATCGCGCGAGACACGTGCTCCTTTGGTTGCTGAACTGGCACGTTTTGAAGAGCGTTTACCTGAGAAGTTCAAATACCTAGCGACCGCACCGCAAGAAGATCCTGATGGTCGTCCTGCAGTTGTACGCTTTAGTCGCAAAACAAAAGAGAACTACGTTCGTTCGGAAGAGAATGGCAAACCATCTGGTTGGACAGCGCTCTTTGTTGACGGTAAGTGGGAAGTCACTGATAAGCGTAAAAAAGCGAAAGCATAAAAGCGTACGATCTAAGTAATGTAAAAAGGCAGCGATATCGCTGCCTTTTTTGCGTTTTGTTTTTGCGTAAAGGCCACTGTGTTGTTCGTATAGATCTTTGCTGCTTTGACTGAGTTTTGCTGACGCGAGAAGATCCCAGTATCAATATTTCGTAGTCGCTGATGTATTTTTTATGTAAAAAATATTCGTTGTAACTTTCATTTTGCATTCACATATTTGTTATACATTGGGCTAAAAAATCGGCGGTGTAGTGAATCCGTTCGTAAATTGTTTTCACAATGTAATCGTTTGCTTTTCCATGTGTGATCTAGATATCGTCTTGAGTACGCAAGAGCTGTATGGTACACAGAATGGCGTATTAAAAATTGTAATTTAGAACCCGCTTAGATAATTTATTACAAAAATTAGTGCAACTGTGTGCATTGTTTGCGTCAAAAAATAAGGAAAGAGTGGACGTTGCATACTGGAAGTGCCGTAGCTTTTTTATCCGTGTTGTAAGAGTTCACAGAAACTCAGAGACGGTTGCTAAATGTATTCGCTTGACTCCCCGAGTATGACTCATTCAAGCGAGTACCAAATCCAAGCTATAACGATATGGAGAACAACAAATGGCTGGTGTTTTGGGAATGATTCTTGCTGGCGGTGAAGGCTCTCGTTTGAGACCTTTAACGGAATCTCGCAGTAAACCTTCGGTACCGTTTGGTGGTAGTTATCGATTGATCGATTTTGCTCTAAACAATTTTGTTAATGCGGATCTGATGCGCATTTACGTCCTAACCCAATTTAAATCTCAATCTTTATTCCATCACTTAAAAAAGGGGTGGAACATCAACGGCATTACAGACCGCTTTATCGATCCTATTCCCGCTCAAATGCGTACTGGTAAACGTTGGTACGAAGGGACGGCGGACGCGATCTATCAAAACCTGCGTTTTATGGAGTTAGAGGAACCAGAGCAAGTTTGTATTTTTGGCTCTGACCATATCTATAAGATGGATATCAAACAAATGCTGAACTTCCACTCAGAAAAACAGGCTTCTCTGACGGTATCTGCATTGCGCATGCCACTAAAAGAGGCGTCGCAATTTGGGGTTATCGAAGTGGATAGCGAAGGCCGTATGATTGGCTTTGAAGAAAAACCAGCAAATCCGAAGTCGATTCCTGGTGACCCTGATTACGCTTTAGTTTCAATGGGTAACTATGTTTTTGAAGCTCAGGTACTGTTCTCAGAGTTGGTCGAAGATGCGGATAATGAAGCTTCATCACATGATTTTGGAAAGGACATCATTCCAAAGATGTTCCCTAGAGGTGATGTGTTCGTGTATGACTTCAGTACCAACAAAATCAGTGGCGAAAAAGAAGAGGTGTACTGGCGTGATGTCGGAACTATTGATGCGTACTGGCAAGCGCATATGGATCTGCTAGAAAAAGATGCACCATTTTCGCTGTACAACCGTAAATGGCCATTGCATACCTACTACCCACCATTGCCACCTGCGACATTTACCGACTCTGATAATGGTCGTGTGCAGATAATCGATAGTTTAGTGTGTAATGGCAGCTATGTTAGAGGCTCAAGAATCGAAAAGTCGGTGCTTGGTTTTCGCAGTAATATTGCTTCTGCTTGCGATATCAGCGAATGTATACTTCTTGGTGACGTAAAAATTGGCGAAGGATGTGTTTTACGTCGTGTGATTGTCGACAAGGATGCCGATATTGCTCCTGGTACTCAGATTGGTGTGAATCTTCAAGAAGATAAAAAACACTTCCACGTGTCTGAGGAGGGCATTGTTGTTATTCCGAAAGGAGCTCGAGTTGGCTACTAACAACTTATCTATTCTGTTTGTAGCTTCTGAGGTTGAAGGCCTCATTAAAAGTGGTGGCTTGGCAGATGTTGCCAAGGCACTACCGGAAGCCCTTCAAAACCTACAGCAAGACGTAAGAATTACCATCCCTGCGTACAGCAGTATTGATAAACTCGCAGACGCAGAAGTTGTATTAGAAACAGAATTAACATCATGGCCGCATACGGAGTATCGAGTTTTGCGGCTCATGTTAGGTCAAAATCCTGTTTACCTGATTGATTGTCCGCCGTATTTCAATCGACCATCAATGTATGCGGAGAACAACCAAGCGTATACTGATAACGGCGAGCGCTTTGCGTTTTTTAGTGCAGCATGTCTCGATATGTTACCCAAGCTCGCCTTTCAACCTAATATCATACACGCGAACGATTGGCACACAGGTCTTGTTCCATTTTTGCTCAAGCACAGGTATGGCAATGATCCGTTTTTTGCTCATACTAAAAGCGTCATTTCAATTCACAATGCGGTCTTTAAAGGCGTATTTAGTTATGAAGACGTGCAGTGTTTGCCAGAGTTTCATTGTAGAAACGTTCCCGATGCTGCGGTGAGTGCAACGCATATTACGATGCTTAAAGCTGGTGTAATGAATGCAGATAAGATAAACGCGGTTAGCCCTACGTACGCAGAGGAACTAAAAACAGAGCTTGGCAGTCACGGCATGGCTTGGGAGTTTCAGCAACGCGCGCAGGACTTAGTCGGCATCTTGAATGGTTGTGATTACAGTGCTTGGAATCCGGAAACTGATACCTACTTGCCGGTTAATTACTGCGCCGACCAGCAAAGTATGTCGCAAGGGAAGAAAGCTTGTAAAAAAGCATTACAACAACGACTAAATTTGCCCGAAAAAAATGTAGCTATGTTCGGTATGGTTTGTCGGTTGACCCAGCAGAAAGGCGTTCATTACTTGTTGCCTGCTTTGGCCGATTTTTTAAAGCACGATGTTCAGCTAGTTGTCGTTGGGACCGGAGACCCTGTTCTTGCCGCTCAGTTACGAGAGGTTGCCGCGCAGTTTTCTAGCAAATTTGCCTTTGTAGAAGCGTATGACAATGAACTTGCGCATATCGTTGAAGCTGGTTCTGATTTCTTCTTGATGCCTTCTGAGTTTGAACCATGTGGCTTAAACCAAATCTATAGTATGGCTTATGGGACATTACCGATAGTACGCGGTGTTGGTGGCTTAAAGGACAGCGTTAGCGATTATGATGTAAACCCATCTGAAGCAACGGGGTTTGTTTTTTTCGAACCGACACCGCAGGCATTGTTGTTAACGATGCTAAGGGCACTGTTGCTCTACGCTCAAAACGAGCCTGAAGTGAATAAAGTACAGTTGCACGCGATGCAACGAGACTTTTGTTGGCAAAAGGCCGCAGAATCTTATTTGCAGCTTTACCACTCAGCGTTAGTTTGACTTAAAATTGTAACGAAAGGCACCGAATGAGGTGCCTTTATTATCTTGAGTAAGGGGAGTGTGGTAGGATGGCTTTTTACTCAATAGCACGATCTTTTTGATACTCAATATGACCCAGCCGCTACTTTTTCATAAAACCTATTTGCACCCTACTAGTAATGAGTGGGTTGTATTTGTGCACGGTGCTGGTGGTAGCTCTTCTATCTGGTTCAAGCAAATTAAAGCTTACAAGCAACACTTTAACTTATTGCTGATCGATTTAAGAGGTCATGGAAAGTCAAATCAGTTACTTAAAGAGCTCATTGCTAGCCGTTATACCTTTACGGAAGTTACCCAAGATATTTTGAAAGTATTGGACCATTTAAAGATCCAATCCGCTCATTTTGTCGGTATGTCGCTTGGTACTATTATTGTTCGAAACCTTGCTGAATTGTCATCAGAGCGCGTACGTTCGATGGTGCTCGGCGGTGCTGTCACAAGGCTTAACACTCGCTCTCAGATATTGGTGAAATTAGGTAATTTTTGTAAGCATATCCTACCGTACATGTGGCTCTACAAACTGTTCGCTTATATTGTTATGCCTCAAAGAAGCCAACGAGAATCTCGCCACCTTTTTATTCGCGAAGCCAAGAAGCTTTGCCAAAAAGAATTTAAACGTTGGTTTATTCTCGCCGCTGATGTAAATCCGTTAATGAAATATTTTAAAGATCGAGAGTTACCCATTCCGACTCTTTACTTAATGGGCGACAGGGATTACATGTTTATTAAACCTGTCAAAGAAATGGTTGCAGCACATAAGCTCAGCATTCTACGAGAAATCCCGAATTGTGGTCATGTATGCAATGTAGAGCGTCCAGAAGACTTCAATCAACACTCCATCGAGTTTATTAAACAGCAAGCTGTATGTGCTTAAAACTGAGTGCATCCACTGAATAGGAGAGCCGCTATAGCTCTCCTAGTTGATATCCACATTGCCAACATGCACCAAATTGCCCTTCGTTTATTTCATGACATTTTGGGCATTGCCAATCTTGATACTCATGCCTATCGGATTGTTTTCGATATGCTTTTACTATTTCTTCAGCTTTCATCTTTTGTGCAGTGTCAAAAAGCCACACATAAGGATCGGTATCATCACCAAACGGCAGTTCTCCTTTTAAGCCGAAAATACCTTCTCCACGAACTTCACAGTAAATTTGTTCCACTTTAAGCAGCTCACATACAATGTGTGCTTCTGCTGGGTTTTTAGCGATAAATATTTTCATCAAAATACCCACTTCACCAATTACGAGTTTTGCTGACTTGGTGTCGGCCTTACTTTATTCATAACCCATTTAGTGATGATTGGAAATAGTCCCAATAGCGCAAAAGACGCTAATACTGCGGGTGAAACAATGCCCGATAGGCTTTCAATTGTTGCTAATTGAGTACCTGCATTCAGATATACGGCTGTGCCTGGCAGCATACCTATTTGGCTAGTGAGATAAAATCTACCTACAGACATCGGCGTTAAGCCCATCATTAAGTTGATTAGAAAGAAAGGGAATACAGGGATTAGACGCAAGGAAAATAGATAAAAAGCTCCGTCTTTTTCGACACCTTGATTAATTGCGTTGAGTTTATTTCCGAATTTGTTTTGTACCCAGTCACGCAATAAGTATCGGCTGCTCAAGAAGGCCAGTGTTGCCCCCATAGTGCTAGCGAAAGAAACCAGTAGCAAGCTTGTCCAAAAACCAAATAAGGCTGCACCAAGTAAGGTGACTACTGCCGCTCCTGGGATAGAAAAAGCGGTAATTGCAATGTAGGTAAAAAAGTAAATCGCAGCCGAGAATACAAAATTCTGATCGATGTATGTAGTTAGTGCTTCTTGTTGGGCTTTTGCATTCTCTAAGGTTAAATACTGGCCAAAGTTAATACCTAAAAAGACGATAGCCGCTAGTAGGATGAGACCTAAAATCAGTTTCTTATTCATAATTTTGATTCCAATTTGGGATATATGTAATAAGACAGTAGGAAAACCGAAAAAATTTCACAAAAAAACCGCAGATTAGACTGCGGTTTTACAAGATAGTTTTTAGGCCGACTTTTATTGGAGGCCGTTCATCAACTCATCTCGGCGAGCTTGAGGTACCACACTCCAATGAGTGCCGTTGATAGCACCTTCTAGTGCCCATAGCAACTCAATGTTGACGGTTGCAGAGTGCGTATCTCTTATCGCTTTATAGGCGTTAAGCGCACCTTCCTCTTCAAGCTTCTCTACGGATTCGATGCCGGCTTTTTTTAGCATGCGCTCGGTAGCCAGTCGTAAGTTAGGCAAATCTTTCAAACGGTTAGGCTTTGTACTTGCTTGCTGTTCTTTCTCAAGCTTTGCCTTTTTCAATGATTGATTCGCTACTTCGATTAAGCGTTCGCTTGATTCCCATAAATCGCTGGAAATAGCGTAGTACTTTGTAACGACTGGAAAGCCACGTTTTTTATAAACGTAAGGCTTTAGCCCTTGTTTCTCGAAGTCAGATGAAGTTTTTTGGTCTGCTCTGATATGAAGCTGATTGTTTACCACTAGTGCAAACATTGTTTCATCAGCGAATAGTCCGAAGCCACCAAACATTGAGCGCGACTTGATATTACCAAGTGCCTCAAATAGCTTCATAGAGTCTTTGAGTATCGGTTTATCCATGTTTTGTTATCTCGGTGTAATTAATATTACGCCACCAAAAGTCAGGTCCGAGAGAGTAGCAAACATGCGTAAAAACAATGTCATTACAGAGTAAAGTCATTGCTTACACACTTGCCATCGGTAACCCCGCTACCTTCCATATCGTAATATGGTTCAGGCCGGAGGCTTTGCGTCCCACTCTTTCGAATGGTTTGCCCTGTGCGTGACACAATGAGCATACTTCTTATATTGAATTAACATCACGGTTTAGCGTTAAAAGTGTGATTTCGGTTCAATAAAAATGATAGATTGAATGCTCTATTTTGCATATGGAAAGGTGCAAATTGGCCTTTGAAAAGGAGTTCTTAATATATATTACATTTATATAAAACAGGGAGTTAACGTTAGTCAATTGTTATTAGAGTGGTGTGAAGTATTAGAGAATGCTTAATTTTTCCAAAAAAATAAGCGCCCCTGTAGAGCGCTTATTTAACACGGTTAAATACAGTGAAATTTAGTTCATTTTTTTCACAGTATTTCGAATTACAAGCTCAGGTTGCATCTCGAAAATTCGTTTTTCGTGTTCTTTATCTTTGATACGCTCAAGTAGAATTTCGAATGCATTTTTACCAACACGACGTTTAGGTTGGTGGATAGTCGTTAGCGGTGGAGAGAAGTATTCCGCAAGCTCGATGTTGTCGTAGCCGATCACTGAAATATCTTCAGGAATTTTGATCCCGTTTTGTTGCAAGCGGCTCATTAGGCCTAGAGCCATTGTGTCGTTAAAACAGAATACCGCCGTCGGGCGCTTGTCCATTGCGGTAATTTTATCTGCAACTAATACGGCCGTATCACATTCAAAGTTACCTTCAAGGATCCAGTCTTCATTTACAGCTAGGTTCGCTTCGCTCATTGCGCGACGGAAACCTGCAATGCGCTCTTGGCAAGCAAGCTTTTCAAAATGACCGCTTAGACAAGCGATATCCGTATGACCATTATCAATCAGATGTTTGGTTGCAATGTAGCCACCTTCTTCTGAGTTATCCATGATCTTGTCTGCTTGTGAGCTCTCTGGGCCCCAATCCATGACCACTTTAGGAATGTCCGCATGACGGTCAAGCATCTCTTTTAGTTCTTCGGTTAAGTCAGAACACATCACTAGGATGCCATCAACGCGCTTTTCAGCCAGCATACGAATGTAATCGCGTTGTTTTTCGTAAATCCCGCCTGTGTTACATAAAATCAGAGTATAGCCTTGGCGGTAACAGTAGCTCTCAACGCCATCAATCACTTCTGAGAAAAATAGGTTAGTTGATTGAGTTACTAACATGCCAATCGTACGAGTTGAGTTGCATTTTAGGCTGCGTGCAACGGCACTTGGCGCGTAATTCAGCTCGTCAACGGCTTTCATTACTTTTTCTTGCGTTGCTTCTGCAACGAAACGCGTTTTATTGATAACGTGCGAAACTGTCGTAGTGGAAACGCCGGCTAAGCGAGCAACGTCTTTTATCGTGGCCATAAATGGTGTCCTGTATCGAGCTACTGAAATATGTCGTATTGGATGTACCTGATGCTCTAATGGTTTCACACCTAGCAATATAAAATTGGCGCTAAGTGTCTCGGCAGCGGTTGATCCAAGTGCGACAAAAGGGTACGTAGCAGCATCGGTCGATGAATTTTATCTTTTTTTCTATCTGATGAGAAATTGCCATCAACCTGTTAAGAAAACACAAAAACCGCTATATTTCAGCGGTTTACATATAAATCATATTTAATCGTTTGCGCTCACATTTTAGCCCTATGTGGACTGACTAGCAATGTTTTCAGCAAGAGATTTGTGTATTTGAAGTCACATTTTGACTGCTAAATAACCAAGCGTCTTTGCGCTAAGTTAAGGCAAACGAATATTATACCCAAGTTACTTACAATTGGTCACTTTCAGGCATACAGGAAGCCCGATAGGCAGGCTCCCTAAAAATAGGCGGCAATTATTCACCAAGAAGGTAGGCGCTGTCTAGTTTACAAAATGCAACTAATAGTTTCGCGACACTCGAGTAAAATCCAAATTCGTCGAATTTTTTACATTTGTCTGAAAACTGAGGTAACCAAGACATCAATTGTTGCTGGATAAAGTCGTTTTGTTTAACGAAGGCTTCTTCCATGTGTTTTTCTTGTTCAAGCTCGTTTGAGCGGATAATCATGTTCCCGAGAAAGTCGAGCTCAACGGCTAAGTGATCCGCAGGTTCCTTTAGGTTTTCGTCTACTTGAACGCCAAATTCAGCCATCAACTTTTCCATTTCCTCAGCTGGCTTGTCATTCAGTAAACCTGATTCACCAATGTACATGGATGCGTAAGGAAGAGCGCCGTATTTTTCTGTCTTCAAAAACAGTTCACAAAAGTCAGCTGCAAGCTCTAGTTGTGCATCTTCACGATCTTGTAACCGATTCAATGCATCAACTAGGCTATCAACAGCTGGTTTCAGCGACTCATTTTCACCTAAACCTGCGAGAAAACTGCGAATTTCAACACTGTGATAGGCTTCCAATTCTTTCTCTGTTAGTTCTTTTGCGAACAAGCTCGAAAACCACCAGTAAATTTCAGCGCGTTTTTCATTAAAAGCTTTCACTTCTTGCATTTTGGGCTCCTGAATGATGCTTCAAGTCATGCATCACAAAGTCAATTAGGGATATCCCCTAAGTGTAATCAATTAAAATGAATAGCAGTAACTATAATTGTTATGTTTTATGGTCAAAAATGACCGTTTATTAATAGCAATGGGCAAGCTTGTTTTGAATCAATAAAAACGCTAAATCTTGCGTTTTAATGTATCTATGACTAGAAATGTTACTAGTTATGAATAGAATACGTCTTGGATAATAAGAAGACAGAAAAGTGGTGTAAATGAGCTATCACGTATTAGTCGTAGAAGATGATGTTGTAACTCGTAGTAAGCTTGCGGGATATTTCCAAAATGAGGGCTACCAAGTCAGCGAAGCAGAGAGTGGCGCAGAAATGCGTGAAGTTTTGCAAGCGGGCGATGTAGACCTGATCATGCTGGATATTAACCTGCCTGGTGAAGACGGCCTGATGCTTACTCGTGAGTTACGTAGCCAATCGGATATTGGTATCATATTAGTAACAGGACGCACGGATAGCATTGATAAAATCGTAGGCCTAGAAATGGGTGCTGACGATTATGTGACAAAACCTTTTGAACTGAGAGAGCTGTTAGTTCGCGTTAAAAACTTGCTGTGGCGTATTTCAGCAGCGCGCAGTGGCAGCTCGAAAGCGAATGAAATCAGTGAAGAGCACATTGTGCGCTTTGGGGAGTGGACATTCGACATTCAACGTCGCGCACTTAGCCGCAACGGTGAGCCAGTAAAACTAACTAAAGCAGAGTATGAACTTTTGGTGGCATTATCGTCTTATCCTAACCAGGTGTTAAGTCGTGAGCGTATTTTGAACATGATCAGCCATCGAGTGGATGCGCCGAATGACCGCACCATTGATGTTCTTATTCGACGTATGCGCGCAAAAATGGAGTTCGATCCTAAGAACCCACAGATTTTTGTAACGGTACACGGCGAAGGCTATATGTTTGCTGGTGACTAGTTTGAGCATAACTCAATCGTAAAAAGAAAAAGGAGAGCTTCGGCTCTCCTTTTTTGTGGCTTCAAGATAATACTAGTTTGCTTCAACCATTGGTGTTTGTCCGACAGTATCACGCAACCTTTGCCAAATACTGCCCAAGTACTCATGCCAATAAAGCTCTGTTTGTTCTAAGTAACGCGCTTTAGGTGAGTATTTATCCCAAGGTTGACTGATTTCGCTAATAGCTAAGAAGTTGGTCGGGGCTGGGATTGGTTTAATGCCTGCCGCGTTGAACTCATACAATGCACGGCTCATGTGACTCGCAGAAGTGACTAACACAATCTCCTTTTGTTGAACGAATGCAGCCGCTTGACGCGCCTCTTCCCACGTATCTTTCGCATCTTCTAATAAAATGATATCGGATTTCGCGACTCCCAACGCAAGGGCAACGTTCGCCATCATTCGCGCGTGGCTAATTTCAGATCCGCCAGCATAGCCGGATAAGATTAATTTCGCGCCTGGATACATTCTTAAAATACGAATGCCCTCAGTTAAGCGCATTAATGCTGCACGGCTTAACTGCGAGGTGGGTGGAATTTCGTCATCGATAACATGACCATTCCCTAAAACCATCACGTAGTCGATGGTGCCAGAAACTGGCAAAAAGGCTTTATGCTCTCGCTCTAACGGCATAAGAAGCTTGGTTGAAACAGGTTGGAAGGCAACAAGAAAAATGCCGACAAAAGAGAATAGAACAACAAAGCAGCCAGTTTTACGTTTGGTGGTAAAACTAATGAGAGCAAGACCTAACAAGCCTATGATTAGCAATGCCGGAAGGGGCATTAACAAGGCTGACATAACTTTTTTCAGCTCAAACATACATAAATAGTCCGAAAAAACATCAATTGATAATAAAAATGAGGATAACCCTCTTTATTCCTGCTTTCCTTGTGACAGAATAGCGGCACAATCCGTTATGATAACTCAGCAGAAGTGACAGAAGACCGCAATTTCGACGATATCGCCCACAAATTTGCAAAAAATATTTACGGCTCCGATAAAGGGGAGATCCGCCAAATCATTGTGTGGGAAGATTTTCTACAGATTCTAAGTGAATTAGACGCCGACCATCAAGCCCTGCAAGTCCTTGATGCGGGGGGTGGGTTAGCACAATTGTCGCAAAAGCTTGCTAAGCTCGGACATCATGTCGCTTTATGTGATCTATCTTCGGAAATGCTGCAACTAGCAAAGCAGGATATTGAAAAAAACGGTTTGCTTGAGCAGTATCGCCTGATTCATTCACCTGTCCAATCCATTGGTGACCATATGGAAACACAGGTGGACCTTGTCATGTTTCATGCCGTCATGGAGTGGTTGGTCGACCCGAAAACCGCACTCGAGACCGTTTTGGAACAGGTCAAGCCGGGGGGCATTGCTTCGGTTATGTTCTATAACCACCACGGCTTAGTCTATAAAAATGTGGTTTGTGGCAACATTCCTCATATTTTAGACGGCATGCCTCACCGGAAAAGATTTAAACTACAGCCACAGAAAGGCCTAAAACCCGAAGAGGTCTATCAATGGATAGAAGATTCTGGTTTTAGTATTTGTGGCAAATCTGGTATTCGTTCCTTCAGTGATTACATAGGTAATATGCAATACATGGGCGATTACGAGTTTGAAGATGTGTTGGCGCTAGAAAAACAACTTTGTCGACAAGAGCCATACCTCTCATTAGGCCGCTACATACACGTGTGGGCTAAGAAGAACGATAAACAGGAATAACGATGAGTGAGATGACTCTCAATGCTGCAGAGCAACCAATCGATGAGTTGGTTGGCTGGGTTAAGCAGCACGATTTCTCGTTGAACCTGACCACTGAGCGATTGGCATTTTTGATTGCCATCGCTGTACTAAGTAATGAAAGGTTCGATGAAGAATTGGGTGAAGGTGAATTGCACGACGCATTTGCCATCGTCACTCGACTTTTTGATGAGACCGGCGAAGCTTCGGCTTTCCGTGCGAACAATGCCATCAACGAGATGGTTAAGCAGCGTCTTATGAGCCGTTTTGTCAGTGAGATTACTGACGGAGCGAGCATTTACCGCTTGTCGCCATTAGCGATAGGAATTACCGACTACTACGTGCGTCATCGCGAGTTCTCAAAACTGCGTCTTTCTATCCAGCTGTCGATGGTAGCGGATGAAATGGCAAAAGCGATTGAAGCGGCACAAAAGGGTGGCACTCCGGGCCACTGGAAGAAAAACGTTTACGGGATTTTGAAATATTCTGTAGGCGAGATCTTCGATCAAATCGACCTTAACCAACGTGTGATGGATGAGCAGCAACAGTCTGTAAAACAACAGATTGCTGATCTGCTTAACAAAGACTGGCGTGAAGCGATCAACAACTGTGAAGCGCTACTGTCAGAAACATCGAGCACGTTGCGTGAACTTCAAGATACGCTGCAAGCCGCCAGTGATGAACTGCAAACTCAGATCCTAGATATTCAAGAAATTGTTTACGGCGATCCAGAGCTTGAGTTCATCGAAGAAGCCTTATTTGGTCTGCAAATGAAGTTGGACCGAATCACAAGCTGGGGCCAGCAAGCGATTGACCTTTGGATTGGTTACGACCGACACGTACACAAGTTTATCCGTACTGCCATTGATATGGATAAGAACCGTGCGTTTAGTTCGCGTCTGCGTCAATCCGTCAAAGATTACTTCGATGCGCCTTGGTATCTGACTTATGCAGATGCGGAAAGGCTTTCTGACCTTCGTGATGAAGCCCTAGTACTGCGTGACGACGAGGTAACGGGTCAAGTTCCGATGGAAGTAGAATACGAAGAGTTTCAACAAGTCAATGATGAGTTGGCTGAGCGAATTGGTGACATGCTGAAAGCGCATAAAGATCAAGGCACGCCAATCGACTTGAGCGTGGTACTGCGAGATTACCTTGCACAACACCCATACACTCATCACTTTGATTTAGCTCGCATTGTCGTTGATCAGGCAGTACGTCTGGGTTACTCAGAATCCGACTACCAAGCTGCTCAGCCAGACTGGAAAGCAATCAACGAATTTGGGGCAAAGGTACAAGCGAATGTCATCGACCGATACTAATGAATACATGTCAGAGAATCTGGCAAAAGCAATTTCTAACCCTCTGTTCCCAGCGCTAGACAGCATGCTTCGAGCAGGGCGTCATATCTCAAGTGAAGATCTAGACAACCACGCGTTGTTGTCGGATTTCGAACTTGAGCTTTCTTCTTTCTACCAACGCTACAACACCGAATTGGTGAAAGCGCCAGAAGGTTTCTTCTACCTTCGTCCACGTTCAACGTCTCTGATTGGCCGTAGTGTTCTTTCTGAACTGGACATGTTGGTGGGCAAGGTACTGTGTTTCCTTTACCTAAGCCCAGAGCGTCTTGCGCACGAAGGCATCTTCACTAACCAAGAGCTGTACGACGAACTGCTTGCTCTAGCAGATGAAAACAAGCTGATGAAGCTAGTGACGAACCGTGCGACTGGTTCTGACCTTGATAAAGAGAAGCTGTTTGAAAAAGTACGTACGTCACTTCGTCGTCTGCGTCGCCTAGGCATGATCATCAATATCGGTGAAACCGGTAAATTCAGCATCAGTGAAGCAGTATTCCGTTTTGGTGCCGATGTACGTATTGGCGATGATATGCGTGAAGCGCAACTGCGTCTGATCCGCGATGGTGAAGCGGTAGTGCACACCAAAGAGCCAAGCCAAGGCAGCCTATTGTCTGAAGAAGATCAAGACGACCAAGCCCAAGAAGAAACAACAGAAGAGGGTGAAGCATGAGCATGATTGAACGCGGTAAATACCAATCGCTGACCATGGTCAACTGGAACGGCTTCTTTGCCCGTACGTTTGACATCGATGGTCTGGTCACCACGCTATCAGGTGGTAACGGTGCCGGTAAATCAACCACAATGGCGGCGTTCATCACCGCATTGATTCCTGACCAAACGCTACTGCACTTCCGTAACACCACAGAAGCAGGCAGCAGCCAATCGTCTCGCGACAAAGGTCTGTACGGTAAGTTACAGCCGGGCGCATGTTATGCGGCGCTAGATGTGGTGAACTCACGTAACCAACGCCTATTGTTTGCAGTAAAACTGCAGCAAGTAGCGGGTCGTGATAAGAAAGTAGACATCAAACCGTTTGTTATCCAAGGTCTTCCAAGCCATGTGAAACCAACGGATATCTTGATTGAAAGCGTATCTGCGACTCAAGCTCGTGTACGTCAAATCAATGAAGTAAAAGAATCGATCGCAGAATTTGAAGGCGTTCAATTTAAAGCCTTCTCTTCTATCGTGGATTACCACTCGCAGATGTTCGAATTCGGTGTGATTCCGAAGAAACTGCGTAACTCTGGTGACCGTTCTAAATTCTACCGCCTGATCGAAGCATCGCTTTACGGTGGTATCTCAAGTGCAATCACGCGCTCGCTTCGTGACTACCTTCTGCCACAAAACGGCGGCGTGAAGAAAGCGTTCCAAGATATGGAATCGGCACTGCGTGAAAACCGCATGACGCTAGAAGCGATCAAAACCACGCAAGCAGATCGTGACTTGTTCAAACACTTGATTACAGAGTCGACCAACTACGTGGCCGCGGACTATATGCGCCATGCCAACGAGCGCCGTAAAAAACTAGAACAGACATTGTCTTTGCGTTCAGAGTTATTTGGTTCTCGCGAGACCTTGATTGAGCAAAACAATCTGCTTAACCGCGTTCAAGAAGAGCTGGAACTGCTGATCGAGTCAGAATCTTCTTTAGAGCAAGACTACCAAGCGGCTTCTGATCACTTGCAACTGGTGCAAAACGCGCTGCGTCAGCAAGAGAAGATCGAACGCTACCAAGAAGATCTTGAAGAGCTGAGCGAGCGTCTTGAAGAACAAATGATGGTAGTCGAAGAAGCGCAAGAACGCGTGATGATGGCTGAAGAGCAAGCTACCGTTGCAGAAGAAGAGGTGGATAGCCTTAAGACGCAACTTGCTGATTACCAGCAAGCTCTTGACGTTCAGCAAACTCGTGCCCTTCAATATCAACAAGCGGTTCAAGCTCTGGAGAAAGCGAAGCAGCTACTTGGCGATGACAGCCTAACGGCGGAATCGGCTCAAGCGCTTGTCTCTGAGCTTAAGAGCAAAGAATCAGAAAACACCAATGCGTTGCTATCGGTTAAGCACAAGCTGGACATGTCTTCTGCAGCGGCAGAGCAGTTTGAAACCGCGCTTAAACTGGTACAAAGCATCGTTGGTCAAGTTGAGCGCAAAGACGCGTCTGAACATGCGAAAACTGCAATCGCGAAAGCGCGTGAGTCACAACAAATCGCACAAAACGAACAGCAATGGCGAGCACAACACCGTGATCTCGAACGCAGCCTTAACCAGCAGCGTCAAGCACGTGAACTGGTTGCTGAATACAAAAAGCAATATCACGTTGAACTAACCGATGAGGTTACGTTTGAACAAGAACGTGAACGTCATGCGACGCAAATCGAATCACTAGAGATAGCTCAAGAAGAAGTTCGTGATCAGCGTGGTGAACAGCGCCGTCTAGAGCAAAACGCGGCGGCAGAAATCAGTAAGCTTGAAGCAATAGCACCAGCTTGGATTGCGGCGAACGATGCGCTAGAGAAACTGAGAGAGCAGAGCGGTGAAGAGCTTGAGGATCGCCATGCGGTAATGAACCACATGCAAGTTGTCCTTGAACAAGAAAGGGAGCTGTCTTTAGCTAAAGATAAGCTTGCTGAGCGCCGTAGCCAGCTAGACGCTGAGATTGAGCGTCTTGCTTCTCCTGGTGGTTCAAATGACCCTCGCCTGAAAGGTTTGGCAGATACGCTGGGCGGTGTATTGCTGTCTGAGATCTACGATGACATCACGATTGATGACGCGCCTTACTTCAGTGCGATGTACGGTCCGGCTCGTCACGCTATCGTTGTTTCTGACTTGTCAGGCATCGAAGAGAAACTGGTAGAGCTAGACGACTGTCCAGAAGACTTGTACATCATTGAAGGTGACATCGATGCCTTTGATGACAGCTCGTTCGATGCAGAAGAGTTAGAGGGCGCGGTTTGCGTTCGTATGAACGATCGCCAAATGCGTTACTCCCGCTTGCCTGAGATCCCATTGTTTGGCCGTGCGGCACGTGAGCAGCGTCTAGAGTTGCTGCGTAACGAACGAGAAGAAGTGGTAGAGAAACACGCAAAAGCGGCGTTTGATTCTCAGAAAATGCAGCGCTTGTACCAAGCGTTTAACCTATTTGTGTCTAACCACATTCAGGTTGCTTTTGACGCCGATCCAGAACAAGCACTGGCAACTATTCGTGATAAGCGTAACCAAATTGCTCGCGTGTTGGCGGATCTGGATGTGAAAGAGCAACAACAACGTTCTCAGCTTCAAACCAGCAAGCAAGCGTTGTCTTCTCTGGACAAGCTAGCGTCACACATGGTGCTTGTTGAAGATGAGTCATTGCAAGCGCGTTTTGATGAGCTAGAAGAGAAAATCGCTCATCTTGCAGAGGCAAAAAACTTCTTAAACAACCATGCAAAAGCCGTCACGCAATTAGAGAATATTGCGTCTGCGCTTGATGCTGACCCAGAGCAATTCGATGCACTAGAAGCAGAATACAAAGCGGCAGACGAGCGGCTACAAGATCTTAAGAAGCAAATCTTTGCACTCTCGGATCTCGTTGAACGTCGTCACTACTTCGCTTACTCAGATTCAGTAGACCTACTGAACAAGAGTAGCGAACTGAGTGAGCAGCTAAAAGCTAAACTGGTTCAAGCTGAACAAATGCGTACTCGCTCTCGTGAAGAGTTGAAGCAATCGCAGGGTCAAATGAACCAATACAACCAAGTATTGGCATCATTGAAGAGTTCACACCAAGCGAAACTGGAAACGGTTCAAGAGTTCAAACAAGAACTTCAAGAGTTTGGTGTTAATGCGGACGAAGGTGCGGAAGAACGTGCAATGCGTCGTCGTGACGAACTGCACGAGCGTCTACACACGTCTCGCAGTCGTAAGAGCGAATACGAGCGCACGATCACCTCTACTGAACTAGAGATGAAAGGCTTGGCGAAACGTCTGAAGAAAGTTCAGAAAGAATACGTTGAGCTACGTACGTTCGTGGTTGCAGCGAAAGCTGGCTGGTGTTCAGTACTTCGTCTGGCGCGTGAGAACGATGTTGAGCGTCGTCTACACAAGCGTGAACTGGCTTATATGTCAGCGGATGAACTGCGTTCAATGTCGGATAAATCACTGGGTGCGCTGCGTCTCGCGGTTGCGAACAATGACGACCTGCGTGATGCGCTGCGTCTATCAGAAGACAATGCACGTCCAGAGCGTAAAGTTCTGTTCTACATCGCGGTTTACCAACATCTTCGCGAGCGCATTCGTCAGGATATCATCCGTACTGATGATCCAGTTGAAGCGATCGAAGAGATGGAAGTTGAGCTAGCGCGTCTAACGGAAGAGCTAACCCAACGTGAAAACCGCTTAGCGATCAGCTCTGAGTCAGTAGCGAGCATCATTAAGAAGACGATTCAGCGTGAGCAAAATCGTATTCGTATGCTGAACCAAGGCCTGTCGAATATTTCGTTCGGTCAGGTGAAGGGCGTACGTCTAAACGTGAAGATCCGCGAAAGTCACGAAGTGCTACTGAACGGCCTAGCGACACAACAAGAGCAGCATAAAGACCTGTTTGAATCGACTCGCTTTACCTTCTCTGAAGCAATGGCGAAACTGTTCCAACGCGTGAACCCACACATCGATATGGGTCAACGTTCACCTCAAGTTCTGGGTGAAGAGCTACTGGATTACCGTAACTACCTAGAGCTAAGTGTAGAAGTGAACCGTGGTACAGATGGTTGGCTACAGGCTGAGTCTGGCGCGCTATCAACAGGTGAAGCGATCGGTACCGGTCAGTCAATCCTTCTTATGGTTGTTCAAAGCTGGGAAGAAGAGTCTCGTCGTCTACGCAGCAAAGACATTGTGCCTTGTCGTCTGCTCTTCTTGGATGAAGCCGCGCGTCTGGATGCGAAATCGATCGCGACATTGTTCGAATTGTGTGACCGTCTGGATATGCAGCTTCTTATCGCGGCGCCTGAAAACATCAGCCCAGAGAAAGGTACGACCTACAAACTGGTGCGTAAGGTGTTTAAAGATCACGAACACGTACACGTGGTTGGCTTGCGTGGTTTTGGTCAAACGGATAAGCCTAAGACTGAAGCACAAGAGATGATTGAAGAGTTTGAATCGTAAACTTCGAATCTAACAAAACGCCCGCAATGAACGCGGGCGTTTTTGTATCTATTTACGAGGTAGGCTTCGAACAACATAAGACAAGCCGAGACTGTAGGACGGCAGTCTCGGCTTATTAGCGGAACTTAATGAGGAAGCGACGTTTATTCCTCTGGAATATCGTCCCTGACTTCGATCATTTCAGCAAGTTCTTCAAGTGCTTGGACAGAAAGCTCAGACAAGCGTTGTAGGTGTTGGTCTAAGCTCTCTTGTTCTTCAAGCTCTGGTTCATCATTATTTGTTTCTTTTATTAGCATTTCCCAACCTCTCAAGTTGAGTAAGGGGAGCTCTCATCATACTCAAAAGGCAAAGTAGAAAAGAAACGATCTATGTTGATTTTGTTAGCTCGATCATTGATTCAACTTATATATGAGAAGGATGTGTTTAATAAGGAGAGCAAGTGCAAGGTTTTTGGATGCGGGAACAAAAACGCCAGTAATCATGACAATTACTGGCGAGTAATAACGAACATTATGTCGGAGGGTTAGAACAACGGCTTCACACCGAATTGCTCTGCCGCGTAAGCGACGCGTTCAATCGGTTTTGGATACTCAGCAGGTGTGCCAAGGCTCTCTATGTGTTTCAAACGAGGAAGCAAGCCTGCACCATTAGCGATTTGGATTGCCAGACCAGGGCGAGCGTTAAGCTCTAAAACCATAGGCCCTTCATCTTTATCCAGCACCATATCCGTACCCATGTATCCCAAACCTGTCATTTCCCAGGCACTTGACGCAAGCTCCAGCAAGCGCTCCCAATGCGGTACTTGAAGGGTCGAAAGGTCTTTACCTGTATCAGGGTGATGAGTCACTGGATGATCGAACTGCACCGCTCTGACGGCTTTACCTGTCGCGATGTCAATGCCTACTCCTACCGCACCTTGGTGAAGGTTTGCTTTGCCGTCGGAAGCCGCTGTAGAGCAGCGCATCATCGCCATAACTGGATAACCTTTAAATACGATGATCCGAACATCTGGTACGCCTTCATAACTGAAGCCATCAAAACAGTCATCAAACTTGATTAAGTTTTCAACCACAGCAACGTCATTTTTACCACCAAGAGAGAAAAGGCCAGCAAGCGCATTACTAATGTGACGCTCGACCTCATCCCTACCAATTGTAGAGCCGGAGGGTTTGGTATATACCCCGTTTTTATGAGACGTAACAACCAGAATGCCTTTACCGCCACTACCTTGTGCAGGTTTGATTACAAAACCAGGCCAGTTCTCAACCATTTTGTGGATAGTCTTAACTTCAGCTTGGTTATGAATGACACCGATCAGGGCAGGAACTGTTGCTCCTGCTGCCTGTGCAATAATTTTGGTCTTTAGCTTGTCATCGACAAGTGGGTATTTAGAACGATCATTGTAACGGCCAATATAGCTGTGGTTACGCTTGTTCATCCCCATAATGCCTTTATGGCGAAGCTTAGACGGCGAAGTAAAACTTTCGAACATCGTTTAGTCCTCCGCTAGTGGTTTGAAGCGTCGTAGCTCAGTGAGGCGGTAACCTGTGTAAGTACCTAGTAATAGAATACCGGCCAGAACAATCAACTGTAGACCAATGAAGTTAAAGGTTAAGTGTTGAATGTATGAGTTCGTCATTGCAAGGTAAACTAATACCGCTGTCAGCAATGAACCACCACCTTGCAGAGCAACTTCCTTCGCACCTTCTTCTTCCCATAGGATTGACATACGTTCAATCGTCCAAGACAAGATGATCATAGGGAAGAAGGTAATTGTTAGGCCTTCCGTTAAGCCCATCTTAAATGCAACAACGGTGAACACCGAGATGATCATGATAACGGTAATAATGACCGCAGATATCCTTGCTACCAGCAATAAGTTCAACCTAGACAAATAGCTTCGAATAATCAGGCCTGTACCTACAATTAGCAAGAAACCGACAATACCCGTTAATAGTTGAGTTTGAACAAAAGCAACGGCAATCAACACAGGCATGAAGGTACCGGATGTTTTCAGGCCGATAATCACACGCAAGAACACAACGATCAGAGCACCAATAGGGATGAGCATGATGGTTTTGAACATCGCTTGCTCTTCCAAAGGTAGGCTATGAATTGAAATATTCAGTAATCCATCTGCTTCTATTTTGTTGTTTGTAGCTTGTTGTGGTGTCATTTCTTGCTTAATCATCGAGAAATGCACTTGGCTATTTTTACCACCAACAAGGTCAAGTAAGGATACGTTTGATTCATCCCACACTAACAAGTTGGGTTTCACTGCTTTTTGTTCGGATTTTGGCGAAAACAGTACCCAATCTTTACCTGACCAAACCTGAACCATTGGTTGAATTGTTTGGCGTCGACGACCATCTTCTAGTTCGATAACACCGACGGTTTTGCTTTGTATACCTGCGGTAAGCAAAATATTATGCAGTGCATCAGTACGGCTGAAATCGTTCAGTAGTAGCGACGAGTTTTGGCTATCTGGGTCATTAAGCGCTTTGATAAGCTCACGAGTAAACGTCACATTATCGGCTGAGCGACTCATCGCACGTTCGATAAGGGCATTTGCCGCTGCTGCTTGTGGTGCTGATAGCGTTGGTGGCGTAATGTCTTCCGTTGGCGGTAAAGGAGTGACTTTAGCCTGAGGGTCTACTAAGAACTGGGCTTTGTAGTATATGGTTTGTGGCCCTTGAGCTTGGCGAATTGACCATTCTGCACGACGGCCTGAATCGTCATTGATGTAGGAAACGCCATAACCTGATGAGGAAGCAGATTCACCGATAAGTGTGTAACCACTTTGTGTATGAGGTGCTGCAAGTGACGCTTTTACTTCGTTGCCGTTAGCATTGAACTCAATACGAGCTTCTACATCCCATACCTGGCGAGTTTCGCCTGGCGTCCAAGGCACGCCGTAGTTTTCATGTCTGAAAACACTCAGAGCAATGCCCGCAATCACCAATAAGATGATAGAAAGGTAAAACGGTATTTTTGACGTCATAATCTACCTTATTATTTTTTATCTTCGTCCGTTTGGATATAGGTACGACTTACATCGACAAGTGCTATGTCGCGCATAAATTCTCTACCCAGTAAAATAGGATGGTTCATATGTGAGCGATCTGCCAACGTAAATTGCGCTTTTTCATGAATTTTTCCAACGCGCACCCAAAGTTCTACCACAGCGCGGCGTTCTAACTCTTCACTGGTAACCTGGCGGATTTTGACGTAGCGAATGACAGGAGCTTCGATCCAAGTACTTTTCTCTTCTTCGGATTTACTGGTGTCTGCTAAGTGGAATCGGACCCATTTTTTGCCATTTCTTTCGAACTCTTCAATATCAACGGCATTTAAAGACGACGTCGCGGCACCAGTGTCGATACGTGCATCAAAAGTTTGCTTAATCGACTCTACAGTGACCTTTTCGATAGAGCCAAGGACAATATCGTGAGTTGGGGTTGGTTCCACAGGAGCGGGAGATTGGACAATAATCGGCTCTTTCGGTTTTTTTACTTCTGCCATTGCTTCATCGCGAAATGTAAGAAGTTCAACCTGTAGTTTATCGACTTGTTCTTCAAGGCTGTCGATATAGTCCGATTGGTTGCTGAGCTGTAGCTCTAGGTTGGTAATGCGATTATTGACATTCGCTTCTGAATTTTGAATCGCCGCTAACGTTTCTTGGTGGTACTGTTCGCCTTTGGTTAGTGAGCATCCAGATAGTAAGGCGATGGCAACAATCGGGGTCAATCGTAATAACATTGAAAACCTTGGGATTGGATTAAGTTGTTTATTTTTTAGGAGTTTAGCTTATATCGATAAAGCCTCACAAGTAAGAATGTTTCTCTATTACTTATTGTTTGAGGAATAGTGATGAAAAGCCAAAAATCAAGGACATAAAAGCGCATCCTTATTTAGAGCGTGCTTATATTTTGACGTGAAAAATGGATTCAAAAATCAAACTCGCTCATTACGAGGAAAGAGGGTAATGTCTTAACTCGTAAAATGAGTTAAGACAATGTCAGGAATCTCAGCGAATTATGATTTGCGAGCGACAAGAACCGCGCGGCGAGGGGCAGGGTAGCCTTCTACAGTCTTGCTTGGGTCGTTCGGATCTAAGTAGTCAGGTAGAGAGTTATGCGTCATCCAATCTGTGGTACGTTGTTCATCTACGGATGTGATGTTTTCATCAACGATACGAACATCTTCAAAACCGACCAATTCTAACCACACTTTTAGGGCTTTTGCTGAAGGGAAGAAATAGACATTACGCATTTGCGCGTAACGAGAAGTCGGGACCAGTACTGCATTCTCATCACCTTCAATCACGAGTGTTTCCAATACGAGTTCACCACCAGATACCAATTGATCTTTTAGTTGCACTAAATGATCGAGAGGCGAGCGGCGATGGTAAAGCACGCCCATGCTGAATACCGTATCGAACGCTTCTAACTTAGGTAGTTGTTCAATACCCAATGGCAATAGGTGTGCACGTTGGTCATCGCCCATTAGTTTACGAATTGCTTCGAACTGAATTAGAAACAGGTGAGATGGATCGATACCGACAGTTAAGCGTGCACCTTCGCCTAGCATGCGCCACATGTGGTAGCCGTTACCACAACCTACATCGAGTACGCTGCGATTTTTTAATGGTGAAATATGCGGAAGCACGCGGTCCCATTTCCAATCACTGCGCCACTCAGTATCAATATGGATGCCGTGTACGTTGTATGGGCCTTTGCGCCAAGGATGGAATGTACGAAGTAAGCTTTCTAGCTTTTTAAGTTCCCCTTGAGGCATGGGCTCATTGTTTGAAATCGTGACAGAATCAACAATGTTGATGTTGTCCGGTCTACCCGCTGGGATTTTGTTCAGGGCTTTCAACCAGCGACCAAAGTCACCGTGCTCTGCATTTTGCCAATCCGTTAGCTGTTGTGGAAGCACATTAAGCCAAGGTTGAAGACGGGTGTCTTGGGCAATCAATTGGTAGAAATTTGCAAAGTTAAACATAGTTAGTTAATCGCTGAGTTGATGGGTATAAATTATTAACAAAAGCCGAAATCGGTATGGTTCAGGCTTTGTATGCATGGTCTATTTAATCGCGAACATGGAGCCGAAGTTAAAGCATTGGAACCAAACATCGTAGCTAGAAAAGCCAATTTTAGCGAAACGCTCTTTATGTTCTTTCTTTGAATCTGGGCGCATTACGTTTTCTATCGCGCTGCGCTTTTGGCTGATTTCTAGTTCGCTATAACCATTCGCACGTTTAAAGTCGTGGTGAAGGTCAATTAACAGTTCGTTCGAAACTTCATCTTCGAAGACGAACTTCTCCGATAGAATCAAAATGCCGCCTGGACGCAGGCCTGCGTAAATTTTCTCGAGCAAGGAGTAACGATCTTCTGGAGAGAGGAATTGCAAAGTGAAGTTCAACACCACCACTGACGCGTTTTCAATTTCGATATTGCGAATGTCTGCTTCTACTACATCCACAGGAGTGTCACTGCGGTAAGCGTTGACGTGAAGTTTACAACGCTCAACCATCGCAGGAGAGTTGTCCACTGCGATGATTTGGCAACCTTCTTGTTTGATATGGCGACGCATAGACAATGTTGCAGCACCCAAAGAACAGCCAAGGTCATAGATGTTTGAGTGAGGTTTTACAAAACGCTCTGCCAGCATACCGATTGCAGAAATGATATTGCTGTAACCCGGTACCGATCGTTGAATCATGTCAGGAAATACTTCCGCTACGCGTTCATCGAACGTGAAATCCCCAATTTTATCGATTGGAGCCGAAAAAATAGTATCTGGATTGCTCTTAGGGTTCATAACTAAGTCTCTGCATACAAGCCGCCTGAAAATGTCAGGCACCAAAAAAGGCGCGTATTTTATGGGAATTTCGCGCCTCTGTCATGTGTTGCGTTAGAACATCTGTAACTGCGAGTTGCCATCGTCAGCTGGGAAAGGTGATAACTCAGGGAGTGTGATACGCTTTTGTATGTCTTTATATAGGTTTGCGGCCAACTCTGGCGCAATTATATTGTCTGCGGTATGGATCATGACATATGGCTGTTTACCTTCGGCAATCCATTGTGGCAACTTGTTGAGCCATGGTTTAAAAAACTCGTAATTTTGCTGTTCTTCTGGATGACCAATAAAGCGAATCAAAGGGTGTGAAGCGGTAGCAATGGCGTGAACAGGGACTCGTGGTTTTTTCATTTGTGCATCAATAATCGCCTCATTGTCGGGCTTAGCGGCAAAGACTGGGCGGCTATCCATAATAATGCGGTCAATATTATTCTCTACTAACCATTGGTTAAGTGCTCGCTCTTCTTCGCCTTTGGAGAAAAATGCCATATGGCGAACCTCAACACCGAGAGGGAAGTTAGGTGGAAAGTTCGCACAGAACTTTTTCAGCCGATCAAGGTGCTCAGGACCAAATGCGGCTGGTAATTGAATTGTCCATTGGCCCACACGGTCATGCAAAGGCTCCATGACTTTCATGAAGTCTCTCAGTTGTTCGCTGCAACCTCTTAGCATTTGCTCATGAGTGATGGCTTTAGGAAGTTTGAAAGTAAAGCGAAAATCATCGTGGGTTGCGGCTCTCCAGTTTTGCACTGTATTGAGCGTCGGTGTGGCATAAAATGTCGTGTTGCCTTCCACGGTATGAAACACTTGCGCATACCTTTCTAAACGTTCAGCGGGCTTTGTCCCGCTGCCGTAAAAACTTTGTTGCCATTGATTGTGCGACCACATCGTCAATCCAAGTCGAAGAGGTAAGTTATCCATTATTCTTTACTGCTTGCTACTCGTGTGAATACTTTACGAGAGTTTTGCTGAAATAGGTAATTTCACGCTATAATCCTCCCCAATTTTTTCGCTTTGGTGCGCTTTTGAACATTTGTTGTACTAAAAAGCACCAGTGAATGATAAAACACACGTAATTGTATGTTGAGTAGTCGATTTTCGTGGACATTCAGCGTATAACTGAATCTTTACTCTGCTTAGCAATGAGGCTGACAGAGCGTAGTTAACAACATTTGAGAGATTGGGAATTTCATTATGCGTACCCATTACTGTGGTCACCTGAACAAGTCCCTTGCAGGACAAACTGTAGAACTTTGCGGCTGGGTTAACCGTCGTCGTGATTTAGGCGGTCTTATTTTTATTGATATGCGAGATCGCGAAGGTATCGTTCAGGTAGTTGTTGATCCAGATATGGCGGATGCGTATGAAGTGGCGAACACACTTCGTAATGAATTCTGTATCAAACTAACGGGTGAAGTGCGCGTTCGCCCAGAGAGCCAAGCAAACAAAGACATGGCAACAGGTGAAGTTGAGATCCTTGCGAAAGGTCTTGAAATCATCAACCGTTCTGATGTTCTGCCTCTAGACTTCAACCAAAAGAACTCTGAAGAGCAGCGCTTGAAGTACCGTTACCTAGATCTACGTCGTCCAGAAATGAGCGACCGCATCAAGCTACGAGCTAAAGCGTCTAGCTTTGTTCGTCGTTTCCTAGATGACAACGGTTTCCTAGACATCGAAACACCAGTCCTAACAAAAGCGACTCCAGAAGGCGCTCGTGACTACCTAGTACCTAGCCGTGTTCACAAAGGCAGCTTCTACGCGCTTCCTCAGTCTCCACAGCTATTCAAACAGCTTCTAATGATGTCTGGTTTTGACCGTTACTACCAAATCGTTAAGTGTTTCCGTGATGAAGACTTGCGTGCTGACCGTCAACCAGAATTCACTCAGATCGATATCGAAACGTCATTCATGACGGCTGACCAAGTTCGTGCAACGACTGAGAAAATGGTTCGTGAAATGTGGCAAGAGCTACTAAATGTTGACCTAGGTGAATTCCCAGTAATGCCGTTCAGCGAAGCGATTCGTCGTTTCGGTTCGGACAAGCCAGACCTACGTAACCCACTGGAACTAGTAGACGTTGCTGACCTAGTGAAAGATGTTGAGTTCAAAGTATTCTCAGGTCCAGCAAACGACGAAAAAGGCCGCGTTGCCGTTATTCGCGTTCCAGGTGGTGCATCTTTGACTCGTAAGCAAATTGATGGCTACGGTGAATTCGTTGGCATCTACGGTGCGAAAGGTCTAGCTTGGATGAAGGTTAATGACCGTGCAGCGGGCATGGAAGGTATCCAATCTCCAGTCGCTAAGTTCCTAAATGAAGACGTGATCAACGGCATTCTAGATCGTACTCAAGCGGAATCTGGTGACATTATCCTATTTGGCGCTGATAAAGCGGGTATCGTTGCAGAAGCAATGGGTGCGCTACGTTTGAAACTAGGTAAAGACCTAGAGCTAACGGATGAATCTGCTTGGGCTCCATTATGGGTGGTTGACTTCCCGATGTTCGAAGAAGATGACGAAGGCAACCTACACGCGATGCACCACCCATTCACATCGCCTCTAGGTGTGACTGCGGAAGAGCTAAAAGCAAACCCTGCTGCGGCAAATTCTAACGCTTACGATATGGTTCTAAATGGCTACGAAGTGGGCGGCGGCTCTGTTCGTATCCACAACGCAGATATGCAAGAAGCCGTATTTGATATTCTAGGTATCACACCTGAAGAGCAACAGCTTAAGTTCGGCTTCCTGCTTGATGCGCTGAAATTCGGTACGCCTCCACATGCTGGTCTTGCATTTGGTCTAGACCGTCTAGTAATGCTGCTATGTGGCACAGAGAACATCCGTGATGTTATCGCGTTCCCTAAAACAACAGCAGCGGCGTGTCTACTAACAGACGCACCAAGTATTGCGAACCCAGCAGCGCTAGAAGAGCTAGCAATCGCAGTAACTGCAGCGAAAGAAAAAGACGCAGAATAAGCGCACAACATTTGAAGAAAACTCCCGCAACTGCGGGAGTTTTTGTTTAAATAAACCCAAGAAACTTCCAAAGCAATTTCCCAAGCAACGCTTTTTAGAACATGTTTTGTTATTAAGCGTCAAAATACATTAAAAGGTGAATTATGGCTGGTCATAGTAAATGGGCGAATATTCGTCACCGTAAAGCAGCGCAAGATGCGAAGCGCGGCAAAATCTTTACTAAATTAATTCGTGAAATCGTTGTTGCGGCAAAAGAGGGGGGCGGTGAGCCAGAAAATAACCCACGTTTGCGAGCAGCAATTGATAAAGCACTGTCTAACAACATGACACGTGACACTGTCAACCGCGCTGTCAGCCGAGGTGCTGGTGGTGAAGGCGACGACAACATGGAAACCGTGATCTATGAAGGTTATGGTCCAGGTGGTACGGCGGTCATGGTCGAATGTATGACGGATAACCGAAATCGTACGGTATCTGGCGTACGTCATGCATTCTCAAAGTCAGGCGGTAATCTGGGGACGGATGGTAGCGTCAACTATCTTTTCGACAAGAAAGGCGTGATTTCATATGGCCCAGGTTTAGATGAAGATGGGGTAATGGAAGTAGCATTAGAAAGTGGTGCTGATGACATTGAAACGGCAGAAGATGGCTCGATTGATGTCTACACGGCCCCAGGCGATTTTGGACTCGTAAAAGATGCTCTTGATGCCGCAGGGTTTGAGGCAGAGAACGCTGAGGTGTCGCTGATCCCATCTACGAAAGCAGATTTGGACGCGGATACTGCGCCAAAACTACTTCGTTTGATTGACGCTTTGGAAGATCTGGACGACGTTCAAGAGGTTTATCACAATGGTGATATCTCTGACGACGTTGCGGCTACGCTAGATTAAACTCAAGGTGTCGGTAGCGGTATTTGCTCCGAAGTTAGCAAGTAATAATAAAAAGACTGAGGCCGAATTAGGCCTCATTTTTAGGAACATTCATGTCAATTATTTTGGGCATTGACCCAGGTTCGCGCATTACCGGCTATGGGGTCATTCGTCAAAATGGACGCCACTTGCAATACCTTGGTAGTGGCTGCATTCGTACTTCAGAAAAAGAACTTCCGGGTCGGCTTAAACAGATTTATGCAGGCGTCACGGAAATCATTACCCAGTTTCAACCGGACGTTTTCGCGATCGAGCAAGTGTTTATGGCCAAAAACGCGGATTCAGCGCTAAAACTTGGCCAAGCTCGTGGCAGTGCAATTGTTGCTGCGGTGAATGCGGAGTTGCCGGTATTTGAATACGCGGCTCGTCTTATTAAGCAAGCTGTCGTCGGCACTGGTGGCGCGGACAAAGCGCAAGTTCAGCATATGGTTCAGCAGATGCTTAAATTGCCCGCCAAGCCTCAAGCGGATGCAGCCGATGCTTTGGGTGTGGCGATTTGTCATGCCAATACTAACAAGACTCTCGTTGCGTTAGCGGGCAAAGCAACCAGTGCCAGAAAAGGGCGCTACCGTTAAAATTAACTGGATGTCTATCCAGTTCTTTATTATCCTGTCGCAAATTCATTTCCAAAGAGTATTTATAGTGATTGGACGTCTTCGTGGCATACTGATTGAAAAACAACCACCTGAAGTATTAATTGAAGTTAATGGCATTGGTTATGAAGTCCAGATGCCAATGAGCTGTTTTTACGAACTGCCAAATGTTGGCGAAGAAGCCATTATTTATACTCACTTTGTTGTCCGTGAGGATGCGCAATTGCTATACGGTTTCAACACAGTAAAAGAACGAGCACTTTTCCGTGAAGTGATCAAAGCCAATGGCGTTGGTCCTAAACTCGGTCTTGGTATTCTCTCTGGTATGACAGCAACGCAATTTGTTACTTGTGTGGAACATGAAGACGTTTCTACGCTGGTTAAGCTTCCAGGCGTTGGCAAGAAAACCGCAGAGCGATTGGTTGTTGAAATGAAAGACCGCTTGAAAGGGTGGGGCGCTGGCGATCTATTTACGCCATTTACGGATGCTGCTCCTGCGGATTCTGGTGCAACATCCAACAACGCAGAAGAAGAGGCAATCAGTGCGCTTCTAGCTCTAGGTTACAAGCCGACTCAAGCGTCGAAAGTGGTATCTCAGATCGCTAAACCGGACATGAGCAGTGAGCAAATGATCCGTGAAGCTCTAAAATCAATGGTGTAACGCTGGTTGCACAGTGAATATTTGTTCAAGATAACTCATTCTCTAAGGTTAATGCCAATCGCTTAACGATGTTTTTTTGTGTCATTCCAGCGAGCCTGGCGAGACTGGGAATCTAATAGCAGCACGCTGAGCGGTTAATGAAACAATTTGACCATAAATCGCTCGGATAGAAGATCCTGTATCACGCTCCTTCGTCGCTGTACAGGATGACGAGATATAGAAATATGCCACTTGCTGTTAAACGAGCGGCATTATTCTCTCAGGTAACCATTTTTCAAGGTAAAAAGATGATTGAAGCCGATCGTTTAATCGCGCCAGAAAACCCTGCCTTTCGTGATGAAGATGTCATTGATCGTGCTATTCGGCCAAAAAAATTAGCGGATTACCAAGGTCAGGACCATGTCCGTGACCAAATGGAGATCTTCATTAAAGCTGCTCAGTTACGTAGCGAAGCACTTGATCACCTTTTGATTTTTGGTCCCCCAGGTTTGGGTAAAACCACACTTGCGAATATCGTTGCCAATGAAATGGAAGTGAACATTCGCACTACTTCAGGCCCTGTACTTGAGAAAGCAGGCGATTTGGCCGCGCTGTTAACCAACCTTGAAGAAAACGATGTGTTGTTCATCGATGAGATTCACCGCTTGAGTCCGATGGTTGAAGAGGTGCTATATCCGGCGATGGAAGATTATCAACTGGATATTATGATCGGTGAAGGTCCGGCCGCTCGTTCTATTAAGATCGATTTACCACCGTTTACGTTAATTGGTGCGACGACCCGAGCGGGCTCTTTGACGTCACCATTGCG
This sequence comes from Vibrio sp. 1249-1, assembly GCF_033340495.1. NCBI lineage: Bacteria > Pseudomonadati > Pseudomonadota > Gammaproteobacteria > Vibrionales > Vibrionaceae > Vibrio > Vibrio sp. 1249-1. The sequence continues at coordinate 119,271 of NZ_JAWOWJ010000002.1, forward strand.
CGACCGCTTTGGTATTACTCAGCGCCTTGAGTTTTATAAGATAAAAGACCTCCAAGATATCGTGCAGCGAAGCGCGGATTGTTTAGGTTTATCAATGGAACCTGAAGGTGCATTGGAAGTGGCAAGACGTGCGCGTGGCACACCACGTATTGCTAACCGTTTGCTACGCCGTGTTCGTGATTATGCGGAAGTAAAAGGCAATGGTCACATTTGCGCCGATGTTGCCGATAAGGCGTTGAATATGCTTGATGTGGACGCGGAAGGCTTCGATTACATGGACCGTAAGCTACTACTCGCGATTATGGAAAAATTTGGTGGTGGTCCGGTCGGGCTCGACAACATGGCAGCGGCAATAGGTGAAGAAAAGGACACTATTGAAGACGTTCTTGAGCCTTATCTTATTCAGCAAGGTTATTTACAACGCACTCCGCGTGGAAGAATCGCGACAGATCGTGCGTATTTGCATTTCGGAATTGAAAAATAAGATTCCCTCGCTGGGCCTTTGTTGCCCAGCGCTTCATTAAAGTTGACCAAACTCACATTTTTTTGAATTTTTTCTCATACTGGTTTAGTAAGTAAAAAGCATTGATTGTTAACTCGATGTTTGCTTGCAACTGGTTAATTTCTCTCCTGATTACTCTCTCTTAACATCCGTATCCAATACTGGTTGATCTAGATCAATGTGATGGATTTTTGTGCAAATTCCGCGCATAAACATTGATGTATATCAAAGCGCGTTACGGCTATAAACCTTTTGAAACAATCTGTTTTTACAAGTAATATTAGCCCCAGCTATATTAGCTGATGCTTAACAATTAACTAACCAATGAAGCACATTTTTGCAACAATGAGTTGTGATAATTCAACATTTTTCAAGTGTAAATAACACCTGAATATGGATTGCAATATGTAGAGAGTGTCATTCAGCCGACACATAGGAGTTACCATGATTGACGTAGTTGATCTATCGCGGTTGCAGTTTGCACTGACAGCGATGTATCACTTCCTATTCGTACCATTGACCCTTGGTATGGCCTTCCTTCTGGCCATTATGGAATCGATGTACGTAATGACGAACAAGCAAATCTATAAGGACATGACCAAGTTCTGGGGTAAGCTATTCGGTATTAACTTTGCACTTGGTGTGGCGACAGGCCTTACCATGGAGTTCCAGTTTGGTACGAACTGGTCTTACTACTCCCACTATGTAGGTGATATCTTCGGTGCACCGCTAGCGATCGAAGCACTTGTCGCATTCTTCCTGGAGTCAACTTTTGTTGGTCTATTCTTCTTCGGGTGGGATCGTCTATCTAAACGCCAACACTTAGCGGTTACCTGGCTTGTGGCACTAGGCTCTAACTTCTCTGCTCTTTGGATTCTTATCGCAAACGGCTGGATGCAAAACCCAGTAGGCGCAGATTTCAACTTCGAAACCATGCGAATGGAAATGGTGAGCTTCTCTGAGGTTGTACTAAACCCAGTTGCTCAGGTTAAGTTCGTGCATACGGTTGCTTCTGGTTACACTTGTGGCGCAATGTTTATTCTAGGCATCAGTTCATACTACCTATTAAAAGGTCGTGACATTGCGTTTGCTCGTCGTTCGTTTGCTATTGCTGCTTCTTTCGGTATTGCAGCTATCTTATCTACCATCGTTCTTGGTGACGAATCTGGCTACGAGCTTGGTGAAGTTCAAAAAGTGAAACTCGCTGCAATTGAAGCAGAGTGGCACACTGAACCTGCACCTGCCGCATTTACGTTATTTGGTGTTCCTAACCAGGAAACGATGCATACCGATTACGCAATTAAGATCCCTTACGTAATGGGTATTATCGCGACACGTTCTTTTGATGAGCAAGTAACAGGTCTTCGTGATTTACGTGATGAACACGTCGATCGTATTCGTGACGGCATGTACGCTTATGAACTTCTAGAGAAGCTTCGTGCGGGCGATAAGTCAGAAGAAAACATGACTGCGTTTGATGAAGTGAAAGGTGACCTAGGTTACGGTCTACTTCTAAAACGCTACACAGACAATGTTGTTGATGCAACAGAAGAGCAAATCCAAGCTGCTGCGGACGACTCAATCCCAACAGTATGGCCGCTATTCTGGTCATTCCGTATCATGGTTGCTTGTGGCTTCATCATGTTGTTTGTCTTTGGTGCGGCGTTTATCCAAACGTGTCGTCAGAAGATTGAGCAGAAACAATGGATTCTAAAAGCTGCACTATTTAGCATTCCACTACCTTGGATTGCAATTGAAGCGGGTTGGTTCGTCGCTGAGTACGGCCGTCAACCTTGGGCTGTAGGTGAAATTTTACCAGTGCATGTTGCAGCTTCTGCACTAACTGCAGGTGAAATCTGGACTTCACTCTTCGCAATTCTGGCGCTATACACGGTATTCCTGATTGCAGAAGTTTACCTAATGTTGAAATTCGCTCGTAAAGGTCCAAGTAGCCTGAAAACGGGTCGCTACCACTTCGAGCAAAATGCTGACTCTGTTGAAGACAAAGTTAGTCGCCAAGTAGAAGCGTAAGGTAAGGAGATAACAAGATGTTTGATTACGAAATCTTGCGACTCATCTGGTGGGTACTAATCGGTGTTCTACTAGTTGGTTTTGCAGTAACAGACGGCTTCGATATGGGTGTAGGCGCGCTTGTACCTATCATCGGTAAAAACGACACGCAACGCCGTGTCATGATTAACTCAATTGCTCCTCACTGGGATGGTAACCAAGTTTGGCTTATCACTGCTGGTGGTGCACTGTTCGCAGCTTGGCCTTTGGTTTACGCAACGTCATTTTCAGGCTTCTACTTAGCGATGATTTTGACACTAGCAGCGCTATGGCTTCGTCCTCTGGGCCTAGACTACCGTTCTAAAATCGAAGATCCAAAATGGCGCAATACCTGGGATATCTGTATCTCAATCAGTGGTTTTGTTCCGCCAATCATCTTTGGTGTAGCGTTTGGCAACCTTCTACAAGGTGTACCATTCCAATTGAGTGAGTTCTTGATGCCAACATACCATGGCTCATTCTTTGGTCTACTAAACCCATTTGCACTGTTGTGTGGTCTAGTAAGCTTGTTCATGATTTTGATGCAAGGTTCTACTTGGCTACAAATGAAAACAACAGGCGAAGTGCATGTGCGTGCGCGCAACGTTGCTCAGTTGGCTGGTTTACTGACGGTTGCTGCGTTTGTAGCGGCTGGTTTCTGGATCCAAAATATCGATGGTTACGTCATTGTTGGCGGTATCGACACTAACGCTGCTTCTAACCCTCTAAACAAAGAGGTTATCCGTGAAGCTGGTGCGTGGATGAAGAACTTTGAAAACTACCCACTACTATGGGCTGCTCCTGTATTAGGTGTTGCAATGCCGCTTCTCGCTGTATTGGCATCTCGTCTTGAAAAATGTGCGATTTCGTTCATTACTTCAAGCTTGGGTGTTGCTGGTGTTATCTTTACTGCAGGTTTTGCGATGTTCCCATTCATCATGCCTTCAGACTTAATGCCAAGCCACAGCTTAACAATGTGGGATGCAACGTCATCTGAGCTGACTCTGAACCTAATGACAGGCGTTGCGTTTGTTATGGTGCCAATCATCCTTGGCTACACATCTTGGACTTACTACAAGATGTTTGGTCGCCTTGATGACCAGTACATTGAAGACAACAAAAACTCACTTTACTAAGGAGCATTTACTATGTGGTATTTCGCATGGATTCTAGGTGTACTACTTGCTTGTGCATTCGGTATCATCAACGCTCTTTGGCTAGAGCACTCAGAAATGATGGATAAAGACAGTGAGTAACCTCGCTGATAAGGTAGCGAAACTTCACGCACCAATGGATAAGACTCTGCTACGAGTCTTATCTCTCATCCTTGGCTTTATGCACGTAGGATTGGTGATGTGGGACCCTGAAGCTTACCATCAAGCAATTGGTGGTTTTAACTCAATCATCGCACCAGCACTGATTTGGTCTGTATGTTCAAGCATGGTGTATGGGGTGGGCTTCAAGCCAAGAAACTGGTACTGGCAAGTTTTGTTTAGTCCTTATTTCTCGTTAGCTATCTTAATTTATCTAACGGCACTTTATTTCATTTAGGCTGAAATATGCTGTAATAAAGTCGGTTACTAAATCATCGAATAAAAGCTAGGTATCTCGCCTAGCTTTTATTTTTTCTACAAATTTCAAAAATATTTCCTTAGCTCGGTACCAATTGCTGTCGCTTCAGTTATAGTAATTACTTTAAAGAATTGAATATATTGGTACTCCCTTGCAAGGCACATCAAATCTCTTTCACTGGCCGATCACTGTTTACTATGAAGACACTGATGCGGGCGGTGTTGTATATCATTCTAATTATCTAAAATTCTTTGAGCGCGCACGGACAGAGATGTTACGTGCTAAAGGCATTTCTCAACATGTGTTACTGGAACAAAATATCGGCTTTGTTGTCCGACACATGGATATCGATTTCAACCAAGGGGCTAGGCTGGACGAGCATCTGACAGTCGTAACCCGAGTGTCAGAAATAAAACGTGCTTCTCTACAATTCTGTCAAGAGTTGGTCAATGATCAAGGCAAGATATTGTGCAAGGCCTCGGTTAAGGTAGCATGTATCGATAATAAGAAAATGAAACCAATAGCTATTCCAACCTTTATAAATTCGGAGCTAACAAATAGTGACTGCTGATATTTCCATTTTAGATCTCTTTCTTCAGGCCAGTCTGTTGGTAAAGCTTGTGATGCTGACGTTGCTTGGCATGTCAATTGTGTCATGGGCAATGATCATCAAGCGCAGCAAAGTGCTTTCTCAAGCATCAAAAAATGCAGAGCAGTTTGAAGACAAATTTTGGTCGGGTACTGATCTTTCTCAGCTTTACCAAAAAGTAAAAGCGCGTAAAGACGAAATTGAAGGCACAGAAGAAATCTTCTACGCAGGTTTTACAGAGTTTGCTCGCCTACGTAAGAGCAACGCAAATTCACCAGCTTACATCATGGAAGGCACTGGCCGCGCAATGCGCGTTGCTGTTTCTCGTGAAGTAGATGAGCTAGAAACAAGCTTACCGTTTTTGGCAACAGTCGGTTCTATAAGCCCTTATATCGGCCTATTTGGTACCGTTTGGGGCATCATGCACGCCTTTATTGCGCTGGGTGAAGTAAAGCAAGCTACGTTGTCTATGGTTGCACCGGGTATCGCCGAGGCACTTATCGCGACAGCGATGGGGCTATTTGCGGCTATTCCGGCAGTAATGGCGTACAACCGCCTAAGTAATAAAGTGAGTAAACTAGAGCACACTTACGCAACATTTTCTGAAGAATTCCACAGCATCCTTCATCGTCAAGCGATGGCTGGCCGAGACAGCGCGGATAAGGAATAAAGCATGGCGGGTTATCAACCTAAAAAGCGAAAAATGACAGCGGAGATCAACGTTGTTCCGTATATCGACGTAATGCTCGTACTGTTGATCATTTTTATGGCGACCGCTCCATTTGTGACTCAAGGCGTCGACGTTGATCTTCCGAAAACATCGACCGCAGAATCTATGCAAGACCTTGCTGGCGAGACTGACAGTAGCTTTATTATCATCGAAATTGATAGCGAGGGTAATTTAGGCCTAAGCGTAAATGATGAAGAAGTTCAGCGAGGTTTGTCGTTGCAAGATGTTATTGTGCGAGTGAAAGCGGAGCGAGAGGTTAAGCCGGATTCACCAGTTGCGGTAGGTGGCGACGCGGCAACACCATATGCCGATGTTGTTCTATTGCTAGATGAACTAAGTCGAGCTGGTATCCCTAAGGTAGGTCTAATGACCGATATCAGGGAATAGACATCAATTATCTATGAAAGATCACAAGAAGAAACCCAACCAATACGCCAAACCGATAGCAATATCGGTTGGTTTGCATGCAATTCTAGTTGCAGCCCTGCTTTGGGGGACGGACTTCAACATGTCTAAACCAGAGCCTACAGGGCAAATGGTTCAAGCTGTTGTCATCGATCCAAAACTTGTGCAGCAACAAGCGAAAGAAATTCGCCAGCAACGCGAAAAGGCAGCGAAAAAAGAACAAGAGCGTCTTGATAAACTGAGACGCGAAGCAGAGCAGCTAGAAAAAAACCGCAAAGCTGAAGAAGAGCAAATTCGCAAGTTGAAAGAGCAGCAAGCGAAAGATGCTCAAGCGGCGCGAGAAGCAGAAGCTGCACGTAAGAAAAAAGAGCAAGAGCGCAAGCAGGAAGAAGAACGTGTTCGCAAAGAAAAAGAGCGAGCTGCTAAGCTAGAAAAAGAGCGCAAGGAAAAAGAAGAAGCCGTGCGTAAAGCTGAGCAGGAGCGTTTAGCAAAAGAAGCGGCTATAGCAAAAGCTGAGCAAGAACGTTTGGCTCGTGAAAAAGCAGCAAAAGAAGCGGAAGAAAAAGCACGTCGTGAGCGTGAAGCTGCTGAAAAAGCTGAACAAGAGCGCATTGCAAAAGAGAAAGCGGCAAAAGAGGCAGCGGAGCGAGAGCGTAAAGCGAGAGAAGCAGCTGAGCGTGCCGAGCGTGAGCGTAAAGCTCAAGAAGCCGCGTTAGATGATATTTTTGCGGGTCTCGAGGATGAGGTCAGTAAAAACAGTGCTGCGCGCAATCAATTTATTGACGACGAACTTTCTCGTATGTCATCCATCTATACTCAAAATATTCAGCAAAAGCTGATTAAGGATGACTACTTGCTGGGAAAGGAGTGTAGGGTAAACATCAAATTGATTCCGACAGGAACTGATATGATGGTCTCTGGTGTTACCGTTTTGAGTGGCGATACTCGAGTATGTGCTGCGGCGAAGCGAGCAATAGCTCAGGTAGGGACGTTCCCTAAATCTTCAGAATCAGCGGTCAATGAAAGACTAAAAGACATCAACATAACTGTTGCTTTGGACTAAAAGGAATAAGACGTGATTAGACGCCTTTTACTAGGAATGTTTGTACTGTTTAGCAGTATGACAAATGTGGCGAATGCCGCATTAGAGTTGGTCATTACCGATGGTATTGATTCAGCACGACCAATTGCTGTTGTTCCGTTTAAGTGGGAGGGCACACAAGCGCTTCCAACGGATGTTTCTGCTGTTATCGCCTCGGATTTACAACGTAGTGGTAAATTCAGCCCAGTTCCAACGAGCAAAATGCCACAAACACCGTTCAGTGAATCAGAAGTTAATTTTGATGCTTGGACCAATTTAGGTGTGGATGCGCTATTGACTGGTTCAATCAAGCAAAACGACCAAGGTGACTACGTTATCAACTATCAACTTGTTGATATTGTGCGTGGTCAGTTAACAGGTGGGAAGAGTAAGGCGCTTGGTAGTGACGGTGAATTGGTTCTGTCAAAAGATCATGTGCTGTTCAATAAAGTAGCCACTGTTCAAGGGCCTCGTATGCGTGAGTACGCTCACCGTATCTCTGATTTGGTGTATGAACAGTTAACTGGCGACCGTGGCGCTTTCATGACTCGTATCGCATATGTGGTAGTGAACGATAAAGACCGTTTCCCTTACCAACTTCGAGTCGCTGATTACGATGGCTATAATGAGCGTCTGGTTTTACGTTCTAAGCAACCATTAATGTCACCAGCGTGGTCACCAGATAGTAAAAAGCTTGCGTATGTTAGCTTCCAAAATGGCCAAGCAGAAATCTTCATCATGAACATCTACACCGGTGAACGTGAGAAAATTACTTCATACCCACGTCACAATGGTGCGCCAAGATTTTCGCCAGATGGCAATAAGTTAGCGATTGTTCTTTCTAAAACAGGCTCGCTTCATGTTTATACGTTTGACCTTAACACTCGTAAGCTGACGCAAATTACGCGTGGCAGATCAAATAATACGGAACCGTTCTGGCATCCGGATGGAAAATCGTTGATTTTCACATCGGATAGGGGTGGTAAACCACAGATTTATCAAGTAAATTTGGGCAGCGGTTCTATTGACCGTTTGACTTGGCAAGGCAGCCAAAATTTGGGTGGTCAGATTACTCCTGATGGGCGATTCCTAGTTATGGTGAACCGCAGCAACGCAGGATTTAATTTGGCGAAACAAGATTTGGAAACTGGTGCTCTTCAAGTCTTAACTAAGACCTTGCTTGATGAGTCTCCTAGTATTGCCCCAAACGGTGGCATGGTTGTGTATAGCTCGATTTACAACAAGAAAAACGTACTATCGATGGTGTCAATTGATGGTCGATTCAAAGCTAGATTACCGGCAACAAATGGGCGTGTTCGAGCGCCTGCATGGTCACCGTTTTTGTAGTAATAAGTTTGATTAATAAAGGAAAATAAGATGCAACTGAACAAGGTTCTAAAAGGGCTACTAATCGCGCTTCCTGTAATGGCTGTTACAGCGTGTAGTTCAAGCGACGACGCTGCTTCTAACACTGGTGCAGCAACAAACAACAATGGCGCAGTGGAAACAACAGTAGCTACGCCAATTGATCAAAGCGGTCAGTTGACAGAGCAAGAGCTAAAAGAGCAAGCGCTACGTGAAACTCAAACAATCTACTTTGCTTTTGACAACTCAACAATTGCAGCAGATTACGAAGAGATGCTAGCGGCTCACGCTTCTTACCTAAGCAAGAACCCAGCACTTAACGTAACTATCGAAGGTCACGCTGATGAGCGCGGTACACCTGAGTACAACATTGCTCTAGGTGAGCGTCGTGCACAAGCAGTAGCGAACTACCTACAAGCACTAGGTGTTCAAGCTGACCAAATCTCAATCGTTAGCTACGGTGAAGAGAAGCCACTTCTTCTAGGTCAATCAGATGAAGTTTACGCTAAGAACCGTCGCGCGGTTCTAGTATACTAATTCGAGGTAATCCTCATGTTCAGTAACACTAAGCGCGCTGTTGCGCTTACGTTACTGGCAAGTGCAGCGAACTTTGCGTTCGCTGCACCAGCTCCAGTATCCGATCTCAACAGCACATCATCTGTCTCTAAGAGCCGTTCATCTGAAACGGAAGTAGAACGTCTAGAACGTTTGCTACAAAATCGCAATCGCGTTCAGCTCCAAATGCAACAGCAAATTGACCAAATGTCACAAGAGATCAGTGAATTGCGTGGTCAATTAGAGCGAAATAGCTACGAAATGAAACAAATGTTGCAACGTCAACGTGAGTTGTTTGTCGAGCTGGATCGTGTTCGTGGAGAGATAAAATCCACACCTGCACAAGAAGCACAACCTGTGAAAACAGGTGGCCAGTACACTCCAAATGTTGATGAGCAAACGGCATATCAGAATGCAGTTGACCTCATTCTCAAAAAGCGTGATTACACTGGCGCAATTGCAGCGTTCCAGCAGTTCCAGAAAGATTATCCTGATTCTACATATTCAGCGAATTCTCACTACTGGTTAGGTCAGTTGTACTTCGCTAAAAAGCAGGATGAGGATGCAGTGAAAAGTTTTGCCGCTGTGGTGTCTTATAAAGACTCCAATAAGCGAGCCGATGCGTTGCTTAAGTTAGGCGAAATCGCTGAGCGTAATAACAATGCAGCTCAAGCGAAAAAGTACTACCAACAAGTGGTTGATGAATACCCAGGTAGTGCATCTGCAAAACTTGCCAGCTCTAAGCTGTAAGACGTTATGTTTTAAAAAGGAAGCTTCGGCTTCCTTTTTCTTTTCCATTTTCTGTTGGTGCAGAACGGCTAAGTCGATAGCAATGATGCAGAGCCTCTGACCTTATGTTGCACCGAATTTCGCTACTCGGAAATGCTACCTGTAACAAAGATATACGGCTAGACCGCTAGAAATCCCCGCGACAAGTTGGTTTTTGAAAATTAACGAGGTTACAATACTCGGATTAAAGGAAGTTGCGTAGAGCAAGAGCAATGAGCCATATATTAGATAAAATCGACACTGTTTACCCATTCCCACCGAAACCAGTTCCATTAAGCGAAGAAGAAAAAGCATCTTACATTGAGCGTATTAAAAAGTTACTCAAAGAAAAAGATGCGGTACTTATCGCGCACTATTATACCGACCCTGAGATTCAAGCCCTAGCTGAAGACACTGGCGGGTTTGTTGGTGACTCGTTGGAAATGGCGAAGTTTGGTAATCGTCACCCTGCAAGTACATTGATTATTGGTGGTGTTCGCTTTATGGGCGAGTCGGCCAAAATTCTGACACCAGAAAAGCGCATTCTAATGCCAACGTTGGAAGCGGAATGTTCGCTCGACCTTGGCTGTCCTGCGGATAAGTTCAGCGAGTTTTGTGATGCTCACCCTGATCATACGGTTGTAGTTTACGCAAATACTTCAGCAGCGGTTAAAGCCCGTGCCGACTGGGTCGTTACATCGAGCATTGCGCTTGAAATCGTGGAACACTTAGACGCTGAAGATAAGCCAATTATTTGGGGACCAGACCGTCACCTAGGATCGTACATCGCTAACAAAACTGGCGCAGATATGCTGCTTTGGCAGGGTGAGTGTGTGGTTCATGATGAGTTCTCTGCTGATGCGCTACGAAAAATGAAGAGCGTGTATCCAGATGCGGCTATTTTGGTTCACCCTGAGTCACCAGCAAGCGTCGTAGAACTTGCCGATGCCGTTGGATCAACGAGTCAGCTGATCAAAGCAGCGAAAGAGCTTCCTCACAAACAAATGATCGTTGCGACAGACAAAGGCATTTTCTTTAAAATGCAGCAACTTGTGCCAGAGAAAGAACTTATCGAAGCGCCAACCGCAGGTGCAGGCGCAACATGTCGCAGCTGTGCACACTGTCCTTGGATGGCAATGAACGGTTTGAAAGCAATTGAGAAAGCGCTTAGTGAAGGTGGTGAAGAGCACGAGATTTTTGTTGACGAAGAACTGCGTGTTAAATCCCTTATACCGCTTAACCGCATGCTAGATTTTGCTGAGCAGCTAAATATGCAAGTGAAAGGTAATGCTTAAAAAGTAGGCGTAACTGAAAGTAAATCTCAAAAACCAGCCGAATATGGCTGGTTTTTTTGTGTCTTACTATCAATGAGTTACTATTGATGCAATCAATGAATATCGAGGTCATAAATTTATGGCGGTGTGGTTAGTAGTTAAAAAGTGGCTTAGTTCCCACCTTTTTAAATTGAGCAACCGAAGCCTTCTCATCTTTAGTGGCTTATATGTGAGCCTTTCATGGTGGCTGCTGGTTCTCGCTGGTGAAACCGCATTAACAGACAGTTTCGCTAACTTTATCTATTACCTCATGGTTACGGCGAGTACGGTGGGTTATGGCGACCATTCTCCTGTAACAGATTTGGGTAAATGGGTTGTCGTACTATTTGTAATCCCCGGCGGTTTGAGCTTATTCGCCGCATTATTGGGGCGTGTCGCTGGAGTAGCGATGGACTATTGGCGAGCGGGTATTTTAGGAAAACGGAGAGTAAGAGTGGAAAACCATATTGTATTGTTGGGCTGGAATGGATCGAGAACGATGCACCTTATTCGCATGTTACAACATGAAGAAGAGGGAAAGCGTCCGATTGTTTTATGCAGCCGTTCAGAAATAGAGAACCCGTTACCTGGCGAAATCAGTTTTATCAAAGTGACCAGTTATACCGATTCGCAAGAAATGAAAAACGCCAATATTGCCGAAGCCGCTTGCATTATTGTGGATAATCTCTCGGACGACATTACCTTGTCAGCCGCTCTATACTGCGCATCTGTAAACCCTTCCGCTCATTTGGTCGCTTACTTTAAAGATGAAGCGCTAGGCCGACTTCTAAGTCAGCATTGCCCGAAAGCGGAATGCATACCTGCTGTTGGCGCAGAAATGTTGGCAAAAGCGGCGGTTGACCCGGGCTCAAGTGCGCTTCATCAGGAGCTTTTGGCTTCAACACGAGGTATGACGCAATACTCAGTTATTTATCCTGAGGGGCAGTCTGCCACCACTATTGAGAATCTCTTCGTTTTTCTCAAAAGACGCCATCATGCCACGCTGATTGCTTTTGATATTGGCGATGGTATTCAACTCAACCCAGATTTAGATGCTGAAGTACCCGCGAGTACCAAGCTGTTTTACATTGCAGATGAACGTATTGAAGATTTTGCCTGGAAAGAAATGAACAAGGAACAATAATGCACATGATTGCCGGCCTGTTAGCAGGCTTCCCAAACTTTTTACTCTATTTCTCTGTTTCTATTATTTTTGTATTGGCGTTTAAGTTCATCTACGTCAAGTTGACGCCATACGATGAGTGGCATCTGATCAAAGAAAAACAAAATACAGCAGCAGCGATTGCGCTAAGTGGGGCTTTCCTTGGTTACTGTCTCGCGATTTCGGGGGCGGCAAAAAACTCGGTCAATATCGTCGATTTTATGGTGTGGGGCGTTGTCGCAATGCTTGCTCAAATTATCGCATTTGCAATTGTACGCTTTATTTTACTTCCGAAAGTGGCAGAGCGTATCGAAAAAGATGAACTGCCAGCCGGTATCGTATTAGCAGCAGTTTCTGTTTCGGTTGGCGTATTGAATGCCGCGTGCATGACCTACTAGGAGGAACGATGAAGCGGAGTTCTAACGTTAAACGTTCTTCCATGGACAAAAGCTTAAAGCTTGGGAAAATTCTTCCCTTTGCTGCCTTTGGTGGTATTTTCTTCTTTGCTACGTACGAGTCAAAAACAGAAGGGTACATTTTTTCTGATGCTGATGAGTGTAAATCTAACTCGCCTGAGTTTAGTGAACAGTGTGACATTGCATACCAAGAAGCTTTAGCTCGTGCCGAACAAAATGCCCCTCGCTACCGCAGCGAGTTCGAATGCGAGAATGATTTCTACGAGGATGATTGTTACTACAGTTCCAGTTCCCGAGCTTATGTACCTAACTTTGGCGGTTTTTTTTACAGTCGCTCATTAAGCGGGTTGAAAGGTTATAACAAGAGCTATTACTCAGAGCCGATGTACCGTTATAAATCCAAATTCTATAATGGAGCAGGACAATTCTTTGGCTCCTACCGAAATCAGCCGACCAAAGTTGCGACGAATAGCCTTAATAAACGTGGTGGCGGCACCATTGGCAGGGCGATGTCTCGAGGCGGGTTTGGTAAAGCGGTGTCGGTCAGTCGAGGCGGTTAAAAAGAACTATGTTTCGACGAGAAATACAAGAGCGCGAAAACTGGCGTGAATTAGCACGCCAGTTTGGTTTTGGTTTCCATACCATGTATGACCAACCGTATTGGGATGAGAGTGCTTACTATCAATTCACGCTGGAGCAAATTGAGCGCGATATAGAAGCGCCCACTGAAGAGCTGCATCAGATGTGCCTGGCTATTGTGGATGAAGTCGTTCGGAGTGAGCGGTTGCTGACGCAATGTGCGATCCCTGAATCTATGTGGGAGCAGGTCGCTTCTTCATGGAGACGAAGCGAACCTTCGCTTTATTCGCGGCTGGATTTCGCGTACAACGGGACCTCGTCAGCAAAATTACTGGAAAACAATGCGGATACGCCAACCAGCTTGTTTGAAACTGGCTTTTGGCAGTGGGTGTGGCTAGAAGATGTTGTAAATAAAGGTCGAGTTCACCAGAGCGCGGATCAATTCAATATTCTTCAAGACTTTTTGATCGAGCGCTTTGCCGAAATAGCAAAATACCAACCAGGACAAACACTTCACTTTAGCTGCTGCAAGTACACTGAAGAAGATAAAGGGACTGTCCAGTATTTAGAGGATTGCGCGCGAGAGGCAGGGTTAGCAACGGCATTCGTGCATGTCGAAGATATTGGAGTGACGGAAGATGGTCTGTTTGTGGATGCTGACGACAGAGCGATTCGTTGGATGTTTAAGCTTTACCCTTGGGAGTTTATGTTTGAAGAGGAATATGCGAAGTACTTAGCGACTGCGAACGTAAACTGGTTAGAACCGATGTGGAAGTCGATTCTATCCAATAAAGCACTTTTACCGTTATTGTGGGAGCGTTTTCCTAACCACCCGAACCTTTTGCCCGCTTATTTTGCTAACGATTCAAAAGCGAACACTATGAGAGATTATGTCATCAAGCCACTATTTTCTCGAGAGGGCGCGAACATCGAGATCGTCATCGATGGAAAACGTTTTGTTAAAACGTCAGGGCCTTATGAATCTAAATTTAATATCGTCCAGCAATACCATCCACTACCTAAGTTTGGGCAAAACCATACGTTAATTGGCAGTTGGTTGGTCAATGATAGAGCTGCCGGTATTTCGATTAGGGAAGACAGTAGCTTAGTGACTCAAGATATGGCGCGGTATATTCCACATGTAATTTTAACATGATCAAAAAAGCTCTCCATTTGGAGAGCTTTTTGTCTATTCAGCCGTTCAATCTTGATGGTCGACAGCGTTGCGTCTATTGTTCTTCAGCTAATGCAACACCGCGCTGGGTAAGACCACATAACATCACTGGCATTGCATTGAAGATTTCCTCAAACTGCTCTAAGCCTTCCATACCTTGTTCGGCCAATGTTTCAATGGTTGTTTCTGGGTCGTAAAGCATAGTAAGAGAAAGTAAAAGACCACCGAGTAGGGCATTATCTTCGCTATCCTCAGGCATCAACGTTTCCCAGTCATCACGCGCAAGTTGCCAGCCTTGTAATACACCTTCACAGAAATCGCGAGCCTGACTTGTTACAATGTCTTGCTCATCTAGCGCGCACCCTGCAGGCCACTGCCAAGTGCCTTCTAGGAGAGCGGGACGAGTTTGGTTCCACATTTGTACAATCTCGTCAATGTACTGCTCTAGTTGTTCACCGTCAGTAAATGGCGCTGTTTCTTCTCCACCCCATAAGAATGGCAACCACTCTTGAGGCATTAATACGTTTGGCGCTGCAGCCATCGCTGTTACAAAGCCTTGAGTTTTTGCTAGGTTTAGTAGTTTACCGTCAAGTTCTGGGAGAGAAAGGATGTCTTGTAGTTTCAAAATAGAATACCATTTGTTAATGGGCTGGTTGATTGCGCTCATCTTACCAATCAATTAGTGATAAATCGATATTAGGGAATGATTCACACATCTATGGAAATTCGCTCATCACTTAGAAAAAAAAGCATTCTCGCCCTAACACTTTACCTGTGCTTCTTTATCGCCACTATCGGTTCTGTCGCCTATTTGGTTGTTGAGCCACCGGTTAGACAAAAGCTAGAGCAAAACCTAGAGTTACGTACCCAACTTCTGGCTCTTGAGATCAAAGAGCCCCTCCTCAGTTCTACAGGTGTATTGAGCAGCTTAGTAGGGCTAGCCCAAGGGACTGAAAATATTCAATCTCTCAACACAATAATTCCACATATACTTCAATTGAGTGACAAGATGCTTGTTAGTGGTGGCGTATGGCCTAAACCCGAACTCAAAGCAGAACAATGGAGATATAAAAGTCTATTCTTCAATAAAAACAGTGATAGTGGTATTGACCAAATTCACTCCTACAATAACCCCGAATCTGGCGGTTATGATAATGAACCCTGGTATGTCGCTGCCGCCGATGCTCCGGTAGGTTCTGTTAGTTGGTCTACGGTTTACATCGATACCTTTACTCAGGTCCAGATGATTACCGCGTCTTCTCCGTACTACCAAAACGGTCGATTCGCTGGAGTTGTAACGGTAGACCTATCACTTGATGCACTTTTTCAGTTTATTCGAGAGCACACGAACCAGCATTCTTTGGGGGTAGTGGTTCGCGATGCTGACTCAAACGTGATTATTGAACACAACTTTCTACTGACGGACGAAATTTATGTCAGCGAGCTTGATTTCGGAGAGTTCGACTGGCGCATGGAAGTTGTCAACGCAAAAGCTAAAGTCGCCGATCAAGTGTTTGAACAAGTGATGAGCGTTGAGGGGAGGATCATTCCATTTTTGCTCTTGTGTGTCTTGGTCGGTTACTACTTACTGAATCGCTATATTGTTGAACCAATTGTTCGCATTGCCGCTAAGATTGACGACTCTAAAACAGGTGGGATCATAGATATTGAGTACGATAGCGATGACGAAATCGGACAGCTTATCGAGAAGTTCAATGAAAAGACGATCTATTTGGAGCAGGAGAGAATAAAAGCTCAGGCTTCGACAAACGCTAAAACGGCATTTTTAGCCACATTGTCCCACGAGATTCGCACACCAATGAACGGTGTACTAGGAACTGCCCAGATACTGTTAAAAACACCACTTACCGATGAGCAACGTAAGCACCTGAGAACACTTTATGATTCAGGTGATCACATGATGACATTACTCAATGAGATTTTAGATTACTCAAAAATTGAACAAGGGCATGTTGAGTTTGAAAATAAGCCTTTCCCAATTGAGTCGATTATCGGCAGTATCAAGAGTGTTTATCAAACTCTATGTGCAGAAAAAGGTCTTCGCTTTAGAGTAGTCTCGCATTTACCAACGGGTCGTTGGTACAACAATGACAAAGCCCGTTTGCGTCAAGTACTGTTCAATCTACTCAATAACGCTGTTAAGTTCACCGATCGTGGCATCGTAGAGGTAGAGCTAGCCGAGAAATCGAGTAAGGCAGGCACCAAGCTGATACTAAAGGTAAAAGATACAGGAATTGGTATTTCAAAAGAGGCACAAAAACGCATTTTTCGTCCTTTTGAGCAAGCGGAGTCATCAACGACTAGACGGTTTGGTGGAACAGGGCTTGGTTTAGCAATAGTCAAAGAAATCGCGGAACATATGGGTGGGCAAGTGGTTGTAGAGAGTCAGGAGGACGCTGGAACGACTTTTACTGTCGAAATTGCCCTTACACCTTGCAAGCCAGGTAAAGTAGAGTCAATCAATACACATAAATTGAACTGTAAAGGGTTGAAAGCACTCATTGTTGAAGACAACCGAACAAATGCGATCATTATGGAAACTTTCCTCCGAGCCAAGGGCTTTGAGTGCACAAGTGTCGAAAATGGTCAGCTTGCAGTCGATGAGGTTGCGATCAAACCATTTGATTTGATACTGATGGATAATCATATGCCTGTTCTAGATGGCGTTGGGGCCATATCAGCCATTCGAGCAATGAGTTCACCTGCTAAGTCGGTACTGATTTTTGGCTGTACAGCGGATGTGTTCAAAGAAACACAAGAGCGTATGATTAATGTAGGAGCAGATCACATAATAGCGAAACCAATAGTGGAGTCTGAATTAAATGATGCACTGTATCTTCATGCGACACAGTTATATCAGTACCAATCGGACTTTGATGGAAATGCAGCAGATAGCTTTAATGCTGAAAAGTGGTTACTCAACTTCTATGTCGCTCTAGATAATGGACATCTTAATGAAGCACTTGAGGCTATTTCAGCGATCATTGCGGAGGCTCCCCTTGAACTCAGTGGCGACGTTTCTTCAGTCGCCGAACGGATAAGAAGTAACTTAAAGCGTCAGCAATCCCCAGACCAAGATGATATCGATACATTAACGATTTTGCTGGCCTCACCATAATTTAATCAATATGGCGCAACTGTGAATTGTTCTTACTATTCATACGTCATCCAGCTTCGTGACAAACTCTTCTAACCCGCAATGAACAGGCTTGCAGTTTTACTTTTACGAGTAAAACAGCAAGACCTTCTACTGTGATTATATCGGTAATACTCTGAATTTTCGCAGCTTGGTAGCATAAGCTATAGGAGTGACTGTTTTCGGTCCGAGTTTTGTTCTAACTTTACGTCAAAATAATTATCGTAACCCCTTTTTATGTAAGTGAAATCCGTGTTTTTGTACCATTTTTACGTGATTTTAGGCGTTTTTACTCGCCATTGGTGAAAAAAACTACTTTTACTTTAAAAGTTGGTTATAAATTTACAACTTAATTTTAAATACAGAGCCATAAGCTAGTTTTTGTGTGTTCTAATTGCATCATTAACTGGCTTGATGTCTTTTTGGTGGTTAATAGTTTTATTATTTTCATTAATTGCAGTGTTTGATTTTAAGGGTTTTGTAAATGAAGTCTCGTGGACCATTTTGTATTCGTCACGCCGCAGCGGATACCTTTGCTATGGTTGTTTTTTGCTTTATCACAGGGATGATTGTCGAGATTTTGATTTCAGGGATGACATTTGAGCAATCTCTAGCATCGCGTACGCTATCGATTCCAGTGAATATCGCCATTGCTTGGCCGTATGGGGTTTTTCGTGATTGGGTGCTGCATCAAGGTAGTAAGGTGTCACCGTCTTCCTTTATGAAGAATATCTCTGATCTGGTCGCTTATGTACTATTTCAATCTCCAGTTTATGCGGGTATCTTATTCGCAGTTGGCGCATCTACAGATCAAATTGTGACCGCAGTAGCAAGTAACGCTGTTATTTCTTGTGGCATGGGTGTGTTGTATGGGTACTTCTTGGACATGTGCCGCCGTTGGTTCCGTGTTCCCGGTTATTCTCAAAGCATCTAAATGCCCCAGTTTTGCTCAATTTAGTTACTTAGTGAGCAATCGATTCGAAAAGGGCGCTTTTTTTTATGTTTAGCCTTGACCATCAGGCACATAATCATTAAATTAGCGCCTCGTTAGCCAATGATGCTAACCAAAATTTGATTCGGTGAGTTGTCCGAGTGGCTGAAGGAGCACGCCTGGAAAGTGTGTATACGGCAACGTATCGAGAGTTCGAATCTCTCACTCACCGCCACATTCTATAAGCCCTTGTAGTGTAAGAACTTCTTATAATACAGGGGTTTGGTGTTTTAATGTAAGCTGCCTACTGGTACAAAGAGTAGGTACAATGTCGAACATCATGGCAAGTCCTTATAAGCATCCCCAAACTGGTGTTTACTACTTTAGAATGGCTGTCCCAAAAAAGCTGGTTCCTATAATCGGTAAGACAGTCTTCAAGAAATCTCTTCAAACGAAAAACCTTTCTGAAGCAAAGCAGCGCTTTCCTCAGCATCTTGATGATGCGCTCAAGCAAATCGACTTCGCTAATTTAAAGCTATCTAATTCATCTGATATTGAGCTTAATGTCCGTGATTGCGCGATCATTGCCGAGCGTTGGTATCTACGTGTCAAAGATGAGGTTGATGGTAATGGTAACTATGATTGCTATCTTCGATATGAATGGTATGGCGTTGAGGGCGATAAGCGTCTCCACGTATTCGGCTTGTCTGACACATTTGAGTTTAGTGGTCTAGATGCATCAAAAGCTACGGAAGTAGAATACCAAGAGCTTTTGGAAGGCTTGAAAGATTTCATTGAAGAACAGCTAAAAATAGAAGGTTTAGTTGTATGTGAGACAAGCGCTTCATATAGACGTTTGGTTTACGCTTTTTACGATTACGCCCGTCGAGTTGAGTCTCTCTGTTTGGCTCGTCACAAGCGAGACTTTGGGTATGAGCCAGTGACCACTCCAATCGCTAGTGAGTCCCTTTCAGTACTTAAGCCTGATAAGATACCGTCTAGGACTTTGAAACCATCTCAGAACTCCATTTCGAGCCTATTGAAGCGTTACCTTGAGTCTGCATCTATTAATGGCAAAGCTTCTCAATCCTTGGCAGAGGTTGAGTCTCAGATAGAGCGTCTTATAGAGATAATAGGGGATCTAGACGTTGCTGATGTAACGAGAGGTCATATCTCAAAATACAAAGATACCCTGTTACAATTGCCTAAGTCTAAAGCCAAAGAGATTAGAAACAAATCAATACCTGAGCAGCTTGAGCTTGTTAAAACAAAAGGGCTTGAAACAATCGCTCCTTCAACCGTTAAGACTATTCTCAGAAAGACTTCTCCTGTATTTGGCTATGCTGTTGAGCTTGGTTTGATAGACGTCAACCCATACAAAGGCGTAACACTTCCTAAAGTACAGAATAAGTCTGCGGTAGCTGAAGCTAAAGGGTTTACGCCTAGCGAGATCAATCAGCTATTTAAGCTAGATATATTCACTGATGTTACTGCTAGTAAGCCTTATGGCATGGCTTGTTATTGGGTGCCTCTTCTATGCAGATATACGGGTTCTCGGATTGAAGAAATGGTTCAACTTAGAAGTTCAGATATACAACGATCAGACGAAGGTATTCACTTTATTTATGTTCGTGAGGGTGAAGAGCAGAACGTAAAAAACGTTAAGTCAGTTCGACAAGTGCCGATTCATGATCATCTCATTGATTTGGGTTTTTTGGATTATGTGGCGTCCTGTGGAGAGTTTCTATTCCCTGAGCACAAGCCAAACAAACACGGTAAAAGGTCTGGTGCTATTGGTAAGTGGTGGAGTAAACAGGTCAAGAGGTTAGGCATAACCAAGCAGCCATCACACTCGTTTAGGCACTCTTTGAGAACAGCTTTGCGTGGTCTAGGAGTAGTTGATTCTGTTAGTGATGCTATCACTGGTCACGCTCCGGCTAATATCGGAGCAGCATACGGTACGGTTGATATGAAGGCTAAGAAGAAAGCAATAGACTGTTTGCCTAGGCTGGCTGTCCCACGTCTTTGGTAGTTTTTCGTTAATGTCTTTACACTGTTGTGTACACCTAAAGTCTCCCCACTGTACACACGTGTACACTTTGGTTTGAATTAGCCCGTAGGCCTTGTAGTATAAGGCTTACGAGCTCACAATGTCATTTCTATAACTCGTAGTTTTCTGTTACATTAGGGGCTTTATTTCCACTATTTTTATCTTGAATACTTCCTTCGATAGTCCCAGCTTTTTCCAGCCACTTACTCCGTTGAGATATCGAGATACCTAGTTGAGAGCCCCTAGTGAACTTCCTTAAGCCTTCCCTGAAGATGTCCTCTCCAAAGAACTCAACGAGGCGGCTGATGCTCTTTGAGACGTCTTTAATTTGCTTTTGCTCCCACTGCTCATCATCTTTGTCAGGCACATACTCCTTACCCTTAAAAGCATCTGAGAGTCGTCTAATCTTCGGGAAACCCTTAGAGTCCCAACAGCTTTGGGGTAGGTAATAACGTGACTCCAAGCCAAACTTGAGGCTTTCAACAAAGCTCTCTAAGTCGTTCATCTCGATGGCATTCCCTAATGCTTCTTTGCAAGCTTTTAAGCCGTTAGCGATGTGTCCAGCCTGACCACGGCTACACCCAACAAGCTCCTCTATTTGAGAGACGCTTAGGTCAAACTCTCGGTTAACAATTAGCTTGCGAAACTTAGCTTGCGTTGCTTCATCTTTAGTAACTCCAACCCCATGTGCTTGGTTGACATCTTGGGCTGCTGAGAATGCCTCAGCGTAGGTACGGTTTTCTATGATCAACGAGTTAATCATCAATTCAGCATCGGGGTTTTCTTCAAGGTACTTCAAACAAGCTCCAGTGCGGTGGAAACCATCCACTACGTAATACTTGTCATCAATCACAAAAACAGTGATAGGTTGCCTTATAGGCTGTCCATTACGAAGGTCTTCAAGAATCTCCTTACTTTGGCTCTCTTGCTTAATCTCTTGCGCTGAACGTTCTCGTTTGTCTTTTATGAGTTCAACGTCACGGGCTTGCATCGCGGGATCGAGTATGAGAGTTCGAGGGTCTAAATACGCAAATCTGCTATCTGCCATGAATTGGTTCATAGTGTGTTATGTACCTGTAGGTATATGATTAATTATTAATGTTTCTCTTTTTGGTTTGATTGGAACCCTAGGAGGGGGAGGGTTCGGAGTAATACATATCGAATACGATTGCGGCGTACCGTTACGCACACACAAAACGGGATTTATAAAACTTCATTTTTTTGGTAATTACGGTGTACTAAGTCTTTGCTAAGGCTCTTTGGACTGTGGATAAGGAGACTCCTATTTCGGAGGCAATCTTTCTCAAGGAAAAACCTTGTGAACGTAGCTCAGCGATACGCTGGTGGTTAGTTGTGTTAGTTGGTCTACCTTTATATTTCCCTGCTGCTTTAGCTTTCTCAATGCCTTCCTGACGTCTTTCCTGAATCATTGCTAACTCGAATTGAGCTACAGCTCCTAGCATGTTCAGCATGAGCTCAGACATATGATCACTTCCACCAGCATTAAAGCTTAGGTTTTCCTTGTGGAATCTCACGCTAACACCTTGGCTAGTCCAGTCGTTTATTAGTTGCTTCAAATCAACCAAATTACGAGCTAGGCGGTCGATGCTATGAACGTGGATTGTATCTCCTTCTCGAACGTAGTCTTTAAGAGCTTCTAATGCTGGTCGTTTAGTTGAGCCACCACTGCATTTATCTGTAAAGCTCTTATCAAAGGTGATACCAGAATCTGTAAGTTGACGGTCTGTATTTTGGTCTGTGGTCGAAACACGCAGATAAGCTATGTGTGCCATTAGGTGTACCCGTTTAACTCTAAGATGTTAGAAATTTTATTGTGGTCACAATGCAAATTCAACCCTATTGGGTACTGTTTGATCAAGGTTTGACCGTAGTCGTTTGGGTATACCTAATGAGTACACTAAATTCGTCTTTTGGAGCTTCCACTAAAAAAAACTGTATCTGCTTCATACTATAAAATGTCTTTGACATACTGATCTGGAGTTACCAGTGGAACAAAGGCTAATCTTGATAAAGGTATAGTATTAACATGTTCGGTATGTATTGTTTTCGAGAAGTGAACATTCTCTCTTGGTAGCCATTCAAGTGATTTTGCCCAGTATACTAGTTCTTTGAGGTGTTCAAAATTTTGAAAGCCTTCACGTAAAACATCGAGCGTAATCACTGGGATGTCGTCATCTTTAGATACTGCCCCACCAAACCCTTGAACAACTACAAAACCTTCAATATTCCAGCTACTGTAATCACTGTTATTATCATAGTCTGCGAACAAGCGATTAATGACCTCTTTACGGTTTTTATCTACGAATTGAATCTTCCTAGATAATTGCTGAACTTTCTGTTGGACTACTTTAATTTTATTGTAGACTTCTCTTGCATCTCCAGGCTGAAGAATCCACCTTAACTCAAGTAGTAAGATTGTTTTGGTTTTTTCATCAATAATTAAAACATCAATCTCTTCTTTTTGCTTTTTTATTTTTATCTCTTTGTTAAGCGCAACATATTTCCATTTGTTAAGTTCTTTAGATAAGTTTTCGACCATCTTATCTTCAAAAATTTGGCTTTGTCTATCAAAGTCACTTTTCATTATTCTTGCAGATAAGGACAGAATGTTACGTTGAACGTTACTAGTTAGAATATGCAGGCATGGTATGAGCAATAAATCTGTTTTGGTTCTATAAAGCGGTTGAAGTGCTGGATCCGGAGCTTCAGTATTATGACCATAGGTTAAAAAATCTATGAACTTCATCACATTCTCCCTGCCTATGTCAGCGAGGTATTCTAAGTCATTGCAAAGCTCATCTTTTGACATCGAAAGTAAAAGGCTAGAATCTGCGCCACCTTTTATTTTTTTCTGCTCTGCTACTTTATGTACCGTCAATATGTGGTAAAAGCATCTAATCAATAGAGAGTTGACTAAGCTCTGAGTCTCGAAACCGCCTCCCCAAGGAAAGACAAACTCTCTTGGTATAATTTCTTCCCTTTGAGGAATGTATTTGTATATTTTGGCAAGAGCTTTTGCATTATATTGGTATGTGACTTTCCTTTTTTTTACCTTAGCACTGTTCAACATCTCAGATAATATAGAAGCTATTTCAATATCGTCGTCATTTCTTAGCCAATAATGTAAAAGCCCTGTAATATCGGGAGAAGATTCCCCTCCATGGCCTAGTGCTTCTAGGGCGCTATATCTTGCATCTAGCCTACTGCTATACTCCAATTTATAACCAGAACCATCTTTTATAAAGTTCCCGCTGTCGTTGTATACAGCCATTATCAATCTACTGAGAGCTTCATATTTGCAGCCAGCTTCGATTAGGTTTGAGGATTTAATGTATGCTTGTGGAATAGTATCTTTCGGAAGCGATATTTTTTCATTCATTGATAAATCGGTCACGCGTTTCATACAGTGGCGTAATGAATATTTATAATCGTTTGCAAAGACAAAAAGATCCATCGGGTCTTTATCAACAATTCCAGAAAACAACATTCGGAGTCTATCTTCTCCCACTGTCAGAAGGTGCCATACTGAGATGTCTCTTAGAGGATGGGGCAGATCAAATCCATCAAACTCTTCATCAACAATGTTTTCTACTTCGGAAATGTGAACGATTTCTTGACTATTCATAAAAATCTCTTTGCTTATTTCGTAGGAAATGCTGCTACTAAAAACAGGTGGTCTCTATCAAAACGGTTTACTTTTGACGTTGATTTGACATTAATGCAATGAATTTACAAACAATTATTGTTTTAAGCAAGCGGCTTACCTAGGTATACAACAGCTTCTATGTCCATCCTGTGAGAGGAGAGACCTCGACTTCGAATATATCAGCAGCACCTTCGAGGTTTTCGAGGGTTCTGTCTTTAGTCAGTACACGGCCTGCTTCCAACTTCACGGTTTTTATACCTTATATATTGTTCATATATATTGATATTTTTCTTCTTGGTTACACATCAATCTCAAGACTAGATAGCTCCCGTATCAGCCTTGGCTCGAAGTGCAGACAAAATCAATGTTCCTTTTTCAGAAGGCGTCCTTGAAGTTTTAAGTAAGAAGTTTGCTAGAGGTAAACCATCAGCTTCGAACAAAGCAGGTAACAAAATGAACCAAGGGATAATACTTACAAAGCGTGCTCCTCATTTGGTATCAGGGGTCATATAGTCTATAAATAAGTGGTACAAAAAACTGGTACAAATCTAAGTATTAGAATAACATTAACTTGTTGATATTAAATGGTTTATGCTTGGTAGCTTGCAATCGAGAGTTCGAATCTCTCACTCACCGCCACATTCTTGAAGAAAGACGTCCTAGGACGTCTTTTTTTATGCCTATTATACTTCTAAATCAATAAGTTATCGTCCGATAACGTCCAAAGATGTCCTAGTTGGTTCGCCATTTTGGGGTATGACAAAGTGTATGTTTTAATCTTTCCCGACTTCGGGAATATACCATTTTAACCTGATCTGCTTAGCTCCTATTCAAGTGATTAGAAACTTAGGAATTACATGAGTTGCAGCTTTTATTCTCAATAAATCAATAGCTTAGGTTTAAGTGGTATGACGCGAAAAACTTAACTTTTTCTGAGTGTAGCTTAGTCATACCAGGGGGCAATATGTCGCACTTAATACATCGTCTGAAAGACAAGGAAATCGAACAAGCACAGGGCCGAGATCGAATCTATCGTTTACCTGATGGTGGTGGTCTCTATCTACTGGTGAAACCCAACAACCTCAAATACTGGGAGTTTCGTTACACAAAGCCAGGTACAAAAAACAGAACCTTCTTGGGATTGGGTAGCCTAGACATGCTCAATGTTGATGGTGCTCGTGACAAAGCGTTTGAGATGCGCAAACTTCTGAAGGAAGGTATTGACCCTAAGTTAGACAGGATCGAGAAGAGGACCCAGATTCAACAAGAGCAAGCTTGTACATTCAAGTCAGTCGCTGATGAATGGGTTAAGACCAAGACGAAACTAAAACCTAAAACCGTCCAAGGTAACTGGAGAAAGCTCGAGCTTTATGCTTTTCCTAAGTTCGGTGAGATCCCGGTTAAGTCACTGACGCCAATAATAGTTCAGGAAGCGTTTAGGCCGATTGCTCGTAGAGGCAAGTTGGAGACAGTAAAACGCACCATCCAGTTGGTAAATGAAATCATGCGCTTTGCCATTAATAGCGGTTTGATCCAACACAACGTTTTATCTGGAGTTGGGGAAACTTTTGCTTCTCCTGATGTGAAACACATGGCGGCACTTAAACCTGATGAACTAACAGAGTTACTACAGACAGTTGCAACTGCAAATATGCAGCTGGCTACCAAATGCTTAATTGAGTGGCAGCTGCACACCATGACTAGACCAAGTGAAGCTGCTGGTGCTCGCTGGGATGAGATTGACATAGAAAATCGACTCTGGATTATTCCAGACACACGGATGAAAATGAAACGTGAACATCGCATTCCATTGACTGATCAGACTATTGCCATACTGGAGCGCATACATCCTATCAGTGGGCATAGGGTGCATGTATTTCCATCTATGCGCTTCCCTAAGCGGTCTATTGACTCTGAGACCATCAATAAGGCCCTGGGACGCATCGGGTTCAAAGACCGCACCACCGCGCATGGTATGCGCTCTCTCGCCAGTACTACGTTGAATGAAAGAGGTTTTGATCCGGATATCATTGAAGCAGCTTTAGCTCACCAGGACCGTAATGCTATCCGCTCTGCCTATAATCGAACAGATTACCTGGAACGCCGACGAAAAATGATGGAGTGGTGGAGTAGTTACATCGATGATGCGGCAGTTGGTTCACTATCTGTAACTGGCGCAGTGCACTTAAGGGCTATCGGCTGAGAGGGAAACCAACAGGAAATTAAAAAAAGGGCCGTGCTACGGTACAGCCCTCTCTCTATCGTCACATCACTTCATGTTTACATTTAACCCAATCAATTAGTATCTTTTGGCTTTGGTCAAATGCCAACCTTCACCGTGCTTGCACTTATACACTTCTAACTCAATGCCTTGCTCTTCGTAAATGATATTAGCTCTGAGCCTGGCTTCTTTGCTTGTAGGGTATGAATTTTTGTATTCCCCGATAGCGGAAGTGCATCTGGAGCACTTTTTACTAGGTGTAAGCCTAGACTTTGGAGATAAATGCCATTGCCTGCACTTCTCGCATTTATAGGGTGCTAGATCATTCCCATATACATTTCTAGAGTATTCAGCGGCAACTTGTGCCTCAAACTCCGTATAGTAAACACTTAGAGGTTTTCCGGACACTTTCCCTAGGCATGTCTCACTTTTCATATCAGCACCTCATCAGAGATGTTGGACATGTTTTTGACATGGTAACGAGACTTAAAACGATTACAATTGAAGTTTACTTGGCTCAATGCCGCCTCTACACCTACATCAGTAATACGCTCACTGTAACTATAACCAGACATACCATTATTGTTTTGATAAAAACGTCCGTTTGGGTCAATCATCAAGTATGACTCAGTCATTGTATTGTTTGACTCAGGAGATATTGGTAAGCCCTTACCTGAATGTTTCTCAACAAACCTACGAAACTGATCATCTGAAATTAACAGTTCATGCTTATCAGTAGGCATCACCTGGAGCACTTTCCATTTGTCTACTGCTATGCTTGAAATTAGATGAGTAAAGTCTTCTTCCCAGTTTAGAGCGTTTACAACGGTGTTAATTTTTGTCTTCAATCCTTTTTGGGTGTGCGATAGAAGTTGTAGTGCGAGCTGAAGTTCATCTTCGTTTAGTGAATTGCCTCTTCTATCAATGCGGCCTAACTTTCTTCTTACGGAGGGTTGTTGACTATCGAAGCTAATGCCAATCATATCCAGTGTATTAACGGGTAATTCGAAACGCCGTCTTAACAGGTAGCTACCATTAGTAATGATTGAAGTTTGGAATCCTTTTTGTTTCGCCATTACTAAAGCAGTAGAGAATGCGCTACCTAGCATCATTGGCTCACCACCAGCAAAATTTAAACGTACATCCTGGTAACCAAGCATTCTTTTGATCTCTGGGTTACCAAGAATGAAGTAGTTAGCTAGTTTGTCGAGCAGTTGTTCAATAGAGCTCAATGAGCAATGCAGCTCATTGGGTTTTCCCCACTTAGCAAAGCAATAGGTACAGTTATAGTTGCAAGCTTCTGTGATGTGCCAGTTGATTACGAGTTCATTTAACTGACTAGAGGTCATTCTGTTCGCTGCGTTGGCGTTAGCAACACCGTGAGTTTTTGTAGGCATACGTATACTCCTTGACTGGCCTACAAGAGTAGGCCGTAAAGTTTTTACATGGCGGACGGCAAACGTCGGAGTAGGAGCATCGGGCTCCAGTACACCAAGATGGAATGAGTTGAATGTAGTTTATGGGTTACGCATTAAGGTGCGTCTGGTTTTGAGGGCTCCCTCATGATTTATTGTCATACCGAGATTTTGTCGCTGGCAGATAAGTAACCACCATTCAGCGGCAATAATGCCTCGCTTCAAATCTGCGATAGTAGAGTTCTTTTTTGTGTTTCTTCGGACAGCTTTGTAACATTCATTTGCGATTGCACGTACATCCGGATCAGGATCTGACTGTTTGATGAAATACACTGCTTTATGAACTTTGCCGTTAAGATCAACCCCTAACTCAGTTAGTGCCTTTAAGTATCCTTGTCGCCAAACTGAAGATCGTTCGACTATTTGTTCAACTGCGTATTGTTTATCACGCGCTTTTTCGCCTTTGCGAAGGCGTAAACGGCTCAGACAAAACTCAGCTAATTCGTGAGTACAAGCTATATAGGGCTGCGATAACTTTTTTTCATAGTTTTCTGGTGCTTCGCCCAAATTGATGACTTCATTATTATCAAAAAGTTTCTTAGCAAGGTCGCTAATAGGCTCATACCACTGGTTCGTGCTCGTATTGAAGGAACGATCTCGTAACGAAATCGCCTCATCAGCAAAGGAACTCGAATAAGAACGCATTAATAACATACGATGACGAAAAGATTTGCTTGGCTGAACCTTGTCTAGTCTTTCCAATAAAACCCTGAGCAGATCACTATAGTAGAGAGGTGTTTCTGTTTCGTCAGACTTAGAGATTTCTCCTCTCAAAATACCAATGCTTTTATCAATATACGGAGTTAGATTTTCACCATGTAAACAACGAATAGCAGTAGTAGTCCATTCAGGGATTAACCTCTTTGGAAAATTAACTGTTTCAGGAAGCCCTCGAAACAGTTCGCGCCACCATTCAGAACAGGCGGAATAGAACTCAGAAGAGACTCCCCTTCTTGCAGGGGCATGAGCCGATAAAATGCGAAGTTGCTTCTCAATTTCTAACTCATTTATATTCGCCAAGAAAAGATCTTTCCAGGTAGCAAAAAAAGTTTCGCATACCCATTTTTCAGAGCTACTAGATAACTCTGGCGCTCTTTGCTTGTCGCCCAAAATGCGGTCAAAGTCTTGCTGGATCGACCATCCTATCCAAGTTTCTAATTGCTGTGAGCTCAATTGAGAACATAATGCTTCCAGCTCGTTGTTGCGACGAATGTCCAGTTCTTCATGACGTTGTGTCTCCCAATCAAATTCTCTGTAGAAACCATGGGATATATGGTTAAAGTACCGGTCAACTTGATTAGCCCATTGTTCAAGTTCTGGGCCTGAAGCATTATCTAAGTTAAAACTTAGAATCAAAACCTTCTCAAGCTCCTGCTTTGTGTGGTTGAGCCAGTTAGTTAGAGATCTTTTGATCTCTTCGTCATCAAAGTCTTTCTGCCAAACTAGTGACTCAAGCCGTTCCCATGGCGTGCCCCAAAAAAAACTAGATAAGTCACAAGAAATTCGTCCCATTTCTGCATCATGTTTGAGCCATGTTTGTAAGAATTCTAGGCCAAGTCGGATTGATTGAGCGTGTTCGCAAGGGGAACTAGAATCATCTTCTGATGAAGCTAGCGATAGTAGTCCTTTAAATAAGGTCGACTCGTCTGAGTGGTATCTTAAACTGTCAAACGGTGGAGCAATAAAGTACAAGCAATCCCAAAGAATGTGCAGTCTCTCATTTCCATTGAGGGAACAAAACGCATCATCATTGAAAAACTCTGTGGTGAAAAAAAGCTCATCATCATAGTGATTTCGAACAAACCAACCATATGAGCTAAAGTGTTTTTCCATTCCCGCTTTATAGAAGCTGTAAGGAGAGGTTGGAAAATATGTGTTTGCTACGTCAGTCAAAAATTTGAATAGTGATGACTCTTTATAGGAATCGTCAGCACGAAATGGCTGTAAGCGAAAACGAATGTTTATATTTTGGCAAAACGCTAGCGCCACGCACTTTTCTGGTTCAGAGTTCTGCTCGTTAGCGGTAGTCAACGCATCTTCAAGGCGTGACGAGTTATAAAAGACATCAATCCAGTTTTCTGAAAAGTGTTTAATCAATAACGTTCGGAAATTACCTTGAATTTCAAATTCATCAAGTGCTTGCACGAAACGTTCAACGGGATCTTTTTTTTCATCGAGGGAGCGATTGCCAAATGGCGCATCTATCCTGCACATAGTTTTCTCCAATAAAAATGGGAGTTAGGTTTCACTTATAGAATTAACCGGAGCAGTGTCCGGATTTGCAGCTGAAACCTCCCGTGCAATAGAGGGGAGCGGAAAAGTGAGTAACGTACTCGGTAGCCGACTGCAATTTAGTCCAAGAAACCCTAAGTGAATTTCTTAACATTGTCAACATCTTGGGGACACAATAAGAAAAGATGAGCATTCTAATCGGCGTTTGAAAGCTCACCACCAAGTAGTGTCGAATCTTGTTTCTCTGTGAAGTTTTGATCTCTCTAGCGGCGTACTGTTGCTATTTCTGCTACTAATAGCAACAAATAGCTATAGTTTTAAGGGCAGAGAACTACATGATGAAAAGACCCCGCCGACTTGATGAAGTAGATTCGGATACTTCAATTGGTGACAAGTTGAGGAAGTGTCTTGAGCTTGACATTCCGGTGCTAATCCAAGTTCCGGCATCCATGGATGTATGGGCGATAGACCCAAAGTTAAACCAGTTAACGAAAAAGGATGTTGTTTTAAGTGAGTCAAACGTTGTTACGCAGCTTCCGCTAAGAATTCATCTCTTAGGTGGGCAATCTCTTCCTCCTTCAGAGAAACCTCATATTCACACTTCGAATTTGGTAGCATCAACAAAGTTAGCGCATGTCGAATACTTGCAGTTGAAGCATAGCGATATCCCCAGGTTACTGGCGCTTCACCAGTTGGAGCTTGGTAAGTTTGATGCTGTTTTCGTTTACGACAACGAGACTTGTGAATACAGTTTGTGCAAGTCTGTGCCTGTATCAAGATACAGTTTTAGTATCGATGAAACTGATAGCCGAGCGAACCTTGAAAGCGCTCTAATAGGAAAGATCAAGTTTTCGGACCGAGAGTTGGATTATGTAGTTTGTAACCAATACAGCGGAGAGGAACAGTATAATCACCCGGTTGATATCATCGAAAATTGTTCTGTAACTCAGTCTGAATGTTGGATCTTGGAAGAGCATCTATCACTTTTAACCTTTGATAACTCTAGCTATGAAACTAGTCGATTTTTTCTGGAACCTAGGTTCCATATATCAACAGCATTCGTGGAGCTTTCAAAAGCTGCTTTTGAGCTTCTGGAAATGGGTAAAAAGCCTATATCTGGTGGAACATCTGGCTACTTGGGCAGCAAACATAAGTGTTTCAAGCCAAAGTATGTCAGAGAAGGGGGGACGTTGATCATCAATCGTAGTAAAAAAGAACCTGGAAACAATTACTTTGAGAAGCTGAAGGGGATTTTTGAAACATATTGGGCCGGAAAACACAACCAAGATAATGCTGAAGTGCGCAGAGTAACTCAAAACGTCATTTACATACTAGAGACAGAACTGGGGCTCAAGTCGAGCAGTGCCAACGGGGTTGAAATGATATTGAGACCGGATAAATACAAATAAATTAAAAAATTTTTTAGGAGTCCAGAGCCTTGTCTTTACAGGCTTAGGGATTCCGTTTATAGGGATTTCCTATCGGTGGCTCCTTTTTCCTATTCCCTGACTTAGTGTTTACTTCTCCCATCAAATCAATTTGGGAGAAGCAATATGCAAAACCACCACACACCACATTCAAATCGAATCCTTCGCTTGAAAGACATAGCGTTGCTGACCGGCTTGTCTCGGTCAACGATTTATGACAAGCAAAACCCTAAGTCCCCGCGGTTTGACTCGACATTTCCTCTGAAGATCCAGCTTGGGGCAAGAGCTGTTGGCTGGCGAGAAAAGGACATCATCGAGTGGATCAACTCTATGAGATGTGGACCTACTCTGGGCGCCAAATAGCAAGCAATTGTTCATTAAACCGAATGAGGAGGAGGACATCGTGAATCACTATAGATATCAATTTCCTACTGATGGAGGGCATACACCTAAGGTTGAATATTCAAAGTTGATCACTAATGCGTTCAATGAGGCGAAGACAATAACTCAAGCACCAGATCCAATGGTGTACTTAGCAACCATTAGCGCTGTGTCCGTTGCTATGCAGGGCTTGATTAATGTTGAAATGCCAACGAGAAAGGTGGCGCCGGTTTCTCTGATGTCATTAATTATTGCGGAATCTGGAGAGCGGAAGTCATCGCTAGAAAATTTACTTACGAAGGGGATTAAATCATTTCATAAGGAAAATGCTGAGCAATACCAAAACAAGTTAAAGGAGTACAAGATCAGAGAAACGCTTTTCGAGAAGAGAAAAACTCAAATCGAAAAGTCATTTGATTTGGAAGATGAAGCATCTTTGGAGCCAATGGTTAGAGCTCTACTAGAGCATGAAAACAATGCTCCGCAGAAGCCTACGCTTGATAGTCTCAGCTTTGAGGACAGCACAATTGAGGCGTTGCTTACTGGATTAAGTGAACATATTCCTAATGCTTACCTTGGTTCTAGTGAAGGAGGAGTACTTTTAAACAGCCGAGTAATGTCCCACACAGCAAGCCTCAATGCCATATGGAGTGGCGATGAAGTAACGGTAAATAGGAAAACATCGGGTACTTTTACGCTGGAACAAGCTCGACTCACTATCAACATTATGACGCAATGGAGTGCGTTAGAACGATTTTTAACGAAAAACAAAGACGATGTTCGTGGCAATGGCTTCCTGTCTCGATTCCTAGTCTGCGCACCTCAATCAAATTGTGGTTTTAGGCAATCCAATGGTATCGAATACTCGTCGGAAAACCTTGTTGCCTTCAACAAAAGACTTAGCGAATTAATGTTTCAAGCGTCAGAGCTAACAGACTACACAACTAGGAGGGTTGTTCGGTTCTCTAATGAGGCAAAAAAAATCTGGCTCGATATCGCTAATGATATCGAATTCAAGATGGCGCCAGAAGGTGTTTTTGAGCATGTAAAAGATCACGCTTCCAAGCTACCTGAGAATATAGCTCGCTTAGCTGCGCTCATTCATAGTTTTGATGATTTGTCAGAGGGAGAAATTTCTAAAGAGGCATTATTTGAGGCTATTGATCTCATCGCTTATTTCTCTAATGAGTTTATTAAAGTTTTTTCAACTAAGCCTAAATATGAGATAGATGCTGAGAATTTATATTATTGGTTCAGAGAACAAGCTGATATGGGGGTTAGATATATAAAGAGAAACAAGGTTCTTCAGTTTGGGCCTAATGGAACAAGGAATAAAAAATCACTCGATATTGCTTTGGACTACCTTAAAACGATAGAGCCATTTGGGGAGATTCTAGTAAAGAAAACTAAGGTTATAGATTTGTTCCCCCATTATTCACACGATGAAGTTAAGCTCAAAGATGATTTGCTATTAGATATTGTGCATCAATGGGATTATTAGCGTTTCTACTCTTTAGCGATGAGGATGTTGAATGAATTTGATTACGCTACTTCAGGTTAAGAACTTAACAGGGCTCAGTAAAACGAGTATTTATAAGCTAATGAAAAACGGATGCTTTCCATTAAATATTAAAGTTGGGAAAAGGTCTAGTCGCTGGGTAGAGAGTGAGGTAATTGAATGGTCAAGGACAGAGCGGTTATTATCAAACTTCCCTGAAATAACGAATGCCCAGAAAAAAATAAACTATGTCTTTAATGATGGGAATAAATAGAGAGTTGCTTGTCCGTAATTATTGCGTCATCTCTCTGTTCTTATTTTTAAATGATAACTATTTTACCTGAATGGTGACTTCGGAAAAGGTTATTTACTATTAGGTTTTATCTTCTGCTAGTTTATCTATTCCATAAGTATCTTTAAAAATTAAATTTCTTTTATTCTAAGATTTATTATCTATTATTAAACTATTGGAGTTGGTATGTATTTCGAACCATATCAAGGAACACTATACTCTGGGCTTACCCTTAATCGTAATTGTCAATTTAATGGACGTTATTTAGAGTCTGTTCATCAGACATTGATAAACGCATTAAACGACCACAAGAGGACATTTCTGTTTCATGCGATATTGCGGTATCCAATCAACTGGTGTGTTGGTAGAGATGGTGCTATCAGTCGGTTTATTAGGGCATTCAAAGCCAAGGTTGAAGCCGATTTACAGAGTAAGCGTAGAGAAGGAAGGGTACCGCATCAGACTAGAGTTCGTTATGTATGGGTTCGAGAGGTGAATGAATCTCAGAAGGAACATTATCATGTATTCATTTTGGTTAACAACGATACATATTACAGAATCGGTCATCCCAACTCTTCTATGCCTGGTCAATTAAGCTGGATGGTCAGTTCTGCATGGGCTAGCTCAATTGGATTAATGGAAGAGAGCGTTTCTGGATTAGTTGAATTCTCCGGTTCAAAAAAAGTGGATGTTAAACGTATACCAGATAGCCATCGGAAAGAACGTGATGGTGTTGTGCGCGACTCTTTTGAATCTGCCTTTCACTGGATGACGTACATTTGCAAAATTCAGACGAAGAGATATGGATATAATGAGAGAAACTTTGGGTGTAGTCGAAATTAAGAAGTTTTGCATTTGGGGAGTCATACTCCCCTGTTGGATTTCATTGACGCGAGGGTTACAGCTAAGGGGTGACTATTCGAGAAATGGTCCTTTAGCTGGGTCGTGATTCTCTTTATCATGAATCTTTTGCCTCACGTCAGTCTCATCCTTACCTTTTGTGACTAGTTTTTTAATTTTACTTTCTTTCTCTTCAGCGTAATCTTGTTCTTGCTCTTCTAAACGAAAATCATGGGGCATAGCACGGAGTCCTTTAACAGATCTGTTGAAGAGATATGTTATCAATGAGGTAGCCCTACATTTGATGATACTGGTCTAATTCTCGCAAAAAAGCCTTTTTCTTTAATAATATATGTCTCAAAGGAGGCTAGTTTAGGATCGTAGCAGCAGCGTTTAGATCTTGTCGTGCTCCGCCTAGGTTTGTGGTTTGCACTCGTGATTAAGGAAGTCCAAAAAAATAGGGAGCATCATGCTCCCCTACACACTTACAAGCCAAACGCATTTAGCGCTTGCTTATACTCTTGATTGATTTGTTGTTTGACCATTTCGCGACGTGCTTCTATCGGTGCACGATCTGAGATGGCCTGCGCCTTTTGCTCAAGGTCAGTCAGTTCTTCTGCTTTCCATTGTTTTAAAGTCACTTCAATTTGAGCTGGTGTGAGCTCCTGCTTAATGGTTTCAATGCATAAACGCTCAATCGCACTTTCAGCAAAAACGTTCGTAGATAGCACTACAGAAGCGATAACGACAGTTTTGATTATAGATTTCATAGTGTGTTCCTTATTAGCTAAATGGATGAATAAATCATTGAATTAGTAAGTGATAAGACGACAGGTTGTGCGCGGGATATATTGTCGGAGATGGGTATGCGGGATATGCCTGAGAGCCATACTGAGGGGACGGCCGTTCCCCTCGACTTGAGTTCCTTAGGTAAAGCGAAAACAAGGCACAATATCGAAGAGCTGACGCTTTCTGCCTTTGTAAGCCAGCCAGTGGAGTTTCGCTGGTTAACTTACGCGCCGACTCATCAAGTCTTGTGCTATGGCTCTGCGGGAATTAGGGAAGTAAGCAGCCCTGTAGTTCCGCAGAAAATTGAAACAGGTATAGAGAAAAACCTGCTGCGGCATTACTTGCCGGATCGGTTTAGTTTTCCGTCAGGTAACTGTCTGAATCCAAATCGATATGTTTAACGTAGAGCTCTGGTTGTAGAGAATACTGATGCAACTGAAAGTCGGCGGGGTAGTCAAAGTGGAAGGTTAAAACCTTGACTTCTGCTAAGTGGTGCAACGCAATGTCGAATGTGTGGTCGTCTGATTGATAGACAAGATGGAAAGAGTGAATCGAGAGTAAAAGGCCAAGTGGCATCATGCTTTCGATAGTCTCTCCAGTTTTTAAGGTAATGGTTATGAGCCGCTGATACGTTAGGGCTAACGAGAGCGGTTCAAAAATGGTGACCAACTCCTCAACTGTCTCAACTGGACAGAAAGTAGAATGGGTACCAGCCCTTGTGTTTTCTCCTTGTTTTCGTTGTAAGCCCGGATAACTGCGCTGGTGGTTGAGTATCGGTTGAAAAGCCGATTCAACGGCGTAGTGTAGCTGGTCCGGAAGAGCGTCTGTGATCATGGCTTTGGCGAGCTCTAAAACGATGAACTCTCGGGGACCTAATACAAACTGACTCGTTAATCGGCGGCTGTATCCGTATGGCTTGTTTCTCGTATCTTTGTCCACATCGAGATATTGCGCCACCACATCCAGATTGCGCTGTATGGTGCGGATGTCTCGAGTGATACCAACGTGGGACAATTCGGTTTGTAGCTCTTGAGCAGTGACTTTGCGGCCTCTGGGGATGCGATGATACAGCTCAAAAGCGAAAGACAACTGTTCGGTAGTTGTGGGTTTACGTTTGGTTGTCATGGCGTTTTTGTATAGGCTGTGTGCTTTAGCTGGCGGAAAGCTGCACATGCTAATGAGCAAAGAGGCAATACTTGCCGTATCGATACTCAACGTTGCTCCTGATTTATCAGGGGCGTTTATGCCGATATGAATGGTGAACGGTGTTGTTCCTCCTTGGTTGTGCTGGGAATTCGAATTGTTTGAATTTTTTTACTCAAACTTACCTATATCTATGAGAGCAGTGAGTCATCACAGCTCTTGGCCTCAGTAGACAGACGTTTGCTGGGGTCAGGTGGGGTATCAAAACGCTGGGGCCTCTATAAAGTAGTGGAGCACGGAGTGCGACTTCCTTTTTCTTGGTTCTTCTTTTTGTTTAGAACCCGTTAGTAGGACAGTGTTAACTCTACTCTGAGTGAGATAGTGATTTTCTCTAATCCCTAATCACAGTGACAGGTAACAGGTGCCTTATCGCACCTGCTACTACTCAATAGACCTATTCAATGACTGGATAGCTTTATCTCATTAAATGCATCCATCTCCAGATACGACAGAAAGTTAGATTCCCACATCTGATAGAAATCATTTACGCCATAGGCATCGATAGCTTGCCAGCCTACGCCAGTGAAAAAGGCCATGTTGTTACCGATATCGAAATCGACATTACGTTCAAGTTCTGGGTAATAGCTACCCATATAGGCAAAGTCAGTGATGTAGAGAAATGACCAACGCTGTTTGCTGTCTTTCTGCATGGCGATTTCTACCGGATGAAAGCCACCAGCCTCAGCACTGTAACTGGTATCACGAAAGTTCAGCGTGATTGCTGTGACGGAGTCGTTAGCTTTAGTGTTGATGTGGTCTATCAGTACGGTTTGTAGCTGAGGTGAGATAGACAAAGGGCATTTGTTAAATAACGCTTTCGCGCGGGTTGTGGTAGACATAACGGTTTCCTTGGTAATAGGTGTATGGTCAGGTTGATAATGTCGATGTGAAAATCGTTTGAATTGGATTGCTCAGAAGCGACTGACGACCTTCAGAGTCTGCGTGTCGAACTGGTTGTCCTGAAGGTGACCGATAAAGGCCTTAAGCCAAGCGATGAATAGTGCGATGACTTCCGGGCGGAATAACTCGCACCGTTCGATATCCGGTTGATAGAACCAGCGGTACTTAAAGTTGAAGTACAACGCGACATCGACGCTTTCTGCTTTCTCATCTGGGTAATCAAAGGTAGCAATGAAGCGAAGCTCCCACGGTGAATCTGGTGTGGCTCGTTCAAGCTGTATCTCTACTGGCTGGATGCCGCAGCGCTCGGTGTAGAAGCTCGAGACCTTAAAGTTAAGGACCACGCGTTTGCTGTCTTCTGGAATCTGGTAACAGCTCAGGATGAGCTCAGTAAGCTGGTGGAGGCTTGCAAGCTGAAAGGTTGACGCCATCTCTTTCAAAATATTGCTCATAGCATGCCTCCTTCCGCCATCGAGTAGCAGTCTTCGCCCACTACGATATGGTCCAGTACGCGAACATCAATCAGGGCCAATGCGTCTTTGAGTCTTTGCGTGATTCGCCTGTCGGACTGTGATGGTGTTGCGTCTCCTGAAGGGTGGTTGTGAGCCAGTATGACAGCGGCTGCATTCTTTTCTAGGCAGACTTTGACCACCTCTCTTGGGTAAACACTGGCGCTGTCTATCGTGCCGTAAAACAGCTCGTTGAACTCAATCAGGCGATGCTGGTTATCGAGAAGCATGAGAGCGAACACTTCCCGTTCATAGCTTCCCAGTCTGTACTTGATGTAATCCTTCGTTGCATTTGGATTGCAGAAAGCATCTCCTCTCAGATATTTCTCCGCGATTATTTCAGCGGCTTTTTCTAGTACTTGGTGAGCAGATATTGGCTCATGGAACGAATAGTGTCGGTTACTTAAATCGTGCATATAGAAACTCCTGTTAGTGGGTATACGCACTTGGATGATATGTACCTGAAATTTGTTTGAATCGACTAAATGCCTAGTCGTATTTAGCTGGGGATAATAAACCTACTGGGACTTACTTAATCTATGTAGGGATGGGGTGTAAGAAACAGACTTTATGGGTCAGGTTGAGTCATTCAGCAGGGCCATTTTATTTTATGTGGACCTACTCGGACCTCCCTATACCCCTAGCCGGGGCTTAGCGTCTGTTGAAAACTAATATGAGGGAAATGAAATGAGGTTCTTGAGACTAGACGAAGTGAGAGATAGGACTGGTTTAAGTAAATCAGCTATTTACAACCAAATTAAAAAAGGAGAGTTCCCGGTGAGCGTACCAATAGGTTCACGAACAGTCGCCTGGCTTGAAAGCGACATAAACGAATGGCTGGAATGGCGGGTACAGGTTCGAGATCGCGCTGTGAAAGGCTTCTTTAGCTGAAACTGGTGATTCTGTTAACCGACAAACCTCAAATGGTATTGCTGTTATAGGTAATTTCTGCCTTTTGTGGTTTAGGTGAAGTGTGAGGTGCTTATCAGAATGTAGATGCTATCTACTTGTAAAGTTTGAAATTGTTTTGAAACTAACTCTTACAAGGATAAGCGCGAATGAAGCAGTATATGGTAGAAGGTGATTTGAGCTCAGATAAAAGCAGTGAAGCGTATCCGACGAAGACGCTTTGTGATGATTGTGTTGAACAATATAAAGTTATTACTACTGAAGGTAGCTCTGAAGGACCTTGTGATGACTGTGAGTCTGAAGAATAAGCTAATCTAGTCATGACTATCTTGTATTGAACTGATGTTACAACTCAACCAAGAGTTATCGTCACCGCACTCTTTAAGAGTGCGGTACAAATAATAAGCGCCCAATCTCATAACCCCACCTAGATCATTGTCCATTGCCCAATTTTCCCATATTCTCTCACTATCAATTCTGATGAATTAAACCAAAATGAGATAACACTCTGAATGGTAGACCAAATTTTAACCTTGAAAGAGGTGGCCGCTTACCTAAAGCTGGCTGAAAAAACTGCATACAGATTAGCAAGCGAAGGAAAGCTACCGGGCTTTAAAGTCGGTGGTTCTTGGCGCTTCAAGCGTGAAGACTTAGATGCATGGATTAATACGCAAATCCAACAAACTGATCGGTGAGGCTCTCTGTGGACCAAGAGATTCAGAAGGCAAAGCTAAACCAGCTGTTAGTGCAGTTAAGAGCGGAGCCGAATACGGCAGAAGTCATCTTTGATGAGCACCAAGAACTTTGGCGCACATTAAACTTCAGCCAAGCTCAAGTGGGGCTGTGGCTTGCATCATTGCGAGTCGACAACGAGATTAATTATCCAGGCGCAGATTACAACGTCACACCGGATATTTCTTCGCACCTCATTGAGTTATTGCAGAAAGCAGGTGGGCGAATGCCTTTGGCGCAAGTGTTGAAAAAGCTTCCTGCCGGGGTCGTGACCTCAGAACAACAAATTCGCAAATTGGTGCAGCAGCACAGCCAGCTTCAAGTCAAAGGGCCATTTTTGGTTCTGGAAAATTAATTGCTGCATTCAACTCAAATGATCATTAGAGAACAGATTTTAAGAAGACATCATGGCAAAACAAAAAAAGATAGACCCAACCGTTGCGCTCGACGAGCAATTTCAAAAGCTGGTGGCGCAGCATAGCGAGTTCACTCAGCCATTAGTAGAACTGCCGGAGCATGAGTTTGCCAAAGCTGGCCTTATTCAAGGATTGGTCGAGGGTAACTTGACGCCACCAGTGATGCTGGTTTCCCTGCTTGAAGGTCATTGGGAATATGCCGCTGATACTGCAAAATTTGATGATTTGGCATATCAGCTGTTAAGTGATATTGAAGGCGACTGGCCTGTGTTCGCTGTTGTAGCAGACGGTAACAACCATCGTATTCTTGCCCTTTTTGGTGCGGATGGTTCAGACGGCACCCATGGCGTTGATGCACTTCCAACACTAGAAGAGCTGCGAAATTTTGACCGCTTAGAGCGAGATCCTACGTTTCGTTGGTCTATGCGAGTTTATACCCGTTTGATGCAACGCTTTGATGCATTTCATGAAAGCGTATATAGGGTTAGACGAGATAAGGTGACGAACAAAAACAGCATTATATATGAAGTTGCTAAGATTTTGTTTTTAGAGAGCTTTCGTATTCATCACCCGAAGGACCTAACATTTATCGATCATGAGGGCAACACTTGCCTATTTAACGAAGTATTTGACCATAACTACGTTCGCGATAATGGGGAAAAGGCAGTATCTCAAATTAAAGTAGCCT
This sequence comes from Vibrio sp. 1249-1, assembly GCF_033340495.1. NCBI lineage: Bacteria > Pseudomonadati > Pseudomonadota > Gammaproteobacteria > Vibrionales > Vibrionaceae > Vibrio > Vibrio sp. 1249-1. The sequence goes on from NZ_JAWOWJ010000002.1 coordinate 159,848, forward strand.
TTAAATCACTTAAGTCGCATCCAGATTACATTGTGACTGCGGATGATGGGACTCCCAATGGCATATTTGATGAAGACGAATACTTAAAGCTTTCTGTACCAGAAAACTATGTTGACTTGCTCGAGGCAATTCAAAACTTGGGGCCTGTGAAGTCTAACGACGGTAAAACCGTTAAAGAACAAGGCACCTTGGGAGATGTGTCTGGGGATTTGCTTGGCCGAGTTTTTGACGTTTTCTTACGTGCGAATTTTGAATCTAAAGGTGGGCTAGGTGTTTACCTGACCCCAAACCCAGTAAAGCAAGCAATGATCGAAATTGCAATGCACGACATTGCCAATGACGATACCATCATGGCCAAACTTTCAAATGGTGATTTCAAGTTTTGTGATCCTACTTGTGGTTCATTTGGCTTTGGCTCAGTTGCCTTGAGTCAAATTGATACGCTTGTTGATGTTCAATTGGGTGGCCTAAGTGATGATGAGAAAGTAAATCTTAAGAAAAAACTGAGAGATACTGCATTTACAGGTGCTGACAATTCCACAGATATGATAATGCTTGCGCGTGTGAATATGGCGTTGCAAAACGCGCCTAAAGCGCAAATTATCCATGCATACAACTCTTTAAACACTCCAGCTCTTAAACCGAATAGTTTCGACTTGATCTGTACTAATCCACCGTTTGGTACACCAAAATTTGGCAAAGACAAAAACAGTCAGGCATCTAAGAAGAACTATGAATACGAGATGGAGCAAATTCTAGGGGGTATTCGCCCTGCGCAAAAAGTCGTCGATAGTTACAACGCATACTACGACCACATAAAAATGAAGTGGGTAGATACTGGCGATTTAGAGCTGGATGAGCATGGCAACCCAAAATGGGCCGGTTACCGTACAGATTTACGCCGTACTGGCGGTACCGACAAAAAGCCAGTTTACAGTCTGCAGCCTAGCCCAGCAGGTTTGGCACTTGGTAGTAAACCTGACAGCAAAGGGAACTGGCAACCTGTAAGCTCCACCATTGATCCCGCAGTGCTGTTTATTGACCGGTGTTTGCAACTGCTTAAACCCGGTGGCCGTTTAATGATTGTCTTGCCCGATGGGATTTTATGTAACTTGGGCGACCGTTATGTTCGTGAATACATAATGGGCAAAAAAGATGAGCAAACCGGTGAGTTTGTTGGCGGTAAAGCCATCGTAAAAGCTGTGATCTCTTTACCGAGTGACTGTTTCCAACTATCTGGAACAAACGCAAAAACTTCTATTTTGTACTTACAAAAACGCTATGTTAACCCAAATCAACCGGAGCAGTTTTTACCTGAGCCACAAACTGACGTATTTATGGCGGTAGCCGAAACTTTAGGTTATTTGGTGAAAAACAATATCGAAGATTACAACGCCGGTGTTGCTAACGATCTGGATAAGATTGTTTCGGCTTATAAGCGAGGTGAATGATGGCTGTTGATGATTTGCGAGAAAATTTTCATATAAACAAAATTGCTCCCTCAGAGTTACAAGATTTTTTAACTGCACAGACTTATAGGCCAGATATTACGATCTCGTATCAGAAAATCTTTGAGTTACGAAATAAAACACTTCAACAGCTGTGCGCTTCTAAAATTCAGCAGGGCTCAACTCCTGTTTACGCAAATATAGGGCCAGTTTGCCTCAAATCCAAGCAAGTTGGTGAAATTGTAGTGAGTGACTTCACCGATACATGCGTAGATGAGGAGTGGGCAAAAAAAAACCTGAAGAGTAAAGTGTCGACAGGTGATGTTCTTTTAACAAGGCAGGGCACGGGAACTATTGGGCGAGCTGGCTTATATTTGGGTGCTGGTGCTTACACTAATGATTCTCTTTTTAAAATTTCCATTGATAAGGCTGATAGTGCTTATGTTTGCGCATTCTTAAGCACTTTTATTGGTCACAGGTTGATAGAAAAAGGAGTATATGGGAGTACGGGGCAGCTAAATTTATCTGTCGAGCATGTTAAACGGCTTCCGGTGCCTGTATTTGACCAACAATCTCAGAAATATATCGGAGATAAAGTTCGCAAAGCAGAGCAACTTCGCGCTTGGGCGAAGTCTATACAGCAACAAGCAGCAGAGTTACTTCCAGCATATATTCGTGAAATCCAACGATATGAGGCTAAAAGTTATAGAGCGAAGGACATAGTCCCAGAACGCTTGGATAGTCTTTTTTATCATCCAGATTACATCGCTTTAGAACGTAAAATGAAGGCTAAAGGCTGTAATCGTCTTGGATTGGTTGCAAAACAAATCAAAGATTCATGGAATAAAAAGAAGGCTGAAACGTTTGAGTATTATGAGATTGGCGGTTTAGACATTACAACGGGGCAAGTTTCGTCAACAAGAACGCAAACAGTTGGAGCACCCTCACGAGCTAAAACAAAGGTCCAGCAGGGTGATGTGCTGGTTTCCACCGTAAGGCCAAATCGCAAGAATGTTGGATTTATTGTTGATAGCGTAACTGACTCAGAAATGGTTGCGACATCTGGCTTTAGCGTGCTTCGCTTTTCGTCTTTAGCACAAGCTGCTTTTTATCACTCGTGGTTAAGAACTGATGACGCGACCGCTCAGTTGATGCGTTGGAATTCGGGAAGTGCATACCCTGCGATTGATGATGATGTACCACTAAACATTATTGTTCCTGAATTTGAACAAGATTTTGTCGATAGCAGGGGCCAAAAGCTACTGGATGCGCAATTTGCTTATGTATGCGCAAGAAAGCTTACAGAAGTTGCCAAAATCCTAGTCGAAGCTCTAATCGAAGGCCAACTCACTGAACAACAACTCATCCAAGCCCAGCAAGCCTTGGACGATGGCGACAACTCCTTAGACCAAGCGATTTTAAGCAAACTCAGCGGCGAAGGTTACGGTATTGCCGATGCGACACCACTGTTTAGTGATATCGATGAGCTGTACCGCTTGCTGGAAAGCGCCGCACAAGCCGAGACTGAGGAGTAGCTATGGTGGCGAGCAACATGGACGGTAACGCGCAAGTCAGTAACCTGTTATCCCACGACATCGCCCAAAGCGGTTGCCAGTTACTAAGCCAGCTTTTGTCCTGTGGCGGGTTATCAGCCGATAAAGCCGCAGCGTTATTGACAGCCATTCCTGCGCTAGAAAAGCTGTTGCAGCCGATTGTAGCTGGTGATATAGATGGTGATTTAAAGGGAGAGAGCATCGCCTATTGCCTAAGCGCCCCTTTGCTTGATGCTTACAGCCAACTCAGCCAAATAGGTGAATGGCAATTAGCACTTTTGGGTTTAAACCCAGAAGTGCGCTCGCATTGGCTAAACTTAGCCGCTGCCCGTTGCCGTGAAGCCGGAGCCATGAGTGACTCACAGGTGTTGGTTAAACTCATTCAACAATTGGGCAATGCCAGTGAGTGGGTGTTAGCGCGGTTGGAAAACACAAGTGTTACCACCGGGGCTACGCCACAAATTGCGGCGGGACCCTTGGCTCAACTAGAGCGAGACTTATTCGGCCACAGCCTAAACGATAACGCTGCCACTCCGGCGTTATGCCGCATTTTGCGTGCCTGTTTTAAGTTGCACTCTTTGGGCGAGCAAACTGAAGCCTTAACGCCTATCCAACCGGTCGATCTTAGCGCAAAACAGCTCGCCAACAACTGGTGCCAAGGTCGTTTGCAGGCACTGCCGGACGCTTTGCTTAGCGAATACAACTTCAATCAGCCGATCAACCCTAATGCTGACTGGTTGTTGGTATCTCGTCCTGTCAATGATGAGGCGAAGCTTATTGAGCGCTTCGCCCACCAGCCTTGGTGGTTTTTATTAAGCCTAGTGAGTTTTGTGCAAGATGCGTGGGCTGCCGAGCAGCGCGGCGGTTTATTACTGACTCTGCCCGCCGGACAAAATGCCTTTTCCCCAAGCCAAGTGAACGTGGCGGTGCAAGGCATTGATGGTGATGAAGTCAGCCTAGGCAGTTTGGCCGAGTTTTTAACGCAGTTGCAGGGCGAGTTGAATATTGCGCTTTACCCCGAGCTAACGAATAGCGCAGAAGATATTCAGCGATTGAATCGTGCACTTAGCCCATTAATTGCCGAGCTACTGGCAAACAAAATCTGGCAGTTCACTGAAGCAGGCCGAGGCGAACTCGGCCAGTACCGCATTCACCCCGATTTTAGCGATGCCTGTTACAGCCTGCCGCTAGCGCCGCTGTTTGGCTATAAAAGCCAACATTTACAACAGGCGATTAAGCAACTGGCGCAAACCAGCTATGCCAATAAAAAAGTGCCAGCTCGGCTAACAGAATAAACAGTTAAAGGATTTTCGTGATGAGTTTTGAATTAGATGATGTCGTCGTCGATAAGCTAGCCAAGCAACACCGCTGGGCGGCGACGGGTGTATCGGACTATCCACCGCGTGATCCATTGGTTGGTCAAAGTCGTTTTTTTAAGCGCTTTCAAACCTTTTTACACACGGTTGACCATGACGATGATCGTTTCGCCCATGTATTTGCCGTAGAGGCGGAGTGGGGGCGCGGTAAATCTCGTTTAGGCCATGAGCTGGTGGCGCAAATTAACGACTGCTCGAAAGGGTGGTTTGTACGTGACGAGCAAGGCCAATTGCACGATCAACAGTTGTTTAATAGCGAAGCGCAAGACAAGTATTTGGCTTTGTATATTCGTTATTCGCAGGTCGCATCAGACTATCAAAACTCCGATAACTGGTTTGCTTTTGGTTTGTACCAGGCGCTATTGCCACTGGCGACCCAATCCTTTGATGGCTCCATTCAAAGTGAGATCGCTAAACAAGCCTACGAACGCCTAATGCCGTTTGGCTTTACTGCTGCACTATTGGCAGAGGCGCTGCAGCTGGACAAACAGCACAGCGAAGAAGATCTATACACCGACCAAACCCTGGTGGTTGAATTAGTGCAAGCGGCTTACGAGGTGCTCAAACGTTTTGGTGTGCAGTATGTGTTAGTCGTACTCGATGAGCTAGAAACCGTGGCCGAAGCCGCCACCTTTGGTTTGGAAGATGAACAAGACAAACGCCTCGATGGCCAAGCCATTCGCTTAATTGGTAAAGCCATTAAAGAAGAAGATCCACGCCGTAAACTGCCTTGGTTACGTTATGTGGCGCTATGTTCGCCACTTTTGGGTCAGCAATTGCGAGAAATTCAATCAGTGGCGCGCCGCTTTGAATTGGTCGAGCTAGAGCACAATGCATTTGCCGATGTATCAGACTATGTAGCCAGCCTACTAAAAGATGGCAAACTGGGTTTTGATTACCCTGCTGGTTTGGTCGAAGCCGCCTATGCCATGAGTGGCGCTAACTTTGGTTGGTTTAACGTGGTCATGGCCAATGTGGATGCGGTACTTAGCCAATATCAACAAGCGGACCGCAGCATTAATGATGTGGGTGAATTGTTTGAAGCCGTCTTGGCTGGCTCTGGCCGTGTGGCCAAACACGTGCTCGATAAAGGCGCCATAGAAGGAATTCAAACTCGCGATAGAGCATTATTAGGCCAGTGCCGAAGTTTGCTGTATGGCCAGCTACCTGTGCGTTTGGCTGAGGTGAGCCAAGCAACTGAACTTTTGGCACTGAAGAATGAAGATCAAGAGCCGATAGCCGCGCACTATCGAAAGCTGAGCATCGACCGCTTGCAGTGTCGTCAAGCGCTAGAGCAAGCTAAATTTCGCCGCGACAACGATGAATGGTATTACCCTGCGGTAGAACAAGCGCTCAGTTTAGATACCTTACTGGATAACCTGCGTACGTTCTCGATTAAAGAGCAGGCTGCCAGTGGTGATATAGGTGCAGTGTTATTACCGCTGTCTAAAGGTGAGTTTAAGTACTTATTGAGCTTACTGTACGATCACCCCGCCATTGAATTTGCCGCCGATGCCCTATGGCACAAGTTGGTCGGAGAAACTGCCGAGCTAGATGCCAGCGAAGCGACTCACATTGGCCCGAGCGTGGCCATGTTATTACGCTTGGATTTGCGCTACCGAAGTGCACAACAGAACTCGTTGATCTTTAAAGACCCAAGCATGGGCGATGGTCACGAACAGGCAATGGTGGCGCTGGGTAAACAAAGCAGCCAAAAGCCAATCATAAAAGCGTTAACCCGAGTAACTGGCTTTGTGCGTTTGCTGGACAACAACTGGGGCTATGACGAGAGCCTGTTGGACAACAAAGCCGGGCAAGACGATGCGCCACTGGCGATTCTAACCGAACCGCGAAGCCGCCAAGGTGGCCTCTTCACGCTGGAAGGGTTTAAGTTGCACTCAGAAGGTAAAGCCTTGTTTGCATGGGTGAGTAACCTAAACGAGTTGGAGAATCTTCATTCTTTTTCCACCGAATACTGCCGTAAGTCTGGACGTATGCCGGTATTGGCACTCACGGCCTCTGCGCATTTAATGGAGCAATATAGCCGTCTTGAAGAAAACAACGCATTGCGCGATGCGATACTGCTGCACTACGTGAACCCAAGTGAAGCGGATCAGTTAGAGCGTATTGGTTTAAGTGTGGAAGTCTGCCAACAGCATGGCGTGTCTTTGAGTCCCGAGAGTTTCACGGCTAAGTTCAAAAACAAGCTGCATGCTCTGAGTACTTTTGCCAACGAGGCAATCCATAAATGGCGCCAGCGTTTGCAAAAGCGCGGTTTAATTGCTTGGCCACTAAAAGTGGACGGCAAGCTATCGCAAAATGATCGCGAACTGTTGTTCAAAGGCTGGTATCAGCTAGCTATCGCACACCCAGAACTTAACGGTGTGCTGGATTTGCAGCAGCAACATGGTGTGCCGGTGGATGAGCTCAGCGGTTTGCTAGATAAACTCAAAGTGCCAGGCAGCTATATGGCGAAGGGTTATACCGCTGATGAGCACGCTGGGTTGTTTACAGAGCTAAATAATGTACAGCGCAGCCAAGCACAAATCCCGCTGTTTTTAGCGCGTATTGCTCACCCAAACAAACAGCATAAATGGCAGTTCGAACGATTTAAACAGCAGTTCTATTTTGCCTATGTTGCTGAAACCAATATTACCGCCAAAGGTGTATTCAACGACTGGATGTGGTGGTGTGGCGAGCTGAATTTGCTCACTTTAACCAATCCAAACGAAAAACAAGCAACGTGGGAAAGCTACCCGCGTTCCCGTTTAGAAAATGCGATTACCGAGGCGCAAAACTGGTTCAGTGGTAACGACCAAGACAGTTACAAAGCCAAAGTAGAAGTAATGAGCCGCGTGTATGGCTATGGACGCATCAATGAAGTCTTTGCGCCGCTAGGTAAAAACCAACTGGGTTACGCCACGGTAGAAGCCAAAGAACAGCTGGAAAAAGCACAAACACTCTTTAGTGCTCTTAAGCAACAAGAAGAACAGCTGGAAGAGATTACCCAAGTGGGTGAGGCTCATATTTTAGCAGGGCTTGTTAATAAGCGCGCTGAAGTGTTGGACTTGGTAGCCAAAGTTAAGCCGTTGAACAGTAGCAAACCTACGCTTAAAGATGCGCATATTCTGGATTTGGAAGACAAAGGCACCTCGCTTTACCAGCGAGTTGAACAGGCTTGCTTATTTGCTGAGTTTGTTGAGCGAAACGCTGAGCGCATCAGTAATCGGCTCACAGACTTAATCAATGATGTTGACGCAGATTGTGCAACACTCAGCCATTTCCCTAAAAGTTTGTATACCAATACATTGCGCACGGTTGGGCATATTTTAGATGGTGCTTTAAAAGAGGATGCCAGCAGCGCAACGGGGAAAAAGGAGCAGCAGGCGGGCAGCGATACCTTATTGCACTACCTGCGCAAACTCGATTTGGGTAAAGCGCAAGATAAGCTTTCTGCCCTTGCTACCGAAGTCGGGTTAAATCTGCACACGGAACAGCAGTTACCGGTGGCTGAAATCCAAGGCAGTATTTTATCCAGCTACCGAAATTGTAAAGAGCGCTTTGAGAAGCTGATCAATAACTTAGATGAGCAAAGCCAACGTGCTCAAAAACTACAGCAACTGCTCAGTAGTGCAACTGCTGCGTATGAATATGCTGATGATATTGCTGAACTTCCCAAACTGGTAATGAAGTTGCAATTGATTGAAGACGCAATTGCTGATTTACCTGTTGATGCTGAAAGTAAACGTCAAAGCATGCAAGCCAGTTTGCGCAATGGTCAGTTCGCGGGATTACGTGATTTACCGGAAGAGCTAATGAAATCGGCGCGTGGACAAATTGCGCCTATTCAAGGTCGACTGAACAATATTGAAAATAACCTTGCAGCTGTAAAACGCGATGCCATCGTTCAGGTAAATAGTTGGTTGCCTCTATTAAAACCACTACTGGTTTCGCAGCAGCAACCACTGCCTGCTGAGTTAACTCTCGCCGATGTGGACAAGTTAGGAGTCAGTGAGCTTGTGATGGTGTGTGATAAAACCCTATCAGATTGGCAAAACCAAGGTGAAGCGATTTTACAAGGCACTGGGCTAACGCTGGCAGAATGGCAGCCGGTTTATGATGCGTTAAGCCAAAACCAAGAGCCGATGTTAACACCTGAGCAGCAACAAGGTTTAGTCAATAAAGGCATCGTCAAAATGCGCTTAACTTTTGCTTCAGTATTGTAGAGGTCATGCGATGAGCTTTTATTTGTCGTCGGCATTGGCTAGCAATCGTAAAGGGCGCTTTTTACAAACGGTTGCAGGAGCAATACCACTCGATACGGAGTGGCTTAGCTCGCCACCAGCCAGCGGTTTGTTGTTGGTGCAAGCTGAAGAGTTGAACGAGAAACAAGCTTTAATTGGCTTGTTCCAATGGGCGATGCAAACGGGGTGTTCGGCTTTAGTTATTAACCCGCAGCCTGAACAGCATGTTGAGTTTGCCGAACTGCAACCAACGCTGGATTGGACATTTGCAGCCGCTAGCTTGATCTCTGAAGACGCAGGATTAACGGCAGTGCTGGCAAGTGAAACCAACCAAGCCGTTGTTGGTTTTGCTGGTAGTGCAGATCAGAGGCAGCATATGGCGGGTGATGTGGTACATACTCGCTATGTCCGAAAACACAGCAATAGTGGTTTGTTTGCAGTGACGACTTTGCCTTTGTGGTCGCTAAATCTGCTTGATCATACTGAGGCTTTAGTCGGCTGGTTAAACTGGTTCGTTGATCATGCAGGCGTCGCAACACCGGTTGCTGAGGAAAAAGCAGAATTGGCGGCGTATTTGCCTAACAAATACGATTTGGTTGTTCTGTTGCTGCTTTACGCCGGACACGGTAAGAGCCTGGCGGCACTTGTTGACAATGACACAGTTAAGTTGATGTTTGATGTAAATAGTCTTGATGCCATCAAGCGGAGCGAAACATTGCAGCAGCACGGTTTTATCAATGAAGCAGGATTAACTGATTCGGGCAAAGCCAGCTTACAAGCCTCGCAATTTTGGGCTTATGCACCGCTACTCAGCGAGCAGTTAGATACGGGAGCGCTATAAGCATGAATGAAAATAAAACAATGAATTTAGCGCAATCACTTGCCATAGACAGTCAGCTTCGTTTACCAGGCAGTGCGGGGCGTTTACTCAAGCAAATTCGTGATATTGAACAGGTAGCACCACTGTTTCGTGATGCTGGTTTAGTTAAGGCTGTTCCTAAGCCCACGGTAGTGAATTTAAGCGTGGCGGGTATCGCCACTAAATCGTGCCTAGATAAAGCTCTAGGGGGATTTATTTATGCCAGCGCAGCTGTACGAACAGATTTATTGATAGAAGAAAACAAGGTCAGTACTTCTGGTAGTGATTCAGTATCTGAACTGGATGATATTGATTTCGAAGCGCAACGAAAGCGGCTTGACCTGATTGAAATTCGCCAGGCGTATCAGTTGGTTGAGAAACAACTGTTGAGCCAAGAGCGCTGTGATTTAATTTTACTTGATACCCCTCTGTTTTTAGCGCGCGATATGGCGCCACTGGAGCGGAATGTTCGCCATAAGCAGGAATATGATAAAACCAAGCGAGCAATAGAATCCTTTTGGCAAAACCACCGTGCAAAGCTGTTCCCATGGAATAAGACGGGGGTGGTGTTAGCAAGCATTTTGGCCGAGCGTTTTAGTGCAATTGTGAGTATTGCCAAACAAGATTTACGCACTGAGCAGGGGCGAAAGCAGATTTTAGATTCGGACGGTTTCTCTAGTGAGTTAATGCAAAATCTGGCTGGACTGGACGAAAGCTTAGTGGGTGTTGGGGATTTACGTTTTATTAATGGCATTTTAGGCAACTACTCGCGGACCATTGCGTTTCGTTTATCTGAACAAGAGAACCGCATAGAACCAAGTGTCGAAGCGAAGCAAGGCCTAATTGGCTTTCATTTTCGCAGCGCGCGTGGTGGCCAAATCAAAATGGTGCAGCTAGCTGGTGATGAACCTGATTGGCAGAGCGCAGATCTTGATTTAGTCGCATCTCGATTGATGGTGCTTGATATGCAGAACAAAGGCAATGCCATGCCTTTGCCGCAATTACTAGGCTATCAGCAGCTCGGCATTTTGCCGAAGTTTGCCAAATTTTACCGTCAAGGTTTGCACGGCGCACTTAAGAATAATGATATTGAAGCAGGCTGGTTGGCTGGCTTGGATGAGGGATTGAACAATGGCTTATAAAGTTTTAGGTAAATTAGTCGGTAATACCGGCGATGCCAGCCAGTTAACTATGGTGGTGCAAGATTCGTTTTCAGTGCGTCGTGGTGAATTTGTTCGAATTATGCACCAAGAGCGTAAAGACGAGGGGCAAGTGGCCGTATTAGGCCGTGTAACGAAGATCAGCCGAACCAATATGCTTTACAACGCAGGCTTTGGTGATGGCGTGACTGAGTTGGAGCTATTGCCAGGAGCCAATGTTACTGGTGAGAACATGTTTGCGCAGGTAGAGCTGGTGGGATACCGCGATCCTGTTTCTCGTCAGATCAAGATCCCGCGTCGCCCGCTTAATCCTGGTACTGCAGTTGAAACCGTCGATTTTCAGTTCTTGAGTGACTTTTACGAGTTCAATGAGCACTCCAGTTTGCACCTGGGTAATTTGGTTGGTTACGACAAAGGTGAAAATACGGTTCCGGTCTTTATTGATGTAAACAAGCTAGTGACTGAGCACATGGCTGTTCTAGCGATGACAGGCTCAGGTAAGTCTTACACAGTTGGCCGTATTATTGAGCGCTTGGTTGCCGTTAACAATGGTACTGTCGTGGTGTTTGACCCTCACGGTGAATACGGCAAAGCTCTGGCTGGTGGTAATCTGCAATTCTCTAGCCTTTTGGATGCAACAGACGATAAGCGCGATCAAGAAGCGTTACCTCTGATTAAACATACTTTTGAAAAGTTACAAGCTGCAGGTGCGGGCATTAAAGTTTTCTCGCCACAGCATGAATCTTTTAAACACAAATATGCCAGCAAAAACACACCACTGGCGCTTCAATTCGACCATTTTGAAATGGACGATATTGCCGAGATCTTACCTGGGCTAACCGAGCCGCAACAACGTGTGTTGGATGTGGCTATTCGCTATTGGCGCTCAGTGGATAAGACAGAACCACGTGATATTAACCGCCTACGCTACTTCTTAGGTGATGGTATTGAAGAACTTAAAGAGTGGGACGATCTCTCTGAAGCGGAAGCTAAAGCCTTGTCAGGTCGAAGTGCTGCTGTAGCATCAATGAAGCTCTCTCGTGTGCTAAATGAAGCTCAAAGCTTTTACAGTGCAACGATGGCTGAGCCAACTGACATTTACAAAATGGTCGGTCGTCCAAGTAATCAACAAGGCCGGTTGGTCGTTGTCGATTTACAAGGCTTGAGTGATACCGCGAAGCAAGTTGTTTGTGCTCTGCTCTCAAGTGAGATTCTAAAAGCGGCTTCAAGCAAAACAGACCCACTTCGCCCTTGCTTTATTGTGTACGAAGAAGGCCATAACTTTGCGCCAGCTGGTGGTAACGCAGTAAGTCATCGGATCATTAAGAAAATTGCCGGTGAAGGTCGTAAGTTTGGTGTCGGTTTTGGCATTGTGAGTCAGCGCCCATCCAAATTGGACTCAGATGTTACCTCTCAGTGCAATACGTTGATTACCATGCGTTTGAAAAACCCAGACGATCAGCGTTTTATTGCCAAAGCTTCCGATATGGTCAGCAAGGCCGACCTGGATGAGTTACCGAGTTTATCAACCGGTGAAGCTTTAGTATGTGGTCGTTCTATTCCGGCCCCATTACTTGTTAAGGTCGGTAGCAAGGCACTTATTCATGGCGGTGAGTCTCCGGAAGTATTGCGAGTTTGGGGGTCATTTAATGGCTAATCTACCCATGCCAGCGCTTTCTTGGGTAGGTGAAGCGTTTCCTCTTATGACTAGCGGAGAGTTGTTGGACCAGGATGTTCTGGTCCATAGTTTGGGCTGCAGTGTTTGGAATACGTATGGTCATGAGCAATCTTATATGGCAGTAGTAGAGTGCCCAGCTCCGGGCACTTCCGGCGCTGATATCCGTTCAGATTCAGGCTGGTTTGATAAAAACGCATCAACACCATTGTGTTTAATTGAGTTTGAACGCTTTGATGGCACTTCCCGAGGCCAGCAAAAACTTGAAGAAAAATTGAAGAACTTAATGGAAGCAGCTCAACGTTGGGACCATTCACCGAAAAGTTTGGTGCTGAGTGCTTGGAGTCAGGGGCTTGTGAACGCCCCTGATACGCAAAAACTTAAAGAGATCTGCCGCTCAGGGTTTACTTCATCCGCGGGAACCCAAGTAAGGGCATCGAACGATGTTGAAGTCGTGTTTAGCCGTTTCCAGTTTGTTAAAAATCTAAACACTATCGCTTTGGATAGAATTCACTACGAGGTGTTGATATGAATGTAAAATCAGCACACTTTTTACCAGGTACAAACAAGCGATTAGGTGATAAATACCTATTGCTCGAATGTCTTGGTGATGGCAGTCATGGCTGGGTATGGCGTTCTGAGCGCTTAAATGATGGTCAGATTGTTGCTGTAAAAATACCTAAAGATATAACGAGGGAAGACCGTCAGCTTGCTGAAGGTAAAGAGTTATTGCAAGTCGAGCCTCACGATAACATTGTACAAATTTTTGATATGGGCCGAATCGATAACGAATGGTTCTATATTGAAATGGAGTATTTCCCTAGTCAGACTTTGGCACAAAAACTTGACGATAGACAGCGCAATTTTGGCCAAACCTATGAAAGGTTGTTCAGAATTTATCGACAAGTGCTTTGTGCTGTTCAGTATTTATCTGAATTGCCTGTCCCCATCTCACATGGAGACATAAAACCGCATAACATCCTTGTTGGTGAACGTGATCTGGTTAAATTGACCGATTTTGGTAGTTCTGCGTTACCGGAAGAAATATACGTTCGTACTCGGGAAAACGGTGGAACAGTGTTGTATTCCGCACCTGAGTTTTCCAACGTGGATAGCCGTAAAGGGAGTTTAGAAGAGCTATTGCTCGGGGATGTTTATAGTTTAGGTGTTTTACTATATCAGCTGCTGACGGGTAAGTTGCCGCATGATACACCAGCCCAAGTCCAGCGTCATGCACCTTTCAAGCGCCCTACCGAGATTAATAGTTCTATCCATGCGGATTTGGAGCAAGTCGTACTCACGTGTATGCAAAAAAGGCCGGAGGAGCGCTTTTCAACTATCTCGGCTTTGATGTCTGCATTCGATGCAGCGACCCAGAAACAGTTGAAGATTGGAGCTACCGCTCCAGTTTTCCAGGCAAAACCAGATCAAGATTGGTCGAGTGCGGTTCTTGAGGCGATGGCTGAACAGTCATACAAGAAAGCGGCTCAGCTAGCGTCTCAAGAATACAGCCGCAGCAAGGATCTTCAAGCTCTCCACCAGCAGTTGATAGCGCTGTACCGGGACAATAGGTTCTTCGACTTTGAAAAAGTGGTCGAGAACAATAGGTCATGCTTACTTGAGGAAAAGCTTACTCAATCTGCTGAGTTGTATGAGCTGATTGTTAAGGCGAATCTGCAGTTAAGAAATATTAATCAAGCTCAATTTTGGTTGCTTCAGAGAAAGCAAGTCGGAGACGAAAACTCCGCGACCATGTATCTAGAGTCTTCCATTCTTGGTCTTGAAGCCAAGTATCCAGAAGCGAGAGCATTGTTAGAAAAGGTTAACCAAGCCACGCCAAGAAAGCTTCACGTGCTTACTCAATTGATTCAGGTTTGTGAGCAAATGCGCGATTACTCTGGAGCGGTCGGTTATCTCAAAGCTACGCTGCGAATGTTCCCCGATTGTGCGCAACTGGCTGATAAGAAAAAACTGTATTCGAACCTAGGTTTACTCTAATGCGTTTTTAACTCACGCTGAGCATTGAAACATACCGAGGAGGAGGCTTGACCCCTCTTCGGTGTACTTAGGCTGACTTCTCATACTCAATACCTCTTCAAAGGAAATTGCCTTGTTAAATCCCACTGATGTTCAGCGAGCTATAAATAAAAAATCACTTGATGAAATTGAGGCTTACTTATCAACGCGTGGTAAATCTCGCGTTTATGAAGGTGCTAGAAACCTGTCTCTCAATGTATCAGACGATTACGGTGAGCGCTTCTTAGTTGAGCTCATTCAGAATGCTCATGATGCACATGGTAAATCAGATAAATTAGGAGAGATAGCGGTTGTTTTTGACCCAGAAGAGTCAGACTTTGGTTGTTTATATGTCGCCAATAGGGGGGATGGATTTGCCAGCAAAAACTTTGAAGCGATAACTAATATTGCATTGAGTAGCAAGTCAGTTAATGAAGATATTGGGAACAAAGGACTGGGCTTTAGGAGCGTTTTACAGATATGTGAATCTCCAGAAATTTATTCTTCACAGCATAGTGGATATAGCTTTGATGGATATTGTTTTCGCTTTGCAAACGAGGAAGATGTTCTTTTTCTTCTAGATGACGAATACAAACATTTAGCAAATGAAATTATCGAAAACATGCCTTGCCTGTTTCTTCCTATCTTTCAAGAAGCTCGTCCAGGTCTTATTCCTTATTTTTCCGACTTGGGGTTTGCTAGCGTTGTTCGGTTGCCCCTTTCTTCAAAAAAATCTCAAGAGTCAGTTGTACAGCAGATGCAGGAAGTACTCGAGAGAGAGGAGCCCCTAAATTTATTTTTTGAGCGCATCGAGAAATTTAGCCTAGAGTATAAAGGCCGATATAACAGGATTCT
Organism: Vibrio sp. 1249-1; assembly: GCF_033340495.1. Lineage (NCBI taxonomy): Bacteria > Pseudomonadati > Pseudomonadota > Gammaproteobacteria > Vibrionales > Vibrionaceae > Vibrio > Vibrio sp. 1249-1. The sequence goes on from NZ_JAWOWJ010000002.1 coordinate 175,034, forward strand.
TGATCATAAAGTGCTCGACTTTTGGGGCGTCAGTGAGCAGGTTCGTATCAGTAAGGTTGAAGTCGCTGGTGATATCTATTTGCATGCTAAAAGGGTTTTCGCTAAAGAAGAGTTTGAACCTGAACTTAACGCGAGTATAGAGCTAGGTGAGCTCCCAAGTAGTTGGAGCAACTGGAAAGGACAAGCATCTATTGATGTTGCGGTGAAGCTGGACGACACGAATGTCGATAACGGATTGTTATACTGTTTCTTACCCCTTGGCTCAGATGGCGTTTCCCCATTCTCTGGCTATATTAATGCAAACTTCTATACATCCATGGATCGTCGGACACTTAATTCTGATGTAGGACTAAACGAATTCTTTATTAAAACGGCAGCTGATTTATGCGGAACGATGATTGAGTTTCTAGTGAATCAGAACTGGAGTGAATCTAAACACGCTGTTGTAAAGCTATTGTGTTGGAAATATCCCTACAGAGAAGCAATGCTTGATGCTTTAACAAAGGGCGATTCACCTTTGATTTCCCGTAAGTTGTTACCCATCTCGTGTAATAGTGATGATCAGGAATGGTGTTCAATAGACTCAATACGGATATTCGGTAAAGACAATTCTTGTTTGACACCGGCTTTTTTGTCGTTCTCGGCTTCAGCATCAATCCTTGATGAGGCTTTTAGTGAAGAGCAAGTTAACGTAATTCGTAATTTTTTTATAGGAAAACACGATTTTAAACCAACATCTGTCGAACTGACTGAGTGGATTGAGGCTGTGGCTAAGAATCTTTTGCAGTCTCATGCTTCTCCTACAGAGTGGGCTAATTTTTATAACGAGGTCGCTGCAGCTTTTGATAGCACTCCCGAGGGGTTATGTGGATGTCGTTTCTTAGTTAACTCAAAAGACCAGTTAGTTTATGCCTCACATCAGAACGAGAAGAACAGTAAAAAACAAACTAAAGATGTTTATTTCCCACCAGTCAGAGTAAATACCAATGAAGATGATGCAGAGTTAGATCTGACAGAGTTCCCGGTTGAACTCCAAACTAGCTTTACCTTGTTAAGTAAAACAGTCCCATGGACATTGAAAGATGGTGGTTGCAGAAAGGCTAGATCTTTTTTGATAGATGCTGGTTTAGTAAAAGAATATGACAAGCGAGAGCTTTTGCGAACTTTAGCGAAAGTTACAAGAGAGCAGAAAGATGAGTTGGTACGTTATAAGGCGTTGGTCTGGGCTTTTAAACTTTGGGGAGCTGGACGCGCGTTAGCATCCAAAGATACAAGGTCTGCTGGATTCAATGTTCCGACTCAATCAGGATGGATAGATGCGGATCAGGCGATGTTTGGCCTAGGGTGGTCCGATGCAGTCAATGGAGTTAAGTTAGATCAATTTTTTAAGCGAGCTAAAGGGCAGTCAACGGAAATCATGGATCGCTTCGGTAATTTTCTCTTGCCGTATGAGCAATTGAGTTTGGAGACGGGAACTGAAAGGGATTGGTTTCGCTTTTTTGAAGATGTAGGGGTTCGGGATCACTTAAGGCTCTTTTTCTCTGAACGATTGTCTGAAAATGCTACCGTGGCTTGTCTACCTACTGCGCTAGCAAACAAGCTAAAACAATCAGACTTAGCCAAAAACATGTGGAAAAGTGAATTAGAGGAGCTTTCAGAAAAGGCCTGGTATAACTCTGTTTCTTATAGTGCTAGATGTGATGTTTGGCTCATTCCCGGTTTAATGGAGAACTCTCAACTAAGTGAAGAAATTAGAAAGCTTTATTCATATCAATTAGTTAAAGCTATTAATGACATACCTTCGAACCGACTACGTTTCAGAGTTTCTAGGAAGGGAACAAATATTATCGAGTTGTCGTCACCTCTGTCTACTTTCTTGAAGTTAATGCCTTGGATGCCAGTTGCCAGAAGAGGGGCTAAACCATCGTTTGTTTCTCCCCAAGAAGCTTGGCTTTTTAACGTAGATGATGAAGCCAGCCCACGATTTTTAACTCTCATTATTCCCGCAATTTCTAGATTTTTAGAAGTGGGAAACATATCTGAATTCCAAAGACTATTGAGGTTTAGAGGACTAGCAGATAAGCAGTACGTGCAGGATTCGGTAGAGTACTTGTTAGATACCGTCGAAAACGGCTTGGTTGGTGAATCAGATACGAAACGATTTAAATCGCTTTTTAGTATCTTATGGCAAAAATTGGTAGCTTCTGGTGTTGAAGAAAAAGGCATATCTCGCTTGGTTGCCAATGTAGGAGAACGAATTGAAATTGTGGATTTTACTGTGTTCGCAGATGATCAAAAGTGTTTTTATGTTGATGAAGATGATCCATCGAAAGTTTCTCTACTAGGAAACCTAGAAATACCTTATTTCGACTTTGACCGACGTTTTACCGATAACTCATGGTCCCTAATTAGAACTGTCTCTCCTTCAATTAAGAGGTTGTCATGTGAAGACCTATATGTGATTGTCGATGGCGAAAAGATAGATACTGAAACAGAAATGTTTTCATTAGAAGAATGCTTTGGGAGCGAGTTTCTAGATCTTTTAGTTTTAATCGCTGCTCACAAAGGTCAGCATTTCTTTTCAGCAACAAAGAGTCCTCTTGTTAATTTACGTGCTCAAGCAAGAAAACTCAGAATTGTAATCTCAAACCAGGTTGAAGTTTCAATTGCGGGCAAAGTCTCAAGCTTACCATCGTCATCAAATGGTGCTGTGGTGACGAGTATGGGTGATGCTAAGGTTTTGGTTATTCAGACGGGTGAACCAAATGTGTCCATAAGTATACTCACGGCGGTCTCTGAGCAATTTGCTCACGCTCTGAACTACGCGTCGCTGGCCAATGCTTTTGAGGCTACTTTTTTGAGGTTATGCCAAGAATCATGGCAGTTGGAATCAGGGGATAAACTATCAGATCTATTTGAAAAGTTGATTGGCGTACCGTCAGATGGATTAAACAATACTCTAAAAGAGGTTAGAGGTAGTCTAGAGCTCTCATTAAGATTGGCGGCAGTTTTAGCTGGGGTGCACAACAATAATGAGTTAGTCGACAAGTTGAATCAAATAGTAAGTGATGCTGAAGAGGTAAGTGATGACGAAGTCATCGATATACTAGAGCCCTTAGCGAATCAACTTGAAATAACATCTAGGCAGTTACTGGATAAACTAGCAGATACGTTTGACTTGCGCAGTCTTCAGGAGATGTTTGATATTTCTCTATTAAAACTAAATACTGCGGTCAAGTATTGTGATGGTTTTGTCAAAGAGTCCAATGAGAAAAGGCATCGGCAGCAGTTTTCCTCTTTTCTCTCGGAAAATAAGGGAGAAATCGTAGATCGATTGAGGAAGTTATATCTCAACGATTTTGATTCACTATGTGCTTTGGATGACTACTCTGCTTTAAAGCAGGAGATAGGTGAAATCGAGCCTAGTTCCAGCTGGTTTTATGTATACGATGACTTATCAGATGAGGTTATGGAAAATTACTTATGGAACTGGTTGGACGAAAGGACTTCGGGACTTGCCGTTGCCGATGAAGAATTGCTACCTATGGATGAGCTTCGAGAAGTTAACAATAAGATCCTACGTGAGTTCTGGAAAGATATTGGGCCAGTAGTTTCAACTTGGGTTCATAATACTGATGAACCTGTGAGCGAAGAAATTGCGGGAGTTTGGTCTGATCCTGTTGGTGGTTTAAGCCAATCGATAATCAATGTGGGTAAAGAAGGCTGGTTAGATTTTAGGAAACTATCTTTTGAAAAAATAGCGATGTGGTTGTCTCTGTACGGTTATTGGCCAGCAGGCAAAGAACCTGTTTCTGAACTGTCAGCATGGGGCATCAACGAACATGAAATAGCTTGCAAAAAAGAGTTATTGCGCCATGAGAAGGAACAGCTCAGAAAGCAGAGAACAGTGGTTATGATAAATAGCACGGAACACTCTGCAGAAGAAGAAGGATATTTGGACCTCTATGACACTATCAAGTCAACATTTTCGGAGACTACAGCTTTTGAAAATGCAGGCAAGCGAGAAGCCAAACTCGAAGAGTTTGATAGACATGTGAATACAAAGTCAGGGGGTAGGGGAACTTATGCCCCTTCAAACTCAGCAACAAAAATGTCTAATGAGCAAAAGGCAGCAATAGGTTTAGCCGGAGAAGCTTTTGCTTTTGAGTGGATCAAAAGACATCATGACAAAATGAAGATCAACAATGAATGTTGGGTATCTGGCTATCGGAATCATATATTTGCAGATGACAACGGAGATGACTCCTTGGGGTATGATTTTATAGTTAAGCTTAAGACAGTAACTTACTATTACGAAGTGAAAGCAACTCAAGGCCAGAATGAAGCATTTGAGATGGGGCCTACAGAAGTAGCTGTAGCTCAGAAGTTTGCTTCTGACAAATACAATAAGTATCGCGTATTATTTGTTTCTAATGTCAGTGACCCAAGCCATACTCAAATTAGTTTGTTGCCAAATCCTTTTTCTGTTGATGGGACCAAAGTCATGAGGTTAGTTGGGAGTGGAAGTATGAAGTTTTCATTCCATAAGAAAGTCCCAAACAAATAATACGCTCTTTTGGGAAAGCCCGGCCTAAGTGAAAATAAATGTGACGTGCTTAGCATTTTTAATATGTATGACAGAGTGTATATTCGTGAAAGTCGACTTGCTATAATTTATTTAATTTCAATAAGATAGATTGGAAGTCCGACTTCCTCACTCACCGCCACATTCTAAAAGGTCTGATTTATCAGGCCTTTTTTCGTATCTACACTAAAGTAATGCGTCATTGAAAGTACACAAGAGTGCTCAAGGTGCAAGCGCCATTCTATCTACAAGCCAACTATTCACATCTCACCTCTATACAACGCCAAAATTGAAGATGCTATACAGAGGCAGCCATAATCTGATTGGTGCGGGTTAGCACATCCGCTTTAATCTAGAATTTAGCACCCATATCACATGAGGTATGAATACGGCCACAAGAATGAACGTAGTGCTACTAGATGCTAAGCAAAACAGCCATGAACACGAATACAACAGCAATCATACCAAAGAGATCTGTGTTTAGATTGAGGTCATCAGGGTTAAATTTTTCAATGCTTTGCGTCGTTTTGCATCTTATCTTCATGTTCTTGTCCTTATTTCATGTACGATTTCAACAGCAACATAACATGCAATTGAGTGTTCACAAGTCATAAAAAGCATAAGTATACTTGCACCTCATTGAGCGCAAAAAATACTCAAAGCGTTTTAAAGTGGTGGTCTACCTTTTGTAACATCAAATGTTCTTTCTGTTTTTGTGCCTGTATCGCCATCGTTGAGAAATGGTTATTTCGTTCTAGTTAGGAACAAACTACTGGCTGCCGTTACATTCTCAAGCGTTTCCACTCAGTCGCCTTGGGTAGATACTTTAGTCGTGAGTACTGCAAAAAAAAACGCCGCATGAGCAGCGGCGCTTTGTTGAGGAATTACCTTTCCTACTTGTAGCTAAGTTCTGTCGCTTTGCCTTTGAAGATCCGGTATACCACAAAGGTGTAAAGCAATATCACCGGCATAACAATCATCACACCGTAGCCCACGATTATTAACGTCGCAGGCGAGGAGGCGGCTTCTTGTGCGGTCATTAATCCCGGCACAACTTCTGGGAAGAAGCTGTACGCAAGACCGAGAAAGCTCAACGCGAAAATGACGGTGACACCAAAGAAAGGCCAGCGCACACCCAGATCATTCACCATTGGAACTTGACGTAAATAGCGATCAACGAGGAAGATGGTCGCCAACACAATTAACGGAACTGGGGCAAGCAACAAGATTTCTGGGAAGCTGAACCAACGCAAGGCAACTTGTTGATTTACAATTGGGTTTACAACGCTAACCACCAAGATTCCTAAGGCCGCTAACCAACCAGCACGGCGAGACCAACGGGCCGAGCGTATTTGCAAATCACCTTCCGTTTTTAGTACTAACCATGCGCCACCGATGTAAACGTACGCCGCTGCTACACAAAGTGCGCTTAACCAAGCAAAGCCAAATGCTTCGGTTGATTGTTCAAATCCCATGATGTAACGACCCACCATGTAACCCTGAGTTAGTGCGGTGATTAGCGAGCCAATTCTGAAGCACCAATCCCAATGAGGTTTATGATCCGAGTTCGCTTTGGCTCGGAAATCGAACGCCACGCCACGCATTATCAGTGCGATAAGCATTATGGCGGTCGGCATATAGAGCTCCGTTAAAATCAAACTGTGAGCGGTAGGAAAGGCAATCAACAAAATACCAACGGCTAACACCAACCACGTTTCGTTCGCGTCCCAGAAAGGGCCGATAGAGGCTATCATTCGGTCTCGTTGCGCTTCATTATCACTTGGTAAAAGGATACCGACGCCAAGGTCGTAGCCGTCGAGCACAGCATACATAAAGACCGAGAAGCCAAGCAGCAGAAGATAAATTTCTGGTAGATAGTCGAGCATGATTAGGCCTCTTGTTGTGTCAGTGGGACTTCATGGGCTGCAATGTCTTTGCGCGCCAAATAGAATAGGGTATGGATGTACGCAACCAGCAATGCAGCATAAATGGCTAAGTACATAATGAGCGAAGTCATCACGCTACTGCTCGCAACCGTGGTGACGGCTTCTGATGTACGCAATACACCGCTGACCAACCAAGGCTGTCGGCCAATCTCAGTAACATACCAACCCGCCAATGTGGCTATCCAACCGGAGAACGTCATGGCTAATACCGTGTACAGGTAAGGTTTAGGTAACGCTTTTTTGCGTGCTAGCGTCACCGCGCCATACCAGCTAACCAGCAGCATAAGGACACCTACACCAACCATCACGCGGAAACCAAAGAACAGGGGCTTCACTGGTGGGTGGTCAGGCGCAAACTCGTTAAGTCCCTGGATTTCCCCGTCTAAGTCATGCGTAAGAATCAAACTCGCCAACTTAGGGATGCCCACTTCAAAATCATTGCTGCGAGTTTCTTCATTTGGCATCGCAAATAGTAGAAGAGGCGCGCCTTGCTCGGTCTCCCACACACCTTCCATCGCTGCAATTTTTGCAGGTTGATGTTCAAGCGTGTTTAACCCGTGAAGGTCACCGACAAAGATTTGTACCGGGATGAACCCAGCCGCCGCGAACAGCGCGACTTTTAGGCCAAGTTTGGCTGAGCGGTGATCTGACTTTTTCATTATTTGATAAGCCGAGATACCTGCAATCAAGAAGCTGGCAGTCAGCGCCGATGCTAATAGCGTGTGTAGAAGACGGTACGGTAAAGAAGGATTGAAAATGACTTCTTTCCAACTGGTCACATGAACAATGCCGTCAATCACTTCATAGCCACTTGGTGTGTGCATCCAGCTGTTAAGCACCAGAATCCAAAATGCGGACATACTTGTCCCAACAGCAACCAGAACGGTGGCGAGAGTATGAACCCATTCCGGTACTCGTCCTCGTCCAAAAAGCATTACACCCAGGAAGGTGGCTTCCATAAAGAAGGCGGTCATCACTTCGTATCCGAGCAATGGTCCAGCTACGTTTCCGACTCGTTCCATAAAGCCTGGCCAGTTGGTACCAAACTGGAAACTCATCGTAATGCCGGATACCACACCCAAGGCGAAAGTGAGAGCGAATATCTTGACCCAGAAGTAATAAACATCGAGCCATACGGGGGCTTGTGTGCGGTTATATCGCCACTTGAAAAACACCAACATCCATGCCAACGCGATGGTGATGGTCGGGAAGAGAATGTGAAAGCTGATATTGGCCGCGAACTGGATCCGCGACAGCATGAGGGTATCTAACATCTTGGTTCCTCAAAAACGTGCCATACTAAAAATCGTGTCTATCTGTAATTTAGTTACGAAAAGTCGGGCAGTTTGGATTCATGTATCGAGAAATACAGGTGATTCTGTTTTCTTCTAACCATGATTTATATCAACTAAGACAAAGAAAGGAGTGTAGGAAATTGTCTCAAAATGCCACTAATAGTCGCGAGAAGTGAGTAAAAGAAAGCAAATGTAACTGAAGGAGCATGGATTAAGATTAGTTCGAATTATCCTTATGATGGTTTCGATAATCCTGAAATAAAATTACAGAAACAATATTTTTAGTAAGGAAATTTGCCTTGCCTTCACTTTGAACCTCCATACTATTTATACACTAGTCATGTCGAGATCGTCTCAAACACAGCAAGCTTACTGACAGTTAAGGTGGGAAACTTTAGCTAATTGATAAACTTAAAATTGCACCGCTAATGACATATGCATCATAAGTTTGTTAGGACTCGACCAGAAGTGCGATAGGCTACATTTTTATACTAGCGAACGATTTAAAGCTAGGTAATTCGGCTTTCACTAGATCAACAAGTCGACTGTGGACCATTTTCGATTCCTGATGAGTTTCAATCCAAACTGACACTTACTTTTCAGCAAGTGTGCTAGTGTCTTTCTTGTTATTTATTAAATAATTAATAAATGCCGATATGGTAAAGAGAGTTGTGGACAGCTATCTCGAGCAGTAGACTGACGCTAGCCAGAGAGTCTGACTTTGAGGGGGGCATTCTACATGAATCTTGGATTCTGCCACCGCAAAGCTGATATTGAATTTGATGGAGATGGATAATGAACGACAGTTGGGCTAATTTCTTTCCTTACTTTGCTGGAGCTTTTAAGCTTATTGTATTAGGGATAGGAGCCTACTTAGCCATTAAATGGCATTTTGACGAAGAGCGAAGGGTAAGAGAAGCGGAAGGTGTGGTGTTTGATAACCCAAGTCTCATGAAAAAGTTTGCGAAGACGCTAACTCTGCCATTCCTTTTGTGTCTTCTCGTTCTTCTTGTTATATATGCTACCAACTGGTTCCTGTACTGACGGCTTTATTGTTTGTTGTAGTAAAGTTGAATGCTGCCACCTCTGAGAGTCGAGCCGTAGTTGAAGTTAACGCCTATGCCGAAATTGTCCAACCAATCAAAGGGCTTTGGTGCATAAAATAGCCATCCTATAGAAGCTTCGTAGTAATGCGGACTTCCAAGTTCGTCGCTTAAATCATGCGAAAGGTCGACTCTTTTAATCCCAGTAAATAAAGCTTGCTCACCGTGATAAATATTGTAGTAACCGGTGATTTCATTAGATAGGTACCAACCTTTAGGGTTGCCTATATTGCCGTTATTTGCGCTTCCCCAGCTGTGCCCAATGAATGAATTCAATGTCGAACTGGCATGCCATTTCCCCCAACTTGTGGGAGACGTGTATTTGGCTTTAATGGATGGTTGAACTATTGCCGCCCATGCTGAAACGTTAACGGCACGGCCGTCTAGGATTCTTCCAATGATGGATGAAAGTTTATTATCGGTAGAGAATGAGTTTTTATAACGCATAAGGTGAGTCGTCGTTCTGGTGCTAAGGGTGACGTTTTCACTTGCTTTGTATAGGTACCCATAACCAATCGACGCACCGTATGTCCTTTCCTTGAGAAGATCCTTACTTGTGCCGAATAGTTTGAGATCATTCTCTGTTTGTATCGTAAATGCCTTAAACGACAGCTCATGTAAGTCCTCGCTGCCCTCTATGTCAAAGTTAGTCGTGTAAGGGAGAACATATACGGATTTGCTTCGACGTTCATTGATTGACTCGTCAGTCCCGAACTCTGGGTTGGCGGTATCAAATAATGCATTCGGATCAAAGTCGCCAATACCAAACGCAATTGCGTCAGTATCGGACAGCAAAACCGCGATAGAAAAACGTTGTTGGAGAAGGTTGCTAATTTCCTTATCTAGTGGATCCGCTTGAGCTGTGTTAGGAAGAGAGAGTAGGAGAGCGAGCGAAACGACTCGCCACTCCACTGAGGCGAAGTTGGGTTGGAACATTTTGGCTCTTTCAAATGGTTCATGCATGGAGTTTTTGGACGTACCGGTACGCTAACATTAGTTTAATCGTTGAATGGTCGGTGTAACTTTGAGAAATCTATGTTTTCTCATATTGATATGAAAAAGTTCCTTAAACGAGTTTAGCTTCAATGTGTATGCTGCACCAGATTTGTTTAGCAACATCATTCTTTTCTGAAGATGTAGCAAGACTTTGTGACTAGGTTGCATTATTTTCTTTAATGCGTCTATTGAGAGGAAAATAGCAAACTTTTTTATTGCCTTGGCGCTCAAGAAAATCTGAATCGTTCACTGTGCTACTGGTTAACTTCGAAAACTTGTAAGCATCCTGTCTGCCAACATCACGACTAACATCATCAAGGAGTACCCTTAAATACGTCAGATAAACAATGTTTTTTTTGAGCTTTAGAAGAAATGTTCGGACCTTTGCATATTCCGCGGTGGTGCTCAATCCAAGAACTGTGTTTTGTATGTGTTCTCAGTAAATCATTGAGTCGATCTATTCTTCAAAATGTGGTCCCTTTTAATTCACTTTCTGTTACATATTTTTCGTTTTGAAAGAGCATTTTAATTTGCATCTTTTGAAAAGATCTCTTTGTTAAATTTTGTATAAAATCAACTAATTGTTGAAATTAGAACCCTTGTCAAAAAGTCATTAGATTTCATGTTGAATAGCCTCTTTTACCTAATAGTATACTCTATTTGTTTGATATAATTTCCGGCAGTTTGTATACCATAAATAAAGAGAGTCTATTCATGTTCCAGAACTTAACGATCAAGCAGAAGATAGTGATTCCGCTGTCATTGATTATTGGATTGTTTATTGTGAGCTCTGTATTAAACGTTATGACAAGTTGGAAGCAATCTGAATTGAGTGAGACACTCAACGAACGGATCGTGCCGAACTTATTAACGATTGAGGATGCTTACCGCGATCTTTACCAAGCTACATCTGCAATCCAAGGTGTTGCTCTTTCTGATACTCAAACCGATATTGATCACCACATCGGTGAATACAAAGACAACGCATACAAAGCGCTGCCGCGTATGGAACAAATGATTGAGCTATCGCAAGCCGGTGTGACGCCTTCTACACATGGTAATGAAGTTCGAACGCTTGTCTCTTTGGGTGAAAAATGGTTAGCAAGTTATGAGGCGATGCTACGTTTACCTCAATCTCAATGGCGTGGTTACTACAATGAGCACAAACATACCTTTGAAGACCAATTTATCGAGGTTAGAGCGCAGCTTAACGTTGTAAAAGATGCAATAGAAGAAAAGCAAAGCCAATTGAAGGACGAAATATCAGCGGCTGCAACAAGAGCAGAACTCATTCTTGAAGCGGGCATTGTGATTGTTATTCTGGCCGCTATTGCGATGGCGTTTTTGTTGTTGCAAACGGTTGTGAAGCCTATCAATAATATTAAAAATGCGATGACAGAAATTGCGTCCGGTGAAGGTGATCTAAGTCAGCGAATCGATGTAAAAACACAAGACGAAATTGGCAATTTAGCAGACGCATTTAACCAGTTTGTGTCCAAAATTCAAATGACAGTCGCTCAGGTAATTGAAAGCTCAAATACCTTACGTAACGAAATGGCAAATCTTAGCTCGTTGACCACGACCATCGCGAATTCGACCGTTTCTCAGCAAAAAGATAGCGAGGCGGTAGCGGCGGCAGTGCATGAAATGCAAGTCACCAGCAGAAATGTAAGCGATAGCGCTAACGAAGCTGCGGTTGCGAGCCAAACAGCGAATGATGAACTTACCAATACCAATGTTATTTTGGATCAAACGGTTAGCTCAATTCGTAGCCTCGCAAGTGAAATCGAAAGCGCAAGCCACGTCATTAACACATTGGATCATGATGTGAGTAACATTGCGTCCGTACTGGATGTAATTCGTGGTATTGCCGAGCAAACAAACTTATTAGCGCTTAACGCAGCCATTGAAGCGGCTCGCGCTGGAGAGCAAGGGCGAGGCTTTGCTGTCGTAGCGGACGAGGTTCGTTCTTTAGCCAGTCGTACGCAACAGAGTACGGGAGAAATCCAAACCATGATTGAAAAGCTACAATCTGGTGCAGGACAAGCTGTAGAAGTGATGCGCGGTAGCCAAAATAGCAGTGATGAAACGATCAAGTCCGCTGGCCGAGCGAGTGAATCCCTTTCTGAAATCTTGAACGCGATTTCACGTATGAACGAGATGAATACACACATTGCAACGGCTGCGAGCCAGCAAAGTACAGTAAGTGACGAAGTAAATAGCAACGTACAAGGCATTGCAGACAGTAGCACTTCAATTGTGGAAATCGTAAACCAAGCGCAAGCTTCTTTAGCCATGTTGTCAGAGCAAACTCAACGTTTAGATCATCAGGTCAGTCAGTTCAAAGTATAAGCTTGAGAACAGCAATCTCACTGACGAAATAACCCGCTTCTTAGCGGGTTATTTTTTAGATAAGTGGCGAACCTGACTTGTGAAATTTCGACTATATTTACATTCCTTTCTCACTTTAGTTCGTATACCAGAGTGGGCAAATAACCCTAGACAGCGGTAACAAACTCTGTACAGCGTGATGATGCTTTTATCATCACTTTTGCTGCTTTTTAACCATTGCAATTGCACACAGGAAAATGTGATTTCCAACCCAAAATCTTCAAATTTGAGAACTTCATAACACCTTTACCATAAACGTTTTTCGTAAGCGTATAGAACTGTAAATTTTGTTGTATGTACAACACTGGGTATTTATCATCCTAATTAATTTGTTCTGGATATACATCCATTAGTCATTATTAAGTCATTCTAGAAGCTTTTAATAAGGAATCTTGAAGGCTTGTCGGTAGATAAGAGAGAAAAATTCATGAGACGTAAAACCACGCTATCTCTGCTGATTGCGTCGAGCCTTTTTGTGGTTGGATGTCAACCTAGCGAAGAAGGATCGAGCCAAGGTGGGGGGCCTGCGCCCGTAACCGAAGTAGAAGTGTTAACAGTGCAGCCAACGCGCCAAGCATTGACAGTAGAGTTGCCGGGTCGTAGCAGAGCATTCAAAGAAGCAGAAGTTCGTCCGCAAGTCACTGGCATTATTTCGGAGCGAAATTTTGTTGAAGGTGGCCTTGTTGAACAAGGACAGTCGCTATATCAAATTGATGATTCATCATTTCAGGCGGATTTGCTGAGCGCTGAAGCGGAATTAATCCGTGCGCAAGCTGCGGCAGAGTCGACCTATGCCACGGTGAAGCGTTACAGAACCTTGATCACCAAAAAATCCATCAGCCAACAAGACTTGGATGAAGCAGAAGCGGCATACAAAGAAGCGAAAGCGCAGGTCCTAGTCGCAAAAGCCAAGATCAACACAGCAAAAATCAACTTAGATTATACGCAAGTCAAAGCTCCGATTAGCGGGGTGATCGGTAAATCGAGTGTGACAGCGGGTGCGTTGGTTACGGCTAACCAAGCTGCCAAATTAGCGACCATTCAGCAGCTTGACCCTATCAATGTTGATATTGTGCAATCATCCGCGCAACTGCTGCGTTTGAAAGCATCACTCTCCCAAGGCCATATGCAAGAAGATGACTCTGCGCAAGTTACATTGATGCTTGAAGATGGCAGCACTTACGAACACAAAGGCACAATGAAATTTACTGAGGTCAATGTGAACGAAAGTACGGGCAGCGTGACGCTTCGTGCCGAATTCCCAAACCCTGACGGTTTGTTGCTACCTGGAATGTTTGTTCGTGCGACGGTCATTACTGGTGTCGACCCTGATGCGATTCTAATACCACAAAATACGGTATCTCGTGATGCGACAGGTAAAGCGACAGTGATGACGGTTAATGGCGAGAACAAAGTGGAAGCGAAACCAGTGAAGACTGCCGAAGCGATCAATAGCCAATGGCGCATTATTGATGGTTTGAACGCGGGTGATAAAGTCATTACCGCCGGTTTACAAAAGGTAGGGCCAGGCAGTTCGGTAACTATCCAAAACGGTGAACAGGAGTAATCATGGCACGATTTTTTATCGATCGTCCGGTATTTGCTTGGGTTCTCGCGATTCTAACGATGTTGGCGGGGGTAATGTCATTATTCAATTTACCCGTCTCGCAATACCCAACGATTTCACCGACGACGATCACCATCAGTGCTCGCTATCCAGGTGCATCAGCAAAAACCGTTGAAGACTCGGTAACGCAGGTTATCGAGCAAAACATGACAGGATTAGATTACCTTCGCTACCTATCATCGAGCAGTGATGCATTTGGTAATGCGACAATTACCCTGACGTTTGATAGCGAAGCTGATCCTGATATCGCGCAAGTACAGGTGCAGAACAAACTGCAATTGGCATTGACTTCATTGCCGATGGAGGTACAAAACCAAGGTATTGTCGTCAATAAATCCAATACGGCATTTCTCATGGTTGTCGCAGTTTATTCTGAAGATCCAGACTTTACAGAAAACGATATCGGCGACTTTGTTGTAACGAATATTCAAGACCCGATAAGTCGTGTAACTGGCGTAGGACAAGTGCAGGCGTTTGGTGCGCAGTATGCGATGCGAGTTTGGCTGGATCCATTTAAGCTTACGCAGTTCAACTTGACCGCAATCGATGTAGCGAACGCGATCAGTGAACAGAACGCGCAAGTTTCTTCAGGTCAACTTGGTGCAGCACCTGCGCAGGAAGGCCAGTTGTTGAATGCAACGATTTCGTCTGCAAGTCGTTTGAGCAGTGTGGAAGAGTTCCAAGACATCATTCTTAAGTCTGACGCCAGTGGTTCTAATGTTTATTTGAAAGATGTTGCTCGTGTTGAACGTGGTGCAGAAAGTTACGATATTCGAGGCCAATATAATGGCTTCCCAGCATCGGGTTTAGGTATTTCATTAGGTACTGGCGCAAACGCGCTTGAGACAGCCAATGCGGTAAAAGAGCGCTTAGAACAACTGAGTGCAACGTTCCCAGAAGGGTTGCAGATTGCTTACCCATTTGAAACAACGCCATTCGTCAAAGCCTCGATTCAAGAAGTGGTTAAAACGCTATTAGAAGCCATTCTTCTTGTGTTCTTAATCATGTACCTGTTCTTGCAGAACTTCCGTGCGACGATCATTCCAACGATCGCAGTGCCTGTCGTATTGCTCGGAACCTTCGCTATTTTGTACGCGACTGGATTTAGCGTAAACACGTTAACCATGTTCGCGATGGTTCTGGCTATCGGTTTGCTGGTGGATGATGCCATCGTTGTGGTGGAAAACGTCGAGCGTGTGATGCATGAAGATGGTTTAGAGCCCAAAGAAGCGACCAAAAAATCGATGGGGCAGATTACTGGTGCCCTGATTGGTGTCGGTTTGACGCTTTCAGCGGTATTCGTCCCTATGGCGTTTATGTCTGGTTCTACCGGGGTTATTTACCGTCAGTTTTCAATAACTATTGTGGCGGCTATGACGCTTTCCGTTTTGGTTGCGATAATTCTGACTCCAGCATTGTGTGCTACGTTGCTGAAAAAAGGCGATGCTGAGCTTCTAGAGAAGAAAGGCTTCTTTGGCTGGTTTAACCGCAAGTTTGATGCGATGACAGCAGGCTATGAAACCGGCGTTGCCAAACTTCTAAAACGCACAGGTCGCATGTTGGTTGTATTTTTGGCAATGAGTGCAGGTGCTGGCTGGTTATTTATGAACCTTCCAACGTCATTCTTGCCGGATGAAGACCAAGGCACGGTATTCTCAATGGCCATTTTGCCGCCTAACTCAACGCAAGAGCAGACGGAAAAAACACTTGAGAAAATGCGCGACTTTTACCTTGTGGATGAGAAAGACAACGTGAAATCCGTCTTCTCCGTTGCGGGCTTTAGTTTTGCAGGCCAAGGCCAAAACATGGGGATGGCATTTATCGGTTTGAAAGATTGGTCTGAGCGTGAAGCGCCTGGCGCTGATGCGGCTTCCATTACGGGCCGAGCGATGGGGTACTTCTCTACCATTAAAGAAGCTTTGGTGTTTGCGTTCGCCCCTCCAGCGATTCAAGAGCTAGGTAACTCGACAGGTTTCGATTTCTATCTCCAAGACTCGTTGAATAAAGGGCACGATGCATTAGTTGCGGCTCAAGGGCAACTTCTGGGCATGGCAGCACAAAACCCGAAACTTGTCGGTGTTCGTCCAAACGGTCAGGCAGATGCGCCAATGTACAAAGTGAACATTGACCACGTCAAACTTCGTGCTTTGGATGTCAGTATCAATGACGTAAACCAAATCCTGTCAGCTGCATGGGGCGGGGCTTACATTAACGATTATATTGATCGCGGTCGTGTGAAGAAAGTGATGGTGCAAAGTGATGCGGAATACCGCATGCAGCCAAAAGACTTCGATTCATGGTACGTACGCAACGCTAAGGGAGAGATGGTGCCTTTCTCTGCTTTTGCGAGTGGCGAGTGGACATATGGTTCTCCTCTTTTGCAGCGCTTTGATGGTTTGCCAGCAATGAATATTCAAGGCGGTGCAGCTCCTGGTGTAAGTACTGGTGAAGCCATGGAAGAAATTGAAGCAATGGTAGAAAAGCTACCAGAAGGTTTCACGGTGAACTGGAATGGTATTTCGTATGAAGAGCGCCTTTCCGGAAACCAAGCGCCGATGCTATATGCGCTATCTATCCTCGTCGTATTCTTAGTTCTTGCCGCTTTGTATGAAAGTTGGTCAGTACCTTTCGCCGTGGTGTTAGTTGTGCCTCTTGGTGTGCTTGGTGCTGTGCTTGCGGTAATGACGCGCAGTATGGATAACGATGTGTTCTTCCAGGTGAGCTTATTAACTACGGTCGGCTTGGCAACCAAAAACGCCATTCTGATTGTTGAGTTTGCAAAGGACTACTATGAGAAAGGCGCTGGGCTTATCGAAGCAACCTTACATGCTGTTCGCGTTCGTCTGCGCCCAATTATCATGACATCGCTTGCTTTTGGTTTGGGTGTGGTACCACTTGCTATCAGTTCAGGTGTGGGATCGGCAGGTCAAAACGCAGTAGGTACCGGCGTACTTGGTGGCATGATCAGTGCCACGATATTGGGTATATTCTTCGTCCCAATCTTCTTTGTAGTGGTTGAGCGATTGTTTGATCGACGTGCGAGAAAAGAGTCGGAGGCAGAGTTGTCTGAGACCAGCACTAAACCCACTCAGCAAAGCGAGTAGGACTTGGTTGTTTTAACTGAGTTATACTAGTGATAATAAACACGATTAAAGGGCGCTTCGGCGCTCTTTATTTTATGTTTTCACTTGGTGGTTACCGTCTATGACGCGAGCCTGAAAGACGGCGTGTTGTGTGCAGTATCAGCACAGCCTTTTCGGCCGAATGAAAGCCTAAAGAAGAAAAACGACGATGAAAGATCAGAAAATTTCCCCAATTTCCGTTTTGGATCAAAGTCCTATGTTTGTTTGTGGTGTGATGCAGCGCATGTACCGCAATCGTGCCCAAGCTGAGCTCTCTCGGCAAAATTTGATGACACTAGAAATGGCAAGTGCACTGGCCGCTTTAGAAGAATTTCAGCCTATGAGCCAGCAAGCGTTAGCTGATGCGGTTCGAACTGAGCGAAGTGTAGCAAAGCGGATGGTGGACAATCTGGAAAAGAGAGGGTTTGTTCAAGTTTCTAAAAGTAAATCGAATCAGCGCCTTAAAATGCTAAGCATGACAAAAGAGGGAGCAAATGCTTTAAAGCAAGTTCATCAAATCATGACGAATTTACAGAAAGAGTTTTTTTCTTGTTTGTCGGAATCTGAAGCGAGTGAATTTTTTCGTCTGGTAAGAAAGCTCACTTTTGCGAATCACGACCAGTAACTGACATCAATGCCGTTTAGCGTTTTTATTTTATCGCGGACCAATTATATTAAGCTGTAGAACTTAAGAAATAGGATGCCCAACGTACAGGTCACGGTAGAAAGCACCGTAGTGAGTGCGATGATATTTGCAGCTAACGTGGCATTGCCTCCCATGGAACGCGCCATGACATAGCTGGCAGCAGCGACTGGAGAGGCGTTCATAAAGAAAAGAATACCTAGCTCAATTCCTCGAAACCCTACTAAGTAAGCTCCCATGGTGATGATGACTGGCGCTACGATGAGCTTGTAACTGCTCGCAAACCAAGATGGACCTTTCTCTTTTCTCATCAAGCTAAAGTCAAGTGAGCCACCCGTACACAACAGCGCCAAAGGCAATGTCATTTTGGACAAGTAGTCTCCTGCGTCAATAACCACATTCGGTACTGGAATAGCGAGTAAATAAAAAGCCATTCCTAGAACAATGGAGATTATGAGCGGATTCCTAGTCAGTGTTCGGCCCATCATCTTTGCTGCTTGCGAGGCAGACGTTGCCCCCTTGGGCGATAAGCAAATTACCGCTTGGACGTTATAAATAAATGTGGTGACCGCGACATAGAGCGCTGCTAGCGCCACACCTTGAGAACCATACGCATTGGCAACGTAAGCGATACCAATAATACCTGTATTTGCTCGGAACCCACCTTGGATGAGAACGCCTTGGTCAGGCGATGCTTTGAACAGAAGTTTGACGGAAAGGTAGGTGAAAATGAAAAACGAAATACTAGCGATGACGCCGAAATTGACGAATCCACTTGCCGCGGAAAAGTCGTGTTCTGAAGCCACAATGCTGACAAATAACATTGCAGGCAAGGTAACTTGAAACACCAGTTTAGAGCCTACTTCGATAAAATTATCGTTGATTAGACCAAAGCGCTTAAAAAGAACGCCAAGTACCAACATCAAACAGATAGGTCCGGTTATCGACAAAGAGAATTGCAACTGATGTAAAACAGCTTCCATGTAAGTATCCGCAGCAAAAGAAAAAAGTGTTCCTGTTGCCTATTAAGCCACAAACCCGGAGGGTAGGACAGTAACGTGATGAAATTTTCTTCTGTTGTAGGTTCCGGAGTCATTTACACTCCAAGTTATGGACGAGGTCCCAATTTAACAAAGCGGTACTGGTCCTACGTGCGATATGTTGGTTAACTCGTTGTCGTGATGCATCCACATGCGTATTAGATGTGAGGGCTGGTCATCGTAGTTATGGATAGGAGTTCATCAATGAAAAGGAAACACAACAAAACTGTACTGTGTGCGTTTGTCTCTGGTTCGGTATTTGGTGCGGTTTTGGTCATTGCGATGTCTTTACCAATGTAATCCTCTTAATTGGCTGTTGGAACACTCACACTAATTCAGTACAAAACAGATTGAGTTCTGCGGTGTGTGCTGTTAGTTTAAAAAACATGAAAATACACGTTCGCCCTTCATTAACAACCTTCTCTTGGTGGCGCTCTAAATAGAGCGGCGCGGAATACTTACATTCTTAAGCTGCTGGATGGTAGCTAAGAGTGTTTGATCTTTTTATCTCCAGTAGCGATCTATTAAATACTTGGAGACAAATATGAATAGCCATAAAAATACATCTCAGCGTGAAATTATACTTACCGGAGATCGAGCAACAGGTCCATTACACCTCGGGCACTATATTGGTTCATTGCAACAACGAGTCAAATTGCAAACGGAGCACGAGCAAACGATCTTGGTTGCGGACATGCAAGGGCTGACGGATAACGCGCATAACCCATCAAAGGTATTCTCTAATATTCTCAATGTCGTTGCAGATTATTTGGCTGTTGGTATCAACCCCGCTCAAACTACGATCACGTTGCAGTCTCAAATTCCAGCGTTAGCCGAGTTGACAATGTATTACAGTAATCTTGTTTCTATCGCACGATTAGAGAGAAACCCTACGGTTAAAAATGAGATTCAGAGTAAAGGTTTTGAACGCTCTATTCCCGCAGGCTTTTTAACGTATCCAATTTCTCAAGCTGCTGATATTACGGGGTTTCATGCGACGCTAGTACCAGTGGGTAATGACCAACTGCCGATGTTAGAGCAAACTAATGAAATCGTGAGAAAAATAAACCATCTGGTTGGAAAAGAGGTTCTTAGAGAATGCCGTCCATTACTTAGCGATGCACCTCGTTTGCCGAGTACTGACGGTAAAAATAAGATGTCTAAAAGCATGGGGAACGCAATCAACTTAGGCGCCTCCGAAAAGGAGATTTCCGCGGCAGTGAAATCTATGTATACCGATCCCAATCATCTGAAAATTGAGGACCCTGGCCAAGTCGAAGGGAATATTGTATTCATCTACCTCGATGCTTTTCATCCTGATAAAAATTATGTCGAACAGCTAAAAGACCATTATCGACGAGGTGGGTTAGGTGATGGTTTGACCAAGAAAGTGTTAGAAGAATGCTTACAAGAGATGCTTCGCCCTATTCGAGAAAAGCGCGCTATGTATTTGAATGATAAAGCGCAGCTGATTGATATTTTAAAACAAGGTAGTGAGCGTTCTCGCGAGAAAACCGAAAAAGTGCTATTTGATGTGAAAGATGTATTTGGTTTAAATTTGTTCTGAATTAAAAGTAGAGAGTTGAACATAAGGCACGACGACTGGTTAGCAACGTGCCTTTTTAAGTTCCCAGTCAGTCAAAGCGCATTGTTAAGAAGAAAAAAATTCACGACGAAAATCCGCGACTTCTTGTTGGTAATAGCTTTGCCATTCCGGTTCTGACAAATGTGAATGGCTAGAGGCTCTTTGCGTTCTTAGCTTGGACTCAAGTTGTTGTAATGCTTGTTGGTAATCTTTGACTTGTTTTTTTTGCTCTGTAATTTGCTGCTGACGAGCATGAATGTTTTTACTTTCTTCTTTCGTTAAGTAAGTTCGTTCTAGCTCTGCGATGATCGCCAAGCGATCTGGTAGGCTCATACTATTAGGAATCAGGGTGACCGCACGCTCATATTTTTCCTGGTTGCTTGTTAGCCCGATAGCATCTGCATGTTCTTGCCAGTCAATGGTGAGTTGCTCGAAAGCTCGCAAAAAGTTATCTGGGCTTTGAGTGTCCAGCTTTTGGGCTTCTAAATTGAAATCGTACAGCGCGAACTCATCCGCGAAAACAACATCAGCCAATTCTCCCCAGATGCTCCTTGCTTCGTTCTTCAGCTGTGCAATACGCGACGCCAGTGATTGTTGCTCATCAAATAACAAATTTCCTACACTCTCTTGCCATTGGCTGCTGAGCTGAGGGTAGTTCGCCAAAAGCTGGAATCGAGCTGAAGATAAATGCGCCTCAAACAAGGCGACCTGCTCTTCACAACTACGGTTCAACATACACTCTTGCCAAAACGTCTCAAGTTCGGCGACAAGTTTCCTGCCTTTGAGTTGAGTTAATCGCTCAGTCGTTATTTGAACTGTGGAAGGGAGCTTAGCGGTTTGTGGTGAAGTATCTGTATCGGGCACGATGCTGCTTGTTTGTGGTGATGTACTGGAGACATTCTGATTTTTTGTCTTAGGGGAAGGAGAGGAAGCGAGCTCTTCTTTTTGAACATCGTGACTGAAAGTTAAAAATATCATGCCCGCCATAATGGCGGACATGATTATCAAAGCGATTTTCTTCATGGCTTGATTGTTGCGCTTACTGGGAAATGGTCAGAAAGGTTGTAGTGTTTCCATAAACTCTCTGCGGTTGTGCGCGGTACGTCTACACGGTTGTCATTGAATGATTTCACCCCGTATTCACTACTCACCATAACATAGTCAAGGTATTCCACGTTTTCGCCACCTGATAACGCTTCACCTGCGAAGTTATTGATACGGGGATCAAAGGTTGACTCCGTGTAACCAGAGTAGTGAGGCTCTATGGCACTTAAGTTAGCGATCATTTGTTGGTAGTCACCAGGGAACTTTCTTTTGTTTACGTTAAAGTCGCCGCTGTAAACCACAGTTTCGCTCGAAGGAATGTCAAGAGATTGGGCGAGTGCGCGGATTTGTTTGAACTGGCGCTGACGATACTCACGGGCGGTGTCTGTATCGAAAGATGCGGTATGGGTAGCAAACACATGGTAAGCCTGACCACCTTTAATTATTTCCGCATAATTTACGCCTTTATCGGCAAAGCAGTCTGTACCAGAGCAATCGGGAAAGACATATTGCGCTTCATTCACGATAGGGTAGCGACTAACTATGATTACGCCACCATCATGAATATTAACGCCTTCTTTATCTAACATCTTTGTTTGGTAAGGATATTCCTTGGCTAACTCACGTAAGAATGCTTCACGGCCGCTGGCAAACACCTCTTGCAGCGCCAAAACATCGTAACCTTTTACATGTTGAGGAATCAGTTCGTAACGATCTCCAATGTGCGATGCAATAGCCGTCAACGCCCAGATGTTATAAGTCATCAACTTAAGGTTTTGTTCTTCGTTGTCGACAGACTCCGCTACCTTGCTTGGCGTGATGGTGTAGTAAAGATCATCATATCGAGCGGTACTGTCTGACTTAAATGCCAGTTCGGTTTCTCTCGTACCAAAAGCGTTAGTGTTGGCACGATGAATGTTACGATCATCTTTGAGAGATAACTCGACATCGGCTGCGGATAAGCCGTATTCAATGGTCGAATTGTACCAATGGCCTTCCATTATTTGATTGAGTGTTATGCTTTCACCTTCGGGGCTAGAAACCACAGTTTCAAAACGGTAAGTTTGATTTGATTTCACGCCCTCCCAGCGGTTGAAGCTTAATACAGATTTAGTTTCCCACGGACCAAGTACCTGCACATGTTGTTGCCACTCTTCTCCGTATTGAAGCAAATCACTGCCTTCATGTTTTACTTGAATAGTTAACGGTTGATCAGAGTTATTCGTTAGGTAAACGTCGGTATCTGCAATGCTGGGTAACGCTATCAAGCTACTTAATAAAAGGCTCCACTGCGAAAATTTCATCTTATTTTTCCATCATTTGAACTAGAGCAATCATTCTTGTTTATAAATGTTACTTGCACGTTAAATATGGATGACATCTAAGCCAGCGCTGAAAATTGTTATCAGAATGTGATCTTTATTCAATGGTTAGGATGGGGGTATTGAGTGTGTGGCCGTTAAAGCGGTGGAAAATAGTACCAACAGTCAACGAATTGCATTCACCGCAATCAAGCTGTCATCTTTGCTCTATAAGTTGTGCGGCGTCATTCATCTAGCTATATGGCTAGAACTCAAATTGATAGATGGAGCACCATGGCTAGAGCAGTAAATCCAACCGATGAAACCATCATTAAATTGTTACAAGAGCAAGGTTTGATTAGAAGTGAAGCAGAAGCGCGTTTAAAGAAAGAGGTGTACCGCTTGCAACCTAATGAGATAGCAAAAGTAAAAAATTATGCCCAGCATTTTGGGATAAATGCGAAAGAAAAGCTCATCGATGAGATCTTGGATCTGCGCCGAGAAGCGCTCATGAAAAGATGTAGACACAATACGGAGCATGCGAGCCTATCTCTAAAATAGCATGTGATAAAACTATCAATTACTGGTCAAGATTTGATCTCTCAAGCCGATGTATATAAGAGCGTTCAATGATATCGAGCGCAAAAAACAGTGCGTTTTAGAGGTTAAGCTTTCACTTAAGTGAGAGGTTTGGAAAGGCTGCGGGGAGAAAGTGCATGCGTATTAAAGACTTAAGTGTCGTAAAGAAAATATCGGTTAGTTATTTAACCGTTTTTGCCGTGTTTGGTTTAGTGTCAGTAATGTTGGTGCAAGGTTTGTTAACACTGAATAAAGACATCTCAGTGCTAACAGATAAAAGTTTACCTTCTGTTGCGATTTTGAAAGGTATCCAAGTTGATATTACTAAAGTGCGTAAAGATGAGTTCTCTTTATTGCCAAACGCAAATCACCCCAAAATTGGTGAGTGGTTAAAAGGCCTCGACCAATGGCGTTCTGATGTGCAGGCTGGTATTGCAGAATACGAAAAGCTCGACCTTAATAAGCGTGAAACGCAGTCCTTTAGCGTTTTTAAAGAAACTTGGAATCAATACATCAAAGAAACGAAGACTTACAACGTATTGCTAAGCCAAGGCGATGCTGAAAGTGCAAATGATGTAATTTTATCAAGTTTCGATACCTACTCAAAAGCGTTGAGCAGCTTGGATGATACCCTCGCGTTGAACGATGAGTTGGTGAATTTGATTGGCGAAGAAGTACAAAGTGAAGCGGCATTTACACAATACAGCGCTGCTGTTGGTGCGCTTGTCGTCGCATTGGTCATGGTAATGTCTGCCATGTTGCTTTCTCGAGTCATCTGCGGGCCTGTTGATCGAGCACTGGAATTCGCTTCCAAAATCGCCAAGGGTCAATTGAATAATCAAATCGACGAAAGCGAATTGAGCAAAGACGAGTTAGGAACGCTGCTCAAAGAGCTTGTCGGTATGCAAACAAACTTACATTCGTTGGTTTCTGAGATTAATGACTCAACGATTCAGCTAACGGCAGCAGTAGAGGAAGTGAGTGCTATTTCTTCTCAGACCGCTTCTGGTATGCAAAATCAACAAATTGAACTTAGCTCGGTGGCTTCTGCGATGACAGAAATGCAAGCTGCTGTAAGTGAAGTGGCACAAAATACCGAAGTTGGCGCAACCTCTGCTTATTCGGCTGCGGAAGTGGCAAAGCAAGGAACGGTGACGTTACAACAAACTATCGCAGTAATTGAGCGTGTATCACATACGATCCAAGAATCAGATGAACTGGCACGTGAGCTTGAATCGAGCTCAAACAATATCAATGTGGTCGTAGATGTGATCCGCGGGATTGCCGAGCAAACAAACTTGTTAGCACTGAACGCCGCAATTGAAGCCGCTCGGGCTGGTGAACAAGGACGTGGGTTTGCTGTTGTGGCAGATGAGGTTCGTTCTCTGGCGCAACGCACTCAAGACTCCACTTCACAAATTGTGGAAATTGTTAATCAACTACAAGAGAGCAGCAGTAAAATAGGGCATTCAAGCCGTGATTGTCAGGAGGGTATTTCTCAGTGTGTTGAGCAAGTTAATGATGCTGATAGCCAGATAAAAGAAATTGAACATTCTGTCGATAACATAGCGCAAATGAGCACACAAATCGCAACGGCGTGCAGTGAGCAGAATTCTGTATCCGAAGAGCTGAATCGCAGCGTGGAGCATATTAATAGTGCTTCAACAGAGATGGCTGAGGGAGCTTCACAAACGGCTGTGGCTTGTCAGCAGATTAGTAGCCTAGCGCACAACTTGAAAACTCGAATGGGTTCATTCCAGCTCTAGTTGTTGTGTTTCAGCTTTATTCCTAACCTCATTGCTACAATAAATAAGCCGGACGAAATGTCCGGCTTATTTATTCTCTGTCTATATAAGTTCAGAGTATGCTCAACCTTGGGAGAATATGCTCGCTAGGCTGGAATACCACTGTGAAACTTAAAATCTGTATCTGGCGTAGAAATTAAATCTGCCTCTATACGTCCAAAGTAGGCGATGCGCTCGCTGATATCTTTGCCTGCGATTTGCTCCGCTAATACAAGATAATCCTGGTAATGGCGTGCTTCTGAACGTAATAAAGAAATGTAGAACTTTGCGATATCGTTATCCATATGTGGTGCTAGTTTGGCAAAACGCTCACAAGATCGGGCTTCGATGTACGCACCAATGATGAGTTTATCGATCAGCGTTTCCGGCTCATGAGTCTTCATATGCGAAATCAGTCCTTTAGCATAACGACTTGCTGGAATATTTTTGTACTCAATTCCACGACTTTCCATGATCTCTAAAACTTGATAAAAGTGGTGTAACTCCTCTTTTATCAAAAGCACCATCTTATCGATCAAATCTTGGCTATATGGTGAATCGGACTTAGCCATGATTGCCTTGGAAATATTGCTCTTGCCTTTTAAAGTTTCCAATGAGCCTACGTTACGGTAAGCAAAATCTTCGTAGGGCTTAAACCAGTCAAGTAGAGCATGTGAACTGGATTGATCAACGGCATACTTACGAATTAAAAACATGGCAGATTGGCCAGCTTTTAGCTCGCACAGTAGGTGGTCTAACAAAATGGTTTGAAGGTTTTCTGGTTTCTTTGCTTCCTCTACCCATTCATCAGGTGTACTGCATCGCAGAAATTGGTTAATGGGAGCAAGAAGATCTTGATAGGCGTCTAGATTCATCATTTTAGTTTTAGTACTTCACATTTTTATTGGGCATATCCGTTGTCTTGCGGATAGAAAAAAGGCTGCAATTGCAGCCTTTTTTGACCTGAAGTGAATGTTACCACTTTTTCTTCTCGCCGAAGAGAGCTTCCATGTCATTGTCACGCTCTTTGTCAGCAATCTGCTGCATTTCGGCATCGCTTTTATCTTGGCGCTTTTTATCTAAGTCACCTAACATCTCTTCAAGCTTTTGTTTCGCTTGAATAGAATAAGGATCGCTCTTAGTGCTCAAAGCATCGATACCTTTACGCAGCAGTTGAAGCGCGGTGCCTGGCTGGCCACGAGCGATAGAGTCGTTTGCTCTTTTGATGACATTTTCAATGTTGATGCGAATTTGCATCGTTTCCAAGCGCGCATTTTCGGTGACGTAGGCCTGGGTATCTAATCGGCCTTTGTTGTGCTCGTTACGGATAGTGTCGCGAAGTCGTTTAACCAGCTTAAGCATGACGATAGCTTGTTTATCACTACTCGGCATCTTGAAAGTGGTACTCTCGCCAGTAGGGCCATTCTCTTTTAGCTGCGTAATCTGCTGCTTCATATTTTCGATACGTTGAGCAAGTTGCTTGTTCTTCGGGTCCAGCTCATGCATGCTCTCTAGCGCGTCAAGAATGCGATTGTTTAGACACAACAACAGCTCTTTACTAAAAGGGATATGGTGCGCATGACCAATCAACTCTTCAGTACCATCTATCAAGGCTACATATCGCGCTGATTCCTGCCTTTTTGCGGTTTCAACTTTAACCTTATATTGCAACATAATGTTATAGCCTAGGATTAACACCAGTAGGATGGCTACCAAAGCGATTATTAAACCAATATTCATATCTTTGCGTCTGCTTTACTTTTCTGCGGCTAGCGTTAAAGAATACATGAATCTTATCTTACTCGGCACCTTATTTGTTTGATTATTTTGTCTCTCCCACGTTTTAGTTACTGATAGAAGTCACATCATAGAACTTCGGTCATTTATTGGCTCAACTTTGTGCATATTGTTTCTTGCTTGAAGATTATTAGTATGTGATTGAGGTATAAGTTAGAAATTGCTGTTCATTTCGATTTGAACGCGTTATAACTAATTATTATATCGCTCACTTGAGTGGCCAATAAACTCTCTCATGAATAAGTAAGGGATTACGATGAAACTGCAGCAGCTGAAGTATATTGTTGAGGTTGTAAACCATAATCTGAATGTATCTGCAACGGCGGAAAGCTTATATACCTCTCAGCCAGGTATCAGTAAACAGGTTCGGTTGCTGGAAGACGAGTTAGGCATTCAGATTTTTGAACGTAGCGGTAAGCACTTAACGCAAGTGACGCCAGCTGGTGAAGAAATTGTACGTATCTCTCAAGAAATTCTCGCTCGTGTAGAAAGTATCAAAGCGGTGGCTGGAGAGCACACCCATCCAGAAATGGGGACGCTGAATATCACCACGACACATACGCAGGCTCGTTATGCACTGCCAGATGTCATCAAAGGTTTTACTTCTCGTTATCCAAAAGTGTCGTTACACATGCACCAAGGTACACCATCACAAATGTCTGAGGCGATAGCTAAAGGCACAGCGAATTTTGCGATTGCGACAGAAGCGCTTCACTTATATCAAGATGCCATCATGTTGCCTTGTTATCACTGGAATCGTTCAATAGTTGTGCCTAAAGATCACCCACTAGCGAAGAAAGACAAAGTAACGATCAGTGATCTTGCCGCTTACCCATTAGTCACTTACGTGTTCGGTTTTACTGGCCGTTCAGAGCTGGATACAGCATTCAACCGCGAAGGTTTAACCCCGCGAGTGGTGTTCACTGCAACTGATGCAGACGTCATTAAAACTTACGTTCGTATGGGTATTGGTGTGGGTGTGATTGCAAGCATGGC
Organism: Vibrio sp. 1249-1; assembly: GCF_033340495.1. Lineage (NCBI taxonomy): Bacteria > Pseudomonadati > Pseudomonadota > Gammaproteobacteria > Vibrionales > Vibrionaceae > Vibrio > Vibrio sp. 1249-1. The sequence goes on from NZ_JAWOWJ010000002.1 coordinate 202,868, forward strand.
TGTGGATGAAGAGCAGGACGGTGACTTGGTTGCAATAGATGCGAGCCATTTGTTTGGCGCGAGCACCACGAGCATCGGCTTCCGCCGTGGTACATTCTTACGCTCTTACATGTTCGATTTTATGGAGCGTTTTGCACCGCACTTAACGCGTCCAGTGGTTGAGCAGGCGATTTCGTTGAAGTCTAATGCAGAAATCGAAGAGATGTTTAAAGACATCGATCTTCCGGTCAGATAACACTTCATTGATGTTTCGATTCCCTCTACAATGCGCTCGTTGTAGGGGGAGCTATGAAAACGCAATTTCAATTTATTAATGACTGCTTAATTGAAAACCAATCTTTGTGGCGATTCGAGCCTTTTAAAAGCAGCATTCGCACTTCATTACCTTGGCAGGAGCAACATCCTCGGCTGTGCCAATGGCTAGCGTCTCTTACTCCCTCTCAAATCGAAGAATACAAAGCAGCACCAGAACTCGCGTTAAAAGCACTTAGTCCGTTTTTGCCTGAGCTTGAACAACTCGCAGAACTGACTCATTTAGAGCTTTTGTCGTTAAACGGCTTGGAACTCGCTCGTGGTTTAGATAACGGTATTCCGGGACGTAAGTTGGAGCAAATTAGCTCGATGGGTGAAGCTGCAATTCAACAACACTGTGGCGAAGAATGGCTAGAATGGTGCTCAGGTAAAGGTTACTTGGGGCGAATCCTGACCACGCAAACCGATCAGCCTGTAACCAGCTTTGAATACCAACAAGCACTGTGCGATTCGGGACAACAAGCAGCCAATGAACATCATTGGAAGATGACGTTTATTCAAGGCGACGCGTTTGATAGCAAAGCGAAAGCCGTGTTTAAGCCAACGCAACACGCAGTAGCACTGCATGCGTGCGGTGACCTTCACGTTCGTCTAATGCAGTACGGCAGTGAAAATGGGATTGCTGCGATGACCATATCACCTTGTTGTTACCACTTGATTCAGTCGGAACAATACCAGCCGATGTCGGAATTGGGCAGGGCTTCTTCTCTCTCATTGTCTAAGCAAGAACTGCGTATCCCATTACAACAAACGGTGACGGGAGGAGAGCGCGTGCGTCGTCATCGTCAGCAGGAAATGATGTTTCGTCTTGGGTTTGATTTGATCACGCGACAAGCTTTGGGAATGGCAGAGTATCAGCCTGTGCCGAGTATCCGTAAGTCGCAATTAAGTGATGGTTTTGAATCGTTCTGTCGCTGGGCAGCGGAGCAAAAAGGCATTGTTCTTCCTCAAGAAATCGATTTCTCTCATTTTGAAAAGTTAAGCGAACAACGCTTCTGGCAAATGGAGAGAATGAGCTTAGTGCAACTTGTTTTTCAACGTCCGTTGGAGATTTGGCTCGCATTAGACAAAGTGCTTTATCTTGAAGAACGTGGTTACCGTGTTAGATTGTCAGAGTTTTGCCCTAAATCGGTCACGCCTAGAAATATTTTAATTTGTGCATATAAGATTTAGTTATTCTTTATAGCCAAACGCTCTATATGAAAAAGCCCACTTCAGTGTGGGCTTTTGTAAACAAAACGTGACAAGTTATGTGTTATTTTGTCATTAATTGAACATAGCAATAGCTTGAGTTGGTTCAACGTATTCCAAGTCAAAGCTTTCTGCTACTTCTTTACATGTTACTTTTCCGTGAATAACGTTTAGACCTTCAAGGAAGCCTTTGTCTTCTAGAAGTGCTTCGCGGTAGCCTTTATTTGCTAACTTCACGATGTATGGAAGTGTAGCGTTGTTGAGTGCAAATGTTGAAGTGCGAGCAACTGCGCCAGGCATATTTGCTACACAGTAGTGAACCACTTCATCAACGATGTAAGTTGGATCTGCGTGAGTTGTCGCGTGTGAAGTTTCGAAACAACCGCCTTGGTCAATTGCCACGTCAACCACTGCTGCACCAGGCTTCATCTTAGCAATGTGCTCTTTAGTGACCAGTTTAGGTGCTGCTGCGCCAGGAATTAGAACGGCACCGATAACAAGGTCCGCTTCTAGAACATGCTTCTCGATAGCGTCTTCAGTAGAATAAACCACTTTTGCGCGACCTTGGAATTCTTCGTCAAGCTTACGAAGTGTGTCTACGTTACGGTCTAGAATGGTGACGTCAGCGCGAAGGCCAACCGCCATACGAGCAGCGTTTGCACCAACAACGCCACCACCAACGATAACGACTTTTGCAGGTTCAACACCAGGTACGCCGCCTAGGAGCAGACCACGACCGCCGTGCGATTTTTCCAACGTTTGCGCGCCAGCTTGGATAGACATCCGACCTGCCACTTCTGACATTGGTGCTAACAGTGGCAAACGACCCATATTATCTGTTACAGTCTCATAGGCTATACAGACAGCTTTGCTCTTGATTAGCTCATCAGTTTGTGGAAAATCTGGTGCTAGGTGTAAATAAGTAAATAAAATTTGCCCTTCGCGGAGCATTGCTCTCTCTACTGCTTGGGGTTCTTTTACTTTTACAATCATGTCTGCTTGCGCAAATACGTCAGCAGCATGAGGGAGAATGGATGCGCCGACAGCGATGTAATCATCGTCTGAAAAACCAATGCCGGCACCTGCATTGGTCTCAACTAAAACTTGGTGACCATGTGAGATGAGTTCTCTCACGCTAGCTGGGATCATACCAACACGATATTCGTGATTCTTGATTTCCTTAGGTACGCCAATGATCATCCTGTATCCTCTTTCTATAATGGTTGTATTAACTGTTAGTAGGGTGTTATTGTCGAATTAATAACTAGTATAGTTATAGATTTGTAAAATTTGGCACCAAATATTAAAAAGTTGTAGTATATTTTTTTGCAAGGAAGTAATAAGGTGGAATAAAAAATGGCAGACAACTATAAAAAGCCGTCCAAGGAACTAGACCGTATCGACCGCAACATTCTTAATGAGCTGCAGAAAGACGGTCGTATTTCAAACGTTGAGCTTTCAAAACGTGTGGGACTTTCTCCAACGCCATGTTTGGAGCGTGTGCGTCGCTTAGAGCGTCAGGGTTATATCACAGGGTATACTGCATTATTGAATCCGCAGTTCCTGGATGCATCACTATTAGTATTCGTTGAGATTACGCTAAACCGTGGTGCGCCGGATGTGTTTGAGCAGTTTAACTCAGCTGTTCAAAAGCTAGACGACATACAAGAGTGTCATCTTGTTTCAGGTGACTTTGACTATCTTCTTAAAACCCGTGTATCAGATATGGGTGCTTACCGCCGACTATTGGGCGATACGTTACTACGTCTACCTGGCGTAAATGACACTCGCACATACGTTGTTATGGAAGAAGTGAAACAATCTAACCAGCTTGTGATCAAAACTCGTTAATTTCTTGCAAAGAAAGCGGTATATGCTTCCGCTTTCGCCAGAGAGTAATTGGGTTTTTCTCCTTGATATGGTTAAATCAATTTACCGAGCGGCTTGATGCCGCTCGGAATGTTTTGCAATTTCCTATTTCATTTCCATATTCAAGTTGATTTATGTTCAAAGAGAACGCAAAGAAAGTCGAAACCATTATCAAAACCAGTGAAGAGCCCCAGTCTTCACGCTTAAATGGCTTCCAACGCTTAAAAGAGTGCTGCTTTATCGTTGGCGTTCTTAGCTCGGTATTGCTTGCGGTTGCACTATTTACCTTCAGTCCGGCCGATCCTTCTTGGTCCCAAACCGCATGGGGAGGGGATATCGATAATGCTGGTGGCCTTTTCGGCGCTTGGCTAGCCGATACTCTATTCTTCACATTTGGCTCTCTCGCTTACCCAATCCCTTTCTTGCTAGCGGCGGCTGCATGGGTGATTTGCCGTAAACGAGGAGAAGATGAGCCAATTGATTTCATGCTATGGGGTACAAGGCTGCTCGGTCTTGTCGTCCTTATTATGACCAGTTGCGGTCTTGCCGATATTAATTTTGATGACATTTGGTATTTTTCATCCGGAGGTGTGGTCGGGGATGTGTTGTCTAGCCTCGCTTTACCTACATTGAATGTACTCGGTACCACATTGGTACTGCTATTCTTGTGGGGAGCGGGCTTTACGCTCTTTACTGGCATCTCATGGCTTAACATCGTGGAATGGCTTGGTGATCGTGCATTAGCACTAATTGCCGCGCTTGCAAATAAGGCAAGAGGTTCAGAGCAGGAAGTTTTAGAACCTCAGCTTGATGAGTTTGTAGAAGATAAAGTCTCTACGCCTAAACATAATGTAGACCATGAAATTGATGATGAGCCGCTTCCTCATTTAACGGCGTACGATGTCGATGAACCGAAAGAGTCGGCGCCAGCGCATGAGTATCCTATTTATATGCCGCAAGCGAAACCTGATAAGCTTGCGGAACAGGCGATGGTAGAACCGACGCCACCACAACGCAAGGCTACGGTTAATGCTGCGCCAGTTTATTCTGAACTTGAGCATACGGTTAACACTGATAACGTTGATCCGCTCTTGGAACGCACCAAGCAACTGAATGTTACGATAGAAGAGCTTGAAGCAGCGGCGCAACAAGCAGATGACTGGGGAACTGAAGAACAGGCTGCCCCATCATTTGCAGACACTTATTCTTCCTATGTCGAGCAACATACAGCTACAGAAGAACCGATCAGTGTTGAACCAGATTATGCGGAGTACGAACAATTTGAAGCAGAGCAAGTACAGCAGCCAAGTATTGAGCATCCTGTACATGAAGAGCCTGCAATTGATTCTGCTGTATTAGATAGCATCACGGCGCAAACGGAATCGAGCCAACATATTGAGCCTACGATCTCTGACTTTGATGTGTTAGATGGTGAAGACGAAGTGGAGTCTCAGCCTGCACAGCAAGCACAGCCAACAACGCCTCATCAGCAAGTTGCAACACCTTCAACAACATTTGAACCTGCACCTCAAAAAGTGGAGGTAGAAGAGGTCCAAGACAACGACCAAGACGTTACCGCATTCCAAGATATGGTTTCCAATGCGCAAGCCAAAGTCGCTGCAACACAGAACCCATTTTTGGTACAGAAAGAAGAAAACTTGCCAGTTCCGGAAGAGCCACTCCCAACGCTCGAGTTGCTTTATCATCCAGAAAAACGTGAAAACTTTATCGACCGTGATGCGTTAGAGCAGGTCGCTCGATTGGTAGAGAGCAAACTCGCTGACTACAAAATCAAAGCCGATGTGGTTGGTATTTATCCTGGTCCAGTGATCACTCGTTTTGAGCTTGATTTGGCGCCGGGGGTGAAAGTAAGTCGTATTTCTGGTCTTTCAACTGACTTAGCGCGTGCATTGTCTGCGATGGCGGTACGTGTCGTGGAAGTAATCCCTGGCAAGCCTTACATCGGTTTGGAACTGCCAAACATGAGTCGTCAGACGGTCTATTTATCTGATGTCATCAGTAGCCCTCAGTTTGAGCAAGCAACGTCACCAACAACGGTTGTGTTAGGTCAAGACATTGCGGGTGAAGCTGTGGTGGCCGATCTTGCGAAGATGCCTCACGTGCTAGTAGCAGGTACAACAGGTTCTGGTAAGTCGGTGGGTGTGAACGTGATGATTTTGAGCATGCTGTATAAAGCAGGTCCAGAAGATGTACGCTTCATCATGATTGACCCGAAAATGCTAGAGCTTTCTATTTATGAAGGTATCCCTCATCTTCTTTCTGAAGTTGTGACTGATATGAAAGACGCATCAAACGCTCTACGTTGGTGTGTGGGCGAGATGGAACGTCGTTACAAATTGATGTCGGCATTAGGTGTACGTAATGTGAAGGGCTTCAACGAAAAATTGAAGATGGCAGCAGAAGCGGGCCACCCAATCCATGACCCGTTCTGGCAGGAAGGCGACAGCATGGATACTGAACCGCCATTGCTAGAAAAGCTGCCTTACATCGTCGTTGTTGTTGACGAATTTGCTGACCTGATGATGGTGGTAGGTAAGAAAGTTGAAGAACTGATTGCTCGCTTGGCGCAAAAAGCGCGCGCGGCAGGTATTCACTTAATTCTTGCGACTCAGCGTCCATCGGTTGATGTTATTACCGGTCTAATTAAAGCGAACATTCCAACTCGTGTTGCGTTTACGGTATCGACTAAAACGGACTCTCGTACAATCCTAGATCAAGGCGGCGCAGAATCACTACTTGGTATGGGTGATATGTTGTATCTACCGCCGGGATCAAGTCATACAACTCGTGTTCACGGTGCATTTGCATCAGATGATGATGTTCATGCTGTTGTAAACAACTGGAAAGCGCGTGGTAAACCGAACTACATTGAAGAGATCATCAGTGGAGATCAAACTCCAGAAAGTCTATTGCCAGGTGAGCAAATGGAAGCGGATGAAGATGTAGACCCGCTCTTCGATCAAGTTGTTGAGCACGTGGTTCAATCACGTCGAGGTTCGGTTTCCGGTGTTCAGCGCCGATTTAAGATAGGTTACAACCGTGCCGCCCGTATTGTAGAGCAGCTTGAAGCGCAGGGCATCGTAAGTGCTCCGGGTCATAACGGTAACCGTGAAGTACTGGCACCTGCGCCACCAAAAGATTAATGAACTTGTGTTACTCACCTCAGTCCAACTGAGGTGAGTGGTTCTAATAATAGGTATCTGAATGAAAAAACTATTTTCAGCGAAACTTTTCTCTGCGCTTGTTTTAAGCTTTTCCCTCTTTTCTACTGCACACGCAGCATCTCCTAAAGATGAATTAAACAAACGCCTTTCTATGAATGATGGCTTTAGTGCGGATTTCTCTCAGCAGGTTATCAGCCCTGAAGGCGAAACGGTTATGGAAGGAGAAGGTACGGTTGAAATCGCTCGCCCAAGCCTGTTCCGTTGGAGTACAACATTCCCTGATGAGAACCTATTGGTCTCTGACGGTAAGACATTGTGGTACTACAGCCCATTCATCGAGCAAGTGAGCATCTACTGGCAAGAGCAAGCAACAGAGCAAACGCCATTTGTTTTGCTAACGCGTAACCGAGCAAGTGATTGGAATAACTACAAAATATCTCAAAAAGGTGACCAGTTCACTCTCATTCCTACCGCAGTAGACTCCACACAAGGTCAATTCCAGATTAATATTGATGCCAAAGGTGTCGTGAAAGGCTTCAACGTGGTTGAGCAAGACGGTCAAAAAGGTTTGTTCACCTTTAACAACGTGAAGCTGGGTAAACCAAAAGCAGACAGATTCACATTCACAATTCCAAAAGGTGTGGATGTGGATGACCAAAGGAATTAATTGGTAGTGAGTAATTACACATTAGATTTCTCGGGGGACGAAGATTTTCGTCCCCTTGCTGCTCGTATGAGACCGGAAACAATCGAGCAATACATTGGACAGCAGCACATTTTAGGCCCTGGTAAGCCACTGCGCCGTGCGCTAGAGGCGGGTCACATTCACTCTATGATCCTTTGGGGACCACCAGGCACAGGCAAAACGACATTAGCGGAAGTGGCTGCAAACTACGCCAATGCTGAAGTAGAGCGTGTGTCTGCCGTAACGTCTGGTGTGAAAGAAATCCGTGCTGCAATCGAGAAAGCACGTGAGAACAAAATGGCGGGTCGCCGCACCATCTTATTTGTGGATGAGGTGCATCGCTTCAACAAATCTCAACAAGACGCGTTTTTACCGCATATCGAAGATGGCACGGTTACCTTTATTGGTGCGACGACAGAAAACCCATCGTTTGAGTTAAACAACGCATTGCTGTCACGTGCACGTGTCTACAAGCTAACGTCTCTCGATAAAGATGAAATCTCACTGGCGCTGAATCAAGCGATCAGTGACAAAGAGCGTGGCTTGGGCAATACACCCGCACATTTCGCTGATAACGTATTAGACCGCCTAGCAGAACTGGTCAACGGTGATGCTCGCATGTCTCTCAATTATCTTGAGCTGCTCTACGACATGGCAGAAGATAATACGCAAGGTGAAAAAGAGATCACGCTTAAGTTGCTGGCTGAAGTGGCAGGGGAGAAAGTCTCTCGCTTCGATAACAAAGGTGATATCTGGTATGACTTAATCTCTGCGGTCCACAAATCCATTCGTGGCTCTAACCCAGATGCGGCGCTTTACTGGGCTGCACGTATGATTGCTGCGGGTTGTGATCCTCTTTATATTGCCCGTCGATTACTTGCGATAGCATCGGAAGATGTCGGCAATGCGGACCCTAGAGCCATGCAAGTGGCACTCTCCGCGTGGGACTGTTTTACACGCGTTGGTCCAGCAGAAGGTGAACGTGCGATTGCTCAAGCTATTGTTTATCTCGCGTGCGCTCCAAAGAGTAATGCCGTTTACGTTGCTTGGAAACAAGCGCTAACGGACGCTCATAACTTACCTGAATATGAAGTGCCGCATCACCTTCGAAATGCGCCAACCAGTTTGATGAAAGACATGGGTTATGGGGCTGAGTATCGTTATGCTCACGATGAGCCTGGTGCTTACGCAGCAGGTGAGCAATATTTGCCGCCTGAAATGGGCGATCGTAGGTACTATCAGCCGACAAATCGTGGTCTGGAGACCAAAATCGGCGAAAAGTTAGATTACTTGGCTACTTTAGACGCAAATAGCCCACAAAAGCGCTATGAAAAGTAGGCGTTTTTGGATACATTTGTTTAGTAAATTTTTTTAACGCGTACGCTTGGAAAGTGCGCGTGATTTCACAACAAAAAGCATAGGATTAACAATGCTGGATTCTAAATTACTTCGTACAGAGCTGGATGAAACAGCTGCTAAACTGGCGCGTCGTGGCTTTAAGCTAGACGTAGATACTATTCGTAAACTTGAAGAACAACGTAAGTCCATTCAAGTAGAAGTAGAAAATTTACAATCCACGCGTAACTCCATCTCCAAGCAAATCGGCCAAAAAATGGCGGCTGGCGACAAAGAAGGCGCAGAAGAGATCAAGAAACAAATCGGTACGCTAGGTAGCGATCTTGATGCGAAGAAAGTTGAACTTGAGCAAGTAATGGCTCAACTAGACGAATTCACGCGTTCTGTACCAAACATCCCAGCAGATGAAGTGCCAGATGGCAAAGATGAAAACGACAACGTTGAAATCTCTCGTTGGGGTGAGCCAAAGTCTTACGACTTCGAACTGAAAGATCACGTTGACCTAGGCGAAATGGGCGACGGTCTAGACTTCGCAAGTGCAGTTAAGATCACTGGCGCACGTTTCATCGTGATGAAAGGCCAATTTGCTCGTCTACACCGTGCAATCGCTCAGTTCATGCTGGATCTTCACACTGAAGAGCACGGCTACACAGAAATGTACGTACCTTACCTAGTAAACTCTGACAGCCTATTCGGTACTGGTCAGCTTCCTAAGTTTGGTAAAGATCTTTTCCACACTGAGCCGCTAGTAGAAAAAGTAAACGACGAAGAGCCACGTAAACTGTCTCTAATCCCTACTGCAGAAGTACCTGTAACGAACCTAGTTCGTGACACGATTTCTGACGAAGCGGATCTACCAATTAAGATGACAGCTCACACGCCATGTTTCCGTTCAGAAGCAGGTTCTTACGGTCGTGATACTCGTGGTTTGATTCGTATGCACCAGTTCGACAAAGTTGAGCTAGTACAAATCACTAAGCCAGAAGATTCAATGAACGCACTAGAAGAGCTAACAGGTCACGCTGAGAAAGTTCTACAACTTCTAGAGCTTCCTTACCGTAAAGTGGTTCTATGTACAGGTGACATGGGCTTCGGCGCTCGTAAGACTTACGACCTAGAAGTTTGGGTTCCTGCTCAAGAAACTTACCGTGAAATCTCTTCATGTTCTAACATGTGGGACTTCCAAGCTCGTCGTATGCAAGCGCGTTTCCGTCGTAAAGGCGAGAAGAAACCTGAGCTTGTACACACGCTAAACGGTTCTGGTCTTGCTGTAGGTCGTACAATGGTTGCTATCCTAGAAAACAACCAAGAAGCAGACGGCCGTATTGCAATCCCTACAGTACTTCAGAAGTACATGGCGGGCGCAACGCACATCGGTTAATTCATTAACCACTAGAACACCAAAACCCAGCCTTAGTGCTGGGTTTTTTGTTATCTGCGTCGAGTGAAAATACGTTGTTATGTAAATGTAGGATGAGGTATTGCATAGTTAGCCTAAATTATAAAAACCAGTCCCTAATGATATTTTTCTAAGCTTCATTGAGCATGACAAGCTCCTCCAAAATATTAAGAGGAGGTACTTTCATGGCTTCAATAAGAATAAGCGGCTCTGTTGGTTTAGGTGGTAAAAATGTGGATGCTGATATTCGTACGGTACAAAGGTCTATTAACCAATTGCTTGGTTCTTTAAAAGGAGTAAAGGAGCTTAAAGTGGATGGGAAACTAGGCTCTAGACCGGAAAACTCCAAGACTGTCGCCGCAATTAAAGCTTTTCAGAAAAACCTTGTTGGGATGGCTCGGCCAGATGGAAGGATAGATGTGAATGGAAGAAGCCATCGTAAGCTAAATGAGTATTTAAAACGAACGCCTGAGACCGCGGTGGCATATACGTTACCTTTGGTTGGCTCAAGAGATGCGTTGACGGACTTGGATTATCGCAAAGTAGCTGAAACTCTTGGATGCGAAGTCGCTGCTATTAAAGCTGTAGCGGAAGTTGAGAGCCGAGGAGAAGCCTACTTTAGCAATGGTAAGCCAAAGATTTTGTTTGAGGCTCATATATTTTCGAGACTCACTTCAAGAGCCTACGATAACAGTCATCCAAGTATTTCAAGTCGGCATTGGAATCGAAGTCTTTATGTTGGTGGTATCTCAGAATACGTACGTCTAAATAAAGCGATTGAACTGAATTCAAATGCAGCAATCCGCTCCGCATCTTGGGGACGTTTCCAAATTATGGGCTTTAATTTCAAGTTAGCTGGTCATGTTACCGCTGAATCCTTTGTTAAAGCTGTATTCGAGTCGGAGAAGAAACAACTTGAGGCTTTTGTTACGTTTATCCAAAAGTCTGGCTTAGGTGAGCATATAAGAGATAAAAATTGGGCTGCCTTTGCTCGTGGTTACAATGGTTCTGAGTATCAGAAAAATCAATACGACGTCAAATTAGAAAAGGCTTACAAGAAATATGCTTCGATTAAAAATGCTGCGTAACATTTCTTTGCTTGGACTTATTTTTAGTTCATCTGCTTGTGCTTTCAGCCACACTAATACTGCGCTATTTAAGTGTGATGCTTCACATCCTAACCGTCTAGAAATATCAATAGAAAACATAAACAGTCAGGTTCTACTGTCGGAGCTTAGCTTAGGGGGGAGCAGTATTGAAAGATCTTTAGTTATAAAGGACTTTAAATTAGACCAGTATCATCGAGCGTTGGTAGATGAGAAGTCACTGGAATTTAGTATTGGTGAGCGCGTCATATTGGTTAGTGAGTACTTTAGCGAGGAGTTTGATGAGGTTGAGAAGATACTCAGTGTTACTTTGAGAGAGCCTGAGCAAACGCAGTATTTTGAATGCGAGGAAGGGAGTATGAGTAACCTTGCATTGCTTTTCCATGAGAGCGCCGAATAATCGATTACAGAGTAATTATTACTAAAACGTAATAGTGTTTTCGTATTTACCTTAATTATCTTGTTATTTGTAATCGATATAATCATCCACCTTACCACGGTAAGTAGATTTTCTCATTCAAGTAACGAGGAGGGCTTATGGCCGTAGGGTGGGCAAACGACGATAGCGTCAGCCAACAAATTCAAAACACAATAGACGACGAGATTTCCCGTGTTCGTGGCAGTATCACAAAGGGTGAGAGCACCCATTACTGCGATGATTGTGGTGATGAGATCCCAGAAGCGCGTCGTCTTGCAATGAAAGGCGTTCGTTTGTGTATCGAATGTCAGTCAACAATCGAATTGGTATCTCAACGCCAAGCATTGTTCAATCGACGAGCGAGTAAAGACAGTCAACTTCGATAGCTTTACTGCTCTAATAAATAACGAGACGGTTTGAGTCTCATACTCAAACCGTTTTCGTATTGAATGGAACTATGAAGCGAAGCAGTCTTTACGTTGCAACGCTGCATCAATCGCGTTAACTAGCTTCTCAATATCTTCTGGCTTGCTGATGAACGGCGGCATCATATAAATCAGTTTGCCAAATGGACGAATCCACACTCCGTGTTCAACAAACAAGGCTTGGATGGTTTCCATATTCACAGGGCGAAGCGTCTCCACTACGCCAATAGCACCCAACCAACGGGTGTTTTTCACCAAGTCGTATTCTTCAAGTTTTGGTAGTAACTCAGAAAACAGCGTTTCAATTTGTTGGGTTTGTTGCTTCCAATCACCTTGCTCGATCAATTCCAAACTTGCAGTAGCTACGGCACAAGCGAGTGGATTCCCCATAAAGGTTGGACCGTGCATAAAACAACCAGCATCACCACCACAAACAGTGTCTGCTACGTGTTTGCTCGCGAGGGTCGCAGAGAGGGTCATGTAGCCGCCAGTAAGTGCTTTCCCGACACACAGAATGTCTGGTTGAATATCCGCATGTTCGCAGGCAAACAATTTACCTGTGCGTCCAAAACCGGTAGCGATCTCATCTGCAATCAATAACAGACCGTATTTGTCGCAAAGTCTACGCACGCCTTTGAGAAATTCTGGATGGTAGATACGCATGCCACCTGCGCCTTGAACGATAGGCTCAAGGATCACCGCAGCAAGTTCTTGATGGTGCGTCTCAATCTTGTGCTCGAAGTCGGTAAGGTCTTCTGGCTTCCATTCATCCCAATAACCACAAGTTGGTGACTCCGCAAAGATATGCTCAGGCAAAAAGCCTTTGTAGAGAGAGTGCATTGAGTTGTCAGGATCGGTGACCGACATCGCCGCAAACGTATCGCCGTGATAACCGTGTCGCAAAGTAAGAAACTTCGGTCGGCGTTCGCCTTTTGCATGCCAATATTGAAGTGCCATTTTTAAGCTGACTTCTACGGCAACAGAGCCTGAATCGGCAAGGAATACATGTTCAAGATTACTTGGTGCTAGGGATAGCAACTTCTTACACAAACTGATTGCTGGCTGGTGGGTAATCCCGCCAAACATCACGTGAGAGACCTTATCGATTTGCTGGTGAGCGGCTTGATTTAAGTGCGGATGGTTATAGCCGTGGATCGTCGACCACCAAGAAGACATGCCATCGACCAGCTCAGTACCATCTTCCAATTTAATGTGCACACCATTTGCCGATGCCACTGGGTAGCAGGTCAGAGGTGTCAATGTAGAAGTGTAAGGATGCCAGATATGCTGGCGGTCGAAGGCGAGATCCATGTGCGATTCCAATAATAATTGAGATTAAAAAACAGACAGATGTAAACTTTGTTCTTTTGCGTTGTGTTGACAGTTTATCGAGACTCAGTAGACTGTCAACACAACAACAAAAGTGACTAAAGGAATACACGTGGAAGTTCGTCATAACTGGACGCATGCTGAAGTGCGCGATCTCATGGAAAAACCATTCATGGATCTCCTATTCGAAGCGCAGCTTGTACATCGTCAATATCAACAAACCAACCATGTTCAAGTAAGCACGCTTCTGTCGATTAAGACAGGTGCTTGTCCAGAAGATTGTAAGTACTGTCCTCAGAGTGCTCGTTACACCACAGACATCGAAAAAGAGCGTCTGATGGAAGTAGAACGCGTACTCGATGCTGCGCAAAAAGCCAAAAATGCTGGTTCTACTCGATTCTGTATGGGCGCAGCATGGAAAAACCCGAAAGAGCGTGACATGCCACATTTGACCGACATGATCAAAGGCGTGAAGGGCATGGGTTTAGAAACGTGTATGACATTAGGCATGCTGACGCCAGATCAAGCAAAGCAATTGGCAACCGCAGGTCTGGATTACTACAACCACAACCTAGATACCTCACCTGAATTTTACGGCAACATCATTACCACACGTACTTACCAAGACCGTTTAGATACTTTGTCTCACGTTCGTGATGCTGGCATGAAGATTTGTTCCGGTGGCATCATCGGCATGGGTGAAAGTGCTAACGACCGAGCTGGTTTGTTGGTTGAATTGGCTAACTTACCGGTACACCCTGAAAGCGTTCCAATCAACATGCTCGTGAAGGTAAAGGGGACACCACTGGAAGAAGTGGATGATGTTGAGCCTTTCGATTTCATTCGCCTGATTGCGATTGCACGAATCATGATGCCTCAATCAGCCGTTCGTTTATCCGCTGGCCGTGAAAACATGAACGAACAAATGCAAGCGCTGTGTTTTATGGCGGGTGCAAACTCCGTTTTCTATGGCTGCAAGCTTCTGACCACGCCAAACCCTTCTGAAGACAAAGACATGATGCTGTTCAACAAGCTCGGTATTAACAGCCAAGAGGTGTCTCAAAAGCCTGATGAAATCGAAGAAAACGAGTTACTCGATCGCGTCGTAGAGCGCGTTGCTGCCCGTCCGACAAAAGACGACCTTTTCTACGATGCCAGCGTTTAAATCTCGTATCGAGTCCGCCCTTGCTGAGCGTAAAACGCAAGGGTTGAATCGTTCTATGAATGTGGTGTTTGCCGGTAACCAGTCCGTTTTGGAACACGAAGGTAGACGCTACATTAATTTCTCAAGTAATGATTATTTGGGATTGGCTAATGACCAAGCGCTTGTTCGGGCTTGGCAGCAAGGTTTAAGCGTATATGGTAGTGGCAGTGGAGCATCACCGATGGTGACTGGCTTTAGTGCCGCGCACAGCAATTTAGAAGCCGCACTGACCGAATGGTTGGGTTACGACAGAGCAATTCTGTTTGGTTCTGGATTCAGTGCTAATCAAGCCTTGTTGTTCACCTTGTTGGAAAAATCAGACGTATTGATCCAAGACCGTTTGAACCATGCCTCACTGATGGAAGCGGGGGCGTTGTCACCAGCTAAGATGAAGCGCTTCAAACACAATGACATCGAGCACCTAAAGTCGCTGATTAATAGCGAAGACAACCATCTAGTTGTGACTGAAGGGGTATTCAGCATGGACGGCGACTGTGCGCCGCTTAGCGATATAGCTGAAGTCACTCGTAGTCATGATGCTTGGTTTGCTGTCGATGACGCTCATGGTATTGGCGTTCTTGGTCAATCCGGTGGTGGTTCTTGTGAGTTGGCAACGGTTAAACCCGAGATACTGATCGTTACTTTCGGCAAAGCGTTTGGTATGTCTGGCGCGGCTATTTTATGTGACCACGCAACGGGGGACTTTTTAACTCAGTTTGCTCGTCACCATGTGTATTCCACAGCGATGCCTCCGGCACAAGCCTATGCGCTAACGCATGCGGTTTCTATCGTTCAAGAGCAGTCTTGGCGACGTGAAAAGCTTTCAGAGCTTAGTGAAGTGTATCGAGACTGCCTCAGCGATCTGGAGGGCTTTGTTGAGACTCAGACTTCGATTAAGCCGTTTGTGATTGGTGAATCTGAACTGGCTTTGCAGGTTGCGAGCGCTTGTCGCCAAAACGGCATTTGGGTTACCGCTATTCGACCACCGACGGTGCCTAAAGGGACGTCTCGCCTTCGAATCACACTCACTGCCAATCACACCAACGAACAAGTTAAAACGCTTTCAATGGCATTGAAGCAAGCATTAGGAGCGCTGTAATGGATAATGCAACTACCGCATTAGCGCAAACGCTCGCGTTAGAGAGTTTCCATCAAGATAAAGACGCGATTGCCTCTTCGTTTGGTAAAGCAGCAGAAACATACGATAAACATGCGGCTTTTCAACGTGATGTCGGGCATCAGCTGCTTGATAAACTTCCTGAAAACTTGACGGGAAAACGTGTATTGGATTTAGGTTGTGGCACGGGTTATTTCTCCCAACTACTTCAACAACGCGGTGCGGAAGTAGTCTGCGGCGATATCTCTCAAGCCATGTTAGATAAAGCAGAGCAGCGTTGTGGTGCAGTACGAATGCACTACCAAGTTGCTGATGCTGAAAACTTACCATTTGACGATGATAGCTTCGATTATGTGTTTTCAAGTTTAGCGCTGCAATGGTGTACAGATTTAAGTTACCCACTAAAAGAAGTGCGCCGCGTGCTAAAAAATGGTGGGAAAGCGTGGTTCTCTACACTGGTTGATGGATCACTGTATGAGCTGCGTGCATCATGGGAAAAAATTGATGCATATCAACACGTCAATAACTTTCTAACGCTCAATCAGGTAAAAATTGCGTTAGCGCAATCTCGATGTGACAGCCATCAACTAGACTTGACCACCATCACAGTTTGGTACGACTCTGCATTTTCAGTTATGCGTGACCTCAAAGGTATAGGTGCAAATCACGTAAGCGGGCGCTCACACGGTTTAACTAGTCGCGAGACTTTGTTAAAAGTTGAGCATGCGTACCAAGCGTTTAAAAACGATCAAGGTCTTCTACCTGCAAGTTATCAGGTTTGTTTTGGAGTAATACATCTATGATTGATGCTTTTTTTATTGCTGGTACGGATACTGATGTTGGAAAGACGGTAGCGTCTAAAGCCATTTTGCAAGCGATCGCCGCAAAAGGACTAAACACTATTGGTTATAAGCCAGTGGCAGCAGGGAGTGACAAGACTGAAGCCGGATGGCGTAACTCTGATGCTTTACACTTACAAGACGCCGCAACACTCGATGTGGCCTATGATGATGTGAACCCATACGCTTTAGAGTTGCCTGCTTCTCCCCACATTGCAGCGAAGCATGAACATGTCGAAATAAGTTACGATGTTCTGAGTCAAAAACTGGCTCAACATAAGCAGCAAGCCGATGTTGTTCTCGTTGAAGGTGCTGGAGGCTGGCGTGTGCCAGTATCCGATACGGACTGTTTATCTACATGGGTAAAAGAAGAGCAGTTACCTGTTGTACTGGTGGTTGGCATTAAATTAGGCTGTTTGAGCCACGCTTTACTCACAGCAGAGAGTATTAAAGCGGATGGTTTGAATCTTGTTGGCTGGGTGGCAAACCGCGTCAACCCAGGCACAGAGCACTACGCTGACATTATCGAGATGCTAGAAGCACGTATCGATGCACCTAAGCTTGGGGAAATTCCATATATTCCAAGTGCTAAACGTAAAGAGCTAGGCAAGTACATTAATGTAGAGCCGTTGCTAAACACTGACTAATGGTGTTTAGGGTAAAAGACTAAAAAACCAAAGGGCTGCGCAATGCAGCCCTTTCTTGTTGGTGTAACCTAAAAAGTCAGATTACTTATCTTGGCTGAGCCCCATCAATGCTTGTTGTGTTTCTGCAACACGCTGAGACATATGATGATCGGTTGAAATACCAAGTTGTTGCTTTGCCTCGTCCTCTGAGATGCCTAGGTGACAACGCAGTAAATCAATAGCCATTTGATAGTCGTTAGTTTCTACCATGGTTTTTCCCTCAATACATGGAGTTTTTGAGCTCACCCAATGCACTTTTTGCAATGTACTTAGAGTGGCTCTGTTTTGTTCATCTCATTCGAATTTAGCATGTCCATGTAGCCGCACAATAAGACCAAAGTCTATAGCAGAGCTAACGTACTGTTTTTGGTCTATTAAAAAATTTCTAGCTAAGTTGCTAAGAGGTGATAGATTTAACACCAAGATCATCTATCAATAGATGATGGCTAGCTCAGAGCTTATTTTATCATTTTGATAAATGTATATGAACGGAGGTTCCGGCTCCTACCAAAGCATGTTTTGAAATCGCTTGAATCAAATATTTCAGTCCCGAAAACAAATGTTGCAATTTATTGCTTAACCTTGTTTTTATCGCGGATAGACTATATCTATAACGCACGGAACATGAAAATCAACGGAATTGGCTTTTATAGCGATTACCATTTGTTCCTTATAACAATCCGTTTTAAAAAAACGATAAGCTTCCTCGGAGAAAAGTAATGAAGCGAATTATGTTATTCCTAGCAACTAACCTAGCTGTCGTGCTAGTGCTTAGTGTTGTTCTGAATATTGTTTACGCTGTAACTGGAATGCAACCAGGCAGTCTGTCAGGTTTACTTGTAATGGCTGCTGTATTTGGTTTTGGTGGCGCATTTATTTCGTTGATGATGTCAAAGGGTATGGCGCTACGCTCGGTTGGTGGTATGGTCATTGAAAGCCCGCGCAACGAAACGGAGCATTGGTTAGTCGAAACTGTGGGTCGTCAAGCTCAACAAGTGGGTATTGGTATGCCAACGGTGGCTATTTATGATTCACCAGATATCAATGCATTTGCGACAGGCGCAAAACGAGATGACTCTCTTGTCGCCGTTTCTACTGGTCTTTTACACAATATGACTCGTGATGAGGCAGAGGCAGTACTTGCACACGAAGTGAGCCATATTGCAAATGGTGATATGGTCACGATGACGTTGATGCAAGGTGTCGTGAACACGTTTGTTATCTTCCTATCACGCTTTATTGCCAATATCGTGGCATCGAACGATGATGAAGAAGGCCAAGGTACAAATATGATGGTTTACTTTGGCGTATCCATGGTGCTTGAACTGGTATTTGGTTTCCTAGCTAGCTTCTTGACTATGTGGTACAGCCGTCATCGCGAATTCCACGCGGACGCAGGTGCTGCGCGCCTCGTTGGCAAAGAAAAAATGATTGCGGCTCTAGAGCGTTTGAAGGTGAGTCATGAATCTCAACTGGATGGCACCATGATGGCGTTTGGTATCAATGGCAAGCAGTCGCTGACTGAGCTATTAATGAGCCACCCTCCGCTAGATAAACGTATTGCAGCGTTGCGAGGCCAGCAATACTAATTGTTCCTACTTAAATAATTGTTAATCTGCTGAAAAGGCTTGGTTTTGACCAAGCCTTTTTTTTCGCCGATTGATCGCGTGCGAACTTCATCACGTACTACTTACAGAAATAAAGTTATACAAAATTATTTTTGTACAACTTTGGTGGAATGAACTATCTTGTACATATAATAATTTTGTACAACTTAATGGGCGTGTAGGAGTAAAAAATGGACATACAGTCTGTTGGCAATATCTATCAAAAGCTCAACAAAGCGAACTTACATCTACTTAAGGATATATATCACCAAGATGTAGTATTTGAGGACGCAGCGCATCGTTTAGAAGGATGGCCAGCACTTTCGGATTATTTCACCTCATTATATGCCAACGTCATCAGTTGTGATTTTGTAATCCATGAGCATCAACAAGTCGGAGATACAGGCTTCCTAACTTGGACAATGGACCTTCAGCATCCCAAACTTCAGAAGGGGGCGCCTATTCTCGTCAATGGTGTTTCGCACCTCAAATTTAGCGAAGGTCAGGTCATTTATCACCGAGACTATTTTGATCTCGGAGAGATGCTCTATGAGCATTTACCGTTACTTGGTTCAGTCGTTAAAACCATCAAGCAGAGGTTAGGACAATGAACTACACCATCTTAATCACAGGCGCCACCTCCGGAATAGGAAGACAGCTTGCCCTAGATTACGCGAACTCAGAATGGAATGTGATTGCTTGTGGTCGGAATCAAGATGTTCTTGCAGAGCTGGAGGCAGTTTCCTCCAAAATTCATACATTGCAGTTTGATGTGACAAACTATGAGGAAACTCAGCAGGCGCTCTCTAATTTGCCCTTTACGCCAAACACATGGGTTTTTAACGCAGGCGATTGTGAGTACATGGATGAGGGAGTGGTCGACGCGAAACTCATGGCGCGTGTGATGAACGTAAATGTTGTCGGTGTTGCTAACTGCGTCGAAGGCTGCCAAGTGCATTTAGAGAGAGGGCACCGCATTGTTATTGTTGGCTCTATCGCATCAGAAGTGGCACTGCCTCGTGCTGAAGCTTACGGCGCATCCAAAGCGGCAGTCAGTTATTTTGCACGCACGCTCGCCGTCGACTTGAAAAAGAAAGGGATCAAAGTGGTAACGGTGTTTCCTGGTTTTGTTGAAACGCCGTTGACTGACAAAAACGACTTCGAAATGCCAATGATCATTTCTACTCAGCAAGCGTCGGACTCTATCAGGAAGCAGTTAGCCGCCAACAAGACCTATATCTATTTCCCAGCGAGATTTACCAGTATTTTACGTTTTATCTCGTTACTTCCATACAGTTGGCAAGCTCGCCTAACTGCTAAACTCGTATCATAAGAAGGAATAAAAATGAAAACAGCAGGAAGAAAGAAGATAGCGATTGTGGGAACGGGAATCTCTGGCCTTACTTGTGGTTATTACTTGCATAAAGAACATGATGTAACGCTGTTTGAAGCGAACGATTACATCGGTGGCCATACTGCAACCGTTGATGTGAGCCTTGATGGTAAAGAATACGCGATAGATACTGGGTTCATCGTCTATAACGACCGTACGTACCCTAATTTCATTAAAATGATGAGCGAAATTGGCGTTGAAGGTCTGCCGACTCAAATGAGCTTCAGTGTCAGAAACGATGGGAACGGACTAGAGTACAACGGCCACACAGTGTCGACATTGTTTGCTCAAAAACGCAACTGGGCAAACCCTAAATTTTATCGATTTATCTTCGAGATACTTCGTTTCAATAAACTTGCCAAGCGCTTCGCTAGCGAGCAATCCTCGCACTCTCAGACGTTAGGTGAGTTCCTTGATGAACACAAATTCAGTGCTTTCTTTACCGATAACTACATATTACCGATGGGTGCTGCGATTTGGTCGTCGACTTTAGCTGACATGCGCGCATTCCCTCTTATGTTCTTCTTACGTTTCTTCCTCAACCACGGTCTGCTAGATGTGACTAACCGACCACAATGGTATGTGATTAAAGGTGGTTCACGTTCATACATTCCACCATTGACCAAAGGCTTTGCGGAGAATATTCGTCTTAATAGTCCTGTCGAAAAAGTGGTTCGCAACGAAAAAGGGGTTGGCGTTCAAGTTCGCGGAGAAACGCATTGGTTTGATGACGTTATCTTTGCTTGTCACAGTGATCAAGCAATGAGAATGCTAGAGGATATCAGCCCAATTGAGCAGGAAATCTTGGGGGATATGACATACCAAGCAAATGAAGTTGTTCTTCATACCGACTCTGCCGTACTACCAAAACGTAAGGCAGCATGGGCATCATGGAACTACCTATTGGAAGGCAGTGAGGAGGAACAGCAACGCCTCCCTTCGCTCACTTATAACATGAACATTCTTCAGCATATTCAATCAGAACACACGTTTTGTGTAACGTTGAATAGTACTGAGCAAATTAACTCAAATAAAGTCTTGCGTTCGTTCACTTATCATCATCCAGTATTCACCACTGAGTCTATTGCCGCGCAGCAGCGCAAAAATGAGATACAGGGTAAACAAAGTACCTGGTTCTGCGGCGCTTATTGGTACAACGGTTTTCATGAAGATGGCGTGCGTAGCGCGCTTGATGTTGTGAAAGAACTAGAAGAAAAGTACCGCGAACAAAATGTGGTTCCTTTCGAAAAAGGCGCAGCGTGATATGGATAGCCAAATGAACAGCCGATTGTTTATAGGCAACGTTCGTCACCGTCGATTCACGCCTGTGAATCATGAGTTGAACTACTCTTTATTTATGCCCGCCATTGATGTAGACGAGATCGATGCTTTAGAGAAAAAAGTATGGGGTTTTGGTTCGCGTTGGTGGCATTGGGCTCGCTTCAAGCGCAGTGATTACATTGGTGAAGGTAGCGTCAAGTCGGCAGTGCACAGCAAAATTGAAGAACTGACAGGTGTCCGCTGTACCGGCAAGGTAATCGCAGTCTGTCACTTGCGTTATCTAGGACTTTATTTCAGTCCCGTTAATTTCTACTACGTTTATAACGCGGAAGGAGAATGGAAGTATCTCCTCGCAGAGGTGAGTAACACTCCTTGGAATGAACGACATTACTACGTGGTGTCAGCAGATAAAGAAGAAGAAAAGTTTGGTTGGGAACAAGATAAAGCATTCCATGTTTCACCATTCAACCCGATTGACCAACTCTACCGCTGGAGAATTAAACCTTTGACAGACAAGTTGAATATTCATCTTGAATGTCACAAAGGAGAGAAACACTTTGATGCCACCATGGTTATGAAAGCCAAGCCACTTTCAAGCAAAACCTTATTGAGGTGTTTGATCGTTACACCAATACAAACGGTAAAAATAATGGTTGGTATTTATTGGCACGCATTAAAACTTTGGGTGAAAGGCGCACCTTTTTATTCTCATCCTAAATATTCAACGCATGAAGAAATAGAAGCCGATACTGAAAAAACAGACAAAAAAAATAAAAAGCATAAGGAGAATTCTGCATGTTAAATACTAGTTCTATGACATTGCCGCGTAAATTGACGACAACGCAAAAAGCGGCTCGCGGAGTTATTTTTCAATGTCTGCAAAAAATGGAAATCGGCTGCTTAACAGTTATTGAAAGTTTTAAGACGGAAACGACAGAGCGAAGCGAGCGTTTTAGTGCGCCAAATGGGGAGTACAGTGGTCAACCTGTTGTCGCTATTATAGAGGTAAAACATCCAGGCTTTTATTCACGGATCTTGCAGGGCGGCAGTATTGCTGCTGGTGAGGCTTATATGGATGGGTGGTGGGATAGCCCCGATTTAACCTCATTAATGAAACTGATGGCCCTTAACATGCGTGCTCTAGATAAACTCGAAGAGCAAGGCAGTTGGTTGACTAAAATACTGTACAAGTTCAGTCATTGGTCAAACAGAAACTCTGAAGAGAACTCACGTAAAAATATCCATGCGCATTACGACTTGGGTAACAACCTATACGAAGCGTTCCTTGATACCAATATGCTGTACTCGTCGGCGCTTTACAATCATGCGGATGACTCTCTAGAGCAGGCTCAAATCAACAAAATGGATCGTCTATGTCAGCAACTTGAGCTGAAGCCCACTGATCATGTTGTTGAAATTGGCACTGGGTGGGGCGCTATGGCGATTTACATGGCCGAACAATACGGTTGTCAGGTCACCACAACAACGATATCTGAAGAGCAACACGTGTACGCGGAGCAAAAAATCAAAGAGCGTGGCTTAGAAGACAAAATCACTCTACTCAAAGAAGATTACCGAAACCTAACCGGCACTTATGACAAGCTCGTTTCTATTGAAATGATTGAAGCTGTGGGCAAACAATTCCTGCCTTCGTACATTAAGGTCTGTGAGTCTTTATTAAAGTCCGGTGGCTTGATGGCGATTCAAGCGATTACGATTGCCGATCAGCGTTACGATTACTACAGTAACAACGTCGACTTTATCCAAAAGTACATTTTCCCGGGTGGTTTTTTACCGTCGGTAACCTCACTAACCCAAGCTACAACAAAATACAGTGACTTAGTGACGCGAGACTTGTTCGATATTGGTTTGGACTACGCCAAGACGCTGAACGAATGGCACTTACGTTTTAATCGAGCAGAGAATGAAGTGCGCTCGTTTGGCTACGACGACCGCTTTGTGCGTATGTGGCGCTACTATTTGAGCTACTGTGAAGGTGGCTTTTTGGCTCGCACGATCAGTGCCGTTCACATGACGTTTCAACGCCCGTAGTTCGTTATGAAGGTGTTTCTTGCTTCGACATGGTTCCAACTCTGCTGGTTTGCAGCGGTGCTTGGAACCTATCAATGGCAATGGGTGACGTTATTCCTTACTTTGGCAACCCTACTATATTGTTTGAAAAGCGATGCATCTTCGCTCAAAAGTATTAGTGTGATCGTCACGGTCGGGCTCGTGCTTGATACGCTCAATCAACAACTCTCGGTCTTTGTCTTTCCAACCCCATGGCTGCCAGTCTGGTTATTATGCTTGTGGGTTTTGTTTTCTTGGTATGCCTATCAACTTAAGTCAATTTTGTACCGTTTCCCAAAAACCTACGTATCAATAGTAGGCGGTATCGGAGGAACGGCGAGCTACTTTGCTGGCCATAAACTCCAAGCCGTTGAATTTGGATTCAGCACTGGCGCTACACTGGCAATGTTGTTTGTCGAATGGTGCGTCATGATGCTCTTGATACTCAAGGTGTACGGAAATGAAAAGCTTGAAGAGAGACTTAACTCAGAGACTGACTAGGTTGCTTGCGTTGGTAATAGTAACTGGTTCTTTTGCTCTGCAAGCTCAACCTGTTGGAAATAGCGAAGCTGCCAGCAACATTGCGAATTGGAAGGGGTGGAAAACTGTTGGAGAAGCCCAACTTACTTGGTTCATCTTCGATATTTATCACTCAAGATTAAAAGCGCCTGATGGAAAGTTCATCGTAAGCGATGACGTATCGCCACATCCCCTTGCATTGGAAATTAATTACAAGAGAGACATCAGTAAGCAACAGCTGCTTGATGTGACGGATGAGCAGTGGGCGAAATTGGGTTTTACTGACTCATATCGAAAAGATTGGATTAGCGAGCTCGATCGTATGTTTCCTGATATTCAAAAAGGTGACGAGCTTACTTATCTAACAGATGGAAAATCTGGTCAGCTTTTTTATAAGCAGGTTGGGGACGTGCAAGTAAAGAACGTTGGCATCATTGAAGACGAACGAATGAACGATGCATTTTTGGCTATATGGTTATCACCCAACACAGAATTTCCGAAACTCCGAAAACAATTGATAGGGCAGGTTAGATAGTGTTTAAACGAATTTTTAAATCAGCGACTTTAGTGGCAGCTGTTTTTCTTTCGGCATGTTCCGCAGACATTGATAATTACCGCTCTTCTACACCGACTTTTGACGTATTCGGTTATTTCGAAGGCGACATAAAGGCGTGGGGGATGGTGCAAGATTATACCGGACAGCAAACGCGTCGCTTTGAAGTCGATATAGTGGGTACTGTAGCGGGTGATACGCTGACGCTGGTGGAAGACTTCGTGTTTGATGACGGAGAGGTGGACCAGCGAATTTGGGTTATCACTAGATTAGAAGACGGTCGTTATGAAGGTAAGGCAGACGATATTATAGGTGTGGCAACAGGGGAAGAGCAGGGCAATGCGCTACAGTGGCAATATGACTTTGAGCTACAAATGGAGGATTCATCAGTGACGGTTGCTTTTGATGATTGGCTTTATCGTCAGGATGACAGACACGTTTTCAATCTAACGAAAATAAAAAAGTTTGGTGTGGAAGTAGGAACAATAACCTTGTTCTTCCAAAAGCTGCCATAACAAATGGGGCTGATCTTCAATTAATAATCCATTCCATATAACTAAAATTATTTTCTCCCGACCTAACTCTCCTAACTAAAAAAGGTTGATGCTTTCGCGTCAACCTTTTAAGTATCTGGTCGTTACAGGAGTATTACAGCTTATCTGTCAGCTCGATTGCTTGACCGATATAGTTCGCTGGTGTCATCTCTTTCAGACGTGCTTTCTCGTGCTCAGGAAGCTCAAGACCGTCGATGAAGTTACGCATTGTTTCGCCGTCTACACGCTTACCACGAGTTAGCTCTTTCAGCTTCTCGTATGGCTTCTCGATGCCGTAACGACGCATAACGGTTTGTACTGGCTCAGCTAGTACTTCCCAGTTCTTGTCTAGTTCAGCAAGAAGGGCTTCACGGTTTACTTCTAGCTTGCTGATGCCTTTAAGTGTCGAAGTGTAAGCGATGATAGCGTAGCCAACACCAACACCAAGGTTACGTAGAACCGTTGAGTCAGTTAGGTCACGTTGCCAACGAGAGATAGGCAGTTTCTGTGCTAGGTGGCCGAATACAGCGTTCGCAAGACCTAGGTTACCTTCTGAGTTTTCAAAGTCGATTGGGTTAACTTTGTGAGGCATTGTTGAAGAACCGATCTCACCAGCAATAGTTTTTTGCTTGAAGTGGCCTAGTGCAATGTAACCCCAAACGTCACGGTCGAAGTCAATCAGGATAGTGTTGAAACGAGCGATAGCGTCGAACAGCTCAGCGATGTAATCGTGCGGTTCGATTTGAGTTGTGTAAGGGTTCCAAGTTACGCCTAGAGACTCTGTGATGAACTCTTCAGAGAACTTGTGCCAATCTAGCTCTGGGTAAGCAGAAAGGTGTGCGTTGTAGTTACCTACTGCACCGTTGATTTTCGCTAGGATCTCAACGTTTTCGATTTGCTTGAATTGACGCTCCATACGGTACGCCACGTTTGCCATTTCTTTACCCATAGTAGATGGAGAAGCAGGCTGACCGTGTGTACGAGATAGAAGAGGAATGTCGCGGTATTCCACTGCTAGTGCTTTGATAGCGTCGATTAGGTTACGGATTTCTGGAAGAATCACGTTCTCACGCGCTTCTTTAAGCATTAGAGCGTGTGATGTGTTGTTGATGTCTTCAGAAGTACATGCGAAGTGGAAGAACTCGTTTACTGCGTGCAGTTCAGGAACGTCTGCTACTTTCTCTTTTAGGAAGTACTCAACCGCTTTTACGTCGTGGTTAGTTGTACGCTCGATCTCTTTGATACGGCGTGCATCTTCTTCAGAGAAGTTTGCAGCAAGGTCGTCTAGGAATTGGTTTGCTTCTGCGCTAAACGCTGGCACTTCTGCAATTTCAGCAGTAGCAGCAAGCTTTTGTAGCCAGCGGATTTCAACGATAGTACGGTATTTTAGTAGACCGTATTCACTGAAAATTTCGCGTAACGCAATTGTTTTGCTTCCGTAACGGCCGTCTACTGGTGAAACAGCAGTCAATGCTGACAGTTCCATGATGTTCTCCTGAATTGGGTTTCTAAATTTCGTGAGCTTTATACCAATAACTGTGGCAATTGTCACGAATATTGCGCAAACGTTTGCGCGGGATTTGTTTTAGTCGAAAAAAATGAGCTCGCGATAAACGCGAGCTGCTTATTTGATATTTTACTACAGACGAGCAAGAAGGATTTGTGCTTGCTCTACCATCTTCTTGCGCCCGAAGATTAGGTGGCGACGCTTACCACCAACTTGACGCCAAAGAACTGCACTACGAATGCCAGATAACAACAGCGCACGAACTTTGTGTTGGCTTGCCGTCTGCTGCAGTACAGATGGCGTGCCCGTTACTTGAATGCGTGGGCCAATAGGGCTAACGACATCCAGATAGATGCTCGCTAAATTGCTGATCATTTGATCGTCTAGTAGCTCAAAGTGCTCTGACTGACGCTTGGCCATTTGAATACGATCACCAAGCTGAGACATAGCATCGTTACGAGAGCTTAACTTACGCTCTAACGCCATTAAACTAATAATGTAACGAGTAATTTCACTGCCTGATGGTGTGCTATCAATCCCTTTAACCAAGCATTCTAGGCCGAGCTTTAGATCGGCTTCGCGACCGAATACGCCAACTGTGTTAGCAGGGTTCGTGCTCAAAATAGCGTTGATTGATGTTTCAAAAGCATCTTGATCACAATGTCCGTTTCTCGCTACCTGTTGAACTAAAGCAACAGCTTGGCAAATCCCAGCGAAAGCGATAGTACGGTCATAAAGTGTATTCGCCACGTAACGACTCCTAAGCTTGAGAATATTTAATGCGTTGCTCGATGATGCCGCCACCTAGGCACACGTCACCTTTGTAGAACACTGCTGATTGACCTGGAGTTACAGCAATTTGTGGCTCGTCAAAGATAACTTTAATGTTTTCATCATCGATAGGGATGATTGTACAAGGAATATCTTCCTGACGGTAACGAGTTTTCACTGTGCACTTCATAACATCGCGAATTGGCTCACGATCTACCCAATGAAGTTGTGATGCAAGTAGACCTTCTGATTTCAACATTGGATGGTCTTTACCTTGAACAGCAATCAAAACGTTACGTTCTAGATCTTTCTCACCAACGAACCATGGGTCCTCGTTACCACCGCCGCCTTTACGGCCACCGATGTGTAGACCTTTACGCTGACCAAGTGTGTGGTACATCAGGCCTTGGTGTTGACCAATCACTTCGCCTTCTGGAGTCTCGATATTACCAGGCTGAGCTGGAAGGTAGCGACCTAGGAATTCCGTAAACTTGCGTTCACCGATGAAACAAATACCAGTTGAATCTTTCTTCTTAGCAGTAATTAGGTCTTGCTCTTCCGCAATGCGGCGTACTTCTGGTTTCTCTAGGTCACCAACAGGGAATAGGCTACGTGCGATTTGCTCGTTGCTTAATGTGTACAGGAAGTAGCTTTGATCTTTGTTGCCATCTAGACCACGTAACATTTGTGGTTTTTCACCGTTTTCTGGGAAAGAGCGACGCACATAGTGGCCCATTGCAATGTAATCAGCATCAAGTACTTCATCAGCGAATTCTAGGAATGCTTTGAACTTGATTTCTTTGTTACAAAGAATGTCAGGGTTCGGAGTACGGCCCGCTTTGTATTCAGCAAGGAAGTACTCAAATACGTTATCCCAGTATTCGGCAGCAAAGTTGATAGTGTGTAGGTGGATGCCTAGCTTGTCACATACTGCCTGAGCGTCAGCAAGATCTTCTGCCGCTGTACAATATTCTTCGTTGTCATCTTCTTCCCAGTTCTTCATGAAAAGGCCTTCTACTTGGTAGCCTTGCTGCTTTAGAAGATACGCGGAAACAGATGAATCAACGCCGCCGGACATACCGACGATGACTTTCTTTTGGCTGTTATCAGACATTACTAAACACCACTTAAATAAACGGGATGCAGATTCTATCAGAATCCACAGACCGGTGACAGATCCGAGATCGAAATCACAATTCGTTTCGCTGGATTTTTCTTCAACAAAGATTCGAACGAGTAATTTCGCAAGTATAGAAGAGGTATATATGGCATAGTTGGCCAAAATCCAAGAGGAAACACCAAATGACAGAAGAAAACCAATTTATGCAAGAAAGTGAGTTGATTGAAATTGTTGAAAATCAGCTCGAAGATGGCAACCCGCTTAAAGTAAAAGAAACCCTTATGCGTTTAATGATGACTGGCACACCACGTGAAGATGCGGTTGCGATGATGGCATGTGCGATGTCAATTGAGATTTTTGATGTAATGAAGAATGAAGGTGAGTTCAACCTAAAGCGTTATAGCGAGCACCTTGAGCAACTACCAGATCTCAGCTTTATGGAAGGTGAATAAGCCACCTAAAAGAAAAAAGCTGTCAGCAAACGTTTGCTATAATCGCTTTTATTGCTGCTTTATTATTAGCGGTATAGAATCCGCTCTCCTTTTCATCCCCTTACTCAGACTGACAATATGAAATTTCCTGGACAACGCAAATCGAAGCACTATTTTCCTGTTCATGCTCGTGACCCGCTGGTGAGCCAAGCACAAGAAAGCAAGAAGATGACGCGCACTCACATCATTGGTATTGACCAAACCTTGGTTGATATTGAAGCAAAAGTTACAACGGATGTGATTGAAAAGTACGGTCTGAGTAAAGGTCACTCTTTGGTTATCGATGACGAAAGAGCAGAAGAGTTATACCAGCAACTGAAAGAAGAGAACTTGATTACCAATGAGTATGCGGGCGGTACCATTGGTAACACGCTACATAACTACTCCGTGCTAGCGGATGATCGCTCCACACTACTTGGAGTGATGAGCCAGGATATTAAGATTGGCAGCTACGGTTACCGTTATCTTTGTAATACATCAAGCCGCATGGACTTGAACTACCTACAAGGTGTAGATGGTGCAATTGGCCGTTGTTTTGCTCTTATCACAGAAGACGGCGAACGTACTTTTGCTATCAGCGAAGGGCAAATGAACCAACTCCATCCTGATAGCATTCCAGAGAAAATCTTTAAAAATGCATCAGCACTTGTACTGACGTCATATCTAGTACGTTGCAAAGACGGCGACCCAATGCCGGAAGCAACAATGAAAGCGATTGAGTACGCGAAAAAGAATGATGTGCCTGTTGTTCTGACTTTAGGCACAAAGTTTGTTATTCAAGATGACCCTAAATATTGGCAAGAATTCATTCGAGATAACGTTTCAGTCGTTGCGATGAATGAAGATGAAGCAGAAGCACTGACGGGGGAATCTGATCCACTTGCTGCGTCTGATAAAACATTGGAGTGGGCTGATTTAGTATTGTGCACGGCGGGTCCTGTAGGTCTATTTATGGCTGGGTATACGGAAGATAGCGCGAAGCGCGAAACTTCTTTGCCATTACTTCCAGGGTCAATTGCTGAATTTAATCGTTATGAATTTAGTCGTCCGGCGAAAAAAGACTCATGCGAGACGCCAATAAAAGTGTACTCGCATATCTCGCCATATATGGGTGGTCCAGAAAAAATTAAGAATACAAATGGCGCAGGTGATGCCGCGTTATCTGCTGTTCTTCATGATATGGCAGCAAATAAATACCATAAAGAAAATGTGCCTAATTCAAGCAAGCACAGTAACGAGTATTTAACTTACTCTTCTTTTTCTCAAGTCTGCAAATACGCAAACCGTGCGAGCTACGAAGTTCTCGTGCAACATTCACCACGATTGTCGCGCGGACTTCCTGAGCGAGAAGATAGCCTAGAAGAAGCATACTGGGAACGTTAATACGAAGCGGTTTAATTAACTATTCTGTAACTAAAGTAAAAGGCGCATTAAGAAATGTGCCTTTTTTATTTGTAATGGTTTAAATAAAAAAGGCTCCCTATGGGAGCCTTTTAAAAATAGCACGGATCTAGATTAGGAACTCATCCAGAGATTTACCTGCATCAAGTTGCTCTTGAATCGCCGAAGGTGTACGACCTTGGCCAGTCCAAGTTTTCTCATTACCGTTTGAATCTGTGTATTTGTATTTAGCAGGGCGAGGTGCGCGCTTCGCTTTGCCTTTCGTCTTAGTTTCGCCAGATAGCGCAGTAATAAGTGCTTCTACATCAATACCGTCTTGAGCGATTTTCTCAGCAATCTCTGCAAGCTTAGCTTCTTGCTCTGCTTGTGCTGCGCGTTCTGCTTCTTCTGCTTCACGACGCTCATCTACGACAGTAGTGAGTTTATCTAGAGCTTCTTCCAATTGTTCTAGAGTCAGCTCACGAGAAAATGCACGAAGGCTACGGATATTTAGAAGGGTTTTAGTCAGCTCTGACATAACGATTCCTATTAAAAGGTTAATGTGTTGGGCACTTTTTATCGTTACGATTAAATAATGCCAATCTATAAATAAACAAAGAGTCCTTATATTTAACTTTATCTTTTCCTTATGTGCAAATGCTAAATCAAGATTTTGTTTAAATTTGACTATTTTTTAAAGCAATTAATATTATTACACTCGAAATAAATCATTATTAGATGAGAACTAAAATCAACAATCATTATTGTATAGAGAGAGTGACAGCTTGGTTTTTTATAAAAAAATTTGAGTTATTACTTAAAAATATGAAGCATCCATCTTTAATGCTGTGTCATATATCCTTAATTTATTGATATAAGATAAACCATGATATTTCTAAGGTAGTAATAATGTTTCATAAATAACATGATTGATGTGATTTCAGTTGCACAAAACTTATGGAAGTAGGCAAGGTTTATAAATTATCTCAGTCATTATTTATTTGTTTAATTTAGTTTGATGTGTTGCATTGACTCTCATCATAAGTACAATGGCTGCCACCTGATGCAATATTGCAGACAATTTGTTGTTAATTTATACAGTTAGTGGTTAATTGTTTGTTGTTGCCGTAGAGGCGCGGTCTCGAAGAGTAGCTATTATTGGGGTGATGCCAATGAATAATAGTGGAAGGCGAAGATTGCCGAAGTAAGTAACTCATCAAAGTTACTTGCTGGGGTTGTATCTGAAAGGAACAACACTGCCATAGTATATATTCACATTAAACTATGGAGCGCTACTGTAGGGTTGGGTGGAGTGTTCGCTTCCCTGTCGCTAAGTTCAACATGAGCACGTATCGTATGCTACGTGACTTGTCTGCAGTAGATCTCTAGCCAAACTTTGGTTTTTGAAGATCATGAATTTAATAGATTTTTCTAGTTCTCCTGTTTCATTATTGCCACCTATTGTCGCTTTGACTTTGGCGATTTTGACTCGACGTGTATTAGTTTCCTTGGGTGTAGGTATCGTGCTAGGTGCGGTGCTACTTAATAGCTGGTCTATCAGCGACACCGCAGGTTACGTCAGTTCTCAAGTTTCTTCTGTCTTTATTGAAGATGGCGGAATTAACACTTGGAACATGAGCATTGTTGGTTTCCTAATCTTATTAGGTATGACAACAGCTTTATTAACGCTATCTGGCGGTACTCGTGCTTTTGCTGAATGGGCACAATCTCGAGTGAAGAGTAAACGCGGCTCCAAACTTCTTGCCGCCTTTTTAGGCGTATTCATTTTTGTCGATGATTACTTTAATAGCCTTGCTGTTGGTGCGATCTCTCGCCCAGTAACCGATCGCTTTTATGTGTCTCGCGCTAAGCTTGCGTACATTCTAGACTCAACCGCTGCTCCAATGTGTGTAATTATGCCTGCTTCTAGCTGGGGTGCTTACATTATTACTATTATTGGCGGGATCTTAGTCTCACATGGGATCACAGAGTATTCGGCTCTTGGCGCATATGTTCGTCTTATTCCAATGAACTTCTACGCCGTTTTTGCGCTGCTAATGGTGTTCGCTGTTGCGTGGTTTGGTCTTGATATTGGTAAAATGCGTGAGCATGAGATCTCTGCATCGCAAGGTCGTGGCTTTGATAAAGACAAAGAAAATGACTCGCAAGAAGCGCATGACCTAAACGAAGAGCTAGATATCCGTGAAAGTGAAAAGGGTAAAGTGTCAGATTTGATACTTCCTATCGTGACGCTGATTATCGCGACTATCGCTTCAATGCTTTACACGGGTGGCCAAGCATTGGCTGCTGATGGTAAGGAGTTTGCGCTTCTTGGTGCTTTTGAAAATACAGATGTAGGTACATCACTAATCTACGGTAGCTTGCTTGGCTTAGCAGTTGCACTGTTTACTGTTGTGAAGCAAGGTCTACCAATGGCTGAGATCGCACGTACACTTTGGATTGGTGCTAAGTCTATGTTTGGTGCGATTCTAATCTTAGTATTTGCCTGGACCATTGGTTCTGTTATCGGTGATATGAAGACTGGTACTTACCTTTCGACAATGGCGCAGGGCAACATTAACCCGCACTGGCTACCAGTTATCCTATTCTTGTTGTCTGGCCTGATGGCGTTCTCAACAGGTACTTCATGGGGTACGTTCGGCATCATGCTACCAATCGCGGGTGATATGGCTGGCGCAACAGATGTAGCGCTAATGCTACCGATGCTGAGTGCGGTTTTAGCTGGTGCGGTATTCGGTGACCATTGTTCACCAATCTCAGATACGACTATCCTGTCATCGACGGGTGCACGTTGTAACCACATTGACCACGTATCAACACAGTTACCTTATGCATTATCAGTCGCGCTTGTTTCATGCGTCGGCTTTATTGCCCTTGGTATGACTGCTTCAATTGCGTTCTCGTTCATTGCAGCGTCGATAACATTCGTTATCGTTTGCGCTATTTTGTCATGGCTTTCAAAGTCTAAAATAGCGTCTTGCCAGAGTGCGTAATTCACTGATTTAAAAGGTGAAATTGTAGGAGGCTTCGGCCTCCTTTTTTATTTGTATTATACAATTCGAATTTTTTTAAAATTAAGGGTTGAAAAAAGTAATCAGCTTGGTTAGTGTGGTTGGTAACAAAGCAAATGAGAAGAGCCTTGAAATAAGTATGCGTAATTTTGTAATGAACATTCATCACCATCATCACCCAATCTAGTCTTTCGGGCGATGTACGCATACCCGGGAGGCAGGAAACTCCCGGAGGTAAAATCAAAGTAAAAGCAGATTTTAAACCCTCGGGAGACTTCAATCTCCCGAGGGTTTTTTAGTTTTATTAGTTTGAAAAATACTTAGATATCAAAATCTTGCATAGGGACAAAGCAATGCAAACACAACGTTTAAGAATCGCAATTCAGAAAAAAGGTCGTCTTAGCAAAGAGAGTCAAGCTCTACTAAAACAGTGCGGCGTAAAGTTCAACGTAATGGGCGAGCGTTTAGTTGTCCATTCTGAAAATATGCCAATTGATTTACTCTTGGTTCGTGACGACGACATCCCAGGTTTAATTATGGATGGCGTGGTTGACCTTGGCTTTATTGGCGAAAATGAACTAGAAGAAGTTCGCCTTGACCGCAAAGCATTAGGTGAACCCTGCGAGTTTGTTCAGCTTCGTCGACTTGATTTTGGTGGCTGTCGTTTATCTATCGCAATCGACAAGGACGAAGAGTACAACGGTCCACAAGACTTAGCTGGCAAGCGTATTGCTACAACGTATCCTCAACTTCTAAAAGCGTACATGGATGAAGCCGGCGTTCCATTCTCTACATGTATGCTGACAGGCTCTGTAGAAGTTGCGCCTCGCGCGGGTCTCGCTGATGCTATCGCTGATTTGGTTTCTACAGGTGCAACACTGGAAGCGAACGGCCTTAAAGAAGCTGAAATTATCTTCAAATCAAAAGCGACATTGATTCAACGCACAGGTGAGTTCGACGCAGACAAAGTGGCGCTAATCGAAAAGCTGTTAACTCGCATGCAAGGCGTGCAGCAAGCGAAAGAATCTAAGTACATTATGCTTCACGCCCCAGCAGAGAAGTTAGATCAAATTAAAGCACTACTGCCAGGTGCTGAAGACCCAACTGTTCTTCCTCTTTCTGCAGATAAGCAGAAAATGGCTGTTCACTTAGTGAGTTCTGAAAACCTGTTCTGGGAAACAATGGAACAGCTGAAAGAGTTGGGTGCTAGTTCAATTCTCGTTCTACCAATTGAAAAAATGATGGAGTAAGCATCATGAGAACAGTCGTTTGGCAATCATTAAGTGAGAATCAGCAAGACTCTATTTTGGAGCGCCCTGCTATTGCAGAAGGTGCCAATATCACCACTGCTGTGGCCGAAGTTATTGCTAAAGTTCGAGAAGAAGGTGACTCTGCTCTTATTGAGCTGACCGAAAAGTTTGACCGTGTTAAGCCTGAATCCATTCGTGTTTCTTCTCAGGAAATTAAGGCAGCGTCAGAGCGTTTGTCAGAGTCAATGAAGAGCGCATTAGAGCAAGCTTACGCCAATATTTCTAAGTTCCACAAAGCGCAAAAGCCGCAACCGATCAAGGTGGAAACCCAGCCAGGTGTCCTTTGTGAACAAGTAACACGCCCAATTCAAAAAGTGGGTTTGTACATTCCGGGTGGCAGTGCGCCTTTGCCATCGACTGTTTTGATGCTCGGCGTTCCTGCAAAAATTGCAGGTTGTCGTAAAGTCGTTCTTTGTTCTCCACCGCCAATCGCAGATGAGATCCTTTATGTCGCGAAACTGTGTGGCATTGATGAAGTGTACAACGTCGGTGGTGGCCAAGCAGTTGCTGCAATGGCTTATGGCACCGAGACTGTATCGAAAGTAGATAAGATCTTTGGTCCGGGCAACGCTTACGTGACCGAAGCAAAACGACAGGTTAGCAATGATTTCCGCGGTGCTGCGATTGATATGCCAGCAGGGCCATCAGAAGTGTTAGTGATTGCAGATGAAACCGCAGATGCAGACTTTATCGCTGCGGATCTTTTGAGCCAAGCAGAACACGGTCCTGATTCTCAAGTGGTATTGGTGACTCCTTCTCCTGTGATTGCTGATCAAGTGACGGATGCGGTTCAACGTCAGCTTAAGGAGCTATCTCGTGCAGACATCGCAGAAAAGGCTCTGGCATCAAGCTTGATCATTATTTCCGAGTCGATGACGCAGTCAGTTTCTATTTCCAATTACTACGGTCCTGAGCACTTGATTGTTCAGACTAAGAACCCTCGTGAGCTTCTACCTCTATTAGATAACGCAGGTTCTATCTTCCTTGGGGATTGGTCGCCTGAATCTGCGGGAGATTACGCATCGGGGACTAACCACGTCCTTCCTACTTACGGTTATACACGTACTTATTCAAGCTTAGGTTTGGCGGATTTCTCTAAACGAATGACGGTTCAGGAGCTTTCTGCTGATGGTTTAAAGAACCTTGCACCAACGGTAGTCACGATGGCTGAAGCAGAAGGTCTGGACGCTCACAAACGTGCTGTTACTATCCGCGTAGAAAAATTAGCAAGTAAGAAAGAATAAGAGAGTAATGAGATGGAAAAGCTAGCGCGTAAACAAGTCCAACAGCTTACCCCTTATATGTCGGCTCGCCGAATCGGTGGTACGGGTGACGTATGGCTAAATGCCAACGAATCACCATTTAACAATGAATACAAAACAGACTTTGCTCGTCTTAATCGTTACAGCGAATGCCAACCGAAAGAACTGATTTCCGCTTACGCAGCGTATGCGGGTGTGAAACCAGAACAAACACTGACTTCTCGCGGCGCAGACGAAGGTATTGAGTTATTAATTCGTGCATTCTGTGAGCCGGGTGAAGATGCGATTCTTTACTGCCCACCAACTTACGGTATGTACGCCATCAGTGCAGAAACCATCGGTGTAGAGCGCAAAACCGTGCCGCTAACGTCAGATTGGCAACTAGACCTTGCAGGCATCGAAGCTAATCTGGATAACGTGAAACTGGTTTTTGTATGTTCGCCAAACAACCCAACGGGTAACTTGGTTAAGCGTGAGGACATTGTGTCTCTGCTTGAGATGACAAAAGACCGTGCAATCGTGGTGATGGATGAAGCGTACATCGATTTTTGTCCAGAAGCGTCAACGGTAGACCTACTGGCGCAATACCCGAATCTTGCGATTCTGCGTACTCTGTCGAAAGCTTTTGCGCTTGCAGGTCTGCGTTGTGGATTTACGCTTGCGAACGAAGAGCTTATTAATGTACTTCTTAAAGTTATCGCACCTTACCCAGTCCCAGTTCCAGTGGCAGAAATTGCGACTCAGGCGCTTTCGGAAGCTGGTTTAGCACGAGCGAAGTTTCAAGTTCTCGATTTGAATGCAAACCGTGCTTACTTGCAAGTTGGCCTTTCAATGATTCCGGGCTTGGAAGTGTTTGAAGGGTGGGGGAACTACCTATTGGTGAAATTCCCAGATGGCGATGACCTTTTCAAAGCGGCTTGGGATACGGGCATTATTTTGCGTAACTCGCCAATTGAAAATTGTGTGCGTATCAGTGTGGGTAACCGTGACGAGTGCGAAAAAACGCTTGGATTTATCAGAAACTACTACGCATAAATAGAGACAGAATTTATCGCTCTCGCTCAATAGCGGGAGCGCCAAAAGAATAGCAATAAGGAAGTTCGAGTGAGCAAACAACAAAAAATCCTTTTTATTGATCGTGATGGCACCTTAATTGTCGAGCCGCCGATTGATTTTCAAGTAGACCGTTTAGACAAACTAAAGCTAGAGCCATTTGTTATCCCAAGCCTGTTGTCGTTGCAGGATGCAGGATACCGTCTAGTGATGGTCACGAACCAAGATGGTTTGGGTACCGACAGCTACCCACAAGAAGATTTTGATGCACCACACAACATGATGATGGAGATCTTTGAATCTCAAGGTGTGAAGTTTGATGATGTGCTGATTTGTCCTCACTTTGATGAAGATAACTGCTCTTGCCGTAAGCCTAAATTGGGCTTGGTAAAAGAGTACCTTCAAGGTGGCAAAGTGGATTTCCAAAATTCTGTTGTGATTGGCGATCGTCAAACTGATCTTCAACTTGCAGAAAACATGGCAATTCGTGGCATTCAATACAACCCAGAAACCATGGGTTGGAAACAGATCCTGAAAGATCTCACGGTGAAGGCACGCGTTGCTGAAGTGGTTCGCACCACAAAAGAAACGGACATCAAAGTATTCGTTAATCTTGACGAACAAGGCGGCAATGACATCTCTACTGGTCTTGGCTTCTTCGACCACATGCTGGATCAAATCGCGACACACGGCGGGTTCCAGATGGTGTGCAAAGTAGAAGGTGACCTGCACATTGATGATCACCACACAGTGGAAGATACCGCTCTTGCGTTAGGTCAAGCGTTGAAAGAAGCACTGGGTGACAAGCGTGGTATTGGTCGCTTTGGCTTTAGCTTGCCAATGGATGAGTGTTTGGCGCAATGCGCACTAGACCTATCAGGTCGTCCTTACCTTAAGTTCGACGCGCAGTTTAGTCGTGAGCAAGTGGGTGATCTTTCAACAGAGATGGTGGTTCACTTCTTCCGCTCTCTGACTGACACATTAGCGTGTACGTTGCACCTTTCTTCTGCGGGCAACAATGATCACCACATCATTGAAAGTCTATTTAAAGCGTTTGGTCGTACGTTACGCCAAGCAATCAAAGTAGAAGGCACTGAGCTACCAAGTAGTAAAGGCGTGCTTTAAGGCTAACGTTAGCAAGGAGAAAAACAGTGACAGAACAGAAAGTTGTCATTATCGATACTGGCTGTGCCAACGTTTCTTCGGTGAAGTTTGCCATTGAACGCCTAGGCTATGACGTAACGATTTCAAAAGATCCGCAAGTCGTATTATCCGCAGATAAGCTATTCCTACCGGGTGTGGGAACCGCCAGCGAAGCGATGAAGAACCTAGAAGAACGCGATCTTATCAGCTTGGTAAAACAGGTAGAAAAGCCGTTGTTAGGTATCTGTTTAGGTATGCAACTGTTGGGCAAAGTGTCTCAAGAGAAAGGGCAGAAAGCCGACGAGTTGGTTGAGTGTCTTGGAGTTTGTGATGGCGAAGTGAAGCTACTACAAACTGGCGATTTGCCACTGCCGCATATGGGTTGGAATACAGTGTCTGCGAAAGCAGGTAATCCACTTTTCAAAGGTATTGAAGAAGGAGAGTATTTCTACTTCGTGCACAGCTTTGCGATGCCAGTTGGGGATTACACGATTGCGGAATGTGAATACGGCAACCCATTCACAGCAGCAGTACAAAGCGGTAACTATTACGGCGTGCAATTCCACCCTGAGCGTTCTTCAAAAGCGGGTGCGAAGCTTATTCAAAACTTCTTAGAATTATAAAAGGGATTTAGTGTGATTATTCCAGCTCTTGATTTAATTGAAGGACAGGTGGTTCGCCTTTATCAAGGTGATTACGGCCAAGTAACCGAGTACAAAGTCGACCCGGCAGAGCAGTTCAACTTGTACCATCAAGCAGGCGCTAACTGGCTGCACTTGGTGGATTTAACTGGCGCGAAAGACACAACAGCACGCCAGCTTGATTTGATTGCAAAACTACTAGCAAGCACACCAGCAAAGATCCAAATTGGTGGCGGTGTACGTACAGAGCAAGACGTGATTGATCTGCTAGAAGCTGGTGCTCAGCGTGTTGTTGTTGGTTCTACAGCAGTAAAACAACCAGAGCTTGTGAAAGGTTGGATGGAAAAATACGGCGCAGAGAAAATCGTTCTTGCGTTAGACATCAACATCGACCAAGACGGCACACGTAAAGTAGCGATCTCTGGTTGGCAAGAAGACTCAGGCGTGACCATCGAAGCTCTGATCAACGATTACCTAACGGTAGGTCTACAACACGTGCTTTGCACGGACATTTCTCGTGACGGTACGCTAGAAGGCTCAAACGTAGAGCTTTACGTTGACCTATGCAAACAGTACCCACAAGTGCAGTTTCAATCTTCAGGTGGCATTGGCTCATTAGCAGATATCGAAGCGCTAAAAGGCAGCGGTGTGGCTGGTGTGATTGTTGGTCGTGCATTGTTAGATGGTAAGTTCACAGCAGAGGAGGCGTTTGCATGCTGGCAAAGCGAATAATTCCATGTCTTGATGTTCGTGATGGACAAGTGGTGAAGGGCGTTCAGTTCCGTAACCACGAAATCATTGGCGACATCGTTCCTCTGGCACAGCGTTATGCAGAAGAAGGCGCTGACGAGCTTGTGTTCTACGATATTACCGCTTCAAGTGATGGTCGTGTCGTCGATAAAAGTTGGGTCGCTCGCGTTGCAGAAGTGATTGATATCCCGTTCTGTGTGGCTGGTGGCATTAAATCAGCGGAAGACGCGGCGCGCATTCTTGAGTTTGGTGCAGACAAAGTGTCTATCAACTCACCTGCATTGGCGAACCCGCAACTGATTACTGACCTTGCTGATAAGTTTGGTGTGCAATGTATCGTCGTTGGTATCGATTCATACTACGACAAAGAGACCGGCAAGTATCAGGTTTACCAGTTTACTGGCGATGAAGAACGCACCAAAGCAACTCAATGGGAAACGCGTGATTGGGTGCAAGAAGTACAAAAACGCGGCGCTGGTGAAATCGTACTGAACATGATGAACCAAGATGGCGTGCGTAATGGCTACGATCTTGAACAACTTAATATGGTGCGTGAAGTGTGTAACGTGCCATTGATTGCATCGGGTGGTGCAGGTGCCATGGAGCACTTCGCAGAAGCCTACCAAAAAGCAAATGTGGATGGCGCGCTTGCCGCATCGGTATTCCACAAGCAAGTCATCAATATTGGTGAACTAAAGCAGTATTTGAAACAACAAGGCATTGAGGTACGACTATGAGTGTGAAAGCCGCCGAAGTAAGTTCGCTAGCTGAGCGAATCAACTGGGAAAAGGTGGATGGTCTGGTACCTGCCATCGTACAAGATTTCCAATCAAGCCAAGTGCTGATGATGGGTTACATGAACCAAGATGCGTTGGCAAAAACGGGCGAAACAGGTCAAGTGACGTTTTTCTCTCGTACCAAGCAACGTCTTTGGACGAAAGGTGAGACCTCTGGCAACGTATTGCAATTGGTGAACATGCAGCTCGATTGTGACAACGATACGCTACTGGTGAAGGTAAATCCCATTGGCCCTACGTGTCACTTGGGTAACACAACTTGCTGGGATGTGGACCCTCAAGAGGAGTCACAAATGGTGTGGCTTCATCAACTTGAGCAGCTATTGGCTGCCCGCAAGAGTGCCGACGCAGATTCCTCTTATACTGCCAGTCTTTATGCCCGTGGCACCAAGCGTATTTCGCAAAAAGTGGGCGAAGAAGGCGTTGAAGTCGCGCTTGCGGCGACGTCGGGCGATAAGGAGGAGTTAGTGTGTGAATCAGCAGATTTGATTTATCACTTAATGGTATTGCTTCAAGACCAAGGCTTATCGATGAATGACGTAGTGAACAAACTGAAAGAGCGTCATAAGTAAGCTTGCTATAGATAAGTGAAAGCCCCTATGCTCTCGAGCCTAGGGGCTTTTTTAATTTAGTGTTCTTGATTCGGGGTAAAAACCGGCAACAGTGCTAGTAGCGATTAGATTCTGAATCACACTCGTTCCTCGCCGTTCAGAATGACGGTATATTTTCTAATGGTGCTTGCAGTAGAGTTATTTACTTCAAACAGGTACATATATTCACGTTATTCCGACGAGCTTAGGTGAGGTCAGGAATCTCATTAAAGCGAACTCAATAAGCTAGGCGTGGATGCCTTTACCCACAACACTTCTTAAACTTCTTACCGCTTCCGCAGATACACGGATCGTTACGACCTAGCTTTAGGCTACTCACTGGCTGGCTCAATCGTGGATCCTGTTCTGGTTCTTCTTCTGGCTCTTCTTCAGGAAATGTGCCGTCAATGTAGTACCAAAGCCCATTTTCTTTTACGAAGCGAGAACGTTCTGTCATACAGTAGCGTTTGCCGTCTTCATCAAAGTAAGCGTTGAATTCAACAAAACCTTCATTCTCGTTACAACCCGCTTCAGCTTTTACTACCTCAAGTTTGCACCAATCGCTGTCGATAGATTGGGCAATGCCTTCACGTTGCTCTTCTGCATTACAGCTTGGGTGGTACGTGTTCACCACGTAATCTACCAGACCTAGCACATGCGCACTGTAACGAGAGCGCATTAACTGCTCCGGAGTGGTAACGTCAGCATGGTTATTGTGGGCAGTTTCACAACACTGTTGGTAGGTGCGGTTAGATCCGCAAGGGCAAGAAGAAGCCATAAAATGAAATCTCGATTAATTAAGCGGTAAAAACAAACAACCCCACAATTGCGAGGCTGGAGGTGAGGCATTATAGCGATTTAGGGCGTTTGAGACAGCAGTTCTTGAGCCCATTCCGTCGATTGATTAAAAGCGTCCGCTAATTGAGGTTCGGTTAATTTAAGAACGGTGCAATATCGCTCGGCTAACTCCCAGTCCGCTTGTTCGTAGGCGATCGTCATCGAAAGTAAGTGACCAAGTACGCCTTTTCGACTGGTTAATGCGAGTTTTATATCTTCGTCAACGGGGATATCTTCAATGACATCCGAGAGCGGTTGATCGAGCAAAGATCCGAGTAAAGAAAACATGCCTGTCAAAAAAGCCTGCCCAGGGTCATACCTAGTGTTCATTTGACTAAGTAACAGTTCACACATTCGTGCACGCTGAATCGCTAAAGAGTAAAGAGAGTCAGGTTTATCTTCTTGAACGGACGCAATTGCAACTAAGGAAATAAAGCGTCGTAGTCGCTCTTCACCCAGATAAATAAGCGCCTGTCTGAACGATTTGATCTTAGTCGTTAATGTATATCCTGAATTTACGTAAGTAAGCAGCTTGTATGACAGCGTTACATCAATCGAAAACAGACGTTCAACCTCATTGAAGTCGATGGGCTTATCAGCAATCTCTTTACAAAGTTGGATGACGGTAAGAAACGCGGGGTTCAACCGTTTTTTCTGGATCATCTCAGGTTTGCTAAAAAAATACCCTTGAAAATAGTTAAAACCGGCTTCTAGAGCTTGCTCGAACTCTTCATAGGTCTCTACCTTTTCCGCAAGAAAGTCGATTTTAAATGGGCTCAACGCCTGAATAAAAATGGCAGCTTTCTTGATCGGCACAAGTCTAATATCAAACTTGATCATGGAAACGTATGGAAGAAAACGCTTCCAAGCTTTCGTCGGAACAAAATCATCCAGAGCAATTTTGTATCCGCACTCATGAAGGTGCTTGATGGCTTCTAACAGTTCTTCTGTCGGTTCGCAGTCTTCAAGGACTTCAATGACGAGAGATTCTTTAGGAAACAAAGTTGGGACCAAGTTCACCAAGCTTTGATGCGGAAAGTTAACAAAGCCAAGTTTGTTTCCTAATGTGTTGTAATGCGTCGACAAAAAATGATCGGATAGCAGTCGACTAGTAGCCAGCTCTGGTTCTACTTCAGGGAAGGTATTTTTAGGGCCGTCTCGAAAGAGGAGTTCGTAACCTATGGTTCGTTTTTCTCTATCCAGAATCGGTTGGCGAGCTACGTAAGAATACTTCAATTAGGTACTTCGTTCTGTTTAACTTAGTATTATGATAATAGCGATTTTTTACAAAATATCTACGACTTGAGCGTGAATCTTCTACACGCTCTACATGCTTAACGCAAATTCTGTATGAACGGTCTCGTTTGCAGGTCAAAACTATCAGAATTTACTTTTAAAACTGAGCCTTGCGTATACCAATCCCCTAAAACAATTCGGGTCTTTTTAATGCCATCGACGTCAAAAAAATGTGTGTTCGGGCGATGTGTGTGACCATGAATCATTATGTTGACGCAGTTCTGAGACATCACTTTCTCGACCTCATTTTGGTTAACGTCCATGATATCTAATGACTTGCTCATTTTATCATCACGAATATCGGATTGAACTTTTGAGACAATTTTCTTCTTAATGAACCAAGGAATACGGTTAAACAACCATTGTAGCCATGGCTTGTGAACGGTTTTTCTAAACTCTTGGTATTTCACATCGTCAATGCAGAGCGTATCGCCATGTAGGATTACAGCTTTTTGACCATAAAGATCAATCGTGCAGACATCGTCGAGTAATGTCATACCGGTTTCTTTGCAAAAGCGTTTGCCGAGTAAAAAATCTCGATTGCCTTGGATGAAAAAAGTTGGCACACCCGCATCCGTCAGTGCTTTAAATTCTGCACGGATTTGGTCTGCAAAAGGGGTGTTGTCATCGTCACCAATCCAGAACTCAAACAGATCGCCGAGTACATAAAGTGCATCAGCTTTTGTTGCTTCTGTTCGCATGAACGTCACAAAACATTCCGTGATATCAGGACGTGATGGGGTAAGGTGAAGATCGGAAATAAATAATGTCGTCATAGAAATAAGGGGAAGCTATGCCTCCCCATTAACTTATCTTTTAAAAATAATTCCTAAGAATTACTCTTCAATTGTTGTACCAGTGATTACTACGTCTTCTAGAGGTACGTCTTGGTGCATGCCGTAAGAACCAGTGCTAACGCCTTTGATCTTATTTACGATGTCCATGCCTTCGATTACTTCACCGAACACACAGTAACCCCAACCATCTAGGCTTTCGCTACGGAAGTCTAGGAATGTGTTGTTGTTTACGTTGATGAAGAACTGAGAGCTTGCTGAATGCGGCTCCATAGTACGTGCCATAGCAAGTGTACCCACTTTGTTGCTTAGGCCGTTGTTTGCTTCGTTCTTGATAGGTGCACGAGTCGCTTTTTCACGTAGACCAGACTCCATACCACCACCTTGGATCATGAAGCCGTCAATAACACGGTGGAAAAGCGTGTTGTCGTAGAAACCGTCGCGGCAGTACTGAAGGAAGTTTGCGCTTGTCTCTGGCGCTTTCTCTTCGTTTAGTTGAATCTTGATGTCACCAAAATTAGTGTGAAGGGTGATCATGCTACTTTCCTTTACTGTGTTGTGTTGAGCCCGAGATTCTAGCCTAAGTTCTAGTGCTTTAAAAACTCAGGAAGAGGAAATTCTTCGTTTTGTGCTTGAAGTTTAGCCGATTATCGTTTTATCGGTTAATTGCTATTACCTAACTAGGTTGGAGTTGATATACTCATCTTCTTTTATTCATTCACAATCATAGATAGAGATCATGTTAAAGATATATAACACACTCACAAGACAGAAAGAGGAATTCAAACCAATTACAGCTGGCAAAGTCGGTATGTATGTCTGTGGAGTTACCATCTACGATCTCTGTCACATTGGTCACGGTCGTACTTTCGTCTCTTTTGACGTTGTATCACGTTACCT
Source organism: Vibrio sp. 1249-1 (assembly GCF_033340495.1). Classification (NCBI taxonomy): domain Bacteria; kingdom Pseudomonadati; phylum Pseudomonadota; class Gammaproteobacteria; order Vibrionales; family Vibrionaceae; genus Vibrio; species Vibrio sp. 1249-1. The sequence continues at coordinate 247,619 of NZ_JAWOWJ010000002.1, forward strand.
TCGCTATTTGGGCTATGATCTGACGTTTGTACGTAACATCACAGATATCGACGATAAGATCATCAAACGTGCTGCAGAAAATGGTGAGTCTTGCGATTCATTGACTGAGCGTTTGATTGGTGAAATGCACGCTGATTTTGATGCGCTGAACATGAAACGTCCGGACGTTGAACCTCGTGCGACACAGTTTATTGCTGAAATCATCGAATTGGTTGAGAAGCTAATCGAGCGCGGTTTTGCATACGTTGCAGATAACGGTGACGTAATGTTTGAAGTGGGTAAGTTCAACGAATACGGCAAGCTTTCTAAGCAAGACCTTGATCAGCTTCAAGCTGGCGCGCGCGTTGATATCGAAACAGCAAAACGCAGCCCTCTAGACTTTGTACTTTGGAAGATGTCTAAGCCGGGTGAACCAACGTGGGAGTCACCATGGGGGCCTGGTCGTCCAGGTTGGCACATTGAGTGTTCAGCAATGAACTCTTCAATCCTAGGTAACCACTTCGACATTCACGGCGGTGGTTCTGACCTTCAGTTCCCACACCATGAAAATGAAATCGCACAATCATGCTGTGCACACGATACACAATACGTGAACACATGGATGCACAGCGGCATGGTAATGGTAGACCGTGAGAAGATGTCTAAATCTCTAGGTAACTTCTTTACTATCCGTGACGTTCTTGGTCACTACGATGCTGAAACAGTGCGTTACTTCCTAATGTCTGGTCACTACCGTAGCCAGTTAAACTACAGCGAAGATAACCTAAACCAAGCACGTGCTTCGCTTGAGCGCCTGTACACATCTCTACGTGGTTTGGATCTAAATGCTGCTCCTGCTGGTGGTGAAGAGTACGTATCTCGCTTTACAGCAGCGATGAACGATGACTTCAATACACCAGAAGCGTACTCAGTTCTGTTCGACATGGCGCGCGAAGTTAACCGCCTGAAGACAGAAAACCTAGAGAAAGCGAGCGAGCTAGGTGCGCTAATGCGTGAACTAGCTGACGTGATCGGTATTCTTCACCAAGATCCTGAAGCCTTCCTAAAAGGTGATGCGGGTAACGATGATGAAGTGGCTGAAATCGAAGCTCTGATCAAGCTGCGTAACGACTCTCGTGCTGCGAAAGATTGGGCGAATGCAGATATGGCTCGTGACAAGCTGACCGAAATGGGCATTGTTCTGGAAGATGGTCCAGAAGGCACAACGTGGCGTCGTAAGTAATTGAATTTTCATTTTTAAAGGGCTGATAATTCAGCCCTTTTATTTTCCATTTCCATAAATTAAAACTTTAACTTTAGGTAATGCTCTGTGGCTCAGATGTATTTCTATTACTCAGCAATGAATGCGGGTAAATCAACAACGCTTCTTCAATCCTCTTTCAACTATCAAGAACGCGGCATGACGCCAGTTATTTTTACGGCTGCGCTAGATGATCGTTTTGGTGTCGGTAAAGTGAGCTCTCGTATTGGTCTTCAATCTGACGCACATTTATTTCGTCAGGATACCAATTTGTATCAGGAGATCGCAGCTCTGAATGAGGTTGAAAAACGTCACTGTATTCTTGTTGATGAGTGTCAGTTCTTGTCGAAAGAACAAGTTTATCAACTTACTGAAGTCGTTGATAAGTTGCATATTCCAGTATTGTGTTACGGCCTTCGCACCGATTTTCTAGGCGAACTTTTTGAAGGCAGTAAGTATCTATTATCTTGGGCAGACAAGCTGGTTGAGCTCAAAACAATCTGCCATTGCGGCCGCAAAGCGAATATGGTTATTCGTACCGATGAACACGGCGTGGCAATTAAAGAAGGCGATCAAGTTGCGATCGGCGGTAACGATAAGTATGTCTCCGTATGCCGCCAACATTACAAAGAAGCGCTCGGTAAATAAGCCGTATTGATACAGAAAAGCCACCGAACTTGGTGGCTTTTTGTTGTCGGTTAGAAAAAGTTAGACTAAGTCAAAACCAAACCGCTCGAGTAAAACCTGGTAAGAAGATTCGACTTGCTGAGGGATGTTCTGCTCGGTTTGAAATCCTTTCTCTGGATAGCTTTTTACGCGAGAGAAATCTTCCATTAGTGCTTCTAGCACCATCATTAATGGCATGTCTTCATTAATGTATTCAAAAAATGGAAGAGCCGCAGAGCTTACTTGGAGCTGAGTGTAGGGTGACTGCCACTGTTTTTCAAATGTCGCGATTGCTCTACGCTCCATAAACGGTTTTTGTACCAGAATAAACGAGGAACACTGTTTTCCTTCCTCTTTTAATCGTTGCTCAGTAAAGCGAACATTTTCTCCACTGTTTGTGGATTCAGTTTCGAGCAAAATTGCTTCACTTGGAACGCCCGACATCTTTGCAATCTCGGCAAAGGTTTCTGCTTCGCTTTTTTCAAACAGTCCATCTGTGAAGCGACCTTCACCCCCTGAAAATACAATCAAAGGTGCCAACTTTTGGTGGTAGAGCTTGGCAGCGTGATCCGCTACACGCACATCATTACTGCACATCACAAACAAACAGTCCGCAGGTTTCAGTTCATGTTTGAGTTGCATGTAATCCCAAAGCGTTTCTATATGTCTATAGAGTCTCATAGCGCATCCAAAGTTGAATTGAAGTGAAATCGATAACCAAGTGAGAGTAGTTTGTCAGCAAGAATACGCTTGTCAGCTTGCTCTGTGACGGGTGGAAGAGGTATCTCACTTCCGATTTTGTTTATGGCAGCTTGGTAGAACTCAGCCTTGCTGACAGTATGAGGTGTAGTAACGTTAATGACTTGGTTGCTTAAATTGCCTAAGGCAAATTTCGCAGCCGAGACAGCATCATCTTGATGAAGCATATTAGCTGGTGCTTTACGACTAACTTGTTGAAGCCTTGCTGCAAAGCGAGATGGGTGTCTATCTGGCCCGATTAATCCGCTACAACGTAGAATAACAAAGTTAATATTCGAGTCGATAACATGCTGCTCTGCTTGAAGCATAATACGTGCATTGTCAGAGAAATAAGGGCTTTCGGCTGCTAAAGAGAGTGACGCGTCAGCTTCTTCCATATCGGAAGCAAGGTTAGGGTAAACCGTGGTAGAGCTGATCATGAGAAGTTTTTCAACGTTGTTTTGCTTAGCTGCGTTGGCAAGTATTTGCCATTGCTGTGCATATTCTTGACCGCGTCCTTTACGAAATCCTGGAGGAAAAGCACCGATAACGTGCGTAATTTGATGCTGTTTGAGCAGCTCATCTAGCCGTGCTGTGGCGTTCAATTGATTGAAATCGAACAATGCGGAGTGAGTTAATGAGGTGGGTAACTCTTTTAATCGAGTTTGGCTACGACGAGTGACGACCACATAGTGTCCATCTTTCATCAATGTTTCTGCTAGCGGAGTTCCGAGCCAGCCTGCACCTACGATCAATGTATTTGCCATTTGGGTCTTCCTACTTACTTATGTCTGCCCGAATAGGTTGAGCAGTTCTGCTTTAGCTTGTTGATGGAGGGGATCTGAATGCCATTTCTGGTGCTGAATAAGGTCAACATTGACTTGCCAAGCCAGTTTTGTGAAATCATCCCCAACTTTTTTTAATGTATTAGGTGAATACGCGACTAAATGCTGTGGTAGAAAGCACCAACCAAACCCTTTATTCGCCAATTCCAACAAAATATAGTAGTTATCAGCGTACCAGATATCTGGGCTAAATGCTTGATTGAGACCACATGGCTCTGCACTTTTGGATCGTATGACCAATTGACGATGTTGTTTTAGTTGATCAATGTGAGTGATTTGCTGCTTTGCTAAAGGATGCGTTGAAGAGACATAGACATCAAATGCAATATTGCCAAGATTGGTGAAATCGATGTGCCTTGGCATTTGTAAATCACTCAAAATAATCCCAGTCGTGGCGCGTTCCGACTTAACCAATTCAATGATATCAGGGCTTGATGCCGTTAAGCATTCAACTTGTAAGTGTGGAAAGCGTTGCTCTAACTTCTTTAGCACATCCGGCAAGCGAGTCAGAGGAATCCCTTCATCAATAGCTAAGGCTAATTTGTTCGTTGGCGTGGAAAAGAGCTGCGATGCCCTATTGTTTAGGCGGTCGAGTTGGCTGATTGTTGCTTGTGCATAGGGTACGAGAGCGAGGCCATTCTCAGTTAATTTAGGGTACCTGCCTGATCGATCAAAAAGCTCAACGCCACAGTCGATCTCCATATTCATGATGTGCTGGCTCACTACAGATTGAGCTCGCCCCAGCTTTCTAGCTGCTCCTGAAAATGATCCTGCTTCTGATGTAGCAATAAAAGCTTGCAGTTGTTCGATGGTAAACATATCGCTTAAACCGATGGTATCTAACTTTTGGTTATCTAAATAATAGATAAAATTCTAAGCATTGAGTAGAACTATTTGGACAGAGAAATATGACTCGTAACGAACGAATTTTTCATGCAGTACTTTTTGAGTTAATCGCACTCGCGATTATTGTACCAGCGGCTTCATTGATCACTGGAAAGGGCTCTAGTGATCTTGCGTTGGTTGGGGTCGGGTTGAGCATGTATACCGTGCTATGGAACTACATCTACAACTTGTACTTTGATAAGTGGTTTGGTGACAATCGAGCTGAGCGAAGTTTAGCGATGCGGCTTGGACACACTATTGGTTTCGAGGGAGGATTAATCTTTATCTCTCTACCTGTGATTGCCTGGTTCTTAGAAATTACGCTTCTTCAAGCTCTAATGCTGGAAGCCGGCTTCCTCGTTTTCTTCCTATTTTATGCCACTGGTTTTAACTGGTTGTATGACAAGGTTCAACCATTTAGCAAAATGAAAAAGCGATTATTGCCGCAGGCATCGACAGGAAAAATATAGGACTAAAAAACGCCACCGAGTTCGGTGGCGTTTTTTGTTCAAATTACACAGACAAAACTCTTAAAATCTTATCTGCATGTTCTGCAACTTCAATGCCTTCGTCTGTTAGATAACCACCGTCAGGCTGTGTACAAAGTTGCTTCTCATATAGACGAGCAACGGCTGCCTGCATTTCTTCTGACGCGTCTGTATGAACTTTAATACCAGTTGCAGCACTACTTAGGTCGAACTGAAGAAGTAGATTCAATTCGGCGATATGTTCAGCTGAATATTTCATAAATGATTCCTTTGCGCTTTTTTTACCAAGCTAGTCTGAAAAGTAGCGTTGGGCAACATTCAACGACAAGAAGTGTTAAGTATGGCGCTATCAGGCTGATATAACGCAGGATCTTTGTTCGAAAGGCCGAATACTTGTTAAGTATCAATGATACTTACGGTAGCGAATGATAGGCGCTATTTATTGCTTGATCTCCCAATAACAACGATTTTAGTAAACACGCCAAATAGCACTTGAAAAAATAGGGAAATAGAGCGATTATCCGCGCCTCTTTAAATGTTTCTAAATGTTACACCAGAATGAACTTTAATCAGTTTGACTCACTATTACCGCCACAAGCTGCGGAACGCGCGGCTGAAGTGGGGGTAGGCAAAGCAACGAAAGCTCCAATCAAATCTTTTCTGCTCGCCATTTCTGCGGGGCTTCATATTGGTATTGCTTTCATCTTCTATACCACAGTAACGACAGGCGCAGGCGAGCTGCCTTGGGGCATTACACGACTCATTGGTGGTCTGGCATTTAGCCTTGGTTTGATTTTGGTGGTGGTTACTGGCGGCGAGCTTTTCACTAGCTCTGTGCTGACACTAGTTGCGCGTGCGAGTGGAAAAATCTCTTGGCAAGCACTTATCAAAAACTGGTTGGTGGTTTACTTTGGCAATATGGTTGGGGCCATTTTGCTCGTGGCCTGTATGCTAGTTACCAAGCAATATATGTTTGATCATGGCCAAGTTGGTCTCAACGCGATGGCGATCTCCCAACACAAATTACATCATGGTTTCTTTGCCGCTGTTGCGCTTGGCATTATGTGTAACGTATTAGTTTGTATTGCAGTTTGGATGACGTTTAGTGGGCGAACATTGACAGATAAAATAGCGGTCATGATTTTGCCTGTGGCTATGTTCGTGTCGGCAGGTTTTGAGCACTGTATTGCGAATATGTTCCAAGTACCTATGGCGATTGGTATTAAGTACTTTGCGCCAGAAGCGTTTTGGCAAATGACAGGGGCAGATATTGCAAACTACGCGGACTTAAACATGATGGGGTTCATCGTAAACAACCTAATTCCTGTTACGATAGGAAACATTATTGGTGGTGGCGTATTTGTTGGCATGTGGTATTGGATGATTTATCTACGCGATGAAGATAACCATTTGCGATAAGTTTAGAAGATCACAAGAAAGGCGAACTAGATGGTTCGCCTTTCTTTTTATTTGTCTCTGCAAATGTCAAACAAGTCGAGTCATGCTAAATCAACTCTTCGTTGATGCCAAAATCGGTTGGGAGCCAATGAGAAGTTACTTCCTTTGGTTCTTGAACGAGCCAATCCAGAGGTGCATCGGACAGGAGTTCATCGTAATTTTCTTTGATCATTAAGACATCCATGTACGTCTCTCCAAGTTTGTGGTCACTGCCTTTACTTTAAAATTAGAACATGTCAGTCACGTGATCAATGCATGACGATTCGATTGATCACTTATGTTGCTATGTTTCTGGTTGCGTATGGGTTTTGGGGGCTTATCCACATTTTCTGTGGATAACCTGTATCAAAGGTCGTGCGTATCTAAACTTGCAAAGAAAATTTCATAAAATTAGAGGCTTATATCAAAAAGAATTCTGCCTGACTTTTCATCTGAAAGCGTCTTGATGAGTGCTCGAAGAATAGTTGAGTTATTCAGTTATAAGTACGTTCGACTTGGCAATATAAGTTGTTTAACGGTCTTTACCCACAAGCGCCAACTAACCGTGAGTTTTGGTCGATTCGGGTTGCTCGATTTTTATCTTGATTCGGCCTTCTTTGGTTTGTACCCAGCGCAATGTCATTTCTAACGTTATGGTTACGGAGGCACTCAACATGACGAAAATAGCCAGCATAATTACTAACTGGTATTTAATCGCAACCATCGGGCTCGCGCCACCTAGAATTTGACCGGTCATCATACCCGGTAAGGTAACCAGCCCTGTAGTGGCCATAGAAGCTAAAGTCGGGGCAAGGGACTTTCTAAGAGCCTCTTGAATGAAGGGGAAGGATGCGTAGCGAGGAGAGGCTCCAAGTGAGATTGCAGCCTCATATTCTGCTTGTCTCTGCTCAAAAGCCGTAAACAAATTCTGAAGAGCGATGATATTACTACTCAAGCTGTTACCCAATAACATACCAGCAAGTGGGATCATGTACTGCGCATTGTAAATAGGGGATGGTTGCACTAGGCCTGCTGTAATTGCTATCAGAAGTGGTATTAGACCACAGGTAAGGCCCGTTAGTAGCGGAAGCATAAGTGGCTTTTTAGGTAAGTGAGCTTTTCCCGCAATTGAGCTGGCACCAATCAGTAGCATGATGGCAAGCCAAAGTATATTGACAAGTAAGCTGTTTAATTGAAAAAGATATTCTAAATACACGCCAATCAATATGAGCTGAAGTGTCATTCGGATAACACTGATTATGGTGTCTTTTGCTATCCCTAATTTGTAGCGGGCATTGATAAAGAAGGGGACCAATAAAATCAAACCAAACAGTGCCAGTTTGACCCAGCTTATATCCACCACGTTATCCATAATCGCTCCTTGAAAATACGCGAATAATTGTATCTAAGCCTCCCCTTTATATGAACCACTATGTGCACTTTTTGCTGTTCTTAAAGTAAACCTTGAGTGCTATTTTAGACATTAATACGCAGCATTCTGTTTACAAGTGGATATCTTTTTCGGAGTTTTTAAGTCGATTTATGGCATGGTAATTACGATTTAAATGTGATCGATGTTTCTTAAATGTTGGTTATTTAACAACTCCTTAAAAGACTTATTTTGTCACATCTGTTCATGTTTTTTAATAAATAACATCAATCCATCATATCTCTGGATGAGCTCAAAAAAGTGTTGAATTACAAGGTCTGAGGTCGCTTATTTGATTGAACCCTACTATTAGTATGGTCTAACATTTTCCATTAGAGATTGTAAAAAACTTAAGCTTGGTTACGCGGGCTTTTCAATAACACTAGATACAAAATAGGCAAATGTATGAGTGATGTTAATAAAATTGAGAGTGGTGAAAAACGCTCCCTGGAGTGGAAGTCGTTCCTCTTCATTGCAGTTGTTCTCTTCCCAATTCTGAGTGTGGCCTTTGTTGGCGGCTACGGGTTCATCGTTTGGATGTTGCAAGTCTTCTTCTTTGGACCTCCAGGCGCGCACGGCATGTAAGCCAGTGAGCTCATAACCACACTTTTGAAAAGATTTTAAGAGAGCAAATAATGAAATCATTAATCATTAAACTGTGGCGTACCATGACGCGCCCAGCTGTACATATCAGCCTAGGTGTGCTGACTATGGGCGGCTTTATTGCTGGTGTTATCTTTTGGGGTGGCTTTAACACCGCTCTAGAAGCAACCAACACAGAAGAATTCTGTATTAGTTGTCACACAATGCGTGACAACGTGTACGTTGAGCTACAAGAAACGGTGCACTGGAAAAACCACTCTGGTGTTCGTGCTACCTGTCCTGATTGTCACGTTCCACATAACTGGACAGATAAGATCGCTCGTAAGATGCAAGCTTCTAAAGAAGTATTTGCACAAGTATTTGGCAACTACGACGAACCGGGTGTGTTCGAAGAGCGTCGTATCGAACTTGCTAAACACGAATGGGATCGTTTCTCGGCAAACAAATCTCTGGAGTGTAAAAACTGTCACAACTACGAATCGATGGATTTCGAGCAAATGTCTCCAACCGCTCGTATCCAAATGAAGCAAGCCGCTGAGAAAGATCAAAGCTGTGTTGACTGTCACAAGGGTATTGCGCACAACCTACCAGCAGGCATGGACAGCATTGGCGGTATCGTGGGTGATCTAGAGGGTATGACTTCTAACACGGATTACGGCGTTGGTCAGCAACTCGTGAGCGTTCGTCACCTACCAATTTACTTTGATGCGCAAGGCAGTAAAGAAGCTGGTCTTCTTAATCCTGCATCGACCGTTAAAGTTCTTGAAGACAAAGGCGAGTTTGTTGAGATCGAAATTGACGGTTGGCGCAAAGCAAAAGGTTTTGGTCGTGTAATTCAAGAAGACTTCGGTAAGAACATTGCGACTGCGTCTCTGATGAAAGAAGCAGCAACAGACAGCAACATTGTGACGACTGGTGAGAAAAAAGTGGATGAGTTAACAGGCCTTCCTTGGGAAAAAGTAGCGGCGAAAGTATGGATTAAGAAAGAGTCTATGCTGAACGACATCAATCCTGTTTGGGAAAAATCTCGTGAAGCCTACAAGACCAATTGTTCTGTATGTCACACTCAACCTGCGGAAGCGCACTTCGACGCGAACACCTGGCCAGGTATGTTCGACGGTATGTTGGCGTTCGTTAACCTAGATACAGACAGTGAAGCACTGATCTTGAAGTATCTACAGAAACACTCTTCAGATTATGCTGAAGGTCACCACTAATAAGCGTCGGATTGGAGTAATTTTAAATGGCTATTACACGAAGAAGTTTTCTTAAAGGTGTAGCAACCACAAGTGCAGCGTCAGTAATTGGTCCTAGCTTATTGGCGTCCGCCTCTGCAAATGCCGTTGAGACGACAGGTACTTGGAAAGTAACCGGTTCTCACTGGGGCGCGTTCCGCGCCCACATCTACGCGGGTAAAGTTCAAGAGATCAAGCCGCTAGAGCTAGACAAAAACCCAACAGAAATGTTGAACGGCATCAAGGGTATTATCTACAGCCCTTCACGTGTGCGTTACCCAATGGTTCGTCTAGATTGGTTGAAGAAACACAAATACAGCGCGGATACTCGTGGTAACAACCGTTTCATCCGAGTAACTTGGGATGAAGCGCTAGATTTGCTTTATCGCGAACTAGAACGTATTCAAAAAGACTACGGCCCATGGGCGCTGCATGCAGGTCAAACAGGTTGGAACCAAACGGGTTCATTTAACAACTGTACTGCGCACATGCAACGTGCAGTAGGTATGCATGGCAACTTCATCACTAAAGTAGGTGACTACTCGACGGGTGCAGGTCAAACCATTATGCCGTACGTGCTAGGTTCAACCGAAGTGTACGCACAAGGTACGTCTTGGTCTGAGATCCTAGAAAACTCTGACAACATCGTTCTTTGGGCTAACGACCCAGTGAAAAACCTTCAAGTAGGTTGGAACTGTGAAACGCATGAGTCGTTTAAGTACCTTGCACAACTAAAAGAAAAAGTGGCGAAAGGTGAGATCAACGTTCTATCTGTAGACCCAGTGAAGAACAAAACTCAGCGCTACTTAGAGAACGATCACTTGTACATCAACCCGCTGACAGACGTAGCGTTCATGCTCGCTGTGGCACACGTGTTGTACAACGAAAACCTGTACGATAAGAAATTCATTGATACTTACTGTCTAGGCTTTGAAGAGTTCATTCAATACGTTCAAGGTAAGACAAAAGACAAAGTAGAGAAGACGCCTGAATGGGCAGCAGCGATTTGTGGCGTGAAAGCGGACAAGATCCGTGAATTCGCACGCATGCTAGTCAGCGGTCGTACACAGATCCTGATGGGTTGGTGTATCCAGCGTCAAGAGCACGGTGAGCAGCCATACTGGGCAGCGGCTGTGGTTGCTGCAATGGTTGGTCAAATCGGTCTACCTGGCGGTGGTATCTCTTACGGTCACCATTACTCAAGTATCGGTGTGCCTTCTACTGGTTTCGCGGGCCCTGGTGGTTTCCCTCGTAACCTTGACCAAGGTATGAAACCGAAGTGGGACAACAACGACTTTAACGGTTACAGTCGTACTATCCCAGTTGCACGTTGGATCGACTGTCTGCTAGAACCTGGCAAAGAGATCAACTACAACGGCGGTAAAGTGAAACTGCCAGACTTCAAGATGATGGTTATCTCGGGTTGTAACCCATGGCACCACCATCAAGATCGTAACCGCATGAAGAAAGCGTTCCGCAAACTTCAAACGGTTGTAACGATCGAGTTTGCTTGGACTGCAACATGTCGTTTCTCTGACATCGTTCTACCTGCGTGTACGCAATGGGAACGTAACGACATCGACGTGTACGGTTCATACTCGAACAAAGGTCTGATCGCGATGCATCGTCTCGTCGATCCATTGTTCCAATCTAAGCCTGACTTCCAAATCATGAGTGAACTAACTCAGCGTTTTGGTCGCCGCGAAGAATACACTCGTGGTATGAGCGAGATGGAGTGGATCGAAAGCCTATACAACGATTGTAAGAAAGCGAACGAAGGTAAGTTCGAAATGCCAGAATTCAATGAGTTCTGGGAGAAGAGCGTACTAGACTTCGGTGAAGGTAAACCTTGGGTTCGTCACGCGGACTTCCGTAAAGACCCTGAGCTTAACCCTCTAGGTACACCGTCTGGCTTCATCGAGATTACATCACGTAAGATCGGCCGTTACGGTTACGAACACTGTCAAGAGCACCCAATGTGGTTCGAAAAATCAGAGCGTTCACACGGTGGTCCTGGTTCAGATAAATACCCATTCTGGTTGCAGTCTTGCCACCCTGATAAGCGTCTGCACTCTCAGATGTGTGAGTCTGAAGAGTTCCGCGCGACTTACGCGGTACAAGGTCGTGAGCCGGTTTACATCAACCCAGCGGATGCCAAAGCAAAAGGCATCAAAGATGGTGATTTGGTACGTGTATTCAACGGTCGTGGTCAGCTGTTAGCTGGTGCTGTTTTGACTGACAGCTACCCACGTGGCGTTATTCGTATCGAAGAAGGTGCATGGTACGGTCCTCTAAACGAGAAAGAGGGCGCAATCTGTACCTACGGTGATCCTAACACGCTGACGCAAGACATCGGTTCTTCTGAGCTTGCACAGGCGACTTCTGCGAACACATGTATCGTAGACTTCGAGAAGTTCACAGGTAAAGTGCCACCAGTCACTTCATTTGGTGGTCCGATCGAAGTTGCTTAATTAGTGCAGTTTGCATAAATCGAAATACCAGCCTCAGGGCTGGTATTTTTTTATCAAAATTTCAGTGAGCGTTGTCTCAATAGTAACTTCATAACGTTAAACGAGACTGGTATTCGTGATGATGGTAACGAATTGGGTGAGACAAGCAGGAGATAATGCGCCAAGCTAAACAATAATAATTAAGTGAGTAGACTCTTTATGGCTCAGAGCATTCAATTGGCAAATCACACTGAGATCACTGTGAATAACAATGACTTCCAAGTTGAAGTCGAGGGTAATCAATTACATTTTTCTTTTGCTGGTCTCCACAATAAAACCTTTACCGACCGTGAAGTGTTGCTCGAAATGCCGTTTTTGTACGAGCACGAGGCCAACGTAATTGGGGATGGTTTTCAAATGTTGGCGCAAACGGCGGGAACGATCAATCACCCCGTTGATATTGGTCGCTGCCCAGACAATAATCCTTCTTATCGAATCTACCCTAAAGATGCCCCTAAGCGTTATTACAACTATTTAGTGGTGGAAGGTTCAGCAGGCTACACATTATTTGGCTTCACATCATGTCATCGCTTTGCTGGCTATTTTGATGTTGTACTGCGTGATGGGCATTGGGTTTTATCAGCCGCAATTGATGGTGAGTTGACTCAAGTGGCGGATTGGGAAAGTAATCAACTTGAATCCGTGGCGGTACTCTGTGGTCAATCGCTGTCCGAGCTTTATCAAACCTATGGCGAGATGATTGCAAAGCATCATCCTGTTCGCCAAGGTGTGACACAAGATGCGCCTGTTGGCTGGTGTTCGTGGTACGCGTACTACGCAGACGTGACAGAGCAAAACATCATGCAGAACGTAGATTGCATGCAAGATAAGCTCGAAGACCTGGAGTGGGTACTTCTGGATGATGGCTATCAAGCCTTTATGGGCGATTGGTTAACCCCATCAGATAAGTTTTCTGGTGGCGTAAAAGAGCTCATTCATAATATCCGTGCAAAAGGAAAAAAGCCGGCAATTTGGATGGCGCCTTTCATTGCACAGCCTGAGTCGGAGATCTTCAAACAGCATCCAGATTGGTTTGTTCGCCACAAGGATGGTGGCTTACTTAAAGCAGAAGATGTCACATACGGTGGTTGGCGATGCACGCCTTGGTACATTCTCGATACTTCAAACCCTGAAGTGCAAGATCACCTAACTCATGTGGTCTCTGTTATGCGTCAAGAGTGGGGCGTTGAGCTATTCAAATTAGACGCAAACTACTGGGGCACGTTAAAAGGTAAACGAAGCCAATCGGGTGTCACCGGTGTAGAAGCCTACCGCATGGGTATGGAAGCGATCGCTAAAGGGGCAGGGGATGCATGGCTGTTAGGCTGTAACGCGCCAATGTGGCCATCTCTGGGACTTGTGGATGCAATGCGTGTTTCTGACGATGTAGAGCGTCATAGTCGTCGATTCGAGCAGATAGCCAGAGAAACCTTTTACCGTAGTTGGCAGCACCGAAAACTGTGGCAAATTGATCCGGATTGCGCGACATTCACTTCATTAGCTAATCAATCTGCATCCAGAGAAGAGTATGAATTTCATCGCACGGTGTTATTAGCGAGTGGTGGTTTGCTGCTGTCTGGCGACCCACTCCCTGAGATTACGCCGTTTGCTAAGAAGACACTGGCTAAGCTCATGTTACGTCAACAACGTAACCAGCAATCTGCAAAGTTTACCGCTTTGAGTTTAAATCACGCGTTTTTAAAACTAACGACGAAGAATGACCTCCATTGTTTGTTTAATTATGCGAGTTACGGAGCGATGGAATTTACGCTGACGTCTGATCAACCGGTGGACTGGTATGATTACTGGACAGGGGAAAAGCTAAACCAAGAACCTTGCCAGTTGTTAATGGTGAGCGTTGATAAAGGGCTCAATGCGAAAGCGATCGTTATAGCATAGCGTGAAGTAAATCGCCCAATACCGAGATCAAGAAAGGAGCCTATTGCGGCTCCTTTCTCGTTTTGATGCTCTGGACGTTAGAACTCGAATAAAAAGTAATACCCGTATCCAACAATAAACGCAGGAATGGACGAATAAATTGTCGCGACCAAAGCAGCTTTCGGTGCCATTGCAATGGCGGGGAATAGGGCGTCACCATCGTTAGAAATCGCATTGGCCAGTTGCGCAGAAAGTGGCGCTGCACCAGAAATGTATAGGCTAGTGACTAAAATTTGCGGTCCACAACCAGGCAACATACCAATGGCTAGGCCAGCTAATGGCATCCAAATTCCCCAATGAGAAAAGGTTTCTACAAGGTCGAGTCCAGAAAAATAGGTCGTCAGTTCAAACGCCAGAAACGCCACGATCACCCAAGCACTGACGAAGTTTGTGTCTTGAGCCGCTTTTTGAATTGGGTGCGAATCCACAATTTTTTCATCTTCAGAGACCGTTGACTGATAATCGCCAAGTTCTTTTGTCATCGCCCATAATGACATTGTGATCACCGCGAAGATAGCGCCCAGCCATTCAATGGTGTTGGCTTTCAAAGATAGCAACTGATTAATATCTATTTGGAAAGACATTAACACAGCAACGACACTAGCAGGCACAATAAGCCATTTCCAAAATGCGCCTTGTAGATTGATTGCACGTTGTTCAAGAGGCGTGTGTCGGTCTGTCTGGTGTTGGCAACAAGCATGTGTCTGAGGTGCTTCTTTTGGTTCTGGTCGCAGAAAGTTATCAGCATGAAAAGCATTAACGACTAACCCTGAAAGAGTACCCACGATAATGCCTAATCCAACCACGCCTAATCCAACACTTGGTTTGGCGGCCAGAAGTAAAAAGGCAGCGTCACCCATTGTTGAAGTAAGTACCGCGACAATCGCACCAAATCCTACTCGGCCACTAATAAATTGCGTTGTCACAACAATAGCGCCACCACAGCCAGGCAAAGCACCCAACAAAGAAGCAAAGAAAACCTGATGATTACGCGAGCGATGATATAGCTCGGTAATTCGATTGGTTTTCGACATAAAGTTTGAAAGATAATGATAAATAGCCAATGTGGCAGCAACATAGCATGACACCGCCCAGAATGAGTCGGATAGCGTCTGTACGGCTACGTCACGTGTATTTTCATTGCCTAGCAAAATGAGCATGACGATAGGGATCAGCAATCGCTTATAAGCTAAACGAAACTGAGTAGGCTGAAACAACTGTTGTGCAGAGTGTAATAATTGGGTCGCGTTCATCGTTTACTCAAATGCAAATAGGAATAATTATCATTATATGTAAATGAGATTTATTCGCAATAGCATTGTGAACTTTTCTTCGTGTCAAACTCTCTGAAATCAGGTAAAGTATCGGCCTTTGTGAGCAAACACGCCCTAATTAACTGTATTAGGCGGCGTATAAAATTGACTTGAATAGGAAGAAACATGATTCTAGTTGTAGGTCATAAGAACCCAGACAGTGACAGTATTTGTAGTGCACTCGTTGCAACTGAACTTCTAAAAGCGCGTGGCGTTGAAGCTATGCCAATTCGCCAAGGCGAAATCAACCGTGAAACTCAGCACATCCTAGAAGTTGCTGGCGCTGAAGTTCCTGAGCTTCGCACATCAGTTGCGGGTGAGACCGTTTGGCTAGTAGATTACTCAGATCTAGCACAAGCACCAGACGATATCGCAGAAGCTGAAATTGCGGGTATTGTTGACCACCACCGTCTAGGTGACGTGATGACAGTAAACCCAATGGAAGCATGGGTCTGGCCTGTTGGTTGTACCAACACTGTTCTATTCAACATTTTCAAGATTGAAGGTCACGCGATTACTCCACAAATTGCTAAGCTAATGATGTCAGCAATTCTATCTGACACAGTAGGTTTTGCTTCTCCAACTTGTACACAAAAAGACAAAGATGCCGTTGCTGAACTAGCGGCAATCGCAGACGTACAAGATGTTGACGCGTTCACTAAAGATCTTCTAATTGCTAAAACAAACATCGAAGGTCTATCAGCGGCTGAGCTTGTTGAGAAAGACCTTAAAGGTTACCCATTCAACGGTCGTGACGTAGTGGTTGGTCAGGTTGAACTTGCAACTCTTGAGCAAGTTGACGGTATGATCGAAGCACTAGAAGCAGACCTAGAATCTCGTTGTGAGAAAGATAACCTAGCGTTCGCTGCTGTAATGCTAACAGACATCACGACTGCTCAAACTCGTCTTCTATACAAAGGTGAGTGGGCTGAGAAGCTTGTTAAGCACGAAAAAGACGGCATGCTAATGATGGAAAACACGCTAAGCCGTAAGAAGCAAGGTTGGCCTTGGCTTCAAACTGAGCTAGCTTAATTTTCTAGCATATACTTTAAATGCCCGCCTAGCTGCGGGCATTTTTCTATGGGAAATAGGAGACGAATATGTCTGAGCAACTGACCCAAGAGCAGATGGATACCATTAATCGCTACGATGAAGAGCAACGTTTAAAGTACTGCGTAAAAGAGATTGTGGCGAATCGTAAGGTTTGGATTCTGAAAGACGAACATGGCTGTGTCATGTTAAATACAGAAGATGATGATTGTGTACCAGTATGGCCAAACGAAGAGTTTGCTTTGCAATGGGCGAATGGTGATTGGGAAGATTGCGAGCCTGAGGCGATCTCTTTAAACAAGTGGCACAGCCGTTGGACCTCTGGTCTAGAGGATGACGAGCTATCGATTGTTGTATTCCCAAATCAAAATGAAGAAGGGGTCGTATTGTTTCCTGACGAGTTTGATTTTGAACTGCGCAAACAAGCGAGCCGCCGTTAGTTCTTTGATTAGTACCCATGCAATAAAGAAGCCTGCGTTAAAGCAGGCTTCTTTACATTTGAACGATTACATCTTTGATAAGCTATTTTGTTTGATGGCTTGGCGCTTTATAAAAGTGGCTTTCGACTAGTCGTTGAGTAATAGGATGCTCGGGATGAGTCAGTACTTGGTTGGTCTCGCCAAACTCGACCACTTCACCTTCATGCATCACCATCACTTTATCAGTAATATGCTTAACAATGCCAATATGCTGAGACACGTACACAAATGACAATCCCATCTCTTCTTGCAACTCGAGGAATAAGTTAATGATCTGCGAGCGCATTGCCATATCCAAACCGTTTAACGCCTCATCAGCGACAATGATGGAAGGTTGAAGAATAAGTGCACGAGCCAAACACACGCGCTGTTTTTGACCGGCAGCTAGCATTTGTGGATAAAAATAGGCGTGCTCAGGCAGCAATCCTACGCGGAGCAGGGTGTTCTTTACACGCTGCATGCGCGCATCTGGCGGCATGTTGGTATTTCGCTTTAGCGGACCTTCTAAAATACGACCAATCTGGATTCGTGGGTTTAACGATGTGTTTGGATCTTGGAAAATCATGCGGATGAGCTTGCAGCGTGTCGCGTAATCTTTGTGCTCCAATCGTTCGCCATTCACACGGATCTCTCCGGAGCTTGGTTCAACAACGCCAGCAAGCATACGAGCTAGTGTGGATTTTCCTGACCCGTTTTGACCAATAAAACCAATAGTTTGTCCTGGCTCTAAAGTAAAGCTTACCGGTTTAACTGCCTCATTAACCTGACGTTTGAACAGACGGGAGCGCGTAACAAATTGCTTCGATAAATTATCGACTTCAAGTAACGCACTCATGACTTTTTCTCCGTGTTCAATGGAAAGTGGCAGTTAAATTTATGATTCTTAATTCGTCTGGTGTGTGGAATTTCTACACATTGTTTCTGCGCATATGGGCAACGTGGTCCGAGGCGACAACCGATAGGTAGATGCTGCAATGGCGGAATCGAGCCCGGTAGGGATTGGAGTTTTTGCTTGTGTGGTACCCAATCATTAAAGTCAGGCATCGCTTTAAGCAAGGCATCGGTGTACGGGTGCTTGGGTGCCGCAATGATTTTACTGGTATCGGCAGACTCCACCGACTGACCACAATACATTACCGTAATACGTCCTGCCCACTGTGTTATGGTCGCTAAGTCGTGGCCGATAAGCAAAATGGTTGTGTTATTAAGTTGGTTCATGCGGCTCAACAGACGCAAAATTTGCGATTGAGTAATCGGGTCTAAGTCGTTGGTTGGCTCATCTGCGATCAGCAACTTTGGTTTGGTCGCTATCGCCATGGCAATCATGACTTTTTGACACTCACCATCAGTCAGTTCATAAGGGTAGCTACCCATTAAACGCTTGTGATCTTTAATACCCACTTTATGCAAAAGCGCGATGGCCTGTTTTTTACGCCATTTAAATCGCTCCCACCATTTCCCTTCAAATGCGCGAGATGGAATGGATTCAATCAATTGACGCCCGACTTCCTCTGAAGGGTCAAGACAAGTTGAAGGCTCTTGGAAAATCATCGCAATATCACGAGCAATGACGCGCCGACGCTCTTTTGGTGTAAGCTGAAGCAAGTCAATATTGCCAAGGCGCATACGGTCTGCGGTGATGCGCCAGTTATCTTTACTTACCCCGACAATCGCTTTTGCAACTAAGCTTTTCCCTGAACCAGACTCACCTACAAGACCACGAATTTCGCCTTCGTTCAAAGTTAGGCTCATTCGGTCAACGGCTTTGACCAACCCTTGAGGTGTTTCGATCTCAATGGTCAAATGTCGAATATCTAACAACGGCATTATTCGATCCCCGCATTAAGCGCTTGACGTACACCTTCACCTACTAAGTTTAGGGTAATAACAGTAAACATGATGGTCAGGCCGGGTAGGGTCACTGTCCAAGGTGCAATATAAATAAGCTCGACAGAGTCACCTAATATTGCTCCCCACTCGGTGCTTGGGGCCTGTGCACCTAGGCCAAGAAAACCCAGTGCCGTAATATCTAAAATCGCAGCAGACAGCGCGAGTGTGATTTCAGCGGCAATGACCGTCAGAATGTTAGGAAGAATTGAACTCCACAGTAAGTAGAAATCATTAGCGCCATCAAGGCGTGCTGCCATTATGTAGTCTTTTTCAACTTCGGTGTGGACTGCGATATAAACGGAGCGAATAAAACGCGGAATCAAAGCCAAGCAGATTGCGAGTAAAATATTGAACCCACCAAAGCCTAGAAATGCCACAAAAATGATTGCTAATAAGAGCGACGGGATCGACATGACGGTATCGAGCAAGTGGTTGAGAGTACTCGAAAGTAAGCCTTTCGTCATACCTGCCAATACGCCAATTAAACAGCCTACAACGGCAGCAATTGCGGTGATGGCGACAGCAGCGCCAAATGTTAGCTGAGAGCCCATAATCAGGCGCGAAAGAATATCTCTACCTAAGTCATCGGTCCCCAAAAAGTAATCAACCGTTCCTGCTGGGGCCCATGATGGCGGCACAAGCAACTCACCTGACTGTGCTTGGGCGTCAAATGGTGCAAGTAGGGGGGCAAAAATGGTAATAAGGACGATAAACACCAAGCACCACAAGCCAAACATGGCTAGTCCGTTGGCACGGTAGCTTCGCCAAAATCGCTCAAACTGAGTTGGAATGCGTTCTTCCTGATAAACGTTATTTGTTAGCATACCATTCCTTTCGAACTAAAGGGTTAATCATCGCGCCAATCAAATCCGAGAGAATGTTAGCGGTAAGAACCAAAGTCGCAAGTACCATCACGCCAGCTTGGATAGATGCATAGTCTTGGCTTGCTAGCGCATCTAAAAGCCAACGACCAATACCTGGCCAGTTAAAAATAGACTCCGTGATGATAGCTAAGGTAATCATACTCGAAAGTTGAACACCAACTTTGGGAATGATAGGCGGTATCGCATTCCGCAATACATGTTGAGTTACGATTTCGCGGTTAGAAAGACCTTTGATTCTCGCTGCACGGATGTAGTTTTGGCTCATCACTTCCGCTACCGAGGAGCGCATTAGTCCGACAACCTGGGTGGTTGGAGCCAAAGCGAGCACCAAACATGGCAGTACCATATGCTCAATAACGCTTTGCAGTGCGTGAGCGCGGTATTCGCCTTTCGCCATGAATGCGTCGATAATGGCAAACCCGGTTACATGATCAATTTCGTAAAGTAAATCATACCGTCCCGCAACGGGAAAGAGTTGGTATTCCAATGAAAAGACCATGATAAGTAACAGAGCTACCCAAAAGATTGGGGCGGAATAACCAGACATTGACATGAATGAAATGCTGGTATCGAGCCATTTACCTTGCTTCATCCCAGCCACGGTTCCAAGTGGAATGCCGATCAAAAGGGACACCAAAAAGGCAAAAAAGCACAGTTCCAAAGTGGCTGGGAATACAACGGCGAGCTCGTCGTAAATCGCATTGCCGTTTTTACTTATGCCAAAATCGAGTTGAGAAAGGTTGATTAAGTAAGTTTGCCAGCCAGACCAAAAATCAACGTTTGCCCAGTGCGAGAGAGGGTCAAGGCGAAGCAGAGAAAAACCTACTAATGTAAGGATCATCAAAGTGATGATAAATAGGTTAAAGCGTCGAACGGTATACCAAAACATCAGTGAATTCTCTCAACTCTATCAAACGGTTGGGCATTGAAAGGGCTTGATTTGAAGCCTGTCAGCGATTTGTCGTGCACACGGAACTGCACGCCATGCGCCAGAGGAATAACCGGGAACTCTTGATTCAAAATGTTCTGTGCTTGGCGATATAGGTTCAAACGGTAACGCGGTTCTTGAGTTTCTAACGCCAAATCGAGCAAGAAATCGAAGTCATCGTTACACCACATGGACACGTTAAGGCCAACGCGGTCAGACTCGCAAGATAATAAAGGGCGGAAAAAGTTGTCAGGATCCCCGGTATCACCAATCCAACCTGTTAAAAGTAAATCGATATCGTTGATGTTCTCCAAATCCACACGTTCAAACCTATCATCGGTCAGTAGCGTTAATTTAACCCCAATATCGGCAAAATTCGCTTGGATTAACTCCGCAGTCTTACGAGGGCTTGGGTTAAAAGCACGTGGTTCAAGTGGTACCCACATGGTCAATTCTAGGCCGTCTTCGTAGCCTGCATCTCGAAGTAGTGCCAATGCATAATTCCGGTCATAACGAATTTTTACGCTATCTTTTTGATAAGCCCATGAATTAGGTGGTAGCAAGGTATAAGCTTGGGAGCCAGTTCCGTAGTAAACCGAATCTAAAATATTTTGACGGTTGATCGCTAAGTTAAGTGCTTGGCGAACTCGAGCATCACTCAGCGCGGTGGTTTCTGTGTTTATCGCAATAAAGGAAACGTTGTTAGCTGGTGTAGCCGTCAGCTCAAGGTTGTCATTTTCTTGAATGACAGGTATTTGGCTCGAAATAGGTGAAGAGAGTACGTCACACTCGTTTCTTAAAAGTTTAGCTAATGTACCCGTGCCTCTGTGAGAGATATCGAACACCACTTGTTCCATTTTTGCTGGTGACTTCCAGTAATTAGAATGACGCTCTAATCGAATCAAGTCGTTCACTTGGTATTCTTTTAATTGATAAGGGCCGGTACCGATAGGAAGTTGGTCGATTTCTTCTTTATGATCTTTTGCAGCCAATTGCTGTCCGTACTCCGCAGACAAGATAACCGCATGGCTGGTGGCAATATTGGCCAAGAAAGAAAAGTTTGGCTGAGATAACGTAAACCTTACCGTATGCTCATCTATTGCAACCACGTCTTGGAGTAGGTTTTGAAAATCTAACCCTGCAAACCATGGATAAAAACCACCACCTACTTGGTGAAAAGGATGGTCTACATCGATGATTCGCTTGAAGCTAAATACCACATCTTTTGCATTCAATGGGCGAGTGGGTGTGAACCAAGGCGTGGTTTGGAATTTAACACCACGTTTAAGCTTAAACGTGTATTCCGTCCCTGATTCATTTACTGACCAACTCTCGGCGATGCTTGCCACGGGCTGATGTGATTTAGGATCGAGCGTGAGCAGCGTATCGTACAGCTGCGGGCTCAGAGCCTCTGCGGTAATACCGCTATCAATAAGCTGAGGGTTAAACGTGGTCGGCTTACCTTGCCCGCAAAACACAAAGCCAGCTTTGCGAATATCATTGTGGTCAATTTCATCGCCACAAGCGGTCAGTAGGCTAATCCCAATAAGGCTCAGCGATAATCTTATAAAAGCATTCATAATATGAAATGTTCATTGGATCTTGCTCGTTTCGTTTGATCTTACTCTTTCAAAGCTAACAAGCGAAAATGATCTCGCTAATTTATCACCTTTGTGAACTCGCTCCAAACATAAAATCCATACACTGTAAGGTGTTATGCCATAAATGCATGCGAATTAGAGCGCAGTCACGAGCTCGTGTATTGATTGAGTACTCTCGGTCAAGTTAGCTTTGTCCGACCAAACCATATTTTCTAACCATCCCTCGTAATTGGTGATAGCTCAAGCCAAGTAGCTCGGCTGCTTGTCGTTGATTAAACTTGGCTTCTTCCAATGCACGATTGAGTAAATGGATATCTTGTTCCTCTTGCCATTGTTTATAGTCTAGAGGGAATTGGATGGTGTTGCTTGATGCTTCCTCTTCTTGTTGCTCTGCTTGTTTTGCACTATGGCCAAGCGCGCTGTGCCAAACCGTTTCAAAAGGATTGAAAACCAGTTCATCAATTGGGTGAGCATTCAGACCATGTTGGTAAATCGCACGTTCAATCACGTTTTTTAGTTCGCGGACGTTACCGGGCCATTCATATTCAATAAGCGACTGCTGCGCTTTTGGGGTAAAACCGACAAAGTATTCCAGTTGCAGTTCACGACACATTTTCATCGCGTAGTGCTCTGCTAAAGAGAGAATGTCTTCTTTGCGCTCGCGAAGAGGCGGTAACATAATGACATCGAAGGCTAGCCTGTCGAGCAGATCTGCACGAAAATCACCTTGCTCTGCCAATTTTGGTAGGTCGGCATTGGTTGCACAAACAAGTCGAACATCCGCATTGAGAGCGGTATGACCGCCAACTCGCTCATATTCACCATATTCAATGACACGTAATAGCTTTTCTTGAACTAAAAGTGGTGCGGTTGCCAGTTCGTCAAGAAACAAAGTACCGCCCTCGGCACGCTCGAAACGCCCTTTATGCTTACCTTTAGAGCCCGTGAAGGAGCCGGATTCATGTCCAAACAATTCGGAATCTATTAGCCCTTCGCTTAATGTCGCACAGTTGAGTGATAGTAGTGGTTTATCCCAACGTCTTGATAAATAATGCAAACGCTGAGCGATGAGTTCTTTACCCGTACCTCGTTCACCAATGATGAGGACAGGGCGCTCAATGGGTGCAAGTTGTGATACTTTATCTAGTACAGCGAGAAAAGCAGGTGATTCACCAATCAGGTTTTGCTTCATAAAGTCCTTCTTATTTAACAGCCGAGCCATGATTTAGAGATAGAGTTGGTAAATTTCACCAACAGTTGGTGAAAAACATCATAGCACAATAGTGTGTAACGACAACAAAATGAATAACGCTCTGATTTAAAAGAAAATTATAAGTTGGCACGTTACTTGTTATATATTCAGGGAGACACAAGGTTAATCACCACCTTGTCGAGTTTTAATAGGAAAAAAGAGGAGTTCCGTTATGGGTATTTTTTCTCGATTTGCAGATATCGTTAACTCAAACATCAGTGCATTACTGGACAAGGCGGAAGATCCTGAAAAAATGATCCGTCTTATCATTCAAGAAATGGAAGACACACTTGTTGAAGTGCGTACTAACTCGGCTAAAGCGATTGCAGACAAGAAAGAGTTGGCTCGTAAGGTTGAAACGTTAGAAGAGCAAATTGGCGAATGGGGTCAAAAAGCGAGCTTAGCATTAGTTAAAGAGCGCGAAGATCTAGCTCGTGCAGCATTAATTGAAAAGCAAAAGCTAGAGCAAGTAATTAAAGGCCTCCACACTGAGCAAACCTTAGTGGAAGAAACGATCGATAAGCTTACTGGCGAGATTGGTAAGTTGGAAAGCAAAATTGCTGAAACGCGCGCAAAACAGCAAGCACTAGCAATTCGTAACCAAACTGCATCTAACCGTCGTGATGTGCAAAAACACCTGCACACTAGCCGTACTAATGAAGCGATGGCGAAATTTGAGCAGTACTCACGTAAAGTGGATGAAATGGAAGCGGAAGCAGACCTATATGCTCAAACTGGTAATGCTAAGTCGCTAGAACAAGAGTTTGCAGAGTTGCAGGCACAAGACGAAATTGAAAAAGAGTTGGCAAAACTGAAAGAACAGATGTCATCGAAAGATAAATAAGAAAGGAGCCATTTATGTCGGCATTTTTTATAGCAGGACCAGTGATTGTCTTTTTAATCTTTGTCGCTCCACTATGGCTCTTCTTACACTATCGCAGCAAACGCAAAACAGATAGTGCACTGTCGAGCCAAGACTTAGAGCGCCTTCAGGTACTATCTGAAAAAGCGGAAGCGATGCAGTCCCGAGTTGATACATTGGAGCGCATCTTGGATGCTGAGTCACCAACATGGAGACGCAAGTATGAATAATCGAGAACTGTATCGTGATCCAGTAAACGGCAAAATCTCCGGTGTTTGCGCCGGTATTGCCAACTACTTTGGTGCAGAAGTTTGGTTGATTCGTATTGTAGTGATTTCTGCAGCGCTGCTAGGTGGTACGTTTTTGGTATTGTTAGCGTACGTCGCGATGGCGTTTATGTTAGAAAAGCAACCAGTAACGTATTCTGAAAATATCAGAGCGCAGCAAGAGCATACGCTCAAAAGTAAGCCTTGGCAGAAAGGGCAAAGCCCTGATCAACTGCTCAGTGTGTTGGAAAGGGATTTTGACCGTCTTGATGGCAAAATTCGTAACATGGAAGCTTATGTTACGTCTGATACATATAGGGTGAACAGAGAATTCAGTAAGCTCTAGGCATTTTGTATCCAAAGAAGATTTAACTGAAGCAGGCATAAAGCCTGCTTTTTTATCACAAATTACTAATTTTAAAGCACTATTAATCTTTTCTACTCTGGAAGTTCGTTCAAAATTCATCTACTTTAAAAATAATCCCCCAATTTTTATGGATGAATGTAATGAGAAAATTGCTCATTCCTATTGCCATCTCGGCTGTCTTGTCGGGGTGCGGCAAAGAACTTCCTCCTGTTCCTGAACCTGAATCGCGTCCTGCGAAGCTATTTACAGTATCTGTTGGCAATGCCCAGTTTGAGCGACATTTTCCTGCCACGACGGAAGCTGGCGATAGAGCAGTACTGACATTTCGAGTTCCAGGGCTTCTTCAAACGATAGAAGTGAATGAAGGTCAAGTCGTCAGTAAAGGTGATGTTTTGGCGTCATTAAACCCAGATGAATATTCTCTGCTCGAACAGCAAGCTCGGGCAAATTTTTTGCTCGCAGATGTGCAATACAAGCGATACCAAAAGCTACGTAAAGACCAAGTAGTATCTGAGCAAGATTTTGATGAGGCAAAAGCGAACCACAACTCGGCAAAAGCTCAATGGAATCAAGCAAAGGCAAACTTAAGATATACCAAACTTGTCGCGCCATATGATGGCACCATTTCGTACATTCCAGCAGAAAACCATGAATATGTTGCCGCGAAAGAAGGGGTGATGAATATTCAGTCCAACCAACTCCTCAAAGTGATATTCCAAATCCCAGACTATCTTCTAAATCGTTACACGCAGGGGAGCGATGTCTCTGCCAGAATGATATTTGATGCGTTCCCCGAGCAAGCCTTTGACTTAACCTTTCAGGAAATCGATACTGAAGCCGACCCTAAAACGGGCAGTTACAAAGTTACGATGGTCATGGAGCGACCAGCAGAAATAGGCCTTTTGCCGGGAATGTCTGGCAATGCTTACCTCCTGTCCAAAAGTGCAGGAGCGACAAAGATTCCTAACTCCGCGTTGCTAGAAGAGAACGGCAAAACATACGTTTGGCGTGTCGATGAGCAAGGCATTGTGTCCAAAGCCGCAATTGAGATGAATGACAAAAATCAAGTGTTAGCCGGGCTTAACGATGGCGACCAAATCATTATCTCGGGTGTCAGTGTAATTGAACCCGGAATTAAGGTAAGAGCGTGGATTAAGGAAAGAGGGTTGTAATATGAAAGGAATCATCTCTCTAGCGACTTTACTTTCAACGCTTTTTCTCGTTGGCTGTGGGGATAAGGCGCCAGAAAAAGAGCTCGAAACGCCACGAGTTAGAGTTACGTCATTAGCGGGAAACAAGGTGGACGACAACTTGTACTTCCCTGCGGTTGCGAATGCAGCGGATCGCTCTCATTTGAGCTTCAGAGTGGCAGGAGAAGTCAGCCGCATCATGGTAAAAGAGGGCGACAAAGTCACGAAGGGTGATGTTATTGCAACGCTAGATCCCACTGACTATGAGTTGGATGTAGATAATGCGAGTGCGCGTTTTTCTGTTGTCGACAGTCAGTATCGCCGCTCACGCCCTTTGGTTGATAAAGGCCTATTAGCTAAGTCTCAGTTTGATGAAATTGCAGCACAACGACAAATCGCCTTAGCTGAGCTTCAGTTAGCCAAACTTCGTCTATCATTTACTGCCTTAAAAGCGCCCGTGGATGGGATTATTTCGCGAGTTAATATCGACCAATTCGAAAATGTTCAAGTCGGACAGCATATCGTTAATATTCACAGCTTGGAGCGAGTCGAAGTGTTGATTCAGCTTCCAGACCGCCTCTATGTGAACCAACCGCCAACGGAAGAAAGACTCACAGCGATCAAAGCATTGGTGCGCGTGCCCAGCGGTAACGAATATAACGCGACGGTAAAAGAATTTACGACCGAACCCGATCCAACAACAGGTACGTTTACTGTCACACTGTCGCTTCCTATGCCGGAAGAAGAGTACATCCTAGATGGTATGGCTGTTGAGGTAACGTCTAAAGACGAGAATGTTGGGCTTGATCTCAACCTAGGAATTAATGTCCCTATCGAAGCCATTTTTAATGCGGACGGTGACGAGCTGGGGCGCGAAAACAAATTTGTTTGGGTACTGAATGACGACAATACGGTATCGCGCAAACAGGTGCGAGCAGGTAAGGCATCTAAAACGTCCATTCAAATCCTTGATGGTCTCATGCTCAAAGACAAAGTTGTGATTGCCGGTGTTTCTCGATTAAGGGATGGCATGAAAGTGGAAGTGATACAGGAAATGGCTACGCAGGAGGCCGGTCTATGAGCGATCTTAATAAATCAGTGCCTCAAAGTGATGATGATGTGACCGGTATTGCTGCGTACTTCATCCGAAATCGCGTCATCAGTTGGATGGTTGCACTGATATTTTTGATTGGTGGTATCGCCGCATTCTTTGGTTTAGGGCGTCTTGAGGACCCTGCTTTTACTATTAAAGATGCGATGGTAGTGACCTCTTACCCTGGTGCTACACCGCAACAAGTCGAAGAAGAAGTGACGTATCCAATCGAAAAAGCGATTCAGCAGCTTACTTATGTTGATGAAGTAAATTCGATTTCTAGCCGAGGCTTATCTCAAATCACGGTCACGATGAAGAACAATTATGGCCCTGATGATCTACCACAAATTTGGGATGAGTTGCGCCGTAAAGTGAACGACCTTAAAGGGACGTTGCCTCCAGGTGTGAATGAACCTCAAGTGATCGATGATTTTGGTGATGTTTACGGGATTTTGTTAGCGGTGACTGGCGACGGTTATAGCTATAAAGAGCTACTGGATTACGTCGATTACTTACGCCGAGAGCTCGAACTGGTTGATGGCGTGAGTAAAGTTTCGGTATCTGGGCAACAGCAAGAGCAAGTGTTCATCGAAGTATCGATGAAAAAATTGAGCAGTATAGGTCTTGCTCCGGATACCGTGTTTAATCTTCTTTCGACGCAAAACGTAGTTTCTGACGCAGGAGCGATCAGAATTGGTGACGAGTACATCAGAATTCAGCCGACTGGCGAGTTCCAGAGTGTGGATGAGCTAGGCGATTTGTTGATTACTGAGTCGGGTGCTCAGGGGCTCATCTTCTTGAAAGATGTGGCGGAAATAAAACGTGGTTACGTAGAAGTCCCGAATAATATTATTAATTTTAACGGCAGCCTCGCACTAAACGTGGGTGTTTCTTTTGCTGAAGGCGTCAACGTCGTTGAAGTCGGAAAAGCGTTTGATCATCGCCTTGCAGAGCTAAAGTACCAACAACCTGTCGGTATCGAAATTTCGGAAATCTATAGTCAGCCGAAAGAAGTGGATAAATCGGTTAGCGGTTTTGTTGTGAGCTTGGCTCAAGCTGTCGGTATCGTCATTATCGTACTTCTGTTCTTTATGGGGCTACGTTCTGGGCTACTTATCGGTTTAATCTTGCTGCTGACGGTGTTGGGTACGTTCATTTTCATGAAGTATCTCGCGATAGATTTACAGCGGATTTCATTAGGTGCCTTGGTTATCGCGTTAGGTATGCTGGTGGACAATGCCATCGTTGTGGTTGAGGGGATTTTGATTGGTACTCAAAAAGGGCGAACTCGACTCCAAGCAGCGACCGACATTGTTACCCAAACAAAGTGGCCATTACTTGGGGCAACTGTGATTGCGGTAACTGCATTTGCGCCAATTGGACTGTCTGAAGACTCGACGGGCGAATACTGTGGCACTTTATTTACGGTTCTGCTGATCTCTTTAATGTTGAGCTGGTTTACCGCTATCTCGTTGACACCATTCTTTGCTGACATCTTCTTTAAAGGCCAGAAGATTAAACAAGGTGAAGGGGAAGAAAATGATCCATATAACGGGGTTATTTTCGTTATTTATAAAAAGTTTCTTCAGTTTTGTATGCGTCGTGCTTGGTTTACCGTTGTGGTGCTGATTGCGGGATTAGCGGCAAGTGTTTACGGGTTCACCTTTGTGAAGCAAGCGTTTTTCCCATCTTCGACAACGCCGATTTTTCAGTTAGATGTATGGATGCCAGAAGGAACTGATATTCGAGCAACCAACACAACGCTTAAAGAGTTAGAAAGTTGGTTAGCTAAGCAAGAGCATGTTGACCATATCACGACGACCGCGGGTAAAGGTTTACAGCGCTTCATGTTAACGTACGCGCCAGAGAAAAGTTATGCGGCTTATGGTGAGATAACCACTCGTATGGAAAATTACGAAGCGTTGAAACCATTAATGGCGAAGTTTCGAGAGTATTTAAAAGCCAACTATCCAGAAATCAATTACAAGCTCAAACAGATTGAGTTAGGCCCTGGTGGTGGTGCAAAAATTGAAGCGCGCATTATTGGTTCAGATCCAACCGTCCTTCGTACGATAGCCGCTCAGGTCAAGGACATCATGTACGCCGATCCTCAGGCAACAAATATCAGGCATGATTGGCGTGAACGAACCCAAGTTCTTGAACCGCAGTTTAACGAGAGTCAGGCACGTCGCTATGGCATTACAAAATCAGATGTCGATGACTTCTTGTCCATGTCATTCTCTGGAATGACGATAGGCCTTTACCGAGACGGCACGACGCTCATGCCTATCGTGGCTCGTTTACCAGAAGATGAGCGCATTGATATTCGTAACATCGAAGGCATGAAAATATGGAGTCCAGCACAGAGTGAGTTTATCCCACTTCAACAAGTCACAATGGGTTACGACATGCGTTGGGAGGATCCTATCATCGTACGTAAGAACCGTAAGCGTATGCTCACTGTGATGGCAGACCCTGATATTCTAGGTGAAGAAACCGCATCGACGTTGCAAAAACGTTTACAGCCCCAAATCGAAGCGATTCAAATGCCTCCTGGCTATTCACTAGAGTGGGGTGGTGAATACGAATCTTCTGGTGATGCTCAAGAGTCGCTGTTTACTACCATGCCAATGGGGTACTTGTTCATGTTCTTGATCACTGTATTCCTATTTAACTCTATCAAAGAGCCACTCATTGTTTGGCTTACCGTGCCGCTGGCGTTAATTGGTGTCACTACCGGTTTGTTGGCGCTCAACACGCCGTTTGGTTTTATGGCATTGCTCGGCTTCTTAAGCTTATCGGGAATGGTGCTCAAAAATGGCATCGTATTACTGGACCAAATTGAAATTGAAATGAAGTCCGGTAAAGAGGCTTATGACGCGGTCGTTGATGCTGCGGTAAGTCGCGTCCGTCCCGTTTGTATGGCTGCTATCACGACGATCCTTGGTATGATCCCACTGTTGCCAGATATCTTCTTCAAACCAATGGCGGTTACGATTATGTTTGGTTTGGGTTTTGCGACAGTCCTGACACTGATTGTCGTGCCAGTGTTGTATCGTTTGTTCCATAAAGTGGCAGTACCGAAACAGGCTTAGTGCTACTGATATAACGATGAAAAGTATTGCGCCTCTAGCTCATCAGTTAGAGGCGCTTTTTAAGGAAGAATAATGACAGAACAAAAAACGTGTGCGTGGGCGATGAATCACCCATTAGAGCGCGAATATCATGATTCCGAATGGGGCGTGCCAGTATATGACGACCAAGTCCTGTTTGAATTTATTACTTTGGAAGGTGCGCAAGCTGGTCTTAGTTGGATCACCATCCTTAAAAAGCGCGAAGGTTACAGAGAAGCGTTCGAGAATTACGATCTAGATGCGTTGGAACAAAGAAATGAAGAACGCGCTGAATACATCGTGGAAAACTTCGATGTTGTGAGACATCGCGGAAAGATTAACTCGGTATTCAGTAATGCCAAAGCGGCCAAAGCGTTAATTGCTGAATACGGGAGTTTATCAGACGCGTTGTGGCAGTTCGTGGACGGTGAACCAATCGTCAATCAATGGCAACATATGAGTGACGTACCAGCTTCGACAGAGCAATCCAAAGCCATGAGTAAATTTCTAAAAAAGAAAGGCTTCAAGTTTGTCGGTGAAACCATCTGTTATGCTTTCATGCAAGCCGTCGGCATGGTGGATGACCATATCGTGGGATGTCCTAAAAAGCAGAATAAGTAACGTTTGGCGATTAAGCTAATGTTGTTAGTTCTGGCTATCATGAATACGTTCCAAAGCTTCGATTCGACGCCATTGAGTGGCATCGAAGCTTTGTTTTCTTAAAGAAATGATTTCTGCCTGTTTTTCGTCTTGCCCTAGAAAATCCCTATTCAGAATATTTTGACGCTGCTTTAAGTAAGTGGCGAGTTGAGTCTCAAATGATGCTCTTTGCTCATCAAGCTTTTGCAGCCTCTGCGCTCCGGCATCTCCTACCAGAGCAACACGGGCGATGTATTTGTCTTGTGAATCAAGCTGAGAAGCTTGCTCGAGCTGCTCTGCTAATGCGTTATTGCGTTCACTTTCTCGTATGTAATCCGGTTGTTCTGATAACGCTTGATTGAGAAGGTGTGCTTGACTCTCGATATCCGATGCCTGTGTTTTAATCGTCAGCTTTTCTAAAGCAAGTTGACGAAGTCGGTTTTCTTCGTCAAACAATTGGGTTATCTGCGCCTCGCTAAAGTATTGAAGCTGTAAGTTCAGTATTGCTTCATTCAGCATGGTTAACTGTTCAAGCGTTAGGTGATTGTGCTCAAAAGGCTCTAATGCAGAGAGTGCTTGCTTGTAGGAAAGGTAGGTTTGAAAAAGTTTGGCATCAATATTCAGAGTTTGCTTTGCTAAAGTGTCATCATTAACTTCCGCTTTGATCGTATCGAGATCTTCTTCGCCCAGCCGGCTAAGAGAATATTCGAAGAAATCTTTTGGGGAAGAGACATCGGCGGCTATATCTTGCTGAGATAGCGAATGGTTAGAGGTTATCTCTTGTTGTTTGTCGCTTTGCAACAGAGAAAGTGCTCCCACGCCAAATATCGAGAGCAGGATAAAAGTGGTGAGAGCGACTTTCTTCATTGTGATGACCTCTTATAAACCTTGAAGTTTGAGACGATTTGCATGTTGGCGATAAAGCGTGACTGGATCGGTTTCAAAAAGATGATGAATACCGAGTAGGCCGTTAATTTCATCCAAATGGTTCATTTGATAATCATCACGTATGACTTTGCCCAAATGTGTGCTGCACGCACCAACTAAGCCATCATTTGGCCCATCAAAGGCTAAGCCAAGTACCATCATGGCAGCATCGGTCGGATCGAAAACGTTTGTAAAAGTGGATGATCCGGTCCATGAGTAGTAATAAACGCCATTTGAAGCCAGCAAGTCACCATTACCACATTCACTGGTAGGGACTCCCTCCGGGTAGTGTTGGTTAAACGCTAATGATCCTTCCGTGGTTAATGCTGCTAGTGAGGCTAAAGGGTCTTGGTCGAGATCAGAACCACCTGATAGAAGATTAATAAGAGTAGTTAAGCCTTGCGCCAGTTTTACCGCGAGCTGCTCACTACCCGAACCCTCAGATACGGTGCCACGAACTAAATCTGCCACTTTAGACCCTTTATTAACGCCTCCTATACTCGTAACTGATGCGACTAGGTCAGGACGGACAGAGGCAACATAGCGCGTTGTTGGACCACCATGACTGTGACCAATGAGATTGACTTTCTCTGCGCCTATTGCTGCAAGTAAGGTTTCTACTTGAGCAAGCAGTTGCTCCCCTCGAACTTCGCTGCTATTGGTCGCGGATACCTGTGCAACATAAACCGTAGCGCCATCTTTTGTTAAGGAATGTGGTATTCCGAAAAAGTAATCAACGCCTGCCAGGGTATCAAAACCAAACAAACCGTGAACCAGAACAATCGGATACTTGGTTTGGGTATAACCTGTTGCAGCGGATACGGAGGTTATTGGGACGGTAATTAAGGTAAAAAGCATTAGCGCTATAAATTTGAGTTTCAAAACTATCTCCTTGTGGTATGACCTCTTATGAATGATCAAAAGTAGGAGAGAAACCCTAAATTTGGAAAGCCTATTTGTGGCACATTAATTCATTCTGTGACTGCTCAATTGAAAAACAACACAAATGATTAACATTAATTGATGGTCGGGGTAAATGTTAGTTAATTCTAATTAAGTCAGGGGTTTATAAAAACGCCCCGCAATGCAGGGCGATTCAATCATTGTTATAGGGAGACTTCTTTTTCAAGCATTAAGGCGTTATAACGCGCAAAACCAGCCTCTAAATCAGCGATCAAGTCATTTACGTCTTCTAAGCCAATATGAATACGAACCAAAGTACCTTCAAAGTGTGGGTGAGCTACGGTTCTCAGGCTGTTAAAACTCTTAGGTTCGTTAGCTAGAATGAGGCTTTCATAACCGCCCCAAGAGTAACCCATACTGAAGTGTTTCATACCATCAAGCAGAGCCGTCGTCGCTTTTGGATAAGACGTTTTGAGAACAAAAGAAAACAAGCCGTTTCCACCTGTGAAGTCTCGTTTGAAAAACTCATGGCCAGGGCTTGTTTCTAAAGCTGGATGGCGGACATGATCAACTTCTGGGCGAGAAGCGAGCCACTGAGCGACTTTTAAACTGCTTTCTGCGTGCTGTCTTAGGCGAACATCCAACGTGCGAATACCTCGAAGACCTAGGTATGCGTCGTCAGGAGAAACGCACTGACCCATCAGGTAGCTTTGTTCACGAAGCTGATCCCAATACTTTTCAGAAGCCACAGCAGTACCTAGCATGACATCTGAATGTCCAACAATATACTTAGTTGCCGCTTGAATGGAAATGTCTACGCCATGCTCGAAAGGAGAGAAGTTCACGCCTGCTCCCCATGTGTTGTCAAGCATCACGATGATATCTTGCTCGTGGGCAATGCGCGCTAATGTAGGTACATCTTGGACTTCCATGGTTATTGAACCAGGAGACTCCAAGAAAAGGACTTTGGTATTCGGCTGAATCAAGTCTCGGATACCTTCACCGATCATTGGGTCATAATAGGTGGTTTCGATGCCCATTTTCTTCATGATGGTGTTACAAAAGTCACGAGTTGGTTCGTAACAAGTGTCCACCATTAGAATGTGATCGTCAGTTTCAACGAAAGAGAGGATGGCGTTTGAAATTGCTGCCGTTCCACAAGGGTAAAGCGCGCAACCAGCTCCACCTTCAATCTCAACCATTGCGTCTTGGAAAGCAAAGTGCGTGTTGGTGCCTCGGCGACCATAAAACAACGTTTTGTTTGCACGATTAATGGTGGCTTGGTTCTTTTCTGCAACGGTATTGAATACCACAGTTGAAGCGCGTTGAACGGGTGGGTTTACAACACCATTTGTCCACTTTTTATCGCGGCCAGCGGTAATGAGTTTGGTTTTTTTTCCCTCTGACATAAAAGTTCCCTGTCTTAAATATTGCGGTTTTGAATATTTAAAACATGGACGACGTAGGTTATGCAAGGGAAAAGTCAACTATCAGTCAATAACAGCCAAGATGAACAGGTAATAATGATGTCGAGAGGTATCGTGTAGATAGGGAGCTAAAAGAACAAACCTCCAGCAGGATGCATGTAGCGCTGGAGGTTTTTTAGTCGGTGTATTTGAGGTATTAGAGGAGTGGGTTGAAGAGATAGAACACTCGCTCTAAGAACCGAGAAAATAGGCTCCTTTTCTCCCATTCTTCCAATACAACAGTGTGAGATTGCTTAATATAGCTATCTTGTAACCAAGACATTTGCTTGGTGAACTCTTCGTCATCAACGGCGAGGGTCACTTCGAAGTTCAGCCACAAGCTGCGCATATCCATGTTTACGGTGCCAACTAAACAGAATTGGTCGTCAATTACGACAGATTTTGTATGCAGCAAACCACCATAAAACTCATAAATCTTGACCCCTGCACTCAAGAGCTCACTATAAAAAGCGCGTGACGCCCATTGCACCATCATAGAGTCATTTTTATGTGGAATAATGAGTTCAACGTCAATGCCTCGTTGTGCTGTCATCTTTAACGTTTCGAGTAAATCAGCATTGGGCACGAAATATGGTGTTGTGATTCGTACCGAGCGATTGGCTTGGTTTATTGCCAATGTTAATACTTGATAGATCAGATATTCCGGCATACCTGGGCCAGAAGGCACAACCTGAATAGGGTGTTGGAATTCACTCTCATCGATCTTGCATTCAGGTAGTCTTGGTAAATGACGTTCGCCAGTTTCGACTTCCCAATCCCAACAGTGGATGGCACTCAATACGTTTACCGTTGGTCCCGTAATGCGAACCATGATGTCCACCCAATGCCCGACGCCACTGTTTTGCTTGAAGTAAGCCGGGTCAACCAGGTTCATTGAACCGGTATAAGCAATTTCATCATCAATTACGATGATCTTGCGATGTTGGCGAAGATCAAGACGACGTAAGAAAATACGCCACATCTTCACTTCTAGCGCTTGAATAACTTCAATTCCAGCATCCTGCATCATTCGATACCAAGGACTTCTGAAAAAACGTGGACTACCTGCTGAATCGAGCAATAGTTTGACATCTACGCCGCGTTTAGCCGCTTGAATAAGCGCAGAAGCGACAGAGTCAGCCAAACCACCCGGATGCCAAATGTAGAATACCATTCGAATACTGCTCTGCGCGTTTTCGATGTCTTCAATAATGGAATGCAAAATCTCATTAGGTGACTGTTGCAGCGACAATGTATTACCGCTCAATGCGGGAAGACCAAGGCGGTTGTTACAAAGTTCATCAATTCGGTAGATGTGCCTTCCCATCGTTTCTGGGTTGTGCGCGTTACAGTCGTTAAGCTGACTGAACCACTTCTCGAATGGTGTAAACATCTCTTTCGCACGTTCGGCTCGCTTTCTGCCTAAGTTCAGTTCACCGAAGAGGAAATAACATGCGACACCCAGAACGGGAAGGATATAAATGATCATTAGCCAAGCTAAAGACACGCTCACTGCACGGCGCTTTAAAACGACACGAATGGTCACACCTGCGACCAGTAACCAATATAGCCCGATGCCAGCTAAAGTAAGAAAGTGATAAAACTTGTCCATATACGCTCAGAGTAATATGCCCTTCTAGGATATTAAGCATAAAAGTGGGTTGGGGGAATAGATTTCCCATTTAGACGTGGGATTGACCTTATATGAGGAACGAATTTCATAACAGCTGATTCTGTTATTTTAATGTGAAAAATAAGGTCATTCTTTAACTTTTGAACAAAAAAGCAGCATTTAACCTGCGTAACTCGACACTTGTGCGATAAATGTACTTTTTTGGGGTTCCAATTTTAAAGGGGAGCTGCTTTACTTTCTAGACATAGTGCGTCGAACGCTTATTTTATAAGTGTACAATAATTTTTACATAAACTTTTTAGACGCCTATCTCTATGCATACACAACAAACTAATTTTGGAGAAAAAGCGTGGCTACAACTAATACAGCAGCACCACGTGATACGTGGGGGTCTAAACTAGGCTTCGTAATGGCAGCAGCGGGTTCCGCTGTCGGTTTAGGCAATATATGGAAATTCCCTTACACAGCAGGTGAGAGTGGCGGCGGTGCATTCGTTGCTATCTATCTTATCTTTGTAATTTTTATCGGCTTTAGCGTGATGCTGACAGAGTTCGCTATTGGTCGTAAGACAGGTCTTTCTGCCGTAGGTGCATTCAAAACAACTGACCGACGCTGGACGTTCACTGGTGTTATGGGAGTCTTCAGTGGTCTTTTGATCATGGGCTTCTACCCAGTGGTTGGTGGTTGGGCATTGGCCTACATCTTTAAAGTGGGCGGTGGTCTACTCAGCGCGCCAGAAGCAATTGGCGACAGCTTTGGCGGTTTCATCTCAGATCCGATTCAACCTTTAATGTGGATGGGTGTTTACCTGTTCCTTAACGTCATGATCGTGATGAAAGGGATTTCGGGTGGTATTGAGAAAGCCGGTAAGGTTCTGATGCCGCTTCTGTTCTTAATCCTAATCGTTGTTTCTGTTAAGGGCTTAATGCTGCCAGGTGCAATGGCTGGCCTTGAGTTCTTATTCATGCCGGACTTTTCTAAAGTCGACAGCAACGTGGTTCTTGCTGCACTAGGACAGGCGTTCTTCTCACTTAGCTTAGGTATGGGTTGTATGATGACGTACGGTTCTTACCTGAAGAAGAAAGAGAACCTAGTTCAAACAACCGGTATGGTTACAGCGATGGATACTGGTGTTGCGATTCTTGCTGGTGTTGCTATGTTCCCAGCTATGTTTGCCTTTGGCATGGAGCCTGCGGCAGGCCCTGGTCTTGTATTTGTTGTCGTTCCTCAGCTATTTGCTGAAATGGGCGGAGTGATTGGGTTGCTATTCGCGTTGCTATTTTTCATCGGTTTGACGGTGGCGGCATTAACTTCTTCAGTATCACTATTGGAAGTTGTCGTGTCTTACCTAATTGACGAGAAAGGCATGAAGCGCTCGAACGCAGTTCTGTCTGCAAGTGCAGTTATGGCGGCATTATGTATTTTTGCGTCACTATCGTTAGGTGGAATGGGACCAACGCTGTTTGGTACCGGTGCCTTTGATATCTTCGACTTGCTAACGGACAAAATCTTCTTAGCGGTTGGTGGTATGTTGGTTTGTATCTTTGCTGGATGGCGCCTAAGCCGTGCTGAGCTAGAAAAAGAGATCACTAATGACGGCGAAGTATCCTTCCCGCTATTTGGATTGTGGTACAACCTAGTTAAATACCTGATTCCTGTTGCGATTGCTATTGTTGCCTTCATGGGGATTAAGTCTGGCTTTGACAGTGGCAAAGGTGAAATCATGCTGCTGGGTATCGCAATCATTGGTCTTGCTGGCATTTTCTCTAAGAAGCTTTAGCAAAGACCTTAGGGCAAGCCTCGATAGCTTTGTCCGGTAACTTATGTATACTGCTGGCTCCAAACGTGGAGCCAGTTTTTTATGTTCGATATTCTACATACCCATCCCGATTTTCTGATCATCAATAAGCATCCCAACGTCTCTGTTCATAAAGACGATGGCGACACAATGCTGCTGCAAGAAGTGGCTAAGCAGAGTGGTGATCAGCAGCTCTATCTTATCCATCGCTTGGATAAAATGACATCGGGTATTCTGCTCCTCGGACGTAACGCCAAAGCGGCCAGTGCGTTATCGCAAGCCTTCGCTGACCGCCAAGTAGAAAAGTTCTACCTAGCGATTGGCTCTAAAAAGCCGAAAAAGAAACAAGGTTTGGTCGTTGGTGATATGGAGCGTTCGCGCCGTTCATCATGGAAGCTGGTCAACAGCAAAAATAACCCAGCCGTTACCCAGTTTTTCTCTCTTGCGGCAGAGCCCGGAGAGCGTTTATTTTTATGTAAGCCGCACACTGGTAAAACGCATCAAATCCGCGTGGCATTAAAATCGGTTGGCTCAGGTATTGTTGGCGACCCGATTTACAATGCAGGCAATGAGGCTGATCGCGGTTATCTGCATGCATTTTCACTTTGCTTCCAATACCGAGATGAGCAATATCGCTTTGTTTGCGATCCACGAGAATACAAAGTGCTTGGTAACAAATGGCACAGTGAAATCGTCTCTCAGGGTTTGGATACTTGGCTTTCCCCCTGGGAACTGAACTGGCCTACGATCAAATAACCGTCACAAAGAAAACTAATAAGAGAACTCGATGCAAGCATCACAACTTCCGCTGTTTTTTCAGCATCTAGAAACCGAGCTCGCGCAAGCTCCGAACGAAATTCGTCGACTGTTTCATGGTCGTGGCCGTCGTTTTGAGGGCTTAGAGCAAATTACCTGTGATTGGTTACAAGGTCAGTTGATCATCAACTTGTTTAAAGAAGTCGACGACGCGTTTCTCGCTGAGCTGAAAAGCGGCCTCAATGCGTTGGCACTATCACCACTGTGGGCAGACAAGCAAGGTCGTACTATGGTTCTTCAGCACCGTTATGCCGATGGTGCGCCTTCAGAAGTGCTTGTCGGTGAATTAGACGCTCGCCCTGTCGTTGAAGAAAGCGGTTTGAAATACCAATTGGATATTGGCCGCAACCAAAACTTCGGTCTGTTTTTGGACATGCGCTACGGTCGTGATTGGGTACGCGAAAATGCGAAGCATAAAAACGTGCTTAACTTGTTTGCTTACACGTGTGGCTTTTCTGTCGCTGCCATTGCGGGGGGCGCAGATAAAGTGGTTAACGTCGATATGGCGAAAGCATCGCTGTCTAAAGGTCGTGAGAACCACAAGCTAAATGGTCATAACATCAACCAGGTAAGCTTTATGGGGCACGATATCTTTAAATCGTGGGGTAAGATTAAAAAATCTGGTCAGTATGATTTGATCATTATCGATCCGCCTTCATTCCAGAAAGGCAGCTTTGCGCTTACGAAAGACTACAAAAAGATTCTACGTCGATTGCCGGATTTGTTGGCAGAAGGCGGTCAAGTGATGGCATGTGTGAACTCACCATCTGTGACAAGCGACTTCTTGATTGAAAGCATGAAAGAAGAAGCGCCAGAGTTGACATTCCGTGAGCGTCTGGATAACCCACCAGAGTTTATGGACGTAGACAGCGAAGCAGCATTGAAAGTGTTGCTGTTTAGCGAGAAGCAATGACGACGAAACGAAAGTTGTACCTATCTATAATACCAGCCGTTTGAGTACGGCTGGCATTTCCACGATACCCCGTTAATCTGAATAGCGAGACGCAAGTGTGATTCAGAGTCTATTATCAGAGTGAGTTCTTCCTAACACGCTGATA
The DNA here is from genome assembly GCF_033340495.1 of Vibrio sp. 1249-1. NCBI lineage: Bacteria > Pseudomonadati > Pseudomonadota > Gammaproteobacteria > Vibrionales > Vibrionaceae > Vibrio > Vibrio sp. 1249-1. Next base: position 287,161 of record NZ_JAWOWJ010000002.1, read on the forward strand.
TTAGATTCCTGACCTCGCCTAGGCTCGTCGGAATGACGGGAAACAATAAAAGATCGATACCAGCAGCATTAACCGATCTGCACTTCAAGATCCGCTTCGATGGTTGATGAGCAGGCGAGCACATAGCCTTGTTCAATTTCTTCTGGCGTCAATGTTTCTAGGCTGGTGGAAGAGACGTTGCCTTTACGAACCTTGCATTTACACGAGCCACAAATCCCGCTTCGACAAGCGACGATTAATGGTAAACCTGCGCCTTCGAGCACATCGGCCAGTACCTGACCTTTTTGCGCATCGATGCTTTGAGCAAAATCAGGAACAGAAACGTTAACCGTCTCATCGGAGACCGATGTTTCTGCGCCAGTCGCTGGCGTAAAACTCTCTTGGTAGAAGTTCGTCATGTCAAAACCAAGATCATTCAAATAGCCGTGAACATCTTGCATAAACTGGCTTGGACCACACAGGTAAACGGTGCATTGCTTGAAATCAGGAACAAGCTCTTTAATCCAGTCGGCATTCAAACGACCTTGTGGGTGTGACGTTCCTTCGCGGTTTTTCAGCAACAGCTTTAAATGGAAGTTGGGATATACGGCGTCTAACGTTTCTAGCTGATCGTAGTAAATCGTCTCTTCTGGGCTGCGTGCGATATGAAGAAATGCGATGTCCACATCGTTGTCGTTTTCATCTTGATTACTCAGCCAGTGTTTTGCCATCGAAAATACGGGCGTGACGCCGCAACCTGCACTGATAAGCAAGGCTTTTGTTTCGCCATCACGTAACACGGGTGGATAGTCGATGCAGTTAAATTCGCCTGCTGGTGGTAATGCTTGAACGGTATCACCGAGCAGCAGCGAGTCAACGATGTAGTTCGATACTTTACCGCCAGATACTCGTTTGATGGTGAGTTGAAGGTGATCGTCTTCATTGATAGAGCTGATTGAATAGGCGCGAAACTCCATTTTTCCATCAATTTCCACGCCTAAGTTAATAAACTGGCCAGGCTTAAACTGAAACAGAAGTGACTCGGTTAGTTCAGCCAATTTGATGCTGACGGTGTCGTGTGTTTCGAAGTATTTGTCGATGCAACGGAGTGTGACGGGTTGGTTACCTTGCCATTCAAAAAACATAACAATCTCTTTGGTTGTGGCTATTTTTGGTTCGAAATAGATAGCGCCTCCGCGTAAGGAGGCGCGTAACAAGCAAGTTTATTAAGCTGCTAGGATGGCTTTTAGATCATCCTGAACATTGCCAATACTGCGCATATCGAACTTCTCTTGGATGATGGCGATTAGGTTTGGCGTTAGGAATGCCGGTGCAGTAGGGCCTGTGTAAATGCCTTTCACGCCCAATGCAAATAGCGTTAGCAAGATAACGATCGCTTTTTGCTCGAACCAAGAAAGCACAAGCGTGAGTGGTAGTTCATTGATATCACAGTCAAACTCTTTCGCCAGTGCAAGTGCAAGCTGGATTGCAGAGTAAGCATCGTTACATTGGCCCACATCCAATAGGCGAGGGATGCCGTTGATATCTCCGAACGTATTCTTGTTGAAGCGGAACTTACCACACGCCAAGGTCAGGATTAGCGTGTCTTCTGGCGCTTCAGCCGTAAAATCGGTGTAGTAGCTGCGTTCCGCTTTATCACCATCACAACCGCCGACTAGGAAGAAGTGTTTGATGTTGCCTTGCTTCACTTGGTCGATAACCGCAGGGGCGGCGTTCATCAGTGCATTGCGACCAAAACCAACCGTGATGTGGTGTTCGATTTCATCGTGTTGGAAACCGTCTTGCGCTAGAGCACATTCAATCACTTGGCTAAAATCATCGCCTTCGATGTGAGCCACACCAGGCCAGCCAACAATACTACGAGTGAATAAACGGTCTGCGTATTGACCCACATTTGGATTCAACAAGCAGTTTGACGTCATTACGATTGCGCCAGGGAAGTTTGCGAATTCTTTCTGTTGGTTTTGCCATGCGCTGCCGTAGTTGCCGACAAGATGAGGATATTTCTTCAGCTCAGGGTAGCCGTGTGCAGGCAGCATTTCACCGTTGGTATAAACGTTAATGCCTTTGCCTTCAGTCTGTTGCAGGATTTTTTCTAGGTCATGCAAATCATGGCCAGAAACAAGAATACATTTGCCTTTTACTGGCTTGACGTTAACCGTGGTTGGTTCTGGATGGCCGAAGGTCATTGTTTCACCTTGGTCGAGCATTTCCATCACTTTGTAGTTCATCATGCCGATGCGCATTGAGCAATCAAGTAGTTCGCCGAGATCTTCAGGGTCTGTGCCCAACCACGCCATGATTTCATGGTATTCGGCATAGATATCGTTGTTGGTTTGCTCAAGAACACGTGCGTGCTCCATGTACGCGGCTGCACCCTTAAGGCCGTATAGGCAAAGTAGGCGTAGGCCAATCACATCTTCATGTACTTGGTCCTTACCACGGTTCACCGCGACTTGAGGAGCAAAAGCTAAGATTGCTTCTGCGCTATTTGGTAGCTCAAAGTGAGCAACAACAGGGATGTCAGCAACTTCGGTATCGGCGAGTGTTGCAGCAGACATTACTTGCTCTTTTAACAATGCTTTGTACGTTGCGGCTTGAGAAGTTAACTCTAGGATGCGTTCAGGGTCGAAGTTAACGTTCGTCAATGTAGAGAAAAATGCCTTGGGTGCCCATTGGTTGATTTCATCGTTAATGATGTTGAATTCAAGTGCTTTTGATGCCCAAAAAGAAACCCCTTGCAGTGTGTAAACCAACACGTCTTGCAGGTCAGATACTTCAGAAGTTTTACCACACATACCTTGTGCAAAAGAACAACCTTTAACAGCAGGGGTTTGAATTGTCTGTTCACATTGAATACAGAACATATTGGGTTCTCCAGTGATTGTTTTAATAGTCGTGATGTTGACCACTAGAGAGCAGAATGCGTGCCAATTATTATCTTGTTGATTTTTAATGATTTTATTTGTTTTTGATAGGGCGAGTGATGTAATTAAGACAACGTAAATGATGTCTTAATTACATCAGCTTCTTGTGGTTGGTTATTTATTGATCCCGAGCTTTTTACCCATTCGATATAAGTTCCCGCGATCCATTTGCAAAAACTCCGCTGCTTTTGCCCAAACGCCACCAGTTTGGCTTAAAGCATGTTCAATTAAATCACGTTGATAGCTTTCTATCAGTTCTCGCATTGGTTGGCTTTCTTTGGGTAAATAATGCGATGTGTTTTTTACATCACCGAGAGCCAATGAGGTGTCGAAATGGTTAAGCATGATCGTGCTTGCACCTTGTTGAATAGCGTGTAAAGCCGCGCGAGTTAAAGTGTGTTCGAGCTCGCGTACGTTTCCGTACCAAGGTGAAGACTCCAGTTGAGCCAACACCTTAGGGTGAACGTGCAGGTTGGGCGCATTAAATTGTTGGCGTACTTTTTCTAACAGGTATCCTGCTAAAACGGGAATATCTCCGTCACGGGCACGCAGTGGGGGGACTTGGATTGGGAACACGTTTAAACGGTGGAAAAGGTCTACTCGAAACGTGCCAGCTTCGACCTCTTTTTCTAATTGTCGATTAGTCGCGGCGATGATGCGCACATTGACCATCAAATGCTGATCGCTACCTACACGTTGCAGCTCGCCTTGTTGAATCACACGTAGCAATTTTGCTTGCAAAATCAAAGGCAGTTCGCCCACTTCATCAAGGAAAATCGTTCCACCGTCTGCCAGTTCAAACTTACCGGCACGGTGGCTATTAGCACCTGTAAATGCGCCTTTGACATGGCCAAACAGTTCACTCTCAGCCAGACCTTCAGGCAGGGCCGCACAGTTGACGTAAATCATCGGCTTATCGCTACGATGAGATTGCGCGTGTACCGAGTGCGCGACCAGTTCTTTACCAGTACCGGTCTCTCCTGTGATAAGTACTGCGTAATCTGATTGAGCAACGGTCGCAATGTTGTTTCGTAACTGGTTGATCTGTGGACTCAAACCCACCATTTCACCATGTTGAGAACGGGCTTGCTGGATAAGGGTTTGAGTGACGCTTTTTTGCTTCTGGTTTTGCGCTTTGAGCGCTTTTAACTGAGCAATGTTACGCAATGTCGCAGCGGTCAAAGCCGCAAAGGTTTCGATAGCGACAGGATCGATGCCATCAAACGCGCCCACCGTTAGTGCATCCATCGTTAGTGCGCCAACAAGTTGGCCTTCGACATACAAGCTAAAGCCCATGCAATCGTGAACATCAATGCATTGGTCTTCAGTTAATAGTGTGCCGTCGAAAGGATCCGGCAGTGAACAATCGGCATCGAAACGCACCGGTTCACGGCTATGAATAATGGCATCTAAGCGAGGGTGCGCCTTGGGGAAATAGCGACGACCTAAGACCGAGCTGGATAAGCCTTTTACCGCGACAGGAGTTAGAAACCCATCCTCATCGAAGATAAACAGGCAGCTCGCATCACATGGGAATACTTGCGCGACCCCATCAATGAGATTTTGATATTGCTGCTCGTGAGAGCGATTTGAGCTGAGGTTTAGCGCGATATTAAGGAATACGTGGTCAACAGTCGGAGTCATAACAAGCCCAAAGTTATCTGGAATGGGCTCATGCTAGCAACTTGATGTCATTTGAACATCGAAAGGTGTGGGAGATTGATGTTCCATTGACGACGATCAAGTTTGATACGAAAAGAAACGCGCAAGTTAACAAGCCAGTGATGTAAGCTTGCGCGGATTAGGTGTTTGAATTAAAGCAGGCCAAAGGTTTGGTTCGTCCGAATTAACGAGGAACGACTCTGGCGTCATTACCAGAAACATTGATTTGGACCGCTTGGCCTGGTTGGAAAATCATGTTTGGATTTGCTTCTTGAACAATAGAGATAATCTTTCCGTCCTCTAAACGAATGGTCAGATTCACGCCATTTCTTTTCGCGGTTGCTTCAGCCGCTTTGCTGCCTGCATAGCCACCCAATAGACCACCACCAATGGCAGCGATATCCGAGCCAGAACCGCCCCCAATTTTTGAGCCTAAGATCCCGCCCACGGCAGCACCAGCGATGGTGCCAATGGCATTGGATTGGGTAGAGGCATCAATGGTTACGGGTTCTACTTTTTCTACTGTGCCGTAGTAAACCTGCTGAACTTTGCGAGTGTCGGATGAGCCGTATGCATCTCCGTACGGGTTAGGTGAGCTACAGCCGCCAAGCACGAGCGCACAAGTAATGGTGAGCAACATGCCTAAATTGATCTGTTTTTTCATATAGCCTCCGAATGGTTTCTTCATTCAAAGAGTATATACCCCAATTTAACCTGCGTTTTGGTGCTTTATAAAACAGTGGCTTAGCGGCCTGTCCCTTAAGGAAACGCGATTGTCTAAGCAGTATTAATGATCGTTAAGCGTATGAAACCCTGAATAAATACGTGTAAAAGTAGTAAACCAGCATGCCGCGCCAAAGATATACGCGATGACGGCAAAGTGTTGCGGTAGCAAACAAAATAAAACCAAGCAGCCAATGGTTTCTGTACCTTCGGTTAAGCCGCTCATGTAGTAAAGCGATTTGTTTTTATATACCGGATTATCGATGCCTTGTTTTCCTGCCATGATGGCAAAAGCCAAAAAGCTACTACCAGTGCCGATGAAGGAAAAAATCAAAAATGCGCCTGCAACGGCATTGTGCTCTGGGTTGGCAAGCACAAAGCCAAAAGGAATCAACGAATAGAACAAAAAATCTAAGCTGATATCAAGAAAACCACCCGCATCGGTAATGCCTTGAATCCTCGCCAGTGCACCGTCTAACCCATCACAGATTCTGTTCAGCAAAATAAACAGCAACGCCAACAAGTACTGTTCGGTGATCAAAGCCGGCAGGGCAAAACAGCCAAGTACAAAACCAAACACTGTCGTCTGATTTGCAGTGATACCACATTTATCGAGATATTTCGCACTGAGTGCCAGCGGTTTGCGGATGAGCTTTATACTCAGGCTATCAAGCATGATTTGTCTCCCACGGCCAGTTTAGGCAGCTGCTGCCATCAGGAATATCGTCTTCATCGTGCGTTACCATCAAAGTAGGGATGTTCGCTTGCTGCAATTGTTCGACCACCCAATTGCGAAATTGCACGCGCAGGTCTTTATCCAGCTTGCTATAGGGCTCATCAAGTAGCGCAACTTTTGGCTTTGCTAGCAGCATACGAGTCAATGAGATACGGGCACGTTGCCCTCCCGAAATTTGGTCAGGAAAGGACTCTGCTAGTTTGGTCAATGAAATGTTCTTCAGTGCTTGCATAGCGTGAGCTTTACGCTCTTCACCTTTGATTGAGTTTGGTAGCGCGAAGGCAAGGTTCTCCCACACCGTTAAATGAGGGAAGAGCAAATCTTCTTGGAATAGAATACCGACCTGACGCTTATGGGCAGGGAGGGCATCCAACTTTTCGTTATCAAGCGTAATGGATCCAGAGTAGTTGAACTCGGCGGATAGGTGCCCGGCAATGGCATCCAACAAAGTGGATTTACCACAACCGCTAGGCCCCATCAGGGTAACGATTTCACCTTTTTCTACGGTCATGTTGAACGCTGAAAAAAGCGCGTCGCCATTGGTTTTACGGATGGCGAGGTTTTCGAGACAAAGACTCATTCAGTAGTAAACCTTTTATAGACAAGCGGCGATACTTCCTGTGCAAGTGGCTAAGCAGTATCGCAAAAGAAAAGAACAAGAATGGCAGCAGAGCTTGCCAAATGGCGTAAATAGCGGTGACACGTCGGTCAAAACCACTGGATAGTGCAACGGCTTCGGTTGTGATGGTGCTAATGCGCCCAGCCCCTAGCACCAATGTTGGTAGGTATTGCGCCAGGCTGACACTAATACCGACAGCCCACGCGAATGCAATTGCAGGCAGGAGGATTGGCAGTTTCACTTTTAACCAAGCTTGCATCGGTGATTTACCCAAGCTGAGTGCGACGCGAGTTAAGCCGTTATCGAAGCTGCGCCACGGACCGTCTAGCGAGAGGTAAATAAATGGGAACGCAAAGAATACATGCGCCCAACATACCCAAAAGAAATACGCATTACTGTTTAAGTACAGCGTCACTACTTGCATACCGAATAGCACGGATAGCTGAGGAATCAGCATTGGGATGGCGATGATGTAACCGGGCACCTGCCAGCGATAACGGAGACGATACTCATGTACTATTAAAGCAAGAACTAGCGCGACAGTCGCGCTGATTAGGGCGATTGACATACTTTGTTCTAGAGTCCCTAGAATACTGTGCCATTCGTATTCCCAAAAACGCAGGCTGTAACGGCTTGGGAGCAAATCTGGAAAGCGCCAACGTTGGGCAAAGCTCCACAGCACCATGAGTGGAATCATTAGAAGTGCAAGTAGCGCGACCAGTGAAAATAGGGTTTTACCGGGTAAACGAAACCCGTTTCGACCAGAGTACTGCCAGCGTTTGAAGCCTTTGGTAATACACCATTCCATTAAGCGTGCAAATCCAATCAAAAGGCTTGCGATCGCAAACAGTATTACTGCGCCAGCGGCCGCTCTTGGTAGGAGCGATAAATCTGGATCGTTAAACCATTGCCATACCAAAACCGCAAACGTCGGCGGGTTGGTGGGGCCAATAATCAGGGCGACATCGACAACGGACAAACTGTAAGCCAATACCGCCAGCATTGGAAAGCGCAGTTTTGCTATCCACTGTGGGAACACGCATTTCCACCACGCTTGCGCCGAACTGTAGCCCATCGAATGACTGACTTTTTCAATCTTATCGACTTTCAATTGCTGAAGAATTGGAATACTCATCAACAATAAAAACGGCACTTCTTTAATCGCAAGCATGATGATCAAACCGAGTGCGTGCGGATCTTTAATCAGCAATGCTAAGTCATTCACCGTTTGTGCATTCGGGTCGTAACCAAACAGTTGGTTGAGAACCCTAACGCCCATACCAGTTGGGGCAAACAAGAACGCAAAGCCAATCGCAAACGCTATGTGCGGCATGGCAAGAAGTGGCGAGAGGCTTACTTCAATTTTTCGCCAAAACTTACTGCCCCAAGAGGCTTGCAAAATCGCAAATGTGATCAAGCAAGCCAAGTAGCTACTGAAAATGGCAGAGTAGAAAGTAAGCCCGATGGATGTCCAAACACCCTCCCAATCAAAAACAGCGTTAAAGCCATCTAAAGAAAAGTGGTGCAAGCCGATAGGAGGCACATAACCGAGCGCAGAGACCACCACTCCAAGTAGTCCCGGAATGGTAGGCAAAATACAAACTGCGATAATGACTAAATACAGCGCTCTTAACATGGATTCTTACTAATTCCCGTAGCGTTTCAACCATTCTTTTTCCAACGCCGCTTGCCAACTTGGATGTGGCTCAGCGATAGATTTGAATTGTTGAGTGTTTTTGGCCGAACCAGTTAGGTATTGGTTGCTTAGTACCGAAGGGTCGCCCCAGATGTTTAGGTTACCTTTGCGAGACTGTGCTTCAGGGCTCAATAAAAAGTTTATCGCAACTTGTGCACCAGCACTGGCATTTGCGTTCCAAGGAATCGCTAAAAAGTGGATATTTGAGAGTGCTCCTGCGTCCATTGCGTACGCTTTGGTGCTCTCTGCAAGATTACCGCTCGACTGCGCAGAGAAAACCGCGTTCGGGTTAAAGGTAATCGCCAGGTCAGTCTGACCATCATCTAGTAGCTGAAGGGTTTCTGCTGTACCGCCTGGAAACTGCTTACCACCGCGCCAAGCGACTTTATGGAACTCATCTAGATAAGACCACAGCGGTTGAGTGACTTGTTCAAACGTGTCATCGGTAACTGGTTGTTGCAGCTCAGGGGCGTTGTTAGACAGTTCAATGAGTAATGCTTTGATAAAGCTTGTGCCATGAAACTCTGGTGGTCGAGGGTAAGTCAGGCGATTCGGGAACGCTTTTGCATAGCTCAGCATTTCTGAGAATGATTTTGGAGGGTTATGGAGGGTTTGCTCGTCATGGATAAACACTAATTGTCCTACTCCCCAAGGTGCTTCTAGACCTTCTGTTGGCTCGGAGAAGTCCACATCAATTGGTAGAGATTTATCCACATATTGCCAGCTTGGCAAACCTTCGACAAAAGGACCAAATAGCAATTGGTTATCCTTCATTGATTTGAAGTTTTCGCCATTGATCCAAACCATATCAACACTACCACCGCTGTTTTTGCCTGCCGCTTTTTCTGCGATAAGTCGAGTAGTGGTCTCAGAAATATCAGTTACTTTAACGTGGTTTAGCGTCACGTTATAACGTGATTTTAGCTCTCTACTCGCCCACTGTATGTAGCGATTAATTTCTTGGCTCCCGCCCCAAGCATGAAAGTAGACGGATTGCCCGTCGGCTTGCTGTTCGATTTTTTGCCATTCGCTATTCACTGATGAATCGGCAAAAGAAGGTGTCGCAAAAGTCGTGGCTAAAATGCCAATGCTGCTGAGTAGCTTTTTCATATCTATTCCGTGTTATGTCTTTTGGTTCTTGCTTTCGTTTCTATTGACGTTTTCGCAAGTCGTTCCGCTCTGTTACAAGGATAGTAATTCATCTCTCTCTATTATCAATGCCAATCCCAAACGGAATCACTCATTGATTCAAAGAATTACTCTCAATGTGAAGCAAAACGAATAAAGGACAAATTTGGTGTCATTTTAGGAGCGGACCGTTTGTTTGAGGATATTCTTTCAAGTAATTGAAAATTATTGTCCCCAGAGATATGAATAGGTTGTTTTACAGAGCAAAATTGATGTCTAAAGCATGGAATTGAGGGCGAAAAGAGAAAGAAAGTTGGCCATTTAAATGACTTTAGCATGCATGACTAACGATTCATCGATATAAAAAAAGCAGCCGTTTGGCTGCTTTAAGATACTATCTGGTTTACTTAGTTGGGATTAGTTTACCCAGTCACGTAGTGTAAACGTCAATTCGTGATCGGCACTTTTCAGAACAAGACCATCTTTAGTTAGCGTGATATCGCTCCAGTTAGATAGTGTTTGTGTCATTGCGTTTTCGATCTTCATTTGATCTTCCATACACATCTTCATGGTCATGCCCATTTTTTCGATGCGTAGTTGGTTGTTTTTCAGCTCGGCTTGACCGAAGAAGTTATTACAACCTGCGTTGCCGTTTGCGGTTAGATTTTCACCGATTTCTAGGCGAGCCGCTTTTTGGTGTTCGTCTAGAACGATATTTTTGCCATCAACTTGAACAAGTTCCCAGTTGTGGTGCTGCAAATCTTGAGCCGTTATTTCTTTCACATCATCACCGTTGCTAGCACAAGCAGTCATAAGAACAGGGAGAGAGATTGCTGTAACTAACGTTTTTAGGCTAAGCTTCATTTTATAGACTCCGTTTTTATAAACGCGGTAAGTATAAGTAATAAAACACTGTTTTTGTCAGCATAAGGTTATGGTTTCGTATGTTTTTGACATAACGAAGCATATAGCAAGTTTTGTTGCTGACTAATCTTCTCATTATTTAAACTAGGCCAATACGCCCTAATATGGAAAGAGCGGTTTTAGTATGGAGCAACTGGAGTTTTTTACTGTCCCAAGCCCTTGTGTTGGAGTATGTACCTCCGATGAAAAAGGGTATTGCAAGGGGTGTATGAGAAAGAGAGAGGAAAGGTTTAATTGGCTTAACTTAACCCCCGCTCAGCAGTTGCACGTTATTAAGTTGTGTCGTCAAAGGTACAGAAGAAAGATGTTGGCAGGGAAGACGAAGCCAGAACAGCTTCAAGATGAGTCATCGCCTCAACAAGACTTATTCTAGAACTCTTGTTCAGTCTGTGGGGTTACGCCTTCGCTTTCGGTTCTGATTAGGCTTTTACATATTCCCGGTCCGGCAAGGTGTCCTTTAAGAACCGGGAATCTCCTATCCATTTTCCCTATAGAGCGGTAATTGGCGTTATTTCATCGACCAACGGTCGCTAACCCAGCCTCCCGCTTGTTCGTCGAAGTGATTTCCTGAAAATCGATGATTGAATTCAACATCTAATTTACTTGTTGGGCGTTCATCCATCAGTTGATGAATATATCTCGCCATAGGATCCGTACAAGCTTCACGCTCTCTACGGGTAACTACTTCTTTGATCATTTGGAGTCTGTAGCTATTGCTGGCTCGTTTCATTTTTGACCTCCAGAACTCGATGGCAGCAGTTTGAACACATTGACGTCCAGATCGCTGCTCATTAGTGTGCGCGTGGAGGCACATCACCATCGTTTGAAGTCCAAAGACAAATTGTTTGAGAGCAGTGTTTGTAACGCCATTCACATCTTTCTCAGAATCATTGACTATGCTATTAAAAATGTTTCGCGAAATTTAGCCGATGAACCTGCATATTTAAAAGACCTTATCAAACATAGAAGCCCAACACAGGGGCGTCAATAACACAAATGAACAATTTTTGAACATATTGTGAAGGTGGAGAGTTTTCAGTAATTTATCGAAAATAAAAAACCGAAGCACAAAGCTTCGGTTTTGAGGAAAGCCCTGACGAAATTGCTTGTAAAAGCTCTTAGTGCCAGGGGGAAGGTGTTTAGTATTAGCTACCAGATGCAGGACAGCCTTTTACTGGTTGGCCATTACTGAAGTATTTGATGTTCTCTAAGTTCTTGTTGTAGTTATCCGCAGAGATTTGTGGGTTGTTTACGAAGAACTCGCGCAAAACGTATGCATCAGTTAGCTGTGTAGATTGAACATCGATGATTGGATAGTTATCGCCACCAGCAGCACTGAAGCTGATTACAGAGAATGTGTACGTTTCGTTTAGATCGAAGCCTTTATTGTTAATATCGGTAATGGTTACTGAGCCAGCATCACAATTTACATCTAAAGTGATGTTATCTAGTTGAGCGTAAGCACCAGACCCTGCAGATTTCGTCGCAACCACGTCTAGGTATTCTTTAACTTCTTTACCTGTCATAGTTGCTTTAGTCACGAAGTTACCAAATGGCTGAACCGTTAGTACGTCACGGTAAGTGATATCACCATCTTGGATTGAATCACGCACGCCGCCAGAGTTCATCACACCAAAGTCAGCATTTACCGTTTTGTAAGTACGGTATGCCTCGCCGAGTAGGTGACCTAGGTTAGTTTGTTGAGAGCGAACTACGTTACGATCACCTTCTAACTTACCCGTCGTATTAGAAATCTTCTCATCTAATAACTCTTGACCTTGTTGTTGGTATGGCAGTAGTAACGCTTTTACCGTTGCATCTTGTTGAATTCGTTCACCGATAACTTCATCGTTTTCGTCTAGAAGGTTTACAGGAATCAGTGCGTAATTCGCTAAGTGAAGCTTGCCGTCGTAGTATTCGAAGTCTGCACGACCCACATATTTACCCCACTCATGCGCTTGCATAATCCAAGTGCCTTTTTGTTGGTCTGGGGCACAATCATCCCCAGGTTTGAAATCAGCATACTCATTGGTACCTGGTTCCATACATACAGGGTTTTGCGAGTGACCACCGATGATAGCGTTTAGCTGTCCTTCTTCAAGAGAGCGAGCGAGTTTCACGTCACCTGGTGCTTCACTACCGTTTTTACCATCTTCGTAGTGACCCATGTGCGTCGTTGCAAATACTAGGTCTACCTTTTCGTTCTCTTCGATTTCCTTCAGTACCTTTTTGATTTCTACTTGAGGGTCTTCGAAGTGGATGTTTGATACGTTGTCTGGATTGACTAGCTTCGCAGTGTCTTGCGTTGTTAGACCAATAACAGCGATCTTAAGGCCGTTGATAGTAAATACTTTGTAAGGGGCGAAGTAACGCTCGTTTGTATCTTTTTTATAGATATTCGCAGCCAGCATAGGGAAGTCAGCTAGCTCGGCTTGCATATCGAGAATATCTAGTGAGTTATCAAATTCGTGGTTACCGACAGCCATTGCATCGTAACCAAGTAGGTTCATCCCTACGAAGTCTGGAACCGCATCTTGCATGTCTGATTCTGGTACACCGGTATTAATATCACCGCCAGATAGCAGAATGGTTTCACCGCCTTTTGCTTCGACTTCTGCGCGGATAGATTCGATTAAAGTGTGACGCGCAGCCATGCCGTATTCGCCGTCGCTGTTATGCCAAAAGCGACCATGGTTATCGTTAGTGTGGAGAACGGTGAACTTAGTACAAGAATCTGCAGTCTCGCAGGTTACTGGAGAATTGTCGCTGTCTGAGCCGCATCCTGCTAGCGCAGCGCCCACTGCCACTACCAAAAGAGATTTGGAAAACTTCATAAGGGATCCTTTCTTTGTGATTTTGTTATTGTTACGGCGTGAAATATACGGAATTAATGTGAAACTTTAGTGATCTATCTCTTATTTATACTTCTATCGGAGAAATGAATTAATAAGCCTGCAAACTACGTCTATAAATAAACAGAATTGGTATTTAGTATTTATTTTATATAGCTAGCTCTATTTTTTGTGAGGTAGTTAATTGAATGTGTGTTGTTTGTGTGAATCAATGCGCATTTTTGCGAAGTATTACGCTGATTTTGGTGATAATTTTGCCAAGTTTATGTTTTCCCTAATAGGTATGACACAAATCGTTATAAATTTTCGCTCTAATGATGAGGGGCTCGGTTTGTATGCATAATGAACAGCACAGAATTGAAACTCATTTGATTATGGCTTTATTCTGCCTAACTCTATCAAAAATTGTATTTATCTCTTTACTATAATTGCGATCGTTTAGAAACCTTATGCTTTAGGCATCGTTTATTTATCCTCATCCGATACCTTATCGTGCTTATTCCGCATTTGACACTCGAGTGTTTAAACAAATAGATTCAACCTAATGAGTCAAAATGAAAAGTAAATAATGGATCGTTCTTCTTCGAATATTATGATGTGAACTATCATTTAATTAATGAAAATGAAATGGATTAATGTAAAGCGTTGCGACTGTAGCTGTTATCTTTGAGCTTTGGTTTAAAGGGTAGGGTTAAAAGAATTTGTAAGTGGTGAACGCTAATAAAGGATGCTTATGAGATACACAGTAAGGGACGCACTCAAAAAGGAAGCAGCCCAAATCGCCAAGATACACGTTGATTCTTGGCAGGTGACGTATAAAGGATTAATGCCAAAGAGCTACATAGAGCAGTTTACGATTGAGCGTCGAGAAAGGATGTGGGCACGAGTGATGACGGAGCAACTGGCCCAATTGATCGTAGTTGAGAGGCAAGGAGAAATTGTTGGCTTTTTAAGTTACGAGTTACCTAACCACACCAGCGAAGATAAAACGGCATTAGTGACATGTTGCTACGTTACGCCGCTACATTATGGGCAAGGAGCAGGAAGTGCACTGTTAGATGAGTTAGAGACACGTTTGCTCTCTACGTCAGTTATGCAGATCAGTTTGAAAGCACTGGATACTAATCAACAGGGGCTTAACTTTTACAAGAAGTGTGGTTTTGTGCGTACTGGAGAGGAAGAGTCGGAAGTGATTGAGAGTATGACGCTGACCGATCTCACTTTAGTGAAGTATATTGCCCGCTCATAAATCAAATGCTATATGCTAAATATAGTAAAACCCCGGAGGTGGTAAGACTCCGGGGTTTTGAAATTTTTTAGATGTCTCGGTTGGTAAGTCCGATTATCTTTTATGCAAAAGGTTTGGATTTAATCCGATTAATTCCTTGGTAGGGAATTAGATGCGGATGAAGTCCATGTGTTCAACTTTTGGCTTGAACGCGTGACGTTGAACGTCTTGTGGCTTAACTTTAACTTCTTTGCCATCGATAACTAGAACGATGCCTTCGTAGAATTCAGGCTTGTCCATTTGGTTTACGATGTCGTCGTGGTTAAGAACGATAGCTACTGCTGCTTCTTCACCGCCGTATACAACTGCAGGGAATTTGCCAGCGTGACGTAGGCGGCGGCTCGCACCTTTACCTAGTTCAGTACGTACTACTGCTTCGAATTTCATAGTATTTACTCTCAAATTAGTAAAAATCAAATGTTCACAATCAACAATGCGACCTTGTTGTTCGTGGTAAAGCTTGAAACAGGAACTGTTCAAGCGAGCGCGGATACTATCATTCCAATTATAAATGGGCAACCCAAATCGTATCCAAATCAACAAAAAGGTATGATTTAGCGGGGTGGAAGGCTATCCCTTTTAACGCTTTGCTTGGATTTTGTTCACATCGACTTCATTTTCATCGGTTTACTGATCATGGTCCGAAAAACAAAGTTTATGTGTTATATGCTTTATGTTCGGCTGAGATGTAAGACTAAAGATGCTTTTAATCCACCTAAAGCGCTTGTATCCAATGTTAACTGACCTCGGTAACTGTGTGCCATTTCACTGACTATGTTTAGACCAAGACCTGAGCCAGGGGTTGTTTCATCCAATCTAACTCCTCTCTTGATTACTTGACTCAGTTTCTCTTTAGGGATGCCTGGCCCATCATCTTCAATAATGATGTGTATATTTTCCTTATCCTGAGAGGAGTGCACACGAATCATGCTGTTGGCCCACTTATAGCCATTTTCTAGCAAGTTACCTAGCATTTCATCGAGATCGGTCTGCTCTACTGCTACATTCAGCTCTGAATCAAGTTCATTAATTAAGGTAATGCTTCGGCTCGCATACACTTTATCAAACGCCATTGAGATAGCATCCACACGATCTGCTGGGTTCGACTTCACTGATAATATGTTCATCGATCCGGCCATACGGGCACGACCCAAATGGTAATCGATATGGTCTTGTATTTGATTGATTGGAGCTCTGAGACGGGATTGTGCCTCAGGTTCTAACGTCTGAACTTCATTTTTTAGAACAGAAAGTGGCGTTTTAAGTGCATGAGATAGGTTACCTGCATGATTGCGAGCTCTCTCTAGTAATTCTTGGTAATGGAACAGCAGAGCGTTGAGGTCGAAGATTAGAGGAGAAATCTCTTTTGGGTAGGTTTCTTCTAGACTCTTTTTATTACCAGACTTCAGCTCGGCTAATTCTTTTTGTAGCTTTGTAAGCGGACTCAATGACCAAGCAATTTGCAGTAAAATGACGGTAAGTACGCCCGCGAATAATAAACCCAAAATAAGCCAAAGTTGGCCGATTAACGTTTGAAGGGTATTTTTAATGGGCTCTTCGTCAATACCAATAATAATGTGAATAGGACCATCGTAATCAGGAAGATACAGTGCTTTTTCTAGCGTAATTAGTTTTTCGCCTCTTGCTCCATACGCATCTTTATCCAAACCTTTGTATTCGATTTTTTTGTCCCACAACGAACGAGAACGTTCGAGGCTTGCCTCTGTAGAGGCACTCCAATACAAACCACTGTAAGGTCGGTTAAATCGAGGGTCTGATAGCTGAGCTGCGAGTGAAAGATGCCCGGTGTTATCGACTTCTAACTGTGCTGCGACTTCATCCATAAAAATGCTGAGCTGTGAGCGAGTGTCATCAACCATATAGTTGTAGACCTGCGTCGGTATCGTCACACCAGCGGCGAGGATCATTGCCGTTAACCAAACGATCGCCGCTAAAACGAGGCGACTTTTGATACTCAGTCGTTTTATTGCGTTCAACGGTAGCCTGTTTCTATTCGGCATTTAATTGGTATCCCAACCCTCGGACAGTTTTGATGATCTTTGGTGCGATTTTTTTGCGAATTCGGCCGATAAAAACTTCGATTGTGTTGGAGTCACGATCAAAGTCTTGTTTGTAAATGTGCTCGACGAGTTCGGTTCGAGAAATCACTTTTTCCGGGTTATGCATAAAGTAAGCGACCACTTTATACTCTAGCGCCGTCAAGCTTACCGCTTGCCCTTGCCACATGACTTTAGAAGTGCGTGTATCCAAGCTCAAGTCGCCAATTTGCATCACAGGAGAGGCATTACCAGAGGCTCTTCGAAGCTGTGCACGAATACGAGCGATAAGCTCAACCATTTCAAATGGTTTAGTTAGGTAATCGTCTGCACCTGCGTTTAAGCCTTCAACTCGCTGCGTTAGGGTGTCGCGAGCGCTTAAAATCACGACAGGAGTATTAATGTTTTCATCTCGGATGCCTTTTAGGACGGTAAGACCATCCAGTTTTGGCAAGCCGAGGTCAAGAACAATGGCGTCCCATTCTTCCGAAGTCGCGCGATACAGAGCGTCTATGCCATCTTGGGACAATTCTGGTACCCAGCCGGTACTTTCTAATGTTTCGATGATTTGCTCGCCTAAACGAGGATCATCTTCAACAACAAGTATTTTCATATTGATGATTCTTATTATGTTTGGATTTTTATCGAAGTAAGTTACGCATCGTGTCTGGATTACGCATTAGACAAGTTTAGTTGTTTTGCGGCTTTAACGCTTTGTTAAAGCTGCGACCTTTGATCTCAAGCATTTCCAGCGTGGCGGCGTCGTACTCAACTTTCAGGACGCTATTGTTGTACAGAATTTTCAATTCATACACCCAAGCATCATCATCTTCTTCAAGCTCGACCTTGATGATGCGGCCGTATAAGTCGTTTTCTACTGCGGCGTAAAGTTCCGAAAATGGTCGTATATATCCTTGTTGAACCGCGCGATAGACCTCATCTTGATCTTCATCGAATTCGATGCGTGTTCCTGGCTTTTCGACATCTTGCACGATGGCGTGGCCATTTTGTGATGTGTACTCGTTGTCATGCTTGGCAAAACTTGGTGCACACATGAATGTCGCAATAAGGCCGAAAAGTAACGCAGAATGTAGAGAAGTCGTTGCTTTATACATAGTCAAACCTTTTCTGGAGCGTTAGCCGCAGTATATCGGATATAGATGAACAGAGAGTGAATCAGCTAATTAAGTTTTGCCATGTGTTGTGGATGTTATTTCAACTCATCTTCAAAAATTTTATCTCGCAGCTTCCAAAAGCGACCAGATTTTCTAGCAATAACAAACTGAGGCAAACGGAAACGATGTTGATTAGCGACAACGCGTGTCGGTGAAGCCTCTTCAAAAGGGCGATGCTTGTCTGCTAAGTGGGGGCGTACGAACTGATCTTTAAACGTTTGTTTTTGTTTTTTGGTACTCAATGACCAAAACTCATGAACTAACGCATTGCCTTCGCCTTGGTATGGTTCACCAGAATACGTCACCTTTAGCTGAGATTTACCATCACTGGACTTAAATACAGATAGGTCCATTTCTGTGCATTCAAAGATTAATGCATCTTTGAGATTAAGGGCTTCTTTTAGCTTTTTATCTGGGTCTACGAGCGTCGCATCACACTCATGACAAATTCGTGCAGCGATATCGTTGTCCGCACCACATTCACCGCAGTATTTGGCACGAAAACGGTAGCCACAGTGTTCACGTTCGCCTGTGTCTTCATCTTCAAAGTAACCTTGGCAACGTCTGCCAAAATGTTCAACCAAGAAACCGTTACTATCCAACTTACCCCAGAAGTTGTTATTGAATCCGCAAGCCGGGCAAGGAATCGTGATAATTTCACTGTCAGAGTCTGGTTTGGGATCACCGACTTCAGGTTGGTATAAATCGTAGCTGTTGCCTGCGTAATCAAGCACTAAACATTCTGATTTTCCGTCTGATAAGCGTAATCCTCGTCCTACTATCTGTTGGTACAGACTGACTGACTCTGTTGGTCGCAAAATCGCGATTAAATCGACATGCGGCGCATCAAACCCGGTTGTCAGTACCGAAACATTGACTAAGTATTTTATTTGACGATTCTTGAACGCTTGGATGATCGCATCGCGCTCCGGCGTAGGTGTATCACCAATGACGATTTCAGTTTCGCCTTCTGGCAATAAACTGTGTATCTCCTGTGCGTGTCGAACAGTTGCAGCGAAGATCATGACACCTTGACGCTCTTTCGCATATTGCATGATTTGCTCAACAATTTGTGGAGTCGCACGTTTGGCTTTATCGATCACCATGTCCATTTCTGCTTCTTTGTAGCGTCCGGTGTTAGCGGGCTTCAGCTGAGAGAAGTCGTAAGACAAAACGGGCGCATCCATCATGCGGGCTGGAGTGAGGAAGTTTTCGTCGAGCAAGTAACGGATCGGCAGTTCGAAAATACAATCGCGGAAGAATCGAGGCTCTTCGGTTCGCACTTGACCTCGGGTGTGATACTGATAAATCCAGCCCATTCCTAAACGATAGGGCGTTGCAGTTAGTCCTAGCACCTTAATGCCAGGGTTCAGTTCTCGTAAGTGAGTAATAACTTTTTGGTAGCTGCTGTTTTTGTCATCTGGCACACGATGGCACTCATCAATAACGAGCAGAGAAAACTGGTTTTTGAACGAATCTAAGTTACGTACGACCGATTGAACCGAAGCAAACACGACTTGCTGGTCAGTTTCTTTTCGTCCCAATCCTGCTGAGAAGATGGAACCTTTTAAACCATAACCTTCATACTTTGCGTGGTTTTGCTCGACCAGTTCTTTTACGTGGGCGAGGACTAACACTCGTCCTTTCGCAAGGCGAGCAAGTTCTGCGATCACCAAGCTTTTTCCTGCACCGGTTGGCAGCACGATCACTGCTGGTGTCGAGTGTTTACGAAAGTAATGAATAACGGCTTTAACCGAGTCGGCTTGATAAGGACGAAGTGTGTACATGAAAATATGTGAAATTGCTCAACTATTCGAACGAGGAACGCTATAATACCTGACTTTTATACCCAAGTGACCTTTAAACCAAGATTTAGAGATCACTTGGGTATAATTCAATGAGGTATTCATGCGTTTAGATAAATATTTGTGTGACGCTCTGGGTGCAACACGCAAACAGGCAACAAAGATCATCAAAAGTGGAGACATCACCGTAGACAGTGAGGTTCAAAAAAGTGGTGCATTTAAAGTACCTGAAGGTGCGGAAGTGATGTGGGAAGACCGTGTTATTGGTGCTCCTGGTCCTCGTTACATTATGTTGTATAAGCCTGCTGACTTTGTTTGTTCACATGAAGATGGCTACAACCAAACTGCATTCGCATTGCTTGATGAGCCTAAAATTGAAAACCTTCACTTTGCGGGCCGATTAGATGTCGACACAACTGGTTTAGTGTTGATTACGGATGATGGTAAGTGGTCTCACCGTATTACCTCACCTAAGCATAAGTGTGAGAAAACGTACCGTGTTTGGCTCGTCGATGCTATTCAGCCAGATTACGCGGAAAAGCTCGAACAAGGCATCATTTTGCGCAATGAATCAGAAGCAACATTGCCCGCTCGTTTGGAAATCGTGAACGAGGCCGAGAATGAAGTATTGTTAACTATCGTGGAAGGTAAGTATCACCAAGTGAAACGTATGTTCGCGGCGTTAGGAAATAAAGTTGAGTACTTACATCGTGAGCGTATTGGTTCTATCGAACTTGATGAGGCACTAGAACCAGGTGATTATCGCCACCTCACGCAAGAAGAAATTGATTCTATTTGGAATTAATTGTCGGCATGGGAAATTCTTTAGTTCCTAATAGGAACTAGTCTTTTGGTAGGAATTGGCTCAAAATAAATTTTCCTACCAAAATTAGTGCCTAGACAATTCCGGTGTGCTTACTCATCTCAGTGATATGCCTTTGCATTTAGCTGATGCATGCATACTCTTATTGCAAAGCCTTCGGCTACGGTGAATGGAATGATGGTGTCAACGCCATCATTTTTACTGCATTGTGTTTGTTTCCCATAAACACATTTCGCTTTCACATGCTTTTCTATGTCGAGTTCGTCAAGGTCACACCTTGGTACATATTTGCCCTTATGATTCTCGAACGTTGGATAGAACAGGTTTTTGGCTTCTACATTCAGCGATATGAGAACTTCCGTTATTTTCACTTTGTTCTGCAAGTATTGACGGTAGGGCTCCAACAAGAGGTAAAAGAATGACAGAAAAAGCTCAAAGTGCTCCGCAATCCCAAATCAGTTTTCTATTGTTTCTGGTACTAGGAGCGATTGGTGCTTTGACGCCTTTGGCGATCGATATGTATTTGCCTGCGATGCCAACAATTGCGAAAGATTTGGGGGTCGCGCCTGGCGCGGTTCAGATTACGTTGACGGCTTATACCGCGGGTTTTGCGATCGGCCAGTTAATTCACGGGCCGCTTGCCGATAGCTTTGGTCGCAGACCTGTGTTGATTTTAGGCGTACTTTTCTTCGGCTTGGCTGCTGTTGTGAGTGCGACAACAAATGGCATTGATGCGCTGACCTATGTACGTACGGCACAAGGTTTTGCTGGCGCGGCAGCGGCGGTCATTATCCAAGCTGTCGTGCGTGACATGTTTGACCGTGAAGACTTTGCACGCGCAATGTCCTTCGTTACTCTGGTCATTACTATTGCGCCGTTGGTGGCACCGATGATCGGTGGCCATCTCGCGATTTGGTTTGGTTGGCGTTCCATTTTTTGGGTACTAGCTATTTTCGCTGTAGTTGTGATTTTTCTCGTACTTTGGAAAATCCCTGAAACGTTACAGCCTGAAAATCGTCAGCCTCTTCGTTTCCGCACGACGCTGAGAAACTACGCCAGATTATGCTCCAATCCTGAAGCGATCGGTTTGATGCTCTCAGGTGCGTTTTCATTTTCCGGAATGTTTGCATTTTTGACGGCGGGTTCTTTTGTTTATATTGATTTATATGGTGTTCGACCAGACCACTTTGGTTACCTATTTGGTTTGAACATTGTGGCGATGATCATCATGACCAGTATTAATGGTCGCTTGGTGAAGAAAGTTGGTTCCCATGCCATGCTTCGTTTTGGGTTGTTCGTGCAACTTTTGGCGGGGATTGGTTTATTCGTAAGTTGGTTAATGGACTTCGGATTATGGGGCATTGTACCTTTTGTTGTGCTGTTTATCGGTACATTGTCGACGATAGGTAGTAACGCGATGGCGCTGCTTTTAAGTGGTTACCCATCAATGGCGGGTACGGCGTCGTCTCTAGCGGGGACATTAAGATTCGGTATCGGTTCATTGGTTGGTGCGCTGGTGGCATCACTGCCCGGGAATGTTGCTTGGCCGATGATCATCGTAATGTTTGCTTGTTCTGTGCTTTCAGCACTGTTTTATTGGACTTTAGGAAGAAAGGCGTAATGTCGAATTACACCAAAGAAATTCAAAACTTGGTTAACTCAGCACTTGAAGAGTTAGATCAAGAGCATCGCTCAGGTAAGTTAGCCAATGCCCCTGTTGCGAATAACCATTATTTAGTGCGTTGGGTAACAAAGGCGCTAAAATCACAACGTTTCGGACGTACGGTAGGCGATGACTTAACGCGTTGGCAAAAAGCAGGTCGCTCAAAGGGGAACGATGCTGGTTTGTTGTTTATCTTTAAACGTATTTCTTCTTTTTATGCGCAATTCTTCCCTGAAGGTGAAGACTCCAAAGTGTTCAAAGATTCAGATATTGAGTCTTTTCTTGATTTGATGGAGCAAGCAGGCTGGGAAGTCTCAACATCTGAGCAACTGATTGGGTGCGGCAAAGTACAAATCTTCACTGAAGGTCAAAACTCTTTAGCGTTATGTGCAGACCAATGCGAAAGCTGTTTTGATGGCGAGTTGCTCGTAAAGCCAATGAGTTGGTTTGTGCGTGGCAATCATGCTGAGTTTGTTGAGAAAGCAGCGCAAGCGGGCTTTATGGTTCATAAGGTAACAGACTACAAATCGATGGTGAAATACCATGGCGAGTACCTTATTTTTCCAGCAAACGAAGGCAACCAGTTAGCCGAAATTCCACTCTCGTTCAAAGCTGACTAAAGTGACATTTTGAGTGTTTAGAAGCCCCTGTTATTGGGGCTTTTTGTTTTCTAAACGGTTTGCTTCTTTCGCGATGGCTTTGACCATGCCTTTAAATATGAAAAGATGGGCTGGCATCATTGCAAACCAATAAAGCAGCCCAAGAAACCCTTGCGGGTGCCACCAGGCGGTAATATCCAGCTCTCGTTCGTCACCGAGATCTTTGATGGTAATTTCTAAACGCCCAAGGCCTGGGCCTTTCATACCAAAAAACAGTGAAAGAAACTGATTATTATCGCAGCGAATCACTTTCCAAGAGTCAATAAAATCACCGACTTTAAGCTCTGGTCCAGGAGGAGAAACGCGAATCGGTTTTCCGCCACCAAAAAAGATATCGAGCCATTCACGTGTACGCCACAAGATGTTGGCAAAGTAATAGCCTTTTTCGCGACTCCCGATCTTTTGCGCCACTTTCCATAATGCCGCAGCGGAGGCATGAGTTTTAATGCTCGCTCCAGCTTGTTTTGGGTAATAGCCATATCCTGGTTGCCATCGACGAAGCGCTGCGGGTTCAAACCCCCAGACATTACTGCGTACAAATGTGCCTTCATCTTGAATGGTATCAGTTACCGCTTGCTCGTAGCTGATCAGCGTTTGAGGAAATCGTTCTTCAATCGCTTTGGAGTTTGCAATGTAGTCGTGCTCTAAGCCCGCAAGTAATGCTTTACCGATACTAGTTGGCACTGAGGTAACTAAACCTAGCCAGTACGATGCCATTTTCGGAGTAAGTAGCGGGGTCGACCACAGTCGATACGGCTTGTTCGTGATTCGGCAAATGACTTTGAACTGTTCGCGGTAGCTAAGTGTATCTGGCCCACCAACTTCATAAATTTGACTTTCTTCTGGAGAGGGGGCTTCTGCTAACTTCAACAAATAGTGGTTGAGATTGGGCAAGGCAATAGGGTTCGCTTTTGAGTCGACCCATTTAGGCGCGATCAAAATAGGTAAGTTGTAGACAAAGTCACGCATGATTTCGAAAGCAGCAGAGCCGGGGCCGATGATAACGCCTGCACGCAATTCAGTTACTGGAATACCAGACTGTCGAATTATTTTTCCCGTGGCTTTACGAGCGGCTAAATGGCGAGAGTTTCCGGTTTGAGGTTGAATAGCGCTCAAATAGATAACATGCTCGACGGAGCTTTGTTCCAACGCATATTTGAAGTTCAAAGCAAGGTTTAGTTCGTACTCAACAAAGTCATCACCTTGAGCCATCCCGTGCACGAGAAAAAAGACTAAATCAAAATCGTTCACTACAGCCTTCGTGGTCTCTGCGTCAGCCAAGTCGAGATACCTTAACGTTAAATTAGGGTGAGGCTGAGTTCTTGACTCTAAATAATCAATATGTCGCGCCGCTGCTGTGACGGCGTAACCTTTATCTAAAAGTAACGGAAGAAGTTGAGAGCCAATGTAACCCGAGGCGCCTAGCACCAACACCTTTTTCATTATCTGTCCTTTTATCGTTGGTGGAATAAACACCACAGAGTATAATCATGAGACACTTTCCCCATTCTATCAATAAGTTGTCGTTGGAGCGCTTGTGACTTTTCTTTCTCAACTCTCAATACACGCAGATAAAGCATTCTTACGTCGTTTATTTGCAATCGCGTTACCAATTACACTGCAAAGCATGATGTTTTCTAGCAGAAGCCTCGTCGATGTTCTTATGCTTGGTCAACTTGGTGAAGCTGAAATTGCCGCTGTTGGAGTTGCTGCGCGCGCGACTTTCGTCACCACCATCATGTTAGTTGGGGTGACAACGGGCGGTGCGTTGTTAACCGCTCAATATTGGGGGGCTGGCGATAAAGTTGGGGTGCGTCGCAGTACCGCTTTAACATGGATGATCGCAATGATGTTTGCTGCGATTGCTGTTGCTTTGTTTGTTGTTTTTCCACAACTCATCATGAGCTTGACTACCGATTCACAAGAAGTGATTGAGCTAGGGGCCAGCTATCTCATTATTTCGTCGGTTAGCATGTTTGCTGTTGCATGTGTGGCCAGTATGTCGGTGGGCCTAAGGGCGATGCACCAACCAGGCCTAAGCACTTTTTTTAGTGGTATAGGCATTTTATCTAATGTGTTTCTTAACTGGGTTTTAATTTTTGGTCAATTAGGCTTTCCTGCTCTGGGTATTACGGGAGCAGCGATCGCAACGGTAATCAGTGGCGCGATCGAAGTAGGTTGCTTGTTTGGTTATCTATGGTTGAAAAAGCACATAATCGCATTTGGTTGGGATGATATACGCGCAGGATTGGTCTTAGATAAAATTACGCGTTTCTTGAGCCTCTCTTTGCCCACCACATTTAACTTCTTGGCGTGGGCTGGTGGGCTGTTTGCTTATCACGCCATCATGGGGCAAGCAGGTGTACAAGGTTTGGCGGCACTTTCCGTAATGACACCTGTTGAGTCGATCGCATTGGCGATGATGATTGGTTTATCGAATGCGGCTGCAGTTCTAGTCGGGAACCAGCTCGGCGCTCGTAATTTTGAACCCGTTTATTATCAAGCATGGGCTACGGTCATTTTGAATGTGCTTATCGCATTTGTGGTCGCCGTCTTGTTGATAGTGTCAAATCAATGGATCCTTAATGCGTTTAGTGCACTGACAACGGACACTCGCGAGCTAGCTGAACAGTTTATGGTGATTCTAGCGTTGGGTGTCGTGCTACGCTCGGTGCCGATGATGGCTATTGTTGGTGTATTACGTGCGGGCGGTGATGTTAAGTTTTGTTTGTATCAAGACATCTTGGCGCAGTGGGTGATCGGGATTCCACTCGCAGCATTTGCAGCGATTTATCTCAATTGGGACCCACAATGGGTTTACTTACTCTTTTTGACAGAAGAAGTTGTGAAGTGGGTGATTTGCTTGCCAAGAATGGTTAGCCGAAAATGGATGAAAAACCTGATTGGCCAGTAAGGAGGAACAGAGTTTATTTTGGCTGCAAAAATCTGCTCAAAACGTCAACAAAATTAGCAACAGAAAGTGAATCGAGTTGCATTTGTACTTCCATAGTGTGATCAAGCATTCAAAATACTTTCTACTAACAGGATTTTAGTGTAGATTCTGATCCCAATTTTTAAACACCATCCGAGCGGCATAATCAATGTTAAAACTGTCAGACCTATGTAAAGGCTATGTAGACGGGGGAGAGTTTCACCCTGTATTACAAGGGGCAGAATTAACATTGCAGCAAGGCGACCAAGTTGCTCTGATGGGAGAAAGTGGTTCGGGTAAAAGTACTCTGCTGAATTTAATCGCCGGATTAGATACTGCCGACTCTGGTGAAGTGCAGTTTCCAAATTTTGCTATGCATGAAGCACCGGAGCATTTAAGAACCCTTTATCGCCGTAACAATATTGGGAATATCTTCCAACAATTCAACCTGCTTCCTACACTTAATATTGCCGACAATATTCGTTTTTGTCGTCAGTTAAAAGGTCTGCCGGAAGATAAAGAGTTGTGGCGTCAAATTCTTTCTGCTTTGGACTTAATGCCATTGCTAGGACGTTATCCGGAAGAGGCGTCTGGTGGTCAGCAACAACGTGCGGCGATTGCTCGTGCACTCTATATGGAGCCAAAAATCCTGCTTGCTGATGAGCCAACTGGTAGCCTAGACGAGCGAAACGCAGAAGCAGTAATGCGCTTACTAACGAGCCTCGCTCGCCAACTGGAGTGTACTTTGCTGTTAGTGACGCACAGTGAAAAAGTGGCCGCCCATATGGAAGGAAAGATTCGACTTCAAGGAGGGCAGCTACATGTTATGGCCCGTAGTTAAGGCACTACTCGGTCATTACCGTCGTTACCCTCTACAAATTATTCTTGTCTGGCTGGGATTAACTTTAGGCGTGTCCCTCCTTGTTGGTGTTACTTCTATCAACCAGCATGCAAAACAAAGTTATGCCACTGGTGAAAAGCTTTTCTCCAATCCTTTGCCGTACCGAATCCGAACGAAGCACTCTGCCAATAAAATTCCTCAAGGTTTCTATATTCAGTTACGTCGAGCTGGGTTTAACCAATGTGCACCGTTTGACGTGCTTCATCTAGATGCCAAGACCGATATGAGCCTGATGTTGGTGGGGATTGATCCTGTCGCGATGATCCCACTACAACAAGGAAAATCGCTAGGTGAGATGCCTGTTTTATCTCTAATGAAGCCCCCTTATCCTATTCTCGTTAGTCAAGATTTAGCCGCTTACATGAGTTGGCAGGATGGGGACTTCATTGAGATGAATGACGGAAGCCGTCTTGGGCCTATTCAAGTAGATAAGGACAAGATGCTTTCGGGTACTCGGTTGGTTACTGATATATCGTTGTTGCGTATGCTCAAGCGGAGCTCAGGTTTGTCTGCGATTTCTTGTGGCGAAATGCCAGAGGAAAAGCTGATAGCACTGAAAAACATGTTGCCAAACGGAATGACGCTTGTTAGGAATACGCGTACTGAGCTTGAGTCGCTAACTAACGCATTCCATATGAATCTCACCGCGATGGGAATGCTCTCGTTTTTGGTTGGGTTGTTTATTTTTTATCAAGCGATGTCTCTGTCTTTCATCCAGCGACAACGTTTGGTAGGTATTTTGAGACAGACTGGTGTTAACGGAACACAGTTAGCGCAAGCCTTATTGCTAGAGTTGTCTTTGCTCGTCTTTATTGCGTGGGCGTGTGGTAACTTTTTTGGCTTGATCTTAGCAAATGAACTTATCCCAGCAGTGTCTTCGAGCCTGAGTGATTTGTATGATGCCAACGTAGGCTTAACCATAGGATGGTCATGGCAATCTAGCTTATACAGTCTAATCATGGCAGCGATGGGTGCGTTGATATCGTGTCTGTGGCCATTAATCCGTTTGTTGAAGTCACAACCAATCCGCCTTTCTTCTCGACTGTCGCTAATGCGATTTGCTGGAAGAGAGTTCTCTTGGCAGGCGCTTGCGGCATGTGCGTTTTGTGTCGCTGCAATAGCGGTATATCAGGCGCCGAAAACACAAGAAACCGGCTTTGCTATTATTGCGCTGATGTTGGTTAGTGTGGCGTTGTTTATGCCATTTATTATGTGGCATATGTTCCAAAGTTTTTCTTATACCATGCGATGGGTTCGTGTCCGTTGGTTTTTTGCTGATGCAGCAGCGAGCATGAGCTATCGCGGTGTGGCTACGATGGCGTTTATGTTAGCGCTGGCGGCAAACATTGGTGTAGAAACGATGGTCGGAAGCTTTCGAGATACAACCGATAAGTGGCTAAATCAGCGATTAGCGGCTGATGTGTACATCTATCCGACCAACAATTCAGCCGCTAGGATGAGCGCATGGCTCCAGAATCAGCCAGAGGTGAACTCGGTTTGGTGGCGCTGGGAAAAAGATATGCCGACCGAGCATGGTGCTCTGCAAGTTGTGAGTACGGGCTCTTCTGAAGGTGAGTTAGACTCACTTACCGTCAAGTTAGGTGTCCCAAATTACTGGTATCAACTGCACGCTACCAAGAGCTTAATGGTCAGTGAGTCGATGGCCTTGAAGCTGGATATCCGCCCTGGCGATTTCATTAACTTGCAAGAACCGCTTGGTGGTGACTGGCAAGTCGTAGGCGTTTACTACGATTATGGAAACCCATATAGCCAGGTGATGATGTCGCACCGGAATTGGCTGTATGCATTTGCAGGTACGGGTAATGTTGGTCTTGGCGTAGTATTAAAAGATAACGTCAATGGAGAAGGGCTGAAAAATCGCTTAGAGAATGTATTCCGTCTCCCGCAAGATCGTGTGTTTGATAACGGTAATATTTATAGCCAAGCAATGAGAGTGTTTGATCATACCTTTGCGATAGCAGGAACCTTGGGCAATATCACGCTGATTATTGCAGTGTTTGGTTTATTCTTTGCGACGTTGGCAGGAGAACTTTCACGGCAGCGGCATTTTTCCTTATTAAGGTGCATGGGTGTGTCCGGAAAAGAACTTGTCGTATTAGGTGGTTTGCAGCTATTCGTCTTCGGAGCCATTTCTGCGATTATTGCAGTGCCGCTCGGCTTGGCGCTCGCACATTTGATCGTTGATATTATCATTAAGCAATCATTTGGCTGGTCTCTAGAGCTTCAAACGATTCCATGGGAGTATGCTCAAACCATTGCTTGGGCGATGCTTGCCATCATGGTTGCTGGCGCATTGCCAGTTATTAGAATGATCAAAAGTACACCGATGAAGTCATTAAGGGACGCGTTGTAATGAAAAAAATGGGCTCTAAAAAACGCTTGTTGGTTTCAACGCTCATTGTTGTTACGTTCGCTTTTCTGACTGGGGCTGCTTTTTACTCAACTTTTTGGTTAGAGGCGACAGCAACACGAGAAAGCGAACTTGATTCTATCTTAACGCGTGAAAATCAAACGATTTTCGAGCCTGTACTACCTAATGAGCATGTCTCTTTACCCTCAGACTTTCGCTTTCATCCCGAGTATCAGCATGAATGGTGGCACTACTTTGCGAAGCTAAAAGATGAGCAAGGCAAGATCTACAATGTTCAATGGAGCTATTTCAGGGTTGCGACGGACGAGCGAGAAACCAGCGGTTGGCAGAACCCTCAATTGTACATTTCACATGTTGTCGTCAGTCATGGCTCGCATGTATGGAAAGAGCAACGGGTAGCTAGAGGTGGGATAGGCCAAGCTGGTATGATCAATCGTCCTTTCAGGTTATGGATTGATAATTGGACTTGGCGATCACTCGGTGCGACGCCTTTCCCGGGCAACTTGAATGTGAATACTGATACGTTTGGACTTGAGCTCAATACCATGACAAGCGGCCCCTTTGTGGTGAATGGAGACAAAGGCTTCCAAGTTAAACATGCGTTGCAATCTGTTGCTTCTTTTAGCTTCAGTGCTCCATTTTTAAAAGTAAAAGGCAGCTTAAGCTTAAATGGTAAGCGATTCTCAGTGACGGGTTCTGCATGGGCGCAAAAAGAATGGGGCAGCGGCTTAATTGGTGAGGGGCAACAAGGCTGGGATTGGTTTGTTTTCAATTTAGATGATGGTCGAGCATTAACTGTTAGCCGTTATCGTCACCATGGGCAAACACCGCACGTATTTGGCACGTTGTCGACACGCTCAGGTAAAGTCATCAACCTCTCAGACGATGATATCAGTATTAAACCAATGCAAGTGACCAGTTTATCCAATGGAAGAAGGTTACCTTTGCAGTGGATTATCAATATTCCGAAGCATCAAATTAATTTGACTACCCGCATTATCAAGTCAGATATGTGGCTACCCTTTGTAATACCTTACTGGGAAGGGCCTACTTTAGCTTCCGGCTCCAATGAGGCTTGGGGCTTTATGCAGCTGACAGGCTATTGAGTTGTGAAGAAAACCACCCCCTACGGGTGGTTTTTTGGTGCGCGAAGCTTCCTAGCTTTTTCTCAAAAGTACGGGGTTATCATGATGGTACAAGCCGTGTTATGCTGATTTTCTCATCATCTTGATAAATATTTGGTGCGACAAGTACAAATACGATCTCCGATCAAAATTGAGTGTCATGTTGGAAAATACGATGTATAGTAAACTTAACATCGAAAAAACCGAAGTTTATACTCTGAAGAAGCGATTATTCTAAAGTTTTCGACAGCTATACACTCTTATCACTCTTTGTTAATCGTTTATTAAGATAATAAATATAAGGACGAAACCATGAACGATGTCATTCGTGACTTTTTCAAAATGGAATCAGCAGGTGGTATTCTTCTCGTAATTGCAGCGGCAATTGCGATGACCATTGCTAACTCACCGCTGGGCGAAACTTATCAATCTGTACTGCATACTTATGTATTCGGTATGTCAGTTTCTCACTGGATTAATGACGGCCTAATGGCTGTTTTCTTCTTACTTATTGGCCTTGAAGTGAAGCGAGAGCTACTTGAAGGAGCGCTAAAATCAAAAGAAACCGCAATTTTCCCTGCGATTGCAGCGGTTGGTGGTATGTTAGCCCCTGCTCTTATTTACGTTGCGTTTAATGCTAACGACCCAGAGGCGGTTTCTGGCTGGGCCATTCCAGCTGCGACGGATATTGCATTTGCTCTAGGTATCATGGCGCTACTAGGTAAGCGTGTACCAGTAAGCCTTAAAGTATTTTTGTTAGCTCTCGCTATCATCGACGATTTAGGCGTGGTTGTTATTATTGCACTGTTTTACACAGGTGATCTTTCTAGCATGGCGCTGCTTGTTGGCTTCATCATGACTGGTGTCCTGTTCATGTTGAATGCGAAGGAAGTGACGAAACTGACGCCATACATGATAGTCGGCGCGATCTTATGGTTTGCGGTACTTAAATCTGGTGTTCACGCAACACTTGCAGGCGTAGTGATCGGCTTTGCTATTCCTCTTAAGGGTAAACAGGGCGAACATTCCCCACTTAAGCACATGGAGCATGCACTTCATCCATACGTGGCATTTGGTATCTTACCTCTATTCGCATTTGCAAATGCGGGGATTTCGCTAGAAGGCGTATCGATGTCAGGCCTAACTTCAATGCTGCCATTAGGTATTGCTTTGGGGCTACTGGTTGGTAAGCCTCTAGGTATCTTCACCTTTAGTTGGGCTGCTGTAAAAATGGGTGTAGCTAAGCTACCGGAAGGCATTAACTTCAAGCATATCTTTGCGGTATCTGTGTTGTGTGGTATCGGTTTTACAATGTCTATATTCATTTCCTCTTTAGCGTTTGGAAATGTAAGCCCTGAGTTTGATACCTATGCTCGACTAGGTATCTTAATGGGCTCGACGACAGCCGCGTTACTTGGCTACGCGTTACTGCACTTTTCTTTGCCTAAGAAAGCGCAAGCGTAAGATACACACTGTTTAGTAAAGCCTCCCATTCGGGAGGCTTTTTTATGTCTGCAGATCGGCACATCAACCACTTCAGGCTGGTTACTTTTGTGACCAGCTAAGGTCTAGCTTATGGAGTTGGGGCAAATCATCGAAAGAGGCGCTTGGCAAATCTATAGGCGAAAAAAAGCCCAGCCGAAAATTTGACTGGGCGGATACAAACATAGGAGTTAATAAGAAAAAAGCAGCAACGTAACAATTAGATGGAAACAAGTTTGACGGCCAGTGAAACTTCAAATGCCCTAACTGTTACGTATATTCAGACCGAGCCTTTTCCAAACAGTTCCATTTTTTTTCAAAAAATTTCTACTTAATGCTTTCTAGCTTCTTACACACCCGAAAGTAATAGAAAAATCGAGATGGATTACCAACTTGGTGAAGTGACTAACTTCGGTGTTTCTCATTTTATATCCCCTAGAACCGAAGATGTATTTCATACTCTCGTCGCTTACTCCGAGCCGTCAAGGCTATTGTTAGCGTTTCAATTGCGATGGTCTGAGAAATTTGATCGTTTTCTTCTGACAAGCTTCACTGGAGTATTCGATTGAATTTCAAAAGATTAGATCACACCTTTTACTGTCTGGTCAGACCAATTGGTTAAAGTGTGATGTTAATCATTTGTTAATCTTAAGTTTCGGGAGTATATTTTCAAACAGTTGTTTAATACGAGTGATTAAAATGGCCCCGAGAACATCAACAAAAGAAAAAATACTCGATGTCGCAGAAGGACTCTTTGCTGAACATGGCTTTAATGATACTTCGCTAAGAACGATAACAGGTAAAGCTAACGTTAACTTAGCATCGGTAAACTATCACTTTGGCGATAAAAAAACGCTGGTTAGAGCGGTTTTAGATAGGTATTTAGAAGCACTAATGCCGAGCATTAAGACTTCATTAATTGAGTTAAACACGCGCGATAGCTACAACATGGACGATGTCTTTGAGTCATTGCGATTACCTTTACGTACATTAAACGATGTACGCCCAAATGGTACTGCGCTATTTATGTTGTTAATTGGCCGCGGTTATACAGACGTTCAAGGTCATCTACGCTGGTTCATTACCACCAGATACGAAGAGGTACTGAACCTTTTCACTTTCTCGATAATGAAGGCGAACCCGGAACTATGTGAAGAACAGTTGTTTTGGCGACTGCACTTCACGTTAGGAACCTGTGTATTTACGATGGCTTCAAGCCAAGCTCTTTCGGAGCTGGCAGAAAGTAAGTTTAAAAAGGAAGTCGATGTGAAATCTGTCGTAGATTTACTGATTCCATATTTGTCAGCAGGAATGTCAGCAAAGCAGTTGGCATAAGACAAATAAGAAAGTTAAACCAATAATAAGATTATACCCCGAGCGGTTACGTGAACAAAAGGATCTGAACTATGAGCTCTCTACGAAGAAAATGGATTAGTGACCCGGCTTTTAAAGTGTTCAAAAAAGTATTGCCACCTCTGTCTAGCACAGAGAAAGAGGCGATGGAAGCGGGTAGTGTATGGTGGGATGCCGAACTATTCTCAGGCAAGCCAAACTTCACAACATTGCATCATTATCCAACGCCTACACTGACGGCAGAAGAGCAGTCATTTATGGATAATGAGCTTGAAACTCTGCTAAAAATGCTTGATGACCAGAAGATTGTCAAAGAAGACAGGGATTTACCGCCTGAAGTATGGGAGTACCTACGTAAAGAGCGATTTTTCTCTTTGATCATCTCGAAAGCATATGGTGGTCGTGAATTTTCCGCTTTGGCGAACTCAACCATTGTTTCTCGTATTGCGACTCGAAGTATCAGTACCGCGGTTTCGGTAATGGTACCGAACTCTCTTGGTCCTGGTGAGCTGCTATCGCACTATGGTACGCAAGAGCAAAAAGATTACTGGTTGCCTCGTTTAGCTGATGGTACAGACATCCCTTGTTTCGCCCTAACTGGCCCTGAAGCGGGTTCTGATGCGGGTGGCATACCTGATCAAGGCGTGGTTTGTTACGGCACCCATGAAGGCAAAGAAGTGCTTGGCGTGCGAGTTAGTTGGAATAAACGCTACATCACGCTTGCGCCAGTTGCGACAGTGCTCGGGTTAGCATTTAAACTGCAGGATCCTGAAGGGCTACTTGGTGACAAGAAAGAGGTTGGCATTACATGTGCGTTGATTCCCGCTGACCATGAAGGTGTCGAGATAGGCGAACGCCATGATCCTCTGGGGTCTGCGTTTATGAATGGTCCTACTCGTGGTGAAGATGTCTTCATCCCTATGGACTGGTTGATCGGTGGCGCTGATTATGCAGGTAAAGGTTGGCGTATGCTGGTTGAGTGTCTTTCTGCTGGTCGCGGTATCTCTCTCCCAGCGCTTGGCACAGCGATTGGTCACCTTACTACACGTACAACAGGTGCTTATGCTTACGTGCGTAAACAGTTTGGAATGTCGATCGGTAAGTTTGAAGGTGTTGCAGAAGCAATGGGGCGCATTGGTGGTCTTACTTACCTACTAGAAGCGACGCGTACGCTAACGACGACTTCTCTCGATATGAAAGAAAAACCTGGGATTGTAACCGCGATTGCCAAGTACCACATGACGGAAATCGCGCGTACCATTCTAAATGATTCGTTTGATATCCATGCGGGTCGTGCGATTCAAGATGGTCCAATGAACTATCTTGCTAAACATTACCTTGGTATCCCGGTTGCTATCACTGTTGAAGGCGCGAATATTCTGACTCGTAACCTGATGATTTTTGGTCAAGGTGCGACTCGATGTCACCCATATGTTCTAAAAGAAATGGAAGCTGCGGCGAATCCAGATTCTGAACAAGGTGCGAAAGAATTTGACAACTTACTCTTTAAACACATCAAGCACGCTCTCGGTAATACATTCGGTGCATTTGGTGCAGCACTAACTGGTTCTCGATTTGTTAACGCGCACATGAGTGGCCCAACGCAGCAATACTACAAAGACATTACTCGTCTCAGTCGTGCACTTGCAGTAAGTGCAGACTTTGCGATGTTAACCTTAGGTGGAGACTTGAAGCGTAAAGAAATGATCTCAGCACGTTTGGGTGATGGATTAAGCTATCTATACATGGCATCTGCTGCCTTGAAAAAGTATGAAGATGAAGGCCGTCAACAAGGCGATCTAGACTTCGTTCATTACGCTGTTCAACACTGTTTGTATAACGCTTCTAAGTCATTAAATGAGGCTTACACCAACTTCCCTGTGAAATACGTTGGCGGTGTGCTTAAGGGGCTATTGTTCCCGCTTGGTAATCATTTCAATAAGCCAAGTGATGAGCTGTGTGTGAATTTGGCTGAAGCGATGATGACACCAGGCGCGCAACGTGATCGCCTCACGCATCTGTGCTACATCGGAAAATCAGAGGATGACAGCGTAGGCTTAATGGAGAATGCATTCCTTGCAATGTACGACATTAAACCTTTGGAGCGTAAACTTATGAAGGCTGCGAAGGATGGTAAAGTGGCTCGTAAAGGTCTGCTGCATGACCGTTTGCAGCAAGCATTTGAAGCAGGCGTGTTAACTGAGCAAGAAATTGATCAAATCATGGCTGCAGATAAATTGCGCTACAAGGCGATTCAAGTTGACCACTTTAGTCATGACTTTTCTGAAGTGCGAACTCATAGCCCAAAAAAGTCGCAGTTGAATCCGGCGGCATAATAGACAACTAATGTTAAGAAAAGCACCTCAATGAGGTGCTTTTTTGTATTCTTGGGGAGTGGATGGTGGGATAGTGCTCCAACCACTTGCCTTTTAAGAGCATTTTTACAGAAATTAGATGCGAAATCCCAACGAAACTTTTATCCTAACAAGGTTTTTTAAAGGAAGTTGAATATGATCATCAAACCTAGAATTCGTGGATTTATCTGTACTACAACGCACCCTGTTGGTTGTGAAGCTAACGTAAAAGAACAAATTGCGTACACCAAAGCGCAAGGTCCAATCAAAAACGCACCTA
The DNA here is from genome assembly GCF_033340495.1 of Vibrio sp. 1249-1. Classification (NCBI taxonomy): domain Bacteria; kingdom Pseudomonadati; phylum Pseudomonadota; class Gammaproteobacteria; order Vibrionales; family Vibrionaceae; genus Vibrio; species Vibrio sp. 1249-1. The sequence goes on from NZ_JAWOWJ010000002.1 coordinate 322,716, forward strand.
AGCGTGTTCTTGTTGTTGGTGCATCAAGTGGCTACGGTCTATCTTCTCGTATCGCTGCGGCATTTGGTGGCGGTGCATCAACTATCGGTGTTTTCTTCGAAAAAGAAGGTACTGAGAAGAAACCAGGTACAGCAGGTTTTTACAATGCCGCTGCTTTTGAAAAGCTAGCGCGTGAAGAAGGTCTGTACGCAAAAAGCTTAAACGGCGACGCTTTCTCAAATGAAGCGAAACAGAAAACTATCGAGCTCATCAAAGAAGACTTAGGTCAAATCGATATGGTGGTTTACTCACTGGCATCTCCAGTACGTAAAATGCCAGAAACTGGTGAATTAGTTCGTTCATCTCTTAAACCTATCGGTGAAACTTACACATCAACGGCTGTTGATACCAACAAAGATGTGATCATCGAAGCTAGCGTTGAGCCTGCAACAGAAGAAGAAATCAAAGACACTGTCACTGTAATGGGCGGTGAAGATTGGGAACTTTGGATCAATGCGTTGTCTGATGCTGGTGTTCTTGCTGAAGGTTGTAAGACCGTCGCGTATAGCTACATTGGTACTGAGCTAACTTGGCCAATTTATTGGGATGGTGCACTAGGTAAAGCAAAAATGGACCTAGACCGTGCAGCGAAAGCGCTAAACGACAAGTTAGCAGTAACAGGTGGTAGTGCCAATGTTGCGGTACTTAAATCTGTTGTAACTCAGGCGAGTTCTGCAATTCCTGTTATGCCACTGTACATCGCAATGGTATTCAAGAAAATGCGCGAAGAAGGTGTACACGAAGGTTGTATGGAACAAATCTACCGTATGTTCAGCCAACGTCTATACAAAGAAGACGGTAGCGCGGCAGAAGTTGATGAGATGAACCGCCTACGTCTGGATGACTGGGAACTTCGTGACGACATTCAGCAGCACTGTCGTGAGCTATGGCCTCAAATTACGACTGAGAACCTAAAAGAGCTGACTGACTACGTTGAGTACAAAGAAGAGTTCTTGAAACTATTTGGTTTCGGCGTTGAAGGCGTAGATTACGAAGCGGATGTGAATCCAGCAGTTGAAGCAGACTTCATTCAAATCTAATCGAATCACAGACTAGATAACCAATAAACAAAAGGCGCTCATTGAGCGCCTTTTTGTATTTCATAGTCAAAGTGAGTATTAACTTAGTATTATCAGAATCGTACCAGCTAGCGTCATTAAAATATTCGCAATCGCATAGGTACCCGCATAACCAAGGGCTGGGATGGTGGACTTAGCGTAGTCGTTAACGACATCCATAGCCGGAGCGCAAGTACGGGCGCCAATAATGGCACCGAAGAGCAGGGCACGGTTCATCTTGAGTACGTGTGCGCCAACTAAGTAAGCCAGAACTACAGGCACAACACTGACAATAAATGCCAAACCAATGACTTTTGGTCCTACTTGCGTTAGGTGCTCGAACATCTTTCCACCTGCACTTAGACCAATTCCGACCATAAAGAACATTAACCCTAGATCTTTGACCATATTCAGCGCCCCTTGTGGGACATAACCGAAAGTAGGGTGATTTGCTCGTAAGAAACCAAGCGTAATACCGGACAACAGAAGACCCACCGCATTACCCAAACTGAAAGACACCTGACCGAACGTCATTGTGATGAGGCCAAACAGAATACCCAAAATAAAGAAGCTACAAAAAGCGAGCAAATCGGCCATTTGACTGTGGATCGAGATGAAACCGATTTTTTCCGCCAGTCCATGTACTCGGCTTTTCTCGCCGCTCACTTGAAGGACGTCCCCTTTAGCGAGCACAATGTCTAAGTCCATAGGCATTTCAATCTGAGCGCGAACTACGCGGTTTAAGAAACAGCCAAACTCAGACAAATTCAAATCCGATAAACGCTTACCAGCGATTGCGTCACTTTTTACGACGATTTCTTCTTCAACGATGCGTAAATCAAGCAAGTTACGGTCGAATACTTCTTTACCATTACGGAAGCTAGGGTCTAAGCGAGCATGGCTGTCAGGGAAGCCAACCAGTGCAATTTCATCTCCCTCTTGCAAGATAGCATCACCATCTGGGTGGGCGAGAATACCATTTCGGCGGATTCGTTCAATGTAACAGCCAGTTTGACGATAAATACCCAGTTCTCGTAAGTTTTTACCATCAGTCCAGTCAATTAGCTCTGGGCCCACTCGGTAAGCTCGAATAATGGGTAAATACACTTTTCTCTGGCTTGAATTTCCAAGGCCACGCTCTTGTGCGATTTGCTGCGCGGAATCAGAAAGGTTTTGTTTTTGCAGTTTTGGCAACAATTTAGCAAACATGATCATGCTAATTAAGCCGACCAGATAAGCCATCGCGTAGCCTACGGATAGATTTTCTAATACCAGAGAAAATTCCATATTCCGCGGTATAGTCGCAAGGCCAGAGTTAAGAGCATCTTGTGCACCAACCAGTACTGGCGTTGCGGTCAATGCGCCTGCCATCATACCGGCGGATAAGCCAAAATCGAGGCCGAAATAGTGACTCAAACCATACGTTAAGCTGACCGCAGACACGAGAACAGTCATGCTTAAAATAAAATAATGCTTACCATCTCTGAAGAATATACCAAAAAAGTTTGGTCCAGCTTCAATGCCAACGCAGTAGATAAACAGCATAAAGCCAATGGTTAAAGCTTCTGCATTAAATGAGAAACCAAGGTGGCCCATTACCAAAGAGGTAATAAGAACGCCAATAGAGTTGCCTAATTGTAATTTGCCAAATCGAATTTTTCCGATGGCAAGGCCAATGGCTAATACGACGAAGATTAGAAGGATAGGGTTTTGCTCAAGAAGGTATACGACGTCTATGTTCACTGTGTGGCTCGGTAGAGTGTGTGCCAAAAAAGATTAAGAACTGTGAATTGTAACTAAATATAGCAAAAAGATAAGTGAATTTTTTTAGGTTTTACCATTAGTTGACTTAACGTAATAACCAGCTGAAAAATAATAAAAAAGCCGCATGAAGCGGCTTTTTTGAAAACAGTCTTTATTACTCGTCAAATAGACCTAGGTGCTCTTTCGCGTATGCTTCGAATTCGTCGCAGCCACCGATGTGCTCTTGGTCGATAAAGATCTGAGGAACGGTTTCAACTGGTTTACCAACTGTTTTCTCAAGATCTGCTTTAGAAATACCCTCAGCGTGAATATCAACGTAACGGTAGTTGAAGTCATCACGTTTTGCTTTTAGCGTTTCTGCGTGCTCTTTTGCACGAACACAGAAAGGACATGCAGGGCGACCAAAGATAACAACGAACATAATCTTATTTCTCCTAAATCTATTCTTTTTTGAAAGCGTACAAAACATAGCGGCTGAGTGCGCTTTCTTTTGTTGGAGTAACTATGCCCGATCCAGATACGGAAATAAAGCGGCAATTACCTCTTGGTTCTATAGGTGAAATCTATCGAATAAAAACTAAACGCGCGTGCTTATTTTACGGCTCTGAAGTATGTGAAGTGACGCATAAAAAACATACATTCTAAAGGGTTAATGATGGCAAGGTGGAATTGGTCAATTTTTTTTGTTTAAAAAAATAGCAATCTATTTTGGCTATACGCAAATAACTTCAACTCTTACATAAGTGTTAAATCAGAGGGCGAGAGGTTATTTGGGTATATTCTTTTGGGAGGGTGTGTATGTTTCAGTTTATGACTGCAACAAGGATTATATTTGGTGAAGGTGCACTTCAATCTTCATTGTCCGTTATTAACCAATTTGGCTACAGTGTTTTGCTGGTTACTGGGCAGGATACCCAACGAGCCGCCCCCATTATCCAATATCTTAAAGCTCAAAATATGCGTTACCAGCACGTAGCTATCGTTGGTGAACCATACATCACGATGGTAGAAGAGACCGCAGTGCTCGGTAGAAAATTCCAACCTGATATGGTGGTTGCGATAGGTGGTGGCAGCGTCATCGATATGGGCAAAGCCTTAGCTGCCATTATTCCCAATCAAGGCAATGTTTACGATTACGTAGAAGTGGTAGGAAGAAGCGTCCCTTTAAAAGCAAAGCCTCTTCATTTTATTGCAATTCCTACGACAGCAAGCACCGGTTCAGAAGTGACCAGAAATGCTGTGCTGAAATCTGGACAAGATAAAGTGAAAGTGAGTCTTCGAAGCCCTGATATGCTCGCAGACGTTGCCATTGTAGACCCGACACTTACTTACGGGACCGACCAATACACATCTGGACGTGGCGCAATGGATGCGTTCACTCATTTAATGGAAGCGTATGTGTGTGGTGAGCCAAACCCTCTTACTGATATGGTCTGCGAAGAGGGGCTACGCCGTTTAAGCCGTTCAGTGATTGCCGCTTGTAAGCAAGATAATCATAAGGCGCGCTCTGATTTATCGTTCGCTGCATTGCTTGGTGGTATGGCGATTACTAATGCCAAATTAGGTGCTGCTCATGGGTTAGCATCGGCGTTAGGAGGCAAGTTAGACGCCCCCCATAGCGTTATTACGGCTCGCCTAGCTCCGCACGTGATGCAGGAGAACATTAACGCTGCTAAACTCGCGGGTAGGAATGATGTGATAAGTCGTTATCGTAAGCTGGCCCAATTAGTCACTGAGCGAGTAAATGCTAACGAACACGATGGAATTCTTTGGGTAAATATGGTGCTAGATAAGTTAGCGTTACCGCTACTGGCTCAATTTGGAGTATGCCAAACCTCTTTTGAGCAAGTGGCGAATGATGCGCTTAAATCAATGGCAATCAAAGGGAATCCTTTACCTCTTAATCAGGAACGTTTGATACACATATTGCAGCAAGTCTGTGATTGTAGTGGAGAGTGTGTAGCAGAGAGTGCACAACATGTCAGTTCTGTTGAAGTACTGGAATCAAGAACGGACTTATCGAGTGTCAACGACTTAGGGTGATTGCTCCCTTAGCAGCATTAAAACAAAAGGGGAGCCTTGAGCTCCCCTAGATAAAGTATTGACTAAGCTTTAGTGCTTAGTACTGGCTTAGTTTGTCATAGCGACTGTCTTTCAACGCATCTTTTACGCGTTTTAGGTTCTCACGGAAACCTGTACCACGGCGAAGAGTGAAGCCAGTTGCTAGCACATCAATCACTGTCATTTGTACAACCCGGCTTGCCATTGGCATGTAAACGTCGGTATCTTCTGGAATATCGAGCGTGATGGCCAGCGAGCTTGCCTTTTCTAGAGGAGAATCCTTCGCTGTAATCGCAATAACCGTTGCGCCATTTTCACGAGCAAGGTTCGCTATTTCTACCTGACTCTTTGTTCGACCGGTATGAGAAATAAGAACCACAACATCATTATCACTGCAGTTGATACAACTCATGCGCTGCATAACAATATCTTCAAAACAAGTAATTGGAATATTAAAGCGAATAAACTTGTTTTGTGCGTCTCGGGCAACAGAAGATGATGCACCAAGGCCAAAGAATGAAATGCGCTTCGCTTGCGTTAGCAAATCGACCGCACGGTTGACTTGCATTGGATCTAGGCTATTTTTCGCGACATCTAAACACGCCATCGTCGATTCGAAAATCTTATGGGTGTACGCGTCTGGGCCATCGTCTTCTTCCACATTACGGTTAACGTAAGGGGTGCCGTTTGCTAGGCTCTGTGCCAAGTGAAGCTTAAAATCTGGAAAGCCCTTGGTGTCCAGACGACGACAGAAGCGGTTTACAGTGGGCTCACTAACGTCAGCCATTTTAGCCAGCGTTGCAATGCTTGAATGAATTGCAGTTTGTGGAGACGCCATAATTACTTCCGCAACTTTGCGCTCTGACTTACTGAAATTCTCCAGGTTTTTTTGAATTTTTTCTAATGTATTCATAGTGTTCACGAGGGTATAGAGAACAACTCGCTGGCTCTGCTAACGAAAGGAAACACGAAGATTCCGGAGTAGAGTGGGGCGTTAACGAAAACAACCAGCGCCATAGAATCAGTATAAACCTGATCTTCAATCAGTCTAAACCAATAACGGGTACTATTTAGTGAGAATTTGACAGGCCTCAAACAAAATGTTGTAAAAACTACAGAATTGGATGTGTAAACGAAGTTTTGTTGCGCTAGTCGCACGATAATGATGTTTGAGTTACATCAAAACGAAAAAAAATTTCAAATTGATGTAACTCGATCTGGCTGTTAAGACGATTGAATATCAACAACCAGCTGTTGAATCCTTTTCATCAAATTTGGTGCTTGCTTGGCGATTTCGCGTTGTTCATCAAGCACTGAGCTCAAAATTTCTTTTGTGGTCAGTGGATTTGCCAAAACCACTCTAAACACTATCGTATTCATGCGTTGCCATTGGTCTGGGTTCAGTCTTGTACGTGAAACGAACGATTTGCCCGTTTCGCGCTGACGCTTTTGAATAAACTGTGTTAACTCATTGATCAGCTCATTCAGTTGTTCTTTTTGTGAGCCTTCTGCTTGTGCTAATGCTTCACGGATGAATGGCGGCAAATAACGGTATGTGAGCAGACAAAGCTCTGGTTCAGAAACTAATTCGAAATCATCTTGCTGTTTGATTAAATCCGCAAAGTAGCGAGCTTTTTCAATGCTTTGGTCAATAAGAAGCTCATAACCTGGGCGACTTATGATGTGCATTGCGGCGTAGACCAACATCGCCATACCCGAACGTGAACCTTCTAATGTATGGCTGCCTAGGTCTTTTGAACCTTTGCGCAATATATATTGAGCGTGATGTTCTATGGATTTCATTGCGTCAGGGTCTTTGAACAGAACCATACCAGCGCCCATCGGGATGTAGAGCTGCTTGTGCGCATCAATAGTTACTGAGTCTGCCATTTCCACACCTTTAAGAAGGTGACGGTGATGGTTCGACATAAGTGTTGCGCCACCCCATGCGGCATCTACATGGAAGTGACAGCCGTGAGCTTGGCAGACTTCAGCGATTTCAGGCAATGGATCAACATTACCTGTCTCTGTTGTGCCTGCCACACCAATAACAGCAATAGGCTTGATATTTTGTTTTTCGAGCTCAACAATTTTCGCTTTCAGGTCGTTGACAATAATACGGTTGTTGGCATCGGTTTTAACCGCAACCAAGCCCTCTTGGCCTAGCCCTAATACATCGGCTGCTTTCTTAAGGGAGTAGTGACCACGCTCAGACACTAGCACCGCTAAGCCATCATAGCCATAGTGCTTCATGGCTTTAAAAAGGCCTTCCTTTTCCACACCTTTAAATGAGCCATTGGCTCTTAACGCTTTGTTACGTGCTACCCAAAGCGCAGTGATATTGGCAATGGTGCCGCCGGAACAAAATGCGCCTAATGAGTGGTTTGCACTGTGCATCCACTGATTGTAAAACGTATCATTCTGACCATATATCAAGCGATGCAGCATACCCAAAACTTGACGCTCAAGTGGCGTAAAGGCTTTGGAAGTCTCTATTTTTACCAGGTTTTGGTTTAAGGCGATCATGATCTTTGACAGTGGCATCAAGAAATAAGGCAGTGCCGATGTCATATGACCAATGAAGCTTGGTGAAGATGTGTGAACTGAGTGCGACACCAAAGTGTCGAGTAAGTGCTCTGTATGATCTGACACGAACTCTGGCTGCTCAGGAATCTGAGCAGAAGAAAAGTCTTTTTCGATTTCGCGTAAAGGCTTTTCTTCTGCCACGATGTGTTCACGAAGAAATTGATTTAGATTTCGCGAGAGGCTCTCGTCAATTTTAGTTAACGTTGAGTCCGGACCTTCTGGGACAGTGAAGATCTTTAGCAAGCTCTCAAAGCTAACATCAGCGGTTTTTTGTTCCTTAACCATAGCAAAGAATCTTTGTAGTTATTTTGGTAATGCGAGCGGCACAATCTAAACTAAAACGGGCGCAAAGTCCCGTTTTAATTGTTGAAACCCAAGTTGTAGAAATGAAAATTTTAGGTGAAGGTTACGATATTCACATTAAAAAATTCTAGATTGAGTACGTTAAAACACTCTGATGTTATCGAATGCGAATCAACTACTAATGCGAGCAATCTTAGTCACATTTCTGCTTTTCAATCTTTTCTATTGACTGATTGTACTTATTAAGTGCGGTATCAATTTGTTGGGGATGACTAAGCAGATCAGCGAATGCTGAACGAAGCTCGTAGTTTTTTGGGTGGTTAGTTGATTGACGGTCGCTAAATGTCTGTTTTGCAACTTCACCTAACTTATCGCTTCGGGTCGCTAACTGCTTAACGTCATGTTGCTCTAGTTTTAACCATGCTTCGATTGGCTGTTCCGTCGCAACGCGGCTAGGGTCGTTCTCTAGAAAGTAGTGAACCGCTTCGCGGTTTAATTCAAAGTGATGTTTACGTCCATCCAAGAACCATTGACTAACTTCTTTCAGATCTGGATATTGGGTAACCGTCAAATCAACAAGATCTTGATACCACTGTAGTGAGGCATCGACGTAGCCATCGTATTTGCTAGCAAGACATTGTTGATCTGCGGCAAGCGTAAAAGTTGAGCTTGTAGCGAGGAGCGCTGCAACGACAAAGCGTTTCATTCTTCTTCCTTCTGGTTGTTATCCCTTTATTAACGCAATGCACATCAGTTGATGTTTCTCCCTTCTTTCTATTTGGTCGTGACAAATCGTTGGGCTGAATGACGAAAAGAAAGAGGGGTCTTGCCAAAAAATATTGACCACTTTGACGTTAACTGGGTATTTAAATTTTTGCCGTATTGTAATGGATGTTAAAGCGAAAACCTGAGATCTAGCTAGCAAGTGATACAAAGAAAAGCATCATAACTGGTACCAATAAACTCAAAATAAAGCCGCTAACGATAGCAACAGGAACACAACGCACACCACCGGTAGTTTGAATAACGGGTAGGGTGAAGTCCATTGCTGTTGCACCGGCATAACCAATTGCGGTGCACGGATAGCTACGAATAAAGAGAGGAATGGCAACCAGTGCGACTAACTCTCTCATCAATTCAATCAAGAACGACGCGCCACCAAATACCGGACCAAAAGCGTCACCCATTAAAATACCTGCGAGTGAATACCAGCCAAAACCTGAAGCCATTGCGAGTGCTTGATAAAGAGGAAGATCCAAAAGCACCGCTGCAAGAACGCCACCAAGCATACATGTTGCGATGACAACAGCCGCAATGGCCATTCCTTGTTTATTTAATAGGATTTGACGCAGAGTAAGTCCACTATTGCGCAGCTGAATACCAATAAAAAATAGAAGTAGAAAGAGTATCCATTCGCTTGCTGTATCTACCCAACTCAAATCAATGGGTAACAGCAGGCCAACCACTAACCCTCCGCCAACGACCACAATAAGCTTAACAGACTCTAAAGCCATCGAAGATAACGGTAGCTTCTTTTGATTCTGATTGGTCTGGAGTGGAATAATTTTATCAATAATAGGCAGAGCCAACAGGTTGCAGGCACTTAGACACAAAAAAAACGTACTCGCATAGAGGAGAATACTTTGTAAGTTGCTGCTTAAATTATCGAGCGCCGCCAAACTAAGACCCATCAACGACAAAATGACGTAAATAAGGTAGGACGTTGACTGATTGATCTTCTCCAATAACGAAGATCGAGATATAGGAATTAGATACCCCACCACAAGCGGAGCGAAAATAAATAGCATCCCTGAAAACATAAAGCTCAATGATTCCTTTTTGAGATAACATCAACACGCATAAATCAAATTATCTATCGGTTGAAATTAGAGATATTTCACCACACACAGCTCAGCCTTGAGCGAATCGTTTTATCACGGATAAGGTATTATCAGAAAGCGATAAATTACAAACCGCTAGCATTGAGTACAGCACGGATTTGATCATTGAAGTCAGTATCACTCATGTTACTAAGTTCATACAAGACTTCTGCACCAGTTAAGTTGAATTCAACTTCGTGTTCGTCAATGCGTTCATCGTGATTGCGAAACATCAATAAATGATGCGCAATTCTAGCGATGTCGAGATAACTCACTTCTGGTCGCGTTAATTCGTATTTTTCGTTTGAGGATACTTCTCTGAAGTCGTTGTCAAATCCCCAACGCTCAAGCACTAGTTTACTTGTGGCAGAACAACGTGTTTGGAAGATTTGCAATGCAATATCTGGGTCTAAGTAATTGCCCCTATCTAAGTACAAGTGGTACTCATTAATTAGGCAAAATAACCCAATATCGGCTAATAGACCGACCAATAACGCCTTTTCTTGCTCTAGATGGCCATAAGTGCCTGGCTCGTGGCTACGAAACGATTGAACCAACATCACCATGACGGCACCGAGCTCACGCGATATCGCGGCACTCTTCACCAAGATGGCATTGCATTCTTTAGTGAGATTAACTGAGTGTTTAAGTTGCTCAATCGCTTGTGCGGTAACAATATCACGTACACGAAGTATTCCGAGACGAGATACCGCTGTAGTTAAGTCGTTGCAGGTGATATTTCTGCGATTGAAAATCACAGAGTTAGCGACTCGTAAAACGACCGCTGCTAATCCGGGATCTTCCAATAAACAGTTAGCAACATCGGCAATCGTGGTGTGTTCTTCGACACATAACTGCTGAATTTTAAGCACGACATCAGGAATAGGAGGTAACGAAATCTTACCCGTGGCGATGGACTGTTCTACCAGCTGAGCAAACTCGGATTCCAGTGCGTTTATAAGCTTATCTTTATTATTTGGCAGCCAAAAAAATGATAAATGTTCCATTGTGACGCTGTACTTGAGATCTTTCGTACAGTGTACCCTTACAGCGTATTCTTTATCAATTAAATGCGTATTATGTGCCCGTAATTGCCAGCGAGATCATAATGATGGCGTGTTTTAGGCATGCTATGCGTCAAAAAAATATCACCACACAAACAATAAGTGTGAAACTAATCACGTATGCAGAATTTATACTTTTTTATATGTGACCTATGTCCTAACTTATTTTTCAACGTTAAGTATGATTAAGCAAGTTGGTGAGCACAACTCACAAAAATATCGCCAACAAATCGACATTTATAATTCGCTATAAGCTGCTGTTTATCTGGTGACATCGCTAATCGGGGTAATTTATTCAGATTAAAGAGGTCAATGGACATGACAGACCAAGCTTTTTTTAAATATGTACGCACCTTCAGTGAGTACCAAAAACGTTCTATGTTCGGTGGTATTGGTTTATTCACCGATGATGCTATGTTTGCGCTTGTCAGCAATGATTGCTGCTACTTACGTGGTGGTAATGGGCTAGATGAAGTGTTTACTCAACTGAGCTGTGAGAAGTATAAGCACGTCAAAAAACAGACGACGGCAACCGTAAATTATTATGATGTAACCGATTTATTCGAATCCGGATATGTAGGGCTTGATGAACTGGTACAGAAATCAATTGAATACTCAATTAAGGAACGGAAATATCAAAAGTCCTCTGCCAGTAGACGCTTAAGAGACTTACCCAACATGCAACTAACCCTTGAACGTATGGTCAAGAAAGCCGGTGTTGATGACGTAGAAACCTTTTTAGAACTTGGACCTGTAAAAGTCTTCAACAAAGTTAAAACGGCTTACGGTAATGATGTTGATGTAAAGCTACTGTGGAAATTTGCTGGTGCAACTGATGGCGTACATTGGAAACTGATCCAAGAGCCGCGTAAAAAACAGTTATTGGCACTGTGTGACTAAGCGAAGCTGATCGCACAATGATTGACTCGTTTCGATGGAGTTAGCGGGTCGTAAAGGCAAGTGTGAAAAGCGGAAAAAGGACGTTGAAGTTTTTTACCACTTCATTGAGTTAGTCATTAAATTAGACAAAAAAACCGAGGCAGAGACCTCGGTTTTTGTTTTTTTAATTTGCTCTTTTCTTATAGCACAAATCTTAAAACTTAAAACGCGTAGTGAACATTACCTGATCACCGTAAAAATCGTTGATACGTGCTTCAGCACCCAAAGAGAAAAGCTCTGTTGAGTGGAATCGAGCGTAGGCAGAGCCAGTCCAATCGTCATCGTTATCGATAGAAACGTAGCCGACTTTGCCGCCTACTTCTAATTGAGGGCCCAACCATTGGCGAACACCTAAGTTAAGCTCCATACCAACATCTGTGCTGCTCTCATTCGAAGGTTGCACAACGCGCATTAGCATTTCACCAGTAAGATCTGCCCAGTTGTTTAGCGGAGAATGGAAGCCAAAGCCTGCAGCTGAGTCAAAATCACTTTCAAACTCAGAGTCAATACGAGCAATAACATGCGCGTTCGGGTGAATTGATTTGCTGAATCCAGCACCAAATGTCACAGGACTTGCGCCAATACGTGCTTCGAAATAGTCGTAGCTAAAGTTGCTCATAGTTGCTGGCGCATTGCGATCGTTTGCAGCTAGGGCATGGCTTGATGCCACTAGTAAGGCAGCGGCTAATAGTGTTTTACGCATAACTAACGATAAACCTTGTTCATTATTTCCATGGATTCAAGCAACCACTTGAACCGTAATCTGATTTGTCCGACATCATAATAAAAAGGAAGGTCCACGACCAACAAAAATGTGTCGATGTTTTGTCAATTAACTTAATAGTTCCTTGGTTTAAGCAAAAACTACGCCATATACGTAGTGTCCGAGAATTTCACTCGGACAAGTAACGATGTTTTTCTAACCTCATTCGACTATGCGAGGTTAGGTGGTGCAATGAGCATCGTTGAGTTCAAGTTAGAACCAAACACTTTATTACTCGCCAAAGCTTGCTCTTCTTTCTGCCATGGCGTTGAGGATTGCCTCAGAATCAAGGATTTGAGTCCAGGATAGCAGGTTATCATCATTCTCAATCACAAACGCGGTAAGCTGAGACACGATTGCTTTTCTCAATGCTTCACCTTTCCAAGGTTTGGCAATGTAATAATCGAGACTCGCGTTATTTACGGCTTCTACGGTGTCTTCCAAACCAGCTTGTCCTGTGAGTAAAACTTTGCGCGCTGCTTTTGTGTCACCATTTTGACTGAGTTCGATTAAGAAGCTGATCCCAGTTTGTTCCGGCATAATGTGGTCACATAAAATGAGCGCAAGCTGAACTTCTTCTTCCGCCATCTCCTCAATCACTTGCCGAGCTTCAGTCACCGATTCCGCTCCTTCGACGACAAAGTTCTCCTCGAAGGGAGCAAGATCTTGGAGCACGCTATCCAAGACTTCTCGTTCGTCATCGACACATAAAATTAGATACTTGGTCATGTTTCATCTCCTTCTTCGATGACTGGTAACCAGACGGTCATTCGTGTGAACTGGCCGATCTCTGATTCGACGTCAATCCACCCTCTGTGTGCTGTTACGATTTGCTGGCAGATGGACAGCCCGATGCCTAAGCCAAAATTACCTTCTTTTTTTGTGGTGAAGTTCAGCTCGAAAATGGCGTCTCTTTGCGATTCAGGAATGCCACATCCATTATCTTCAAATGAGATAACGGCATAATGTGTGTGCTCTTTTTCTACAAGGCGTGTTTGTATGTTTAACACACCTTTCTCTGGAAATGCGTCAATGGCGTTAGAGACCAAGTTCGTCCACACCTGTTGGAGTGCGATCGGTTGACAAAGGATGGAAGGCAAGTTTGCATAGTCGGTTGAAACTTGGTGCATTTTTAATTTGTTCTCGAAAATCACCAAGGTGTCTTCAATGCCCTCATGAATATCGGCATAGTGCAGGGTCTCATCATCTGACCGAGCATATCCTTTCAGGCTTTTTACCATATCAGCAATTCGTGCTGCACAGACATTAATTGAGCGAAGTGTAGAACCTGCTTTGTGGTATTGCTCTAGTGTATTGAGAGCATGATAAGACGTTTGCTGCTTTCTCGTTAGTTGGGTAAGTAGCTCGTGATCGGATTCTAAACCAAGGCTCACCACTTTCTTTGCCAACGCTCGGTCTGGAAGAGTATGGCTAAGCGCTTTTACGCGTGATCTGAGCTCGGCGGTTGAAGCGGGTTTTGAGGTTTGCGCTTTGTTCAGTAATTCAATGCCTTTGGTTTGTATATCGGAACTGGGCGCATCGTTAAGTAATCGTTCTAGTGTATGCGTTAAATTCTCTACGCCTCTTAATATCGCGGCTACTGGATTGTTTAGTTCGTGGGCCACTCCCGCAACCAATTGACCAAGCATCGCCATTTTTTCTCTTTCAATGAGCTGCTGGTGGGCTGATTCTAAAGATTCGAGCGTTTTTTGAAGTTGCAGTTTGGTGTTGATGCTTCTTTGCAATCGGCGGTTGAAGTGGCGTAAGAGCAAGTTTGTAAAAAGAGGCAGTAAGTTTGAGTCGCTTTGCATCACTTTATTGAATACGTTGCGATCGAGTTTGATAACTTCTGTTTTGGTTAGTGTTAGAGCTGTCGAGAAAGAACATTCCCCAGTAACAAACGACATGCCTCCGACAATATTCCCTTTGTTATGGCGTACAACCTCTCGCTGCATGCCTTGCTCATCGCGCTTGTACAGAGCCACTTCACCTTCGGTGATAAACCACAAAAAGCTATTTGGCTTGCCTTCCACGGTTAACAAATGTTCAGGTGAGTATGTACGGCACGCTCTTGTTTCGTCATTATCTTTGAAAAATTGCTGGAGAGCGGAGATCACTTGCTCGGCTAACTCGGCATCAGACATCGAGTGGTAGTCGTGTAAGAATCCGGCTTGATAATGGCTCATCTGGTTATTGATGTGCGCTCGCAACAAGCTGTGATGATCCAATATCTGACTGTAACTTAGCAGGTCTTCTTTGCCATTTCGCAAGATAAATTGGGTCAGCTCTTTTTGCACTGTGTTAAATAAGACGTGATCTGGCAAAGGTTTAGTGAGGCAGTGGTCGAGCCTGCCCTCATTAACGGCAGTGAGAATTGCTTCTATATCAGACGAGCAGCTAATAAGAATTTTTCTTGCTTGCTCGGTATGTGGCATCCGGTCTAAACCAATAAGAAAATCCACGCCGTTAAAATGAGCGTGATGGCTCGCTATAACTAAAGCAACAGTCTGTTCTCTTTCTTCTAGATACTCTAAAGCGCTTTGAGCCTCTTCTATCGATTCGACAGAAAATATATCAAACTTACTTGAGAAGGCAGACAGCTCCAATCGAAACTGTTCAGCACTGATTGGGTTGTTGTCGAGACACAACACAGCATAACGATTCACAGATGTTTTAGCTCCGGTTAAAACTTCGCCACGCAAACTTTAACAATAAAAGGACATGATGAGTGGGAGCCAAGTATGATTCCTGATTAATGGACTAGAATAAGCATCAATAGTCTGATTTGTCTCAATGTTTTCTCCGCAGGTGGTTTGGGGTAGACTGACCGAAAATATCTAATAAGTGACGTTATGCAAAATCTTAAAAAAATCGGCGCCATTGGTGGTGCTATCTCATTAGCACTGTGTTGGCCATTGGCTGTCGGACAAATTGGTCAGTCCATCATTGAAGATGGTATTACCAATATGAATGATGAAATGATTAAAGGTGAAGTGGTCGAGTATCAGCGTGGCTACTTGTCTTCAGTCGTGCTGACTCGTTATTCAGTTGTTGATCCTGAGCTTAAAACTCAGCTAGAGCGTGATGGTATGCCAACGACGTTTGACGTAACCAGTGATGTTAGCCACGGTCTAACAAGCCTAACAGCTGATTCAAAATTGGTGGACAATGACTTTTTGCCTCTCACGATGCATAGCCAGACTCAACTAAATGGCAATACAGCATTTATCCTCGACCTAGACAGTTGGCATTATCGTAACGAAGCGCAAGGTGTTTCTGTTTCTACAAGCCCTGCAAAAGTAACAGGTGATGTGACGGTATTGGGTGATCTCAATTACCAAGTTTCCGTTCCTTCTGTTCAAGTGGATTTTGAAAACGGTGAAGAGCTTCATCTGAATGCATTGACAGGGCAAGGTAAAGGAAAGCAAGCAAAAGGCTACTGGTTAGGCGAGCAATCTTTCTCTCTAGAGAAGCTGGATGTGGTTGATGCGAACTTGACGCCTGTCTTTTTGATTGAAAATGCGAGCTACCGTGGTAACACTACGATGAGTGAGTCTGGTGATAAGCTGAACAGTCAATTAAACCTAGATGCTAAGAAACTACGTTTAACTGATGGGACGGATGTCGATAACTTTAAGTTGGATTTCTCAATTGCAGATGTGGATAGCCAGTCTTTTGATCAAATTATGTCTATCTATCAAGGCTCTCCTATGCTAGATGAGCAGGAAATTGCGAATTTATTGCCGCATGTCGATACGCTGTTTAGCAAAGGTTTTGATTTATCCGTGAACGAGCTTTCACTCGCGTTCGGTGACGGCAAGTTCCACAACGAGTGGCAACTATCCATCCCTGAAGGTACTGAGCATATTACTCAAGATCCAATGAAGTTGGTGACGGCCACTACTGGTGAACTTAGCACTTACTTCTCTGATGAATTAGTAACGCATTACCCATTTATTCAAGAAGGGATTGATGAGCTCCTTATTATGGAGTTGATCGAAAAAGTAGAGGGCGGTTATCAATTAAAAGCAGAAATTGGTGAAGGCAAATTGAAGTTCGAAAATGGGCATGAGTTCCCATTGGTGGCTCTACTTATGCCTGCTTTGATGCAACAACAGTAATTCGTGTTGTTGCGAATTTGTTCCAATTCAACGCTTAGTCTTTAAAAAGAGGTCGTAAGACCTCTTTTCTTGTTTTTATCACTGCGAAAACGTGATATTAATTTCGTAATATTTACATAGCAGGAGCAATGAGCATCATGGAACAAAATACGGACAACGTATTTAACTTCAGTGCAGGGCCAGCAGGTCTGCCTAAAGCAGTTATGCAGCAAGCACAACAGGAACTAATCGATTGGCAAGGTCTTGGCACTTCGGTCATGGAAATCAGTCACCGAAGCAAAGAGTTCATCAAAGTTGCAGAAGAAGCCGAGCAGGATTTACGTGACCTTCTGAATATTCCGGACAACTATAAAGTGCTGTTCTGCCAAGGTGGTGCTCGTGCTCAGTTTGCTGCTGTTCCTCTAAACTTACTTGGTGATGCCGATACGGCAACTTACATCAATGGTGGTTATTGGGCTGAAAGCGCGGTAGCTGAAGCGAAAAAATACTGCGAACCAGACGTGTTTGATGCAAAAACAGAAATCAACGGGAAAGTCGCGGTTCTACCTGTAAGTGAATGGAAAATTGCTCCAGAAGCGGCTTACGTTCACTTCTGTCCAAATGAGACCATTGATGGTATTGAGATTAACGATCTTCCTATCACCGACAAACCGATTGTTGCTGACATGTCTTCGACAATTCTTTCTCGTGAAATCGATGTGTCTAAATACGGTGTGATTTACGCGGGCGCTCAGAAAAATATTGGTCCTTCCGGCATTGCTATTGCTATCGTGCGCGATGATTTATTAGGTATGGCGAAGCAGGTTCTACCAAGTATCTTGGATTACACTGTTTTGGCAGAAAAAGAATCAATGTTCAACACGCCACCAACCTTTGCATGGTACCTGTCTGGTCTTGTTTTCAAATGGCTGAAGGCACAGGGCGGAGTAAAAGCGATTGAGCAAGTGAACCGCGCTAAAGCCGCGCTACTGTATGATTACATCGATCAGTCTGATTTCTACCGTAATGGCGTGCACTCAGCGAACCGTTCTTTGATGAACGTTCCATTTCAACTTGCTAAGCCTGAACTGGATGCAACCTTCCTTGAGTTAGCAGACTCTAAAGGGCTGAAAGCGCTAAAAGGTCACCGAGCAGTTGGTGGTATGCGAGCATCCATTTATAACGCAATGCCGCTTGAAGGCGTTCAAGCGTTAGTAGACTTCATGCAAGAGTTTGAGAAAAACTACGCGTAAGCTCAAACTGATAACTGATATTTGTTCTCCAAAGCGTCGCTATTGCGGCGCTTTTGTTTATCTCAACTCACATCATTCCAGGAAGGTAAAATGACCAAGGCAAATATTGAAGCGCTGACTAAGCAGTTCCCACTCTTGGCAGCACTTATTGATCTTGAAGAGGTTTGTTGGTTTAACCCCCATATCACTTCCTTGGAGGAAGGCTTACCTCATGTCGGGTTAGATGAAAAAGATATTCAAGCGGCGAGTGAACGGCTAGCACGATTTGCGCCTTATTTGATGAAAGCGTTTCCCGAAACGGAAACGTCGCGTGGCGTTATTGAGTCCGCAGTGGTGGATATTCCCAATATGAAAGTGCGTTTGGAGCAGCAATACGACACACCAATATTGGGCCATTTAATGCTCAAAAAAGACAGTCATTTGCCAATTTCTGGTTCGATCAAAGCGAGAGGTGGTATTTATGAAGTGCTCACTCATGCAGAAAAGTTGGCGTTTGAAGCCGGCTTGCTCTGTGAAAGCGATGATTACAGCAAATTGTTCAGCAATGAGTTTCGGCAGTTTTTTAAGCAGTACAGTATTGCAGTTGGCTCAACCGGCAATCTTGGTATGTCCATTGGTATCATGAGTGCGAAGCTGGGTTTTTCAGTTTCAGTCCACATGTCTGCGGATGCGCGGGAATGGAAGAAAAATAAGCTCCGGTCACATGGTGTTAATGTCGTAGAGCACCAAGAAGATTATGGTATTGCTGTCGAGCAAGGTCGTAAAGAGGCAGAAAAAGATCCCAACTGTTTCTTTATCGATGATGAAAACTCACGGACGCTGTTTCTAGGTTACTCTGTTGCGGGTGAGCGTCTTAAGCAGCAGTTTGATGACTTGGGAATCGTGGTTGATGAGCATCATCCATTGTTTGTTTATCTTCCTTGTGGTGTTGGCGGCGGGCCTGGTGGGGTGGCATTTGGCTTGAAGGTAGCGTTTGGCGAGCATGTCCATTGTATTTTCGCGGAGCCAACGCACTCCCCGTGCATGCTGTTGGGCGTACATACAGGCTTGCATGACGATATTTCGGTACAAGATTTGGGTATCGATAACATCACCGCCGCTGATGGCTTGGCAGTCGGGCGTGCCTCGGGATTTGTCGGAAGAGCGATGGAAAGGCTACTTGATGGTTTTTACACCATTGATGACGCTCGTATGTATCACCACTTGGGTGAGTTAAGTGAACTGGAAGGTATTAATCTAGAGCCTTCTGCATTAGCCGGTATGATTGGGGCAGTGCACGTCTCGAATAACCATGCTTATCAGTCTCAAATGAAATTTGACGAAGAAAAACTCAAAAACGCAACACATCTTGTTTGGGCAACTGGTGGGGGCATGGTTCCGAAAGATGAAATGGCGGCTTATCTCAAAAAATCTGGTCGGTAAATCAGCACTGTATACGTGCTTAATTAGGTAACTAATAATACAGGAATAACAAAAGGGCTCATCGTTTGATGAGCCCTTCTCGTCACTGAAAATCGAATTATAGAGATTGTAATAGCTGGTAGTAACGACCTTTTTGAGCGAGTAGCGTTGGATGGTCGCCTTGTTCGATGATCTCACCTTGTTCCATCAAACAGATGCTATCCATACTTTCTAACTCTATCAGTCGGTGTGTAATGAATACTACTGTCTTATTAGCAAAGTGTTCATTGAAAAGCGCCATCACTTTTTGTTCCGTACGCTTATCGAGGCCTTCAGTCGGCTCATCTAAGAGTAGGATTGGGGCATCACGTAGCAATGCTCGAGCAATACCGATTCGGCGTTTCTCACCACCAGATAACTGACGACCGCCGTCGCCTAACCAAGCGTCTAAACCCGGCTCTTCAAGAAGTCCGCCAAGCTCGACTTTTTGTAAAATAGTAGACAGTTGCTCATCACTTGCGTCCGGAGCGGCCATGAGTAAGTTGTCACGTAGTGTCCCGTTTAGTACATCTACGCGTTGACTGACCACTGTCATTGCTGCTCGCAGGTCCGACTCGCTCCAATCTTGCAGTTTTGTACCACCGATTCGAACTTCACCTTGGTTTACATCCCAGTAGCGACAAAGAAGCTGAATCAGTGTTGATTTACCTGAACCTGTTTGACCTACAATTGCAGTTTTAGTGCCCAACGGTAGTGAGAGTGACAAGTCTTTCAGCACCTTTTGCTGACCGTCAGGGTAAGTAAAATCTATGTTGTCGAATTCAATGTCTAACGTTGTGTCTTTATGTTTCGACAGCTCAGGGAAGACAACGTCAGGTTCAGCCAAAATTACTTCATTTAAACGACGAGCAGAGGTCAACGTTTGACCGAGATACTGGAATGCGCCCGCGATAGGCATCAGAATCTCAAAGCTCGCCATGGTTGCAAACGCAAACAGCGCAATCCAAGGATCAGGAGCACGACCACCTACGCCGTCTGCAGCAAACCAAAGCATCACAACCAGTGTAAGGCCGTTCACCAGCATAAGCAGGCCTGAAGCCATGCCCGTTAAATTCGCGTTCACAAATTGGTTAGACAGCAACTGCTTCTGCTTCTCTAGAATGAGATTACGATAACGTTCTTCTGCTCCAAAGATACTCAGTTCACTGTAGCCTTGAAGCCAGTCCAGTGTCGCCACTCGCAATTGCGCTTTATGATGAGTGAGATTCTCGCCATTACTTTTACCAAGTTTATAGAACAACACTGGCCATACAAACAACATGACGGTAAGAATCGAGCCAAGCAGCAGCGCGAGATGCCAATCAAAGAACGCCAGGACAGCCGTTAAACTCAATATGCCAAAAACACCAATCACGACAGGGCTGATAAGTCGAAGGTAAACGTGATCCATCGCATCTACGTCCGCTACTAGGCGGTTGAGCAGATCGGCATCACGCATCGTAGAAACACGACCCGGAATCAGTGGTGCAAGTTTCTTAAAGAAGAAGATACGTAGATCGGTAAGCAGCTTGAACGTTGCATTGTGGCTAACGACACGTTCTCCCCATCGACCTGCGGTTCGAGTCATTGCAGCGCCGCGTACCCCGGCACCTGGTAACATGTAGTTGAAGGTCTCACGAGCAACCGTCAAGCCTGCCACCGCTGCGGCTGAAATAAACCAACCTGATAGCGTTAATAAGCCAATAGATGCCGCTAAGGTCAGAAATGCCAGTAGCATACCTAGCGAAAGACCAAACCAGTGTTTCTTATAGAGTTTTAGATAAGGGAGTAAATCACGCATCTAAGTTCCCCTTGTCTGTTTCACGTTGTGCGAGGTTCGCTTCCAACATGTCTTTAAATAAGCCATATTCTGTCGACAGTGTGGCGTAATCACCACGTTGAACAATCTGGCCGTCCTGCATAACAAGAATTTGCGATACGTTTTGTAAAGGCGCAAGTTGGTGAGTAATCATCAAATTCGTTGTGGCATGCGCATACTTGTTAATGCCTTTCATCACGAGTTTTTCACTGCGAGCATCTAAGCTTGCGGTTGGTTCATCTAATAACCAAAAACGACCATTTTGTAGCATGGCGCGAGCCAGTGCTAAACGCTGCGCTTGGCCGACAGATAAACCACCAGAACGATCAGATATCGGATAATCCAACCCATGCATTTCAACAAATTCAGCAGCGTGAGAGTCATTCAACACAGAATGTACGTCTGCATCCTGAATATTGTGCTTACCTAGTGTGATGTTATCTCGAATGCTACCGTGTAATAGCATCGGGTTTTGACCAATCCAGCTTACTGCCTCTCGCCATGTGGCTAGATCCAGTTGCGACAATTCACAACCATTAATCTTCAAGCTACCTTGATAAGGCATGAAACCGAGGATGGTGTTTACCAAGCTTGTTTTACCTGCGCCACTTGGTCCAACTAAAGCCGTACTTTTGTTGGCTTCAAGAGAGAAGGATAGGGGACCTGCGAGCTGCTTACCTTCCGGACTAAAAATGGTTAACTGGTCCGCTTCAATATGGATAGGGCTGTTTTTATCTAACGCTTGGGTACCATCTTTGATTTGATCGACTTCCAAATCCAGAAATTCGACAATGCTTTCTGCTGCGCCAACCGCTTGCTGTTTCGCATGATAGAACGTGCCCAAATCACGTAATGGCTGATAAAACTCTGGCGCAAGAATCAGAATGAACAAACCAGCAAAGAGCGTAACACCCGTGCCGTAGTAGCCGAAGTCCAGCTCCCCGATATAACTAAAGCCAAAGTAGACAGCGGTAATTGCGATAGAAATAGAAGTGAAAAACTCTAACACCGCAGAAGACAGAAACGCGATTTTCAGAACGTCCATGGTACGAGTACGAAAGACTTCTGAAGCACCCTTAAGAGTTTCAGTTTCAGATTTTGTTCTATCGAATAAGCGAATGGTCGTCATTGCTTGCAAGCGGTCATAAAAGTGACCCGACAAACGCTGCATTGCTTTAAAGTTTTTACGGTTTGCTTCTGCGGCTTTCATCCCAACCAGTGCCATGAAAATAGGCACTAGTGGTGCAGTGACCAGGAAGATCAAGCCTGCTGCCCAGTTTACTGGGAATACGACAACCAAAATGATGAAAGGCACTAGTACCGATAATGACATTTGAGGCAAGTAGCGTGAGAAGAAATCTTGCATATCTTCTACCTGCTCTAAGATGAGCGTTGCCCAACTGCCAGCAGGTTTGCCTTTGATGTAAGCTGGCCCAAGTTTATGAACTTTATCTAAAATGAGTTGGCGAATATAAACTCGAATTTGCTCCCCGCAACGGTAACCGGCAAGCTCTCGACCCCAGGTACAAGCAGCTCGACCGATAACCGTGCCACCGAGCCCAACAAAATGCCAAATGAGGTCGGCTTTGTCGACTTGGTCAATGATTAACTGGTGCAGAATGGAGGCGAGCAGGGCTGCTTGAGCCAATAAAAACACGCTTGAAAGTACGCCTAGGCCTATCGCAATCATAAGCCAGCGCTTGGCTAACTTACTTTGTTGCTTCAGCCACTTATTCAAGCTGCTTTGCTTTTTCTTATCCATCGTGAAGGCTTAATGATAATTGTTTTAATGAGGCGGTAGTATACAAAAGAAAACCCAGCGGGAATACCGCTGGGCTTTAAGGATATGACACAAATGTGAAAAGTTATTTGTCACCAAGTGAGTCTAAGAAACGTTCAGCATCTAATGCAGCCATACAACCTGTACCTGCAGAGGTGATCGCTTGACGGTAGTTGTGGTCCATTACGTCGCCAGCTGCAAATACACCTTCGATACTAGTTTGTGTTGCGTTGCCTTCAAGACCTGATTGAACGATGATGTAGCCATCTTTCATGTCTACTTGGCCTTCAAAGATTTGTGTGTTTGGCTGGTGACCAATTGCGATGAATGCACCCATTACATCGATATCTTCTGTCGCACCGCTGTTCACGTCTTTAATGCGGACGCCCGTTACGCCCATATCGTCACCCAGTACTTCATCGAGAGTGCGATCGGTATGAAGAACGATATTACCGCTTTCAACTTTATCCATCAGACGTTTCACAAGGATCTTCTCTGCGCGGAATGAATCGCGGCGGTGGATCAGGTGAACTTCTGACGCAATGTTAGATAGGTATAGCGCTTCTTCAACAGCCGTGTTACCACCGCCCACAACTGCAACTTTCTGATTACGGTAGAAGAAACCGTCACAGGTTGCACAAGCAGAAACGCCGCGACCTTTAAATGCTTCTTCAGACTCAAGGCCAAGGTATTTTGCTGATGCGCCGGTAGATATGATTAAGGCATCACAAGTGTACTCACCTGAGTCGCCTTTTAAACGAAATGGGCGTTGTGATAGCTCTACTTCATTGATGTGATCAAATACGATTTCAGTTTCAAAACGCTCGGCGTGTTCTTTCATGCGATCCATCAATGCTGGACCTGTCAGTCCCTCAGCATCGCCTGGCCAGTTTTCAACTTCAGTTGTGGTGGTTAGCTGACCACCTTGTTGCATTCCCGTCACAAGCACAGGGTTTAAGTTTGCACGCGCTGCGTAGACGGCAGCTGTGTATCCTGCAGGACCAGAACCAAGAATTAATAATTTACAGTGTTTTACGTCGCTCATTATGGCTCCAAAAAGGGCGTAACATTTCCCTCGATTGTATGGAAATTCTTAGTGCTTTAAAAGCATAAACAACGATTGTGGTCGAATAATTGGTTATAGATTAGAACCCACTAAATATTGATTGAGAACGTTGACTTCTAGCATAAAATTCTATTCGTAGTAGAGAAGTCTAGTTTCAAATATTGTCAAAGCGTAAAACTGAAACATGGCTCTGTTTTTGTGGTTTGGTTTGGTTTGTTATGTTGTTTTCGTCGTTTTGTTGAAGCTATCAACGTTAAAAGCTGGTAATTGCAGAATATTTGCGTAACCTAGTGTGTAAATTAAATGTTAATTAATGTGCCTCATTAAAGGAGCAAATGATGTTACATTCACGTGAGAATACTCTACATTTAACACAGCTCAGCATGGCAGCAATTGAGCAGCTTTCCCCATCGTTTGAAGAACTGCCTCGTACCGAACATGCAGATGGTCAGTATCGACTACGACGTTATTCTGTGGTTGGTTTTGATAACGGCAAAGTCATCGACTTAAATAAAAATAGCTTTGTTCAATCCTCTGATATCAACCGATTTCAAGGTGATGTTGTAAGACAATTCGAGCCAATTGAGAAGGATATTCTTACCAGCGATGGCTTTCGAGAAATGTGTGAATTGTTTGTCAATGCGAATCATCTGCCAAACGGTCAAGAAATAGAAATTCACCAAATCCGTATCAGGGCACTGGAAGAAGAAACCCAAGTAGCACCTGAAGGTGTGCACCAAGACGGTTTTGATCACATTGCAATGGTTGGTGTGGGACGCCATAACATCATCGGTGGCGACATCATGCTGTACAGCAGCCATAACCAAGCCCCATTTTTCCGTAAAGTGCTAGAAACCGGAGAGGTCGCAATCTTGGCTGATAGCAAGCTGTGGCATAACGCGTGCCCAATCCGCTCTGTTATTGATGACGAAGCGGGCCATATGGATGTATTTGTACTCACGGCTACGGATAAGCGTAATGAACTTCAATCTTAATCAGATCAGAGAGCAATTTCCGGCGTTGGCTCAATACCACAACGACAAGCCCGTGACGTTTTTTGATGGTCCAGGTGGCTCACAAGTGCCTCAATCAGTACTAGACAGCATGGTAGGGTATTTAGGTCGTTTCAACGCTAACTTAGGCGGGCATTATTTTTCTAGCCAAGTGACCGTTGACGTAATGCAAAATGCGCGTGAGTCGGCTCAGGCTCTACTTAATGCACCTTCATCTGGCAATATTGTCTTCGGTGCCAATATGACCTCGCTAACCTTTCAGCTTAGTCGCGCGATTAGTCGAGATTGGCAAGCAGGAGATGAGATCATTGTTTCCGCTTTGGATCACTATTCAAATGTATCCAGCTGGCAGCAAGCGGCAGAAGATAAAGGCGTTACGGTTCATCAAGTTCGTATCAACGAAGAAGATTGTACGCTGGATATGGAGCATTTAAGCCGCCTTCTTTCTGATAAAACGCGCCTTGTCGCTGTGACTTATGCATCGAACACGACGGGCTCTATTGTGGATGTACTGCAAGTAGTCAGCATGGCGCACAATGTTGGGGCACAAGTTTATGTGGATGCCGTCCATTATGCGCCTCATCATTTGGTTGATGTTCAAGCGTTAGGTTGTGACTTTTTAGCTTGCTCAGCTTACAAGTTTTTCGGACCGCACGTTGGTATTGCTTACATAGCCGATCAGTGGCTCCACAGTATTCGCCCTTACAAAGTCGAGCCTGCCACTAATATAGGCCCAGGTCGATTTGAAACAGGAACGCAAAGTTTTGAAGGTCTTGCTGGTGTCGTTTCTGCGGTTGAGTATCTGGCTCAATTTGGTGAAGTCGGTTTACCTCTTCGCCAACGATTGGAGCAAAGCTACCAACTGTATGAACAACATGAGCAGCGCTTGAGTGAGCGTTTCTTACAGCGTTTGAATGCATTAGATGGTGTCAATCTATTCGGTATCGTAAAGGAAGATAGCCAACTCCGCACGCCAACTTTTGCGCTAACGTTTGACCGATATTCTCCAGAGTTCATCGCGAAAACACTGGGTGAACATAACATTTGTGTATGGAATGGTCACTTTTATGCGTTGGGCTTAGTTCGTCAACTTGGTTTAGAAGAATCGGGTGGTGTAGTGCGAATTGGTTGTATGCATTACAACACAATAGAAGAAGTCGATATGTTATTCGATGTGCTAGAAAGCATCCTTGACGCATAACTAACGATTTCTTCCTAATAGAAAAACAAAAGCTCGAGTCAAACTCGAGCTTTTTCGTTTTTATTTGAATCAACGCGTTTTACAAGCGATTACTCACTAACTTCAACTTCATAGGAAGTGAATTTTCTTACATTAATAACGCCAGTATCAAAGATGAGGTATTGACCTTTAATGCCTTGCAAAGTGCCAGTAACAACCGGGTTTTTATCGAAGTTATGCGAAATGATCTTCGTTGGGTGCTGTTGTACCGGGTAGCTAAGGTCGGTAATGCTTTCGTTTAATACTTCAATGGCATCTTCGCCGAATTGCTGTTTTATCTCGGCAATTTTCTCTTCGACTAAAGGCAATAGCTCAGCAAAACGGCCCTGCAATGCCATAGGTTCACCGTCACCTTTAAGCAGTGTGCGCCAATTGGTCTTGTCTGCGATATGTTTCGCCAGTTCAACTTCAATTAAACCGGAGATATGGCGAGTTTTTACTTTAAAAATTGGCAAGCCCTGAGTCGCGCCTTGGTCAATCCAACGAGTCGGGATTTGAGTATGACGAGTAATACCAACTTTTAAGCTGGATGTGTTGGACAGGTAGACAAAGTGATCCACCATGCAATTCTCTTCACCCCATTGTGGTTCGCGACAAGTCCCTTGATCGTAGTGGCAGGTCTCTGGCTTCATGATACACATGTCGCAGCTTGCTAGCTTTTTCATGCATACAAAACAGTGGCCTTGCGAATAACTCTTTTTCGTTTTCTTTCCACATGAGCAACAAAAAATATTGCCAGTGTGAGTCAGTGTGAGCGTTTTACCCAGAAACGGAGTTAAGTCGATTTCTTCCTCACCGACAGGAAGACGGTAGTTGACGGCACCGTCCAGAGAAGCACGCATTTTGTTTAGCGTGCCAGTTGCAATTAATGACATGACATTACTCATTATTGTGTTTTTGCACAGTATATACTTAAGTGGAGAAGAGATGCAGGGTTGACAGGAGCTTTAAAGTAAATGTCTTGCACTAAATTATTATGCATCGTGTTTTATTTTCTAAAAATTATGGCTGTGAAATGCTTCGCAAATAGAAGTTGAGCTGCACTTTTTAGAAATTTTAAAACGTGATAACGGTTCAAAATCCGTTACTATGTGTCGAAACTAAGAATTGAATGAGAAAGTGATTTTATTTCTTGATAAATCACCTTGATTTCATTTTTGAAATTATTGAACCTCACGTATTGCATATAATCTCAGCAGGTCACTTGCCCATGAAGTGGATCCATAACTTTATCTTTGCTCTTTCTATTTGCACTATCAGTTTGGTTGCCCTTTATAGTGTGCTTGGCGATACGCGAAAGCTGACCATTACACCTGAGCATTTCAATATCTATGCAACTAAAGATGCCAGTGAAGGAGGTGTGAGTGAGGCAGATATCACATACGATCGGCAAAGCCTAGTTCTTAGCTGTGAACTAAAGCAGAGCTCGTATGCTTGGCCTTACTGCGGAATCTCGGTTTATACCGATTCAGCAACGCCAACACAGGGTATTGACCTTTCCAACTACCATACGATTCGATTGAAGGTGCGATATGAAGAGGCAGGAATAGGGGCTAACCCTAGCCACGACCTACGTTTGTATCTTCGCAATTATAATTCTGAGTATTCCAAGCCGGACGACGAGTACACCATTAAATATAATGGCATGCAGTTTTCTCCGTCGGGTTCGAGCGATATTGTCGAAATTCCGATTAAAAATCTTCAGGTGATGACCTGGTGGTTAGCAGATAACGGAGTCGCGATTGAGCACTCTGCACCTGAATTTTCAAACATCACACGTATTGATATTGCAACTGGGTCTGGTGCGGCACTTGGTAAACATAGAATTGTGATTGATAAAATTGAGTTTGAAGGCGCTTACCTTGCGCAAGAAACATTGTTGTATGCATTATTACTCTCTTGGATGGCGCTTGGACTGGCTTTTTCACTGCATGAGTTACGAAAAAATAGAGTGGCTTATGAAAAAGCGCAAAAGCGTCACCGTCATTTGGAAAAGGTGAATGATACTTTGCGAGCTCAAAACTATGAGTTTGCAGAGCTAGCGCATCGAGATGCTTTGACGGGCGCGATGAACCGATATGCTGTGCAACACTGGCTGGAACAACAATCTCGTCAGGTTCGCTGGGGGCATAACACCTTCAGTATTCTCTATTTGGACTTGGATAAGTTTAAAAAGGTGAACGACAAATTTGGGCACCAAATGGGGGATGACATATTGCGCGAATTTGTCATGGTGGTAGCGACTTCTATTTACTCAGACGATCGACTCGTTCGTTGGGGCGGCGAAGAGTTTGTCGTATTTTGCCCTGATACCAATATTGAACAAGCGTTAGAGAAGGCAGAAATGATTCGCAAAAATGTGGAGGATCATTTGTGGGTGCACGGTGAATCATTAACTTGCAGTATTGGCGTTGCCCAAATGCAGAATGAACGCGTCTCAGAAACCATGGCGAGAGCTGACGAAGTGCTGTATCAGGCGAAGCGCAATGGTCGCAACCGAGTGGAAGCTCATTATGGTTTACTTGCTTGCGAAAAGAAGCAAGCCTGATAGCCGTTCACTAAAAGGAAAGAAAAAAGGTGGCCAACTGGCCACCAAGAGGGAAACTGCTGAACACCACTTAGGGGGGAAGTTTGGGTTATCGATACGATTACCGTGAGCAGCAGTGTAGTGCTAATCGAACTTGCTATTTTTACCAGAACAACCAAGCGAAAAGCGTTAGTGCAGCAATACAGGCAATGTTTAATACGAAACCAATTCGCATCATTTCTTTTTGCTTGATATGACCCGTACCGAACACAATCGCGTTTGGAGGTGTTGCAACAGGTAACATAAATGCACAAGATGCAGCGACGGCAATCAGTGCAGAGAGAATAACCGGAGACATGCCTAAGGCTTCTGCAATGGTCGCAAATACAGGGACAAGTAGCGCAGCACTGGCGGTGTTACTCGCAAACTCAGTTAAGAAGACAACAAAAGCAACCACTGCAAGAATCGTTAAGAGAATACCGGCTTGCTCAAGGAAGCCTGACAAGCTATGAGCCAAAAATACGCTTGTTCCGGTTGCTTTTAGGACGTTACTCAGACAGATACCACCACCAAATAGGATTAACACACCCCAGTCGGTTGTTTTCTCAATATCTTTCCACTCGACGGCGCGAGAAGCACCAAGTAGAAGGATGGCGCCAATGGCTACAAGAGTATCGAACTTCGCGAAGCCACCCAGCATAGCGTTAATAGGCTTACTGAATATCCACAAAGTTACGGTCAGTAAGAAAATCGCCAACGTAATCATTTTGCCGTTTGTCCATTCGACTGGTTGATGGTCAAGGTCAAACTTGTGACTAAGGTCAGGCTTAGTCATCGTGTACAATACGAGGATAGCGATTGGCATTAATACTAGGGAAATAGGTACACCAAACTTCATCCATTCAGTGAAGCTAAGGCCAACTTCAGCTGCTGCAATTGCGTTTGGTGGGCTACCAACCAGTGTTGCAATACCACCAATTGAAGCACTGTAAGCGATACCGAGTAGAACAAACAAAAAGGTGTTGTGGTTTTTCTTGGCGTCTAGCTTTGTCATCACACCCAGCACAAGCGGTAACATCATCGCGGCGGTGGCGGTGTTTGAAATCCACATTGACAGGCCAGCACTCACACCAAATAGCATGAATACAGCGACAGACATTTTTCCTCTTGCCAGCAATAGTACTTTATCTGCAATAGCTTGATCTAACTTTTGTTTATGTAGAGCCGCAGCTAGTGCAAAACCACCCAAAAATAGAAAAATGATGGAGTTGGAAAAGTTATTCAGTGCGGCTTGAGTGTTGAACACACCCAAAAATACCGCAAGTAGTGGTATGAGCAGCGCAGTAATGCTGACGTGAATCGCTTCGGTTAGCCACAAAATAGCAACAAAAACTAAGATGCTCAGGCCGGTTACTACTTGTGGTTCAAAGGGTAAGGTATTAAACAAGATAATGAACAATAGGATATTCGCGTTCAAAATCATGCTGTTGCGAGTGAAGAACCAATTCTTCAATGTCACAGCGAGTGCGGTCATGGGTAGTGCTCCTTTTGCATTGCCTTTTGTCGGTTTTTTTATGGCAAAGTAACTGACTTGTAGTTATTTATTGATGAAATGTTACTTTGAATGCGAAAAAGAGTTTTGCCTGAATCGTAGAGCAAATTAGAAAGTGTGATGTTGAGAATTGGAAATGGGTAGAAAACTACCCATTTGTTTTATAGAAATGTTACTAGGCTTGTGAGCCACGTTATTCCTCTATTCGACGGGGACTTGAAGAGGCTCGTTAGCTGCTTTATTTGGCTCTTTTACTGCGACGATAGGTTCTTGAGGGCCAAGAAACTTAGGCTGCGTATTGATAATGTACAGGTCTAAAAACGCTTTCACACGGGCTAGCAGTTCTCGAACACGCATCGATGTTTTTTGCTTGTTGGCCGTCGGCCCTGCTACCGCGAGACACTGCGCATCAATGCTGTAAGCATCAGCGATGAACAGTGCGCGTTCACAGTGAAAGCGCTGAGTCACAATCAGAAATCGCTCCGAAGCAAAAATTTTTTTTGCTCGTACAATCGAATCTAAGGTACGAAAGCCAGCATAATCAAGGTGAATCACTTCTTCAGGCACGCCTGCTTTAAGTAAGTCGCGTTTCATTGTCCACGGTTCGTTGTATGAACGGTGGGCGTTATCACCACTCAATAAAAACTGTTTTACTTTGCCTTGGTTGTAAAGCTCAATCGCCGCATTAATGCGATGAGTGTAGTAAGTGTTGAGGATCTTTCCGATGTATTTACTGGTACCAAGAACTACGGCAACCTCATGTTGAGGGATTTGCTCGTATTCAGTGAAAATGCTCTCTTTGGCTTGTAAAACCACCCACCGGTCGATGGCAATAACAGAAACAAGCAGACTAAGTGCAGAGATCGACAAAATCAAAGCAAATCGCTTCCAGGAAAATTTCAGCTTCCACTTTGATCTTATGCGAGAAAACAACAAAACGTTTTATATCCTTAACTAAAAATGTAGTTCTCATCATATCTGATAGAAACAAAAAGAGAGAAGCCCATTTATGCCAAAATCTGGTTAGGATGATAAAAAAATAAAAGCCCCTACATGGTAGGGGCTAATTATTAAACGAATTGTCTCAAGCTTAGAACGCAGTGCGTTTGTAGCGGCGGTAAACAGGTTGCCAGAACGACTGTTCAATCGCCACGTTCAATGCTTCATCAGTAATTTCTAATGCGACACCTTGTTCAATTGCCTTTTTACCAACGGCAAATGCGATTTTTTTCGATACTAAGTGGATTTCTTCCAGTGGTGGAAGTAGTGCACCACGACCGTTGATTGCTAGAGGAGAACATGTTGCTAGCGCGCGACTTGATTCCATTAGCATCTCGTCAGTGACACGTTTTGCATTGACAGCAAGTACACCAAGGCCAATGCCTGGGAAGATGTAGCTGTTGTTACATTGTGCAATAGGGTAAGTGCGACCTTCATGAACCACTGGCTCAAATGGGCTACCTGTTGCAACCAGTGCTTCACCATTTGTCCAACGAATGATGTCGTTCGGTGTCGCTTCCACGCGGCTTGTTGGGTTCGACAGTGGGAAGACAATCGGACGCTTACAGTGTTTATGCATTTCTTCGATGACTTCTTGGCTAAATAGACCAGGAGCACCAGAAACACCAATTAGTACCGTTGGCTTGGCGTTACGCATAACATCGAGTAGTGAGAAGCCATTTCCTTCATTTTCCCACTCTTTCGTATTGGTATGCTTTTGCACCAAGCGTTGTTGGAAATCAAGAAGGTTAGGCATGCCTTCTTGTAACAGACCCCAACGGTCAACCATGTAAACTTGTGAGCGAGCTTGCTCGTCAGAAATTCCTTCCGATACCATTTGTGCGATGATCGCTTCTGCGATACCACAACCAGCAGACCCTGCGCCTAGGAAGGTAATACGTTGTTTAGAAAGCTGAGTTCCTGCTGCTTTACAAGCTGCAAGTAGAGAGCCAACAGTAACAGCAGCAGTACCCTGAATATCATCATTGAAGCAACACACGCGGTCTTTGTAACGCTCAAGAAGAGGCATCGCATTTTTCTGAGCAAAGTCTTCGAACTGGATCAAAGCATCAGGCCAACGGCGCTGTACCGCTTGGATAAACTCTTCTACAAATGCATCGTATTCTGCACCCGTAATACGAGGATGACGCCAACCCATGTACATCGGATCAGCTAAGCGTTGCGGGTTATTGGTACCCACATCAAGCACGATTGGTAGCGTGTAAGCAGGGCTGATACCACCACACGCGGTATATAGTGACAGTTTACCGATAGGAATACCCATGCCGCCGATACCTTGGTCACCCAAGCCAAGGATACGTTCGCCATCTGTCACAACAATCACTTTAACGTTGTGGTTTGCTGCGTTGTTCAGCAAGTCGTCAATACGGTCACGGTTCGGGTATGAAATGAACAGACCGCGACCACGACGGTAAATGTTAGAGAAGTTTTCACATGCTGCGCCAACAGTCGGCGTGTAGATGATTGGCATCATCTCAGAAATGTGATTTTGCACTAGGCGGTAATACAATGTTTCGTTGGTGTCTTGGATATTACGCAGATAAATGTGTTTATCCATATCGCTTTCGAAACTTTTGTATTGCTGGTAGGCACGTTCCACCTGCTCTTGGATAGTTTCGGTCGACTCTGGAAGCAGACCTTCTAAGTTGAATGAACTACGTTCTTCAGCAGAGAATGCACTGCCTTTGTTCAAAAGAGGGGTTGCTAAAAGAGCCGGACCCGCATATGGAATATATAGTGGGCGTTTATCGTTGTTCATTGGGTGCCTTATGTAGGGTTGAAGGATGCGCACCAAATTTTAACGGGTTCACTATTTAGTTGTAAACATGCGTTGATGCACATCAATGTAATGTCGCAAAAAAATTCAGATACCGACGAAAATATCGGCAATATTGGTTGTTTAGAGATACCTAAAGCAGGATTTTTTTACTTGGGTATAATGTTTTGCATCATCAAATCAAATCCAATTTCTATGTTTCAACTACCTATCGACAGCCTGCAAGCTGAGTTTGACCATCATGTAAGCCTTAACCATCTTGTGGTGGAAGCCGAAACCGGGTCGGGTAAATCTACCCGCTTGCCCATGTGGGCGGCAAAACACGGACGCGTTCTGGTTATTGAACCACGTCGAATTGCTTGTACCTCGCTGGCTGAATTTCTTGCGGAGCAATCTGGAGAGCCAATAGGTCGCAAAGTCGGTTACGCGATCAAGCTTCATGCCTACTTTGATGAAAAAACCGAAGTTGTATTTGTGACTCCGGGGGTTGCACTGCGTTGGTTTTCGGAAAACAAGCTAGCAGACTTTGATGTCGTGATAGTGGACGAATTTCACGAGCGACGCTGGGATATTGATCTATTAACCGCCATTTTGAAGCAAGAAAATCAACATCGATTGATCGTCACTTCCGCTACCTTAGAAGGCGAAAAGCTAGCGCGTTACCTGGATGCTAAGCGTCTGCGTTCGGAAGGACGTTGCTTTCCAGTCACGGTGACACATCGTTCCACAGACAGCCGCTATTTACCGAACAAAAAGGGATGTGAACAGGAAGTTGTCGGAGCGGTAAAAGAA
Organism: Vibrio sp. 1249-1; assembly: GCF_033340495.1. NCBI lineage: Bacteria > Pseudomonadati > Pseudomonadota > Gammaproteobacteria > Vibrionales > Vibrionaceae > Vibrio > Vibrio sp. 1249-1. The sequence goes on from NZ_JAWOWJ010000002.1 coordinate 356,552, forward strand.
GCACTGGAAGATGAAGATGGCGATATTCTTGTTTTTCTCCCAGGACGTAAAGAGATCGCCCAATGCGCGCAGATGCTACAAAGCAGCAGTGATGTCATGGTGGTTAAACTTCATGCCTCGGTCAGTGATGAAGAACGACATCGTGCGCTGACGGTACAAAAGCAACGGAAAGTCGTATTGGCAACCAACGTCGCGGAAACCTCTCTGACCATTCCTAATATCCGTGTGGTAATCGATAGTGGTTTAGAGCGCAGAACTGTACAACGAAATGGACGTACAGCACTGACATTAACCAACATTTCTAAGGCCAGTGCCGCGCAGCGAATGGGGCGAGCAGGTCGCGTTACCGAAGGGGCTTGTATTCGTCTATATGGTGAGCACGCGCCTTTAGAGTTGGTGACACCTCCAGAATTACACAGAGAAGAGCTCGTCGAGCCCATGCTGGCAGCGGCTTGTTGTGGGTACCGTCTCTCAACACTCGATTTTCTCGACTCAATTCCCCCAAAGTCGCTAGAGGCATCTCATTCGACGTTGTTATCTATGGAAGCGATTGATGAGGATGGCAATGTCACGCAGCATGGGAGAAAAGTATATCCACTACCCATTGATGCACTGTTTGCCGATCTCGTTACCAGAATTCAAGCGAAGCCAGAGAAGGAAGCAATGATTGATTTGGCTGCCGCCTTATCTGTGCCTGCGCAGCTCTATCAGCGACAAAGTGGTGAAGTTGCTGAGCTTCTATCTCAAGAGGAGCCATACGGGTGTGATGCCTCTTTGCTTATCCGTTTGGTTCGGGGGGAGCGACTTCCGGGCATTGTCATTGATGCCAGCGCACTCGAAGAGGCGCAAGGTTTAGCGAAACAAATGCGAGAAGTATTTGAATTACCGGAACTTGACGTTGCCTCTCGATATAAACGTGAAGCGCTCTTTTTCTCCATCGCCTCATTGCACCCTGAGCTTGTGTTTGTCCGACGAGCTCGTCGAAGAGATGCTCTAGGAAATGGCGTAGTCGAGATGCTGGTTGGGCGTAACAGCCGCTTTCCTGATAAAGAAGAAGCGGCCATCGTGCTAGATAGCCATAGCGTGCCAGGACGAGGCGTTAAGCAAACACTAAACCTCGCATCGGTTATGATGCCTATCCCGCTGACGTTATTACGCGAACTTGAATTTGGGGAGTGGCGACAAGGTGAGACGAATTATGAAGAAGAGACGCCAAGAGCAACAATGCATTTGGTCTACGCCGGGCGAACAGTCTGTTCTGAACACCAAGCGTTACAAGGTGATGTTGCTGTTCAGTCTATTGTCGAAATGATAGAAGACGAGACACTGTTACCAGGTTTTGCTTCTCAAAGAAAACAACAAATCCAACACTGGAAACTCTACAACGCATTGGGCCTTAATGTCGAAGGAGAAGAGGTTAACGACTTGGCCTCCTTGACATTTTCTAGCTGGTTAAAGGATCAGTTGGAAACATTAGGCGTTGAAAATGTCGATGATATGGCGTTATTTGAACCGGAAGACTTAACATTTAACGGTGTTCCAGAATGGGAATACGACGATTTCACGGAGCAGTACCCTTTAGAACTTTCGCTGCCAGAACTCCAACTGGATGTTGAGTATTACGCGTCTCGCAAGCTGGTACAGGTCGTTTATCGAGAGGGAAACCGTAAGGGAGACCCGAAGCGTTGGGAGCTGCCACGCTGGGCTGGTTGGAAGATACAGTATAAAAAGGCCAGTCGAGTGATTGATGTGAAGTAGGTCGGCGGATGACGTTGTGACAAGAATTGATATTTTCTTGGTGAATCTATAATTATTTCATATTGATAGCGTTACTTGTGTGTTGTTTTTAGTTTCTTAATTGAAATATTAATCAATTGAATGCTTATATATGGCGAAGCTGTACATCAGTTGTTACAAAGCTGGTTTTAATATTTCCTTTTGTATGTAAATTAGGGCATAAAAGACGAATGTTTTATATCCCATTGCTATATCAAAACAGTTGAACGATATTTGGTATATCTCATTTTCGAGTGTCGGGGGCATAGAATGGATCAACAAGGAAAGACGTGCATTGAATTCGACTACACTAGCTTTTTAGGAGCGACAGGTAGTAAGAAATGGACCTTTTTAGAGGCATTTGCCACCATCGCGCCTATTTTCGGTTTGATGTGGAAACAGAACATTGCGGAATTGAGCAAGCCTGAAGATCGGTTGTGGGATGCCGCATTAAAATCGATGTCTTCTCGTAAAAGTGATGAATCCAATTTGGTCCGCTTAACCCAGCTAGCTAAACATGAAGGGATCAATGAATTGCGAGTCGTTATGCCATATTCGCTCGATGTTCAGCAAATCGAGTACATAGAATCTCGCAGTCAGTTGAAGGTGGATACGTCAGAACAAGATGTCCTTAACATCAAGTTTTAGGCTGAACATTTCCACTTCATCGATGTACCACTTAACAATAGTGCAATGAAAAGCGACCTCAAAGTAGGTCGCTTTTTATTTTGAGGTTTTTGTCGCAGGTCTTAGGAAATGTGATGAATATAGAGTATTTGCACTTAAATTAACAAAAATGTAACGTTTGGAAATGCAATTGTCATAACTAGCTTCTAACTTTGTGTTTTTAGGACAAATTACCGACTAAGTGGTTGGTACTGTAAGTTCGAATTAACGTCCCTTATTGGCATACAAGGATGATCGAGTCACCACGTCATTTGGGCATAAAAACAAACACAATAAGAAAGGAAGTCAATATGTCTTTGTCTCGTCGAGACTTTATGAAAGCTGCCTCTTCAACGGCGATTGTTACCGGGCTGGTGGGCTGTGGTAGCGATGCTAGTGAATCTGCTGCGGTTACCTTTGAGCACGGAGTGGCGAGTGGAGATCCTACTCAAACACAAGTAATCATTTGGACTCGAGTTACGACCTCAGCAAGCTACGCAGATGTAAGCTGGCAAGTTTCTTCTAATGAAAATTTTACTGATATCGTGCAAAGTGGCACTTTCGCTACAGATACGAGCCGAGATTTTACGGTAAAAGTTGATGTTCAAAACCTCAACGCAAATTCTCACTATTACTATCGATTCATGGTTGGAGATGTCACTAGCGAAGTCGGGCAAACTCAAACATTACCAGAGGGTGGTGTAGAAAAGGCATCCATGGCCGTTGTTTCTTGTGCAAACTATCCTGCTGGTTATTTCCATGTGTATCGAGAGATCTTAAATCAACATGAGCAAGAACCGTTTGATGTGGTACTTCATCTCGGTGATTACATTTATGAGTATGGGGCTGGTGGCTACGCTAGTGAAGATGCTGAGGCACTAGGGCGAGAGCCAAGCAAAGGCACTGAATGCATTACCTTAGATGATTACCGAAAACGGTATGCGCAATATCGCCAAGATGCTGATCTGCAAGCGTTACATGCGAGCCTACCAATGATTGCAGTCTGGGATGACCATGAGCTTGCAAATGATAGTTGGAAAAATGGTGCGGAAAACCATCAAGAAGAGGAAGGCAGCTTTAATGATCGTCGTGCAGCTGCGGCTGCCGCGTGGACAGAATGGTTGCCCGTTCGTGAAAACACTTTCTCAAACATGCTGATTTACCGTCAGTTTTCGTTTGGAAGTTTAGTCAATTTGATGATGCTCGACACGCGACTTGTGGGGCGTGATAAACCGTTGGATTATTTCTCGCTCAGCTCACCAACGATGGAAGCGATTGGCGGTTTAGTTGCTCAGTCGCGCAGTCAAGACCGAGAGCTGTTAGGCGGTGACCAACTCGCGTGGCTGATGGATGCGTTCAGTACGCACGACGCAACTTGGAATGTGCTAGGGCAACAAGTGTTAATGTCTCGTATGGAGTTGCCAAGTTCGGTTATGACCGCGATGTTTCAATTGTTTACTGCCACTGAAGAACAAAAAACAGAGGCGTTATTAGCGGTAAACTCTGCGATTACGGGTTATCTCTCTGACCCAAGTTTAGATACCATTGCTTTGCCATATAACCTAGATGCATGGGATGGTTACTACGTTGAGCGAGAGAACGTTTATCAACTGGCCAAAGCCAGCAGTGGTAACTTTGTCTGTTTGGCAGGAGATACGCACAACGCATGGGCAAGTGAGCTTAAAGACGTATCTAAGCATCCTATCGGGGTAGAGTTTGCGACTAGCTCTGTGAGTTCCCCTGGGTTAGAAGCCTACCTCGCGTTAGACCCTGTTGCGATCACTCAAATGGAATACACGCTGCCGCACTTAGTGTCAGAATTACAGTGGGCAGACATCAAACAGCGTGGCTTTATGCGCGTTACTTTTACGCCCGACAAGGCAGAGGCGACCTGGTATTTCGTATCAACGATTAAAGACAAAACATATCAGGTGACGACCAAGTCAGCCTCTACAACAGATGGCACTACGTTAAATATCGGCTAAACTGAGCCTAATACGAAAAAAGTCCGCAAGCTAGTGCGGACTTTTTATTGGAAAGCATTTAGCAATCTAGCGACAGTGCTAGTCAATCAATCCGTATTCTTTGCTCAGAACTTCGATGATTTCCGCTTTCGGATTCTCACTCAAATGAATCGGCTTGCCTGTAATCTTCTCGGCAATACCAATGTAGGTGCTCGAAATCGCCATCAAAGATTCGACGGGTAAAGCATTATCACGAGCGAGTGCTTCACGCTCTGGCATACGTTCTTTATTTAGCAAGATATCTGGGTCAGGGAAGTGGTTAAGTAGGAACTGGCGGAAACCTTCTTTTGAGTTCTCTACGATGTGACCTGCTTGGTACTCTTTAGCATCCCATATACGAGACGAGTCTGGTGTACCCACTTCATCCATGTAAATCAGCTTTTCATTGCCAGCAGCATCATGAACATAACCAAATTCGAATTTGGTATCGACAAAGATTTGGTCGATTTCTTCTAACGCTTGGCTGATAACGTTAAAGCCTTCTTTCAGCAATTTTTCGTAGAGTGCGATATCGTCAGCGCTTGAGAAGTTAAATGCTTCGTAGTTGTCTACGATGTTTTGACGAGTAATATTTACGTCATCCGCTTCTGGCACACCGGGAATGCCTTTTAGAATGCCTTTTGTGGATGGGGTCATTAGCAACTCTGGCAGTGCTTTGTCTTTTCCTAACCCTTCAGGAAGTTGGATTCCACAAAACTCGCGCTCGCCATTTGCGTAAGCGCGCCACATCGAACCCGTGATGTATTTGCGGCAGATGGCTTCGATTTTTACCGGTTTGGCTTTTTGTACAATCCAAACAAAAGGGTGAGGAATATCTAGAATATGGCTATCTGCTAAGCCATTTTCTTTGAACAGTTTGAACCAGTGATTAGAAATTGCATTAAGCGCAGCCCCTTTACCTGGGACACCATTAAGACCACCTTCAGCATGCCAAATACAATCGAATGCAGAGATTCGGTCGCTAATCACCATGATAGCCAAAGGCGCATCTGGAGCGACATTGTATCCTTTTTCTTTGATCAGTCGGGCGCTGTCTTCTTCAGTTAACCAGTAAACTGAACGAACTTTTCCACTATGAACGGGTTTATGGGTGCGAATTGGCAGGTCGTCATTGACGGCAAGTACTTGATTAGCAAGGCTCATTGCGACATTCCTATCATCTTAATCAAACGTCAGAAAGAGAAGATATTCAGCAAAATGTGGGCGCTGAATAAATCGAATGTGGGCATCATACCAGAACTATTTTAACTCGCCAGAGAAAAAGCAAACGTTTGCCTATTTTCTTTAATACAAAAAAAGCCCCCTTAAAAAGGAGGCGAGATGCAGGATGGATAACGTCGAACTTATTAGTGGTACTTATTAACTCTGCCTTCGACGAAAAAGACTTCACACTGATAGCGCTGCGCCATGTCGCGCAACATAGATTGATTCATAAGTGCAATTTTATTGGATGCGACAACAGCACTGGCATTGCCTGATCGGATGGCTTTTATCACGATCTCGACTTCTGAAAGCTGTTGAGAGGGCTTCATTTGAATAACGTTTTTACAGCAAATATTAGAAGCAGTGAGTTGTTCAAAGTCTGGACGAGGGCAGTCTGCTGTAAACAAAATCCATTGTTTCTGCTGCGATAAAACAGCCAGCTTAGATAGAAGCTGATCCGAAACGGCCATGGGCTTAGTTGCTTGTGCCAATACGTTGTAACGAGAGTATGTATGAGATTGACTTTGTAACTGCATCTTACTGTTCCTTTATACATGCTGTATGCCTATACAGTAGTTTGTTTTGGCGACCTGATCAACAAGTTTCTCAAAAGTTATTTGCGGTTTTTTGAAAAGGAAATAAAAGAATTTTACTTTAAGTAATTGAATTTATTTGTTTATTTTTTATTTCTGATATGTCTAACATCAATTTAAAAATGTGAGGTGAGTAGAAAGTTGGACGAGAGACATACAGGGGTTTACTACTGTATATACAGGTGTTTTTCACGGACAGTGGTTTGTATACAGTGGAAGAGGGCTGATAACCGATGCGACATGCTATGTAGGATAGGAGGGAATACGAGATAGAGATTGGAAATAGGCTTGGGAGATCAAAAAAGCGCCTTATAAAAGGCGCTTTTGAAAATCAGTTCCATTGATTCCGTCTTGCTTAGCTCGCTCGTTGCAAACGTTCGCGCATTTGCAATTCGCCTTGGTTAAATAGGCGCACGTCGATTTTTGCCATATCGTAACAAGCTTTACATGAGTAGTGGTGCTTGCCATCTAAATAATCGTGACGAGTTACAAGACTAGGTTTTTTACACCAATCACAGGTGCCTTCTTCAGTGAACATTGATTTTCTCCCCACCTAGATTAATTTGAGTCGTTAGGTGTTATTTTGCGCCGGGCATTATGGCATAAAAGCGCGACTTAAGTTAAATGTCTGTTAATTTCTTTGAGAGGGAGATCGATTGCGGTGTTTGATTATATGGGAATAAAAGCATGGTAGCCAAAGTATCCTGACCTATTTTTACTGTTTTGTAACATTTTGTGAGACGAGCTTAAAGGCATGATTGAGTCGCTTCATTTCTTCTTCACTGCCCCTTGTGTCAGGATGATAAAGCTTTGATAACTGTCTATAGCGTAGCTTGATTGCCTGTAAATCAGGGATGGTTTGTGGTGTGTAGCCAAACATAGCACACGCGACGCTTAGCTTATGGTTTTCTGCCTGAGTTTTGGATTTCTTAAATTCTCTGAATACTTTCTCTAACTGACGCTTCAGTTGCTTGTTCGTAAACTCTAGCTCTTTTATTTTTTCCGCCATTCGTTGATTTTGGCTTTCCCCTTTGGCTTCACGCGCTTTTCTATTCTGCTTGAGTTTTTTGATCACGAGGAAACTTAAGCCGCTGATGATGAGTATCGCCGCTAGCCAAATCAGCCATAGAAACGGCGAGTGTTCTACTTTGGGGTTTGCAACTGTGCTTTTCTCTTCCTGTGCTTGCTCCGCCTTTTTATCGAGCGACTTTATTTGCGAGACTTGTTTAGCTCGCAGTTGGTTGAAGCGCTGCTCTAACAGTTGATTATAAGCCTGTTCTGCTGCTGGATTATGCTGAGAAGCCATTTGATACAAAGCTTCAGTCAATTGAGATGCTGTGACCTTATCTTGATTGCGCTGAATAAAGTTAGCGAGAAGAAAGCCCCGATCGGTTGGGTCATTGAGTGCGATAGAGGTTAGCCAATATAACGCTTGTGTTTCATTTTTTTCGCCATTTATCCCTTTAGCAAAGTCGTTCGCGAGCTGTTTTTGCGCAGGGAGGTAACCTTGGTTGGCGGATTGCTCTAGCCAGTAACGCGTTTCTGGTGAGGCTTCAGCTTTGTGTGATGCCAATAATTGCTGTGCATACTCATATTGTTCGATGGGGTCAATTGGAGCTTGAGAGGCAAGCGAGTAACCAGAAAAGCTGAGGCTAAATAAGCAGAGTAGGGCAGACGTTTTGACAGACATTAATATGTCAGGCCTAACGATAATGGTTAGGCCTGCTCCGGTAATTTTTTATTATTACCGTTATGGTGCAACCAAATTACTTCAGTGGCAAGATCTGGATTTCAACACGACGGTTGCACGCACGACCTTCAGAAGTTTGGTTTGAGCAAATTGGGTTACGTTCGCCGTAGCCGCGTGCAATTGCACGACCAGGTGCAACGTTTTGAGATACTAGGAATTGACGTACGGACTCTGCACGGCGCTCTGACAACGTTTGGTTGTATGACTCACTACCTGTGCTATCCGTGTAACCGTCAATAACGAGACTGGTATCTGGGTACTCAACTAGGATGCGAGCAACACCGCGTAGAGTATTATGGATACTAGCATCAAGCTGGTAAGAGCTTGAAGAGAAGCCGATACCGTTTTCCATACGCAGTAAAAGCTGATTTTCACCAACACGCTGAACTTGTACGCCAGAGTTTAGCAAAGCGCGACGTAATTCCGCTTCTTGTTGGTCAAAGTAGTAACCAACGCCAGCGCCAGTCGCTCCGCCTGCGGCTGCACCAATGAGTGCATGCTGACGACGTTCTTTAGCATCATCACCCGTTGCTAGGCCGATTGCTGCGCCAGCGATCGCACCAATAAGCGCGCCTTGCGTGGTGGAGTTAGTTTCGTATTCACCCGTTGTTGCATTTTGGCGTTGAGTGGCTTGACAGCCAGTAAGAGCTAGCACTAGAGCTAGTGCAATAGGCATCTTTTTCAAGGGAAAATCTCCGTATAAAACTGAGGCGAAACCATGCCTCATAATGGGATGCGAATTATGAATAAACAAGCATTAATATTTGTTATGAGAAAGTAAGATTGATAAGAGTTTCTGTAAGAAAATTCCTATCAATACTGCCAAAGCTCTCAAAGTAAGCCCCATCGACATCGAAGTCATTGCTGCTTATGTGAATCCTTTACTATCCTGGCTATTTCGATGAATCGCCCAACATTTTGCGTGCTTGTTCGCCGCCCACTCCACGGTTAACTGAAACCTTTCTACCTTTCTTTAAGCCCACTTCGTAGTCTTCAGTTAGGTTTTTCATCGCTTCTTTCAATTGCTTCTTGAACGTTTCGCGGTCAATGTTTTGGAATTCTTTATCAATATAGTCATTAATTTTATTGGCCGACTCTTCATCTGGAGAAATAATTGGCAATTTTTCAATCGCGCCTTCCACCCAGCCAGATACAAATGAGTTCACACGGCGAGTCACTTCCTGAGAAGAGGTGCCTGTGCCAGCAAAGCTGTTTCGGAATTGTCCGGTACTTTCGTTCATCTCGCGATAAACAATATCGAAAGCAAATGCAGCAAAAATAGCGCGATCTGCTTCACCGATAAATTCGACACGTTTGAGCCCTTTGTGATTCAACAATACTGCTTCGACACCGAATTTTGTGTTAATGCCGCGAATCACTCGCAATATGGTAGAACTGATGTTCGCTGGTAGCAGATGAGAAGATTGTGTTTTTCCCATTCTGATGAACTCAATATCGTCTTTATCGAGACCATATTTAAGCATGAGGCGATGTGCCATTTTGATAGCATTGGCAGCCTCATTAACATTAGCGGAATTGCCCAGTTCTAAGCACTTGGCGATTTTTTTCAGAGCTTTTTGTTTATCCATCGACAACCAGTAACGAAAGCAGAAAATTTATGAAGTCAGACATATTACCTTTTTTGACATAAAAACGAAATACAAGGTGGGACTGAAGATAATTTCTGCACATAAAAAGAAGCCTCGCATTAAGCGAGGCTGGCGTTTTAGTTCGTCGTAATCAGTATGAAGTCGTACTTGTGTCTAAGAAGCCATTCTTCATTAAGATTCGTTAGAATTACAACCCGAGCTGGTTGAGCAAGTCATCGGCATCATCGTTTGAACCCGACGATTTAGATTCTTTCTCAGCCAACTGTTTACGTGTTGCCTCTAAAATGTCGTCTGGGTTTTCGTCTTCAGCAACTTCAAACTCTTCCAGTTGGATGAACTCAGTTTTATCCATTGCTAGCTCGAGATAGAAAATATTGTTGTTTTCGGTGGAGAACGTCACTCTGCGCGCTTGAGGGCGGTCAAGGTTGGTATCAACTTGTAAGATAACTTGCTTATTCAGCGCCAGCATTTTTGGTTGGTTTTGTGTGATGTTCGTTTGCAGGTCTTTACGAATTTTATTAGTGAAGTCTCCGACCAGTTGATTCATGAGTTCACCCAGAACATCGCCTACCTCGTCAGAAGTATGAGATATTGCCAGCTCTTCTTCTGGCATGCCCATATTACGCATGTAGTTGGTGTAGATCTCCAGTGCGGCTTTTGCCGTAAAATTAATCACAACTAGCCCGGTAAATCCGCCATCAAACAGAACAAAACAGCCAAAATCTGGTTTGAGGCTAGTCTTGTGGATTTTTTGCACCATTGCTGAATAATTTACTTGAGAAGATGTCGCCGAAGTAAGTACGCCAGAAACAGACTGGCAAAGTTTGAGAAGGATATCTTCAGTGGTCACAATTTTATTTTTTTTCATTCTGAAAACTCATCTAGAAACGCGATTCGTTCCCCAATGTAAGGCATCAAGCGTGAAAAAATAAAGCATAAGTTTAATTATTGTATCGAGATTCTGATTTGCTCGTCTTTTTAAATGTTGTAAAGTGACGAAATTCAAAGAGTATTACTTCACTAACTCTTTTGTGGTGTTTTTTTTCGCTTAGCGCCAATTTGTATGAGAAGTGAGCAAATAATTACACAACCCGCAGCTGATCGGATCAGCGTCGTAGGGGCAGGAAGCAAATGTTACCAAGATTACACTCGCAAACTGATGTCGATCCTCTTGTTCTTAGTTTTCTGAAAGAGCTTGAGCACGCCGGATTCACTGGCGATATCGAAAGCCAATATTCAAGCCGACTAGCGGTTGCCACTGACAACAGTGTTTACCAGCAACTTCCTCAGTCTGTCGTTCATCCCAAAACGACAGAAGATGTTTCTCTCCTCGGGAAACTGAGCAATAAAGAAAAGTACGAACGAATTACCTTTTCACCTCGTGGTGGCGGCACAGGGACCAATGGTCAGTCGCTAACCAAAGGTATTGTGGTGGATATGTCTCGTCACATGAACAAAGTGCTTGAGATTAATGAGAAAGAAGGCTGGGTTCGTGTACAAACTGGTGTAGTGAAAGACCAGTTAAATGACGCTGTTCGCCCTTATGGCTACTTCTTCTCTCCAGACTTATCTACCAGTAACCGTGCAACGATTGGCGGCATGGTCAACACCGATGCTTCTGGTCAAGGTTCTCTGAAATACGGAAAAACATCCGATCATGTTTTGTCGCTACAAGCGGTGTTTGCTGATGGTTCAATTTTAGAGTCGGACTTGTCTCATGGTTACCCAAAAGAAGGCGAGTTTGCTGCCAAGGCGCTACGTGTAACGGAATCCGTATGTCGTGAAAAACGCCAGCAGATCGTAGATAAGTTTCCTCCTCTTAACCGATTTTTAACGGGCTACGATTTAAAAAATGCCTTGAATGAAGACGGTGACCGTTTCGATATCACACGAGTACTGTGCGGCGCTGAAGGTTCATTGGCATTCATTACCGAAGCGAAGCTTAACCTGACGCCAATTCCGAAAGCGCGTACTTTGGTTAACGTTAAATACAACAGCTTTGATTCTGCACTGCGTAATGCACCGTTTATGGTAGAAGCGAAGGCGTTGTCTGTAGAAACCGTTGACTCAAAAGTGCTTAATCTCGCGAAGCAAGATATCGTTTGGCACACCGTGAGCGATTTACTTACCGATGTTCCAAATAAAGAGATGCTTGGCATCAATATGGTGGAATACGCAGGTCAGGACGAAGAGGAAGTTGCTGCTCAGGTTGCAGCATTGACCGCCAAGCTCGATACCATGTTGGAAACAGAAGAAGCGGGCATTATCGGCTACCAAGTTTGTAACGATGTAGCGAGCATTGGGCGTATTTACAACATGCGTAAAAAAGCGGTGGGTTTGTTAGGCGCAGCAAAAGGTCGTGCTAAACCGGTCGCATTCGCTGAAGATACTTGTGTGCCACCAGAAAACCTGGCGGACTTCATTGTGGAGTTTCGAGAACTGTTAGACAGCAAGTCTCTGAATTACGGCATGTTTGGTCACGTCGATGCTGGGGTGCTTCACGTACGTCCTGCGTTGGATTTGTGTGACCCGCACCAAGAAGCATTGATGCACGAAGTTTCTGATGAAGTGGTTAAGCTGGTGGCGAAATACGGCGGTTTGATGTGGGGTGAACACGGCAAAGGTTTCCGTTCAGAATATGGCCCTGAGTTTTTCGGTGATGAGTTGTTTACTGAACTGAGACGTGTGAAAGCGGCATTCGATCCACACAACAAAATGAACCCGGGCAAAATCTGTACACCGCTGGATAGTGATGCAGAGCTTGTCAAAGTTACCGATACCAAACGTGGTTACTATGACCGTCAGATTGACGTTCAAGTACGTGACAGCTTTAAACAAGCGATGGAATGTAACGGTAACGGTTTGTGTTTTAACTACGATACCAGCTCGCCAATGTGTCCATCGATGAAAGTAACAGCCGATCGTCGTCATTCACCGAAAGGTCGTGCGGGTTTGGTTCGCGAGTGGTTGCGTCAGCTTACTGAGCAAGGCATTGATATTCTTGACTTAGAAAAGCAAACACTAGAAAACAAAACATCAATCAAAACCATGATTGACCGCGTACGTCATTCTATCAATCGTCGTCACGAGTATGACTTCTCTCACGAAGTGTATGAAGCGATGAATGGTTGTTTGGCGTGTAAAGCGTGTGCGAGTCAGTGTCCGATTAAAGTCGATGTTCCGAGCTTTCGCTCGCGCTTTTTAAACATCTATCACTCTCGTTACCAACGTCCTGCAAAAGACTATCTGGTTGCGAACATTGAGACTATGCTGCCGATGATGGCGAAAGCGCCAGGTGTCGTAAATGGTGTTTTGAAGCAGTCGTGGGTGAAAAGTTTAACGGCATCTACGGTCGGGTATGTCGATGCGCCGTTGTTATCAGTACCCACCTTGAAACAACGAGTAGAGTCGCTGACAACGCCTTATGATCTGCAAGCGCTCAGTGGTTTGTCTTCGTCTGAAAAGAGCAAGCATGTTTTAATTGTTCAAGACCCATTCACTAGTTACTACGACGCTGATGTCGTTGAAGACTTCGTTAAGTTATTGAAAAAGCTGGGTATGAATCCGGTGCTTCTGCCGTTTAAGCCGAATGGTAAAGCACAACACATTAAAGGGTTTTTACGTCAGTTTAAGGACACAGCAGCCGACACAGCGAAGTTCTTGGCGATGGTAGCGGATCTGGATATTCCATTAGTTGGCGTCGATCCTGCTTTGGTGCTGTGTTATCGAGATGAATACGCTGAAGTGCTTGGCAGTAAGCGAGGTAATTTCGATGTACTAACAGCCCACGAATGGCTTTACCCAAGACTAGAAGCGTTTGAAAGCGGAGAGCATAAGGCGCAGGAACCTTGGTATCTGTTTGCGCACTGTACTGAAAAAACCAAAATGCCAAATGCGGAAAAAGAGTGGGGCGCTATTTTTGCTCACTTTGGTGCAGTTTTGAATACGGTACCTGTTGGTTGTTGTGGTATGGCGGGTACGTTTGGTCATGAGGTTGATAAGTTGTCGATGTCGAAAGACATTTACAATTTAAGCTGGAAGCCAAGCTTAGATAAGTTGGATAGCGAGAGATGTTTGATTACAGGCTATTCTTGCCGCAGCCAAGTGAAACGCTTTGAAGGAACGAAGCCCAAGCATCCCGTTCAGGCATTGTTAACTTTGTTGTAATCGGACTAAATCAAGCCCAGTTTTACTGGGCTTTTTAGAAACCGTACTTAGACCCTTTCAAAGGATATGAATCTTGAGAAAACTTGAACTCAAAGTCCCACCTGTTGCGGTGTTTTTGCTAGTCATACTTTTGATGTACGGACTTAAAGTTTTGACGCCGAGCATGAACATTCGAGTCCCCTTTGTTGAATTTGTAGTAGGTGTATTAACTTTGTTGTCTGGCTACATGAGCATTGCTGGCGTGTATGAATTTCGCAAAGTAAAAACCACAGTGAACCCAGTAAAACCTGAAGCGGCATCTTCTGTTGTAAGAACTGGTGTGTTTGCCTTTTCACGCAACCCTATGTACACGGCATTATTGCTTCTAATCATAGCAACTGGTTTGTGGTGGCAGCACTTGAGTGTGGTGCTTTGTGGCGTGATATTTGTCAGTTATATGAATCGGTTTCAAATCAAGCCTGAGGAACGCGTTTTAGAGCGATTGTTTGGTGAAGAGTATGTGGATTATAAAAACCATGTTCGTCGTTGGCTCTAAGCATTGCGTTTAGTTTTGTTTGGATGAGACATAAAAAGAAAGCCCAACGGTCGACGTTGGGCTTTCTTTTAGTAAACACGTTTTTTGTGCGCTTCTGATAGGGCAGTCGACTAGGCTGCCTTAACGAACTTTGCTAGGAATGCATCCTTACGTTCATTAAAGCGGCGTACAAGGTCGTCAACCGCTTCTTGGTCATATGGCTTCAAGCCACTTGCAACCATGCGCTTAATACCTTTACCAACGACTTCACTGTCTTCTTTGAACGCAAAGTTTAAGGTGACTACACCTCGTTTTCCTTCTACGTCGAATGTTGCGCCAGTGAAATCCACCTCTGGATGCGTAAGGTCTAAGCGTGAAAATTCGACTTCCATGCTTTCATAAATAACTAATGGACGCTGGCAGTTAATCATCATTTGCTTCTCTTCCATAAGAGGAACCATGATGTGAGGGAAGTTCATACCAGAAAATTGCACGTAATTTGTCACTACATGCTCAATAAATGCCGGATCGTGGTTAGTTTCACCTTCACGGGACATGTGTAAGTATTCTTTACCTGCCTCGTCAACAACAGCGCTTTCTTTGTCACACTTATTTTCAATATGAAGTGCTACACCATCGTTTACCATGCCAGAGAAGTTAAAACGCATCTTTTGGCTAACGCCTTCTTTACTAAGAAGCACAGCGAAAAGTAAATCTCCAGGGACACAAAAGCGTTTGTTGTCTTCATCATGAATTGGGTTGTAGTCATCTGCGACACGTTTTGCAAAGTGGCTTGCTTGTTCGCGAGTGAACTGAAACTGGTGATTAGTGTTTGAAAAATAAGGTGTTAGAAACATAATTTTTACGTAGTAACCAAAACTGTGTGGGATTATATGCGAATATCTGCGTAGCAATGGTCCATCCAGTGAAAACTTCACCGTATCCTAACAATAAGACACTATTTCGGCGGATAAACCGTTAAAAACGCATACTTTAGCAACGCTTTTATTTGTGAAAACAATAAACAACGACCTTTTCGCTCGCCTATCTTTTAAAGTATAGCCATCAAAGTAGACAGGCGTTCATAAATAGTGCCATCAACATGTTTAATCGTATGTAAAAAGGCTCCACGCTGAACGTAGAGCCTTCAAGTCATTATCTGTTTATTCGATGAAATGCCAGTTATGCTTGGTTATTGAACACTTGGTAACAAGCTCTCTGGCATGAGCGTGTTGTGGATAGCCAGCTTAAGCAGAGTATTTGCCTGTTCAATGTCTGGAGCAAAGTAGCGATCTTTATCGTAGAACGATACTTTTTCACGCAACATTTGTTTCGCAATCTCAATACGCTCAGAGGACTTGTTTGGTGCTCTAAAGTCTAGGCCTTGTGCTGCTGAGAGGTATTCTACCGCCAGAATACCGCGAGTGTTTTCGCCCATTTCTTTCAATCTGCGAGCCGCGAATGTTGCCATTGACACGTGATCTTCTTGGTTTGCAGATGTTGGCAAGCTGTCTACTGACGCTGGGTGAGCTAGTGTTTTGTTTTCACTTGCTAACGCAGCAGAGGTAACCTGAGCAATCATGAAACCAGAGTTCACACCACCATTGTCGACTAAGAACGGTGGTAGTTTTGATAGCGCGCTATCGATAAGTAATGCCATACGACGTTCAGACAAGCTACCGATCTCGGCAATCGCAAGTGCTAGGTTGTCGGCTGCCATTGCAACAGGCTCCGCGTGGAAGTTACCGCCAGAGATGATGTCACCATCTTCAGCAAACACCAACGGATTATCTGATACGGAGTTCGCTTCTACTTGTAATACTTCCGCCGCATTGCGGATTTGCTGTAAACACGCGCCCATCACTTGAGGCTGACAGCGCAAAGAATACGGGTCTTGTACTTTTTCACAGTTAGTGTGCGAATCACCTATTTCACTCGATGTGTCTAACAAATGACGGTATGCGAGTGCTGCGTCCATTTGGCTGCGATGACCACGTACACGGTGAATGCGCGGATCGAATGGACGTCGGCTGCCGAGAGCGGCTTCAACAGACATTGCACCACAAACGGTTGCTGACGCGAAAAGGTCTTCCGCGATAAACAGGCCTTCCAATGCGAACGCTGTGGATGCCTGAGTCCCATTTAGTAGCGCTAAGCCTTCTTTTGGCGCCAGAGTGATAGGCTCTAGACCTGCGATTTTTAATGCTTCTTGCCCGGAAATGATTTTACCGTTGTGGCGAGCTTGTCCTTCTCCCAGTAATACAGTGCTCATATGGGCTAGAGGAGCTAAGTCACCTGATGCGCCAACAGAGCCCTTTTTAGGTACACAAGGGTAAACTTGTGCGTTGACTAGGTCGGTCAGCATATTAATGACTTTTAGGCGAATCCCAGAAAAGCCACGAGACAGACTATTGATTTTTAATACCATCATCAGACGAACCGTTTCATCTGACATAAACTCACCGATACCTGCCGCATGAGAAAGAACGATACTGCGTTGCAGTGTTTCTAAATCTTCTGGTGCTATTCGTGTGTTAGCCAATAGCCCAAAACCAGTGTTAATTCCGTAAACCGTTCGATCTTCCGCGATGACTCGGTCTACGACCTGTGTGCTTTCTTCAATGGCCGGAATGGCTTCAGGATCCAAAGTAAGGTTGACTGGTGAACGGCTCACTTGGCGTAGTTCGTTTAAGCTAATATGACCTGGCTTTAGCGTTAAATTTAACATCTCTTTCATCCTTACTTGAGCTTCTTCAGTTCTTCGTTGAGCATTGGCAAATCTAGCCCTTGCTCTGCTGCACATTGTTTAGCGATATCGTATCCCGCATCAGCATGACGCATCACGCCTGTTGCTGGGTCGTTATGCAGCACGCGGGCAATACGTTGTGAGGCATCTTCACTGCCGTCACAGCAGATAACCATACCTGAGTGTTGCGAGAAGCCCATACCTACGCCACCGCCGTGGTGCAGTGAAACCCAAGTTGCGCCGCCCGCCGTGTTGAGTAGCGCGTTTAATAATGGCCAGTCTGATACGGCGTCAGAACCGTCCATCATACCTTCGGTTTCACGGTTCGGGCTTGCTACAGAGCCAGAGTCTAAGTGATCTCGACCAATGACAACGGGCGCTTTAAGTTCGCCATTTTTCACCATTTCGTTGAATGCTTGACCAAGACGCTCACGATCTTTAAGACCAACCCAGCAAATACGCGCAGGTAAACCTTGGAACTGGATGCGTTCGCGAGCCATATCTAGCCAGTTATGTAAGTGCGGATTATCTGGAATTAGCTCTTTTACTTTTTGGTCGGTTTTATAAATGTCCTCAGGATCGCCAGAGAGAGCAGCCCAACGGAAAGGACCGATACCTTCACAGAATAGAGGACGAATGTAGGCTGGAACGAAGCCAGGGAAATCAAATGCGTTTTCTACGCCTTCTTCCAAGGCCATCTGGCGGATGTTGTTACCGTAGTCGAGTGTTGCGGCGCCGCGATTTTGCAGCTCTAACATCGCTTGAACTTGCACAGCCATGGATTTTTTCGCTGCTTTTACGACCATTGCTTCATCTTGCAAACGCATTTCTGCTGCGTGAGACATGCTCCAGCCTTGTGGTAAATAGCCATTGAGCGGGTCGTGTGCAGACGTTTGGTCTGTTACTACATCAGGCGTGATATTACGTTCTACCAGCTCAGAGAAAACGTCTGCTGCATTACCTAGTAGACCAACCGATACTGGTGTGTCTGACTCTTTAATGATAGCTAGCGCTTCATCTAAAGAAGTCGCTTTCTTATCGACATAGCCTGTACGTAGGCGGTAATCGATACGTGACTCATCACACTCTACTGCAATCATGGAGAAGCCCGCCATTGTACCAGCGAGAGGTTGAGCACCACCCATGCCACCGAGACCACCTGTTAGAATCCAACGGCCCTTTGCTTCACCGTCAAAGTGTTTTTTTGCAACAGATACGAACGTTTCGTATGTGCCTTGTACGATACCTTGCGAGCCAATGTATATCCAGCTGCCAGCGGTCATTTGGCCGTACATCATCAAGCCTTGTTTATCGAGCTCGTTGAAGTGTTCCCAGTTTGCCCAATGCGGAACAAGGTTTGAGTTTGCGATAAGCACGCGTGGGGCATTTTTATGAGTAGGGAAAACACCAACAGGCTTGCCTGATTGAACTAAAAGCGTTTGGTCATCTTCGAGTCTTTCAAGTACTTCAACAATCTTGTCGTAACATTCCCAGTTTCGCGCTGCTCGGCCAATGCCGCCATATACAACCAGTGAATGTGGATGTTCTGCAACATCAGGATCAAGGTTGTTCATCAGCATACGAAGAGGGGCTTCGGTTAGCCAAGATTTTGCGCGCAGTTTATCTCCGTGAGGTGCACGAATTGTTCTGCTTGTATCAAGTCGTGGATCTTGTCCCTGGCGCTGTGTCATTTCAGACTCCTTTAGTTTCTCGTGATGACCAAGTACTTGCTTGGTCGTAATAATCAGTGGCATCTGGGATGCATTATGGTTTGTGCTGTTTTTCCGCCATTGCGTTGGCGATATCCCAACACAAACGGGCAGCTAATCGTGCTGTTTGACTATCCACGTCATAATTTGGGTTGTATTCGGCGATATCAGCCAGCATTAACTTATTTTTGTAATGAAGAATTCGATCTAAAAAGGGTGCAATAGTGTCGTAACTCACTCCCCGAGCTGCTGGTGCGCTGACTCCAGGTGCGGTTGCGGCAGGAAATACATCCAGATCAATGGTCAAATAGAGGTAGTCACAGTCGTCAATAAAATGCTGAAGCTGAGTTAAGTGATAACTGTGGTTTAAGTAGCAGAGCTGATTGTCCTCTACATACCAAACATTTAACGCATCTGCTTTTTCAAATAGCGCTTTAGTGTTGCTACTGCGGCTTACACCAATACAAGCGTAATGAAAGTCCCAATCGTTACGTTGACAAAAATGGTGAATTTGGTTGAAGGGTGTACCAGAGCTCGGTCTTATGTCGGCGAGGTTGCTCTCAAATGCGCGCAAATCGAAATGAGCATCGAAATTAATAATGCCGATTTTAGGCTTCTTCTCTGGATAGTGCTCTTTAAAATACCCCGCTAAGCCGGAAAAGGAGGCCCACGCAATCTCATGCCCACCACCTAGCACGATGACTGGCGTATGGGGCAGTGCGCTTGAAATAGTTGCTGCACATAGAGTTTGGCTCTCTTCCAGTAAGTCGTCTTCACACACCACAGTACCTAAGTCATATAGCGGGGCGTCTTGGTGCCATGCTAAATTAGCGAGTGCTCGTCGGATTAAGTCTGGCGCTTTTTTCGCGCCAATGCGTCCTTTGTTTCTCGCAACGCCAGCGTCGGTAGCAAAACCGAGTAATGAGACGCCATGCGCAACGGCACTCAACTCATCTGCTTTTTGGCGTTGAACAACGTGATGAATTCGCTGACCAAGCTTGCCGTCCTCGGCATCATGACGACCTTGCCAATGAAATAGGGGAGAGTGTAGGTCGAACTGAGACATATTATTGGCCTCCGTGTGAAATGTATTCACCATTTACTATACGACCTACCAGACGTTTTGCTCCGACTTGATAGCTTAAATCCGCAGGGCTTTCGATATCCCAGATAGAGAAGTCCGCATCAAACCCTACTTTGATTTCGCCACGTGAGTTTTGATAACCCAGAGCTTTGGCTGCATGTTGCGTTACACCACGCAGTGCTTCTTGCGGTGTAAGGCGAAATAGCGTGCACGCCATATTCAGCATGAGTGTGAGATCAGAAAATGGTGATGTACCTGGGTTGACGTCCGTAGCAATTGCCATCGGCACGTTATGCTCTCTCAACAACTCAATCGGTGGTAACTGAGTTTCTCTTAGAAAATAAAAAGCGCCAGGCAATAGAGTGGCGACGGTGTTTGATCGAGCAAGTGCTTTAACACCTTGCTCATCTAAAAACTCGATGTGATCCGCTGACAGACCGTTGTATTGCGCAGTGAGGGCTGTACCACCGAGATTAGAAAGTTGCTCAGTATGCCCTTTAACCTTTAAGCCGTGGCGTTTTGCAGCTACAAACACTTTTTCTGTTTGTTCAAGATTGAAACCAATCGATTCACAAAAAACATCGACACTCGTAGCTAATTCTTCCTTTGCGACAACAGGGATTATGTCCTGACAAATGTGCTCAATATAATCATCTGCACGACCTTGGAACTCTGGCGGAATGGCGTGAGCGGCGAGAAGTGTAGTAGTGATTTTAACTTTGCGCTCTTGTTCAAGCATTTTGGCTGCACGGAGCATTTTTATTTCATCATTCAGTGTCAATCCGTAGCCTGATTTCACTTCGACAGAAGTGACGCCGCTCGCGAGTAGCCCGTCTAAACGTGGCAACGCTAACTCAACTAATTGCGCTTCGGTTGCTGAACGCGTCGCATGCACCGTTGAAAGTATCCCACCGCCTTGTTTGGAAATTTCTTGATATGGCACGCCGTTTAAGCGCATTTCAAATTCGTTGGCACGATTGCCCGCGTAAATAAGATGAGTGTGGCAGTCGATCAAACCTGGCAGAACTAACTTGCCTTGAAGGTCGATACTCTGAGCGTAATGTTGGGCAGACAACAGGGACTTGGTTTGTGGCGCGTCTTCACCAATGGCACAAGTACTGATCGCAACGATTTTTCCAGATTGAATACCAATGCGCGCTGGAGGCGTTGGAAGGTATCCGCATTCTCCCGATTGCATGGTAACTAGACGTGCGTTTTCAATCAGCAAATCCATGTTTGTGTCCCTGTGTTTATTTGTATCATTAAATGTATATACAAATAAATAGAGCAAAATAAGAATACTGACAAGATTGATGTTGCTAAAATGTGATCAAAACGTAGATCTAGAGGACAAATCTTGTCCTTAAATGAGCACTTTTGAGCTCAGCTTATATTTGTTACCAGGGTGATAAAGTAGGGCGGTACTGACTAACTTATCTTGGCTCCACGTTCTGCGATTCAAGAGAAGGCAAGGTTCATTGGCTTGCATTTTTAAGTCTTGCTTAATACGGCTTTCAGGCACAATTGCCTCTACAGTATGTTCTATCGCGCTGAGTGGGCAATTATCTGACAGGTATTGATTTGGAGTGATTTGTGTGAAGTCTTGATTTAAATAACTCGGGGCATATTGGCTATTCACCCAGCGGAGCTCCAATTGAATCGGCGTTTGGTCTTCATAGTGAATAATTTCACTGTAAAACACTGTCGTGCCTAACATAACGCCGAGTTTTGTCGCAATGTTGTCATCTGCTTTTATAGCAATCTGTTTGAGCACTTTACTGCCATACTTTCGCCCTCTATCGCTGACTTCTTCGGCAATGTTTCGAATGTCTAGCAGGGGAGATTCTGACTTTTCACCAGGATCACACACGAACGTGCCTAAGCGTGGGCGACGTTGTAATCGGCCCTCATTAACTAAATCCCGAATTGCTTTGTTCACTGTCATTCTACTGACACCAAATTGCTCGGTAAGCTCAATCTCGGTGGCGATGCGATGACCAACTACCCACTCTCCAGCCTCAATTTTATCCAGGATAAATTGTTTAATTTGAATGTAGAGTGGTGCAGACATAATCATTTTCCTTTATTTGACTATACAAATACTGCTTAATTTAGGTACAAATTGCAAACATTTCTCGACGAATGTACCGCTTAGTGACCGAGCAATCCTATTGCAGAGCTGAATGACTCTTGCTGCTGAGCATTATTTGGATTGATGATTGAATTCAAACATTTTCTTGTGGTCTATTGCTTGCACAGCAGAAAACAATTGTGTAAACAAACGATTATTAGAAGAAAAATCGCTAAAAAAGGAAAAGTATGTTTAAAAAATTGAAAGCATCACTGGGGATCGGCTCTGCAAAAGTAGATACCATTTTGGACGAAATGAGCGTGTTTCAAGGAGCGACGCTGAAAGGGCATGTTCATATCAAAGGCGGAGACGTCGAACAACAAATTGATGCTATTACGATTAAATTGAACACGGAAATGAAAGTCGAAGTGGATGATAGCGTAAGTTACCAAACGTTCACTATTGATCAATTGAAAGCAGTTGACCCTTTTGTGATTCAACCTAATGAAGAAAAGCAGGTTCCGTTTGAGCTAAAATTGCATGATGAAACGCCAATTACTGCGGTTAGCGCACTTAAGAATCAATGTCATGTTTGGGTTGAGACGACGTTAGATATTGATTTTGCAATTGATCCGCGTGATCGTGACTATATTGAAGTGAAACCACTACCAGTAGCATCTCGGGTTATTCAAGCGATCGAGCAAGCTGGCTTCACTATGGTTAAAGCCGATGTTGAAAAAGGCTTTTTGCGCGGTGGCTCGTTTGCCTCTCGCTCTGGTATTTATCAAGAGCTAGAGTTCCGTAACAGCGGCTTTATCTCATCAAAAGAAATTGAGCTCTCTTTTATTCTGGAAGGGCAGGTCATGCATTGTTTGGCAGAGATTGACCGTTCGCTCAGCTTGGCTGGTGACCAATATCGCTCGTTTACGTTGCCGATCAATGCAACTGATGCTCAAGTCGCAGCCGCAGTTGCACCAACGCTAAATCTATAGCTCTCATCACCTTGATGAAAATATGTACCGATATCCTATTGTGAAAGCGATATCGGTACTGTTATCCATGTTTCTTGCGTTCTCTACGGCTAAAAACTCAAGCGCTGAATTTTCCATTAGATATCGATAGCCCAATACCAGTTCATTAGAGGCATCAGCAAACTCTGTGGGCCCTTCTGTTGACCCTTGATACCAATGATATTCCAACATCAGGTGATGGTTATCTTCTAAGGCATAACGGTACCCACCCGCAATGGCAATCGTATTATGTCGATAGGGCAGATCGAGCAAGGCACGGTCATCCGAGCGAAAAGTCATGCCAATCATCGAATAAAATGCATGAGCATCACTTAAGTAGCTGTAGTTTAATTGGAAGCCTTGCTCGAAACTGCTACCTTGAAAAGTGCCGTGAGCCACATCGTTAAAATACAAACTGCCGCCAATCGATAGGCCGTGATGTTCATTTTGGAACACTTGATACTGTAAGTAAGTAGATAGGTTATTGGCCAGTGTTTGTCCTTCGAAATTATCTTCAAGCACATCATATTGCGGCATTGAAATGTAAAAACGATCTCTGTCTACTTTATCCCGCCCATTTTGTCCGATACCGAAAAGTTTATGGAAGCTTTTCGTCAGTCCATCTAAATGGTTGTCAGCGGCAAAGACCCATCGATAGTTGAGCTCCCACTGCCAACGGTTGCTGACTTGCCATTTGCTGCCTAATTCGATTTGATTGTGGTAATAATCCAGTGCGTATTCATCAGTATGAGCCCAAACACTTGCCACGGTTCCTGAACCATAGGCTTCGACAAAACCATAGGGCAGACTATGTCCTGAACGCAGTATGTTGGTGTGATTAACCACTTGCATTGGGGATTGTGCGTAAGAACGCAGCGGGCCATATAAGTCATTTGATGCGAAGGCTTGCAAAGAACATATCGAGGTGCTTAGAAGCACCATAAAGCGCGATTTGAAATAGACCATGATGAATACCTACATACAAACTACTCTATAAAACAACTATATACCTAAATCGCACGTTGAGCTCTCGCCTAGCGTGTTAGGCTTTGTATCGGTTCACACGTAATAGGGGATATTGTAATTTGTTGTGTAAGTTCATTGAGGGGCAATTCCGTTGGTCCCTTAAAAGCATGATCAGATTGTCGTGACGGGTCTGCGGTTAAGTTCTTATGACAAAACAAAATCGCGCTTTGCATTCTAAATGTGAGCTAGGTACAATCCCATTTTCGATAACGGTCCGGTATTCGTGTTACCGAGAGGCCTTTATTGACTCTCAACTATTTTCAACAAATAGCTTCTAATTTGAATAACATGTGTTGCTTGGTGTGCAACACCACTGTAAAGGACATAGCATGCCTATTATTACTCTTCCTGACGGCAGTCAGCGTCAATTTGACAACCCAGTATCTACTATGGAAGTTGCGCAATCGATCGGTCCTGGTCTTGCAAAAGCAACTATCGCTGGTCGTGTAAACGGTAACCGCGTTGATGCGTGTGACCTAATTGAAGAAGACGCAAGCCTTGAAATCATCACAGTTAAAGATGAAGTAGACGGTCTAGAAATCGTTCGTCACTCTTGTGCTCACCTTCTTGGTCACGCTCTTAAGCAGCTTTACCCTCAAGCTAAAATGGCGATCGGTCCAACCATCGACAATGGCTTCTACTACGATATCGACCTAGACGAATCTCTAACGCAAGAAGATCTTGAAAAGATTGAAAAGCGTATGAAAGAGCTAGCGAAAACCAAGTACGAAGTGGTTAAGAAAAAAGTAAGCTGGCAGGAAGCGCGTGATACGTTTGAATCACGTGGCGAACCATACAAAGTGGAAATCCTTGACGAAAACGTATCTCGTGATGATCGTCCAGGCCTTTACCACCATGAAGAATACATCGACATGTGTCGTGGTCCTCACGTTCCTAACATGAGCTTCTGTCAACACTTCACTTTGCTGAATGTTGCAGGTGCTTACTGGCGTGGTAACAGCGACAACAAAATGCTTCAACGTATCTACGGTACGGCTTTCCACGACAAGAAAGCACTGAAAGCGCACCTAACTCGCCTAGAAGAAGCGGCGAAGCGTGATCACCGTAAGATTGGTAAGCAACTAGACCTATTCCACATGCAGCAAGAAGCACCGGGTATGGTGTTCTGGCATCACAATGGTTGGTCTATCTTCCGTGATCTAGAAGTATTCATCCGCGCTAAGCTAGATGAGTACGGTTACCAAGAAGTGAAAGGTCCACTAATGATGGACCGTGTTCTTTGGGAACGCTCTGGGCACTGGGACAAATACGCTGATGCAATGTTCACAACTTCTTCTGAGAACCGTGAATACGCGATTAAGCCAATGAACTGTCCAGGTCACGTACAGATCTTCAACCAAGGTCTAAAATCGTACCGCGACCTACCGCTACGTATGGCTGAGTTTGGCTCATGTCACCGTAACGAACCATCTGGTGCACTACACGGTATTATGCGTGTACGTGGCTTTACTCAGGATGACGCTCACATTTTCTGTACTGAGAGCCAAATTCAAGAAGAAGTAACAAACTGTATCAAGATGGTGTACGATACGTACCAAACATTTGGTTTCGACAACATCGTCGTGAAACTGTCTACTCGTCCAGAGAAACGTGTAGGTTCAGATGAAATCTGGGATCAATCTGAAGAAGCATTGAAGCAGTCTCTTGAATCGATGGATATCCCATACGAAATTCAAGAAGGCGAGGGTGCGTTCTACGGTCCTAAGATTGAATTCACACTATACGATTGTCTAGACCGTGCGTGGCAGTGTGGTACTGTCCAGCTAGACTTCAACCTACCAGGTCGCTTAGGTGCAACTTATGTAGGTGAAAACAATGAACGTCTTGTACCGGTAATGATTCACCGTGCGATTCTAGGTTCACTAGAGCGCTTCATCGGTATCCTTATCGAAGAATATGCTGGTTTCTTCCCAACTTGGTTGGCGCCAGAACAAGCAGTTCTTATGAACATTACTGATAAACAGTCAGGTTATGTTCAAGAAATAGTACAAAAACTACAAAAAAGTGGAATTAGAGCTAAAGCGGACTTGAGAAATGAGAAGATTGGCTTTAAAATCCGCGAACATACTTTGAAGCGTGTACCGTATATGCTTGTTGTTGGTGACCAAGAAATGGAAGCTGGCGAAATTGCAGTGCGTACTCGTAAAGGTAAAGATCTTGGTAAATTTAAAGTGGATGATTTTATTGCATACATCCAAGACGAGATCTCTAGCCGTAAGCTCAATCTGGAGGAATAAGCTATTAAAGGCGGAAGACGTGGCCAACAGCCGGTAAAACAAAACCCGCACCGTATCAACGGTGAAATTCGTGGTATTCGTGAAGTTCGACTAACAGGCGCTGACGGTGAATCAGTTGGTGTTGTATCGATTCAAGAAGCCATTGCAGCTGCTGAAGAAGCTGGTATGGATCTCGTTGAGATCAGTCCTAACGCCGAGCCACCTGTTTGTCGTGTGATGGACTATGGTAAGTTCCTCTTCGAGAAGAGCAAAACTGCTAAAGAGCAGAAGAAGAAGCAAAAGCAGGTCCAGATCAAGGAAGTAAAATTCCGTCCTGGAACTGATATTGGAGACTATCAGGTAAAACTACGCAACCTGACGCGTTTCCTTGAAGAAGGCAACAAAGTGAAAGTAACAATTCGCTTCCGTGGCCGAGAGATGGCACACCAAGACATCGGTGTTGACGTTCTAAATCGTCTTAAGGAAGATACTGCAGAAATTGCTGTAGTTGAATCTTTCCCTAAGAAGATTGAAGGTCGCCAGATGATCATGGTGCTAGCCCCTAAAAAGAAGTAATTAACGGCTCATCAAGTAATTAAAACCTAGCCGCTTTCCTTTCGATAAAGGCATAACGGCTGGGTTTTGTTCGCCCTAATTACGTTGTTTATTAAACCTACTCAATGCGGAGTTATTCATCATGCCTAAGATGAAAACCAACAAAGGTGCTGCTAAGCGTTTTAAGAAAACTGCTGGTGGTATTAAGTACAAGCACGCTACAAAACGTCACATCCTGACTAAGCGTACTACTAAGAACAAGCGTCAACTACGTCCAAATGCAATCCTTCCAAAATGTGAAGTGGCTGCAGTAATCCGTATGTTGCCATACGCTTAATTCTTTTTAGTTATCAATCGTTTAGTTTAGGAGAAGCATAATGCCTCGCGTAAAACGTGGTGTACAAGCTCGTGCACGTCATAAGAAAGTTCTAAAACAAGCTAAAGGTTACTACGGTGCGCGTTCACGCGTTTACCGCGTAGCTTTCCAAGCAGTTACTAAAGCTGGTCAATACGCTTACCGTGACCGTCGCGCTAAGAAACGTCAATTCCGTCAACTATGGATTGCACGTATCAATGCGGCATCTCGTCAAAATGGTCTATCTTACAGCCGTTTCATCAACGGTCTTAAGAAAGCATCTATCGAGATCGACCGTAAGATCCTTGCGGACATCGCAGTATTCGACAAAGCTGCATTTGCAGTTCTAGTTGAAAAAGCGAAAGCTGCTCTTTAATTAGCAGTTTAGGATTAAGAGAAGGAGAGCATTAGCTCTCCTTTTTTATTGCTAAAATTTATACCCAAATGACTTTTAGCTTGGCTATTTAGAGTATTGTTTATCAGTCTTCTCAATTAATTGGTTAGCATCTTATGTTAGTTATAAGGTAGCTTGGGTATAAATTTTTACGTTTATAAGGGATTAAAAATGATCTACACAACGACCGAAAGCATTCCTGGCAAGCAGATCTCTGAAATCAGAGGGGTTGTAACTGGTAATGTTGTTCAATCAAAGCATATTGGCCGTGACCTCATGGCGGGTATCAAGAGCATTGTTGGCGGCGAAATTCGTGGTTACACGGAAATGATGACCGACGCGCGTGATATTGCTATACAGCGCATGGTGGCGGACGCTGAATCTAAAGGTGCCGATGCAATAGTAGGGATTCGATTTACCACAAGCTCAATCGTAGATGGTTCTTCGGAAATTTTGGCATTTGGTACTGCAGTGAAACTAGCGGACTAGTCTACTTGAATAGCATTGCAAAAATGCTAATAGAGAGCGGTGAATTATTATGCATTTACCGTTCTGTTCCTTTTAGGTTAATTATTCTGGATTTTTGTAGAGAGAATAGGTTTATATTCTCAACTTTACGTTACTATTAAAATTAATCACGATGATTTAGAGTAATTGCTTCACTTTTATTTTGCATATTATTTTATATCTATAATGAAATTGAATTCATATTGAATTTTTCATTTGTTGTGTGAATTCTCTTTTCGGTATATTAATTCATGTTTTTCTTATAAAAATATGAACTTATACCTTGCCAAGCGGTTCTAAATTGTTACAAATACTATACAGCTGTAACATTGCCAAAAGGAATTGTAGATGAGAGATCTGACTCCCGAATACTTGCTAGCCGCATTACGCCAAGCGATTAAAACAAAAGGGCTAACATATCGAGAGCTATCTGAGAAAATGGGTATGCCACTATCTACCTTTAAGAGACATCTTACAAGCACGAATCTCGCTTTAGATAAGTTGCTGGAATATTGTAGAGCGGTTGATTGCACGTTAGATGAACTACAAAAGCTCGCAAATCAATTGCAAGGTGAAGACGAGGATTACTTTAGTCGCACACAGGATGAAGTATTCTTTCAATTCCCTCACCTTTACGACTTTTATCGTGAATTGAGAATGTTACGAGGTAAAGACGGCTATTCTATTTTAAAGAAAAAGTATGACTTGTCTGAGCAGAGCATGTCCGATTACTTAAAAGCATTAGAGTTGTTGGATCTCGTTTACGTTGATGAAGATAAAAATATAACGCTGCACGGACCTTTATATTATAGCTATGCAGAGAACTCCAAGCTCAACGACAAATATACCGAAATCATAAAAGAGCAGACGACTACCCACGATAAGTGTGTTCGCGTTGCTTTGGCGCGTATGAAAATTACCGAAGAACAGCTTTTGTTACTGGAAGATCAAGTCGCAAAGACCGTCATCGATTTTCATTCCAAAAATGTTGTAGCAGAGAACTTTAATGTCTCTGATTTTACTAATATTGTTCTACTTGCTGGGCCACATCAGCCAGTCACATTCTCTGACGGCATTATTGAGACAGAGGGGCGATTTATTGATGATATTCGTTATGCCATCGCATCTGCAGGTGATAAGCCAAGCCTATCTATATAGATTTTGAGCCTTTTTTGAAGAGAGTTTCTGAACGGGCGTTGCAAAAGAAAAAGCCTAAGACAGCAAATACTTTGTAAGTAGGGCATTCAGCGGTGTTTGCTCTTAATTCAGACTTAAAGTGTTTTGGGCTTATTTCGAATAATACCTGTTCAGTATCTACTTTCGTCATTTTTAATATGCTGATTTCCTTCGTTGTTCCTCCCAAAGCCTCTCTCGCTTCCTCTACAAAGAAACCATTCTCGTTGAACCAAGCATCCTGTAGCTACTTGGGTATGCATAATTGGTAGCTATTTATCTTCTAATTATAAATTCATACTTGAAATGTTTGTTTTTTGATCTATTATGACGAAGTGTCATTTGTGACGGTTCGTCAACTTTAGTTGCGTTCCTGTATTAAAGAATCGTGTTACAATTATTGGGAGTGTGTTGGTATACGGATCAAAGGATTATGTTTAACTTTCGCTGTAAAAAATATAGCAAGCAAGACGGATGTCGTGTGTCTTCAGGGCTAACAAAAAAGCAACAGGCGATTGCTGATCGTGAGATAGAGCTTATTCAATTGGCTAAGTCTTTAGTTCAAGAGCAAGGCTTTGCCAACTTAACGATGGACAAGCTTACAGCGTCAAGCCCTTATTCTAAAGGGACGATCTACAATCATTTTTGCAGCAAAGAAGATGTGATTCTTGCGCTTTGTATTCATTCGCTGAAAAGCGAAGCAATATTTTTCGAACGTACCGCCAAATTTAATGGCAATACCAGAGAAAAAATCATTGCGATGCATGTAGGTTATCGTATTTACGCTCGTATGGAGCCAGTACTATCAACTTGTGCGATTGTTGCAAAGACGCCTTGGGTTCTAGAGAAGGCTTCGCCTAAACGTGTGAATGAACTGAATAACTTGGAAGAACAAGTAATAGATGGTGCTGATGCGCTGGTGAACAATGCGGTAGAATGTGGTGATCTTAAGTTTTCTCCCGCAATTGGTTCTGATGCTATTGTATTCGCCAACTGGTCTATTGCATTCGGTTCAAACGCTTTGGCGCAAAATGCATCGAACAGTCGATGTATTCAGCGAATTCAAGACCCATTCTCAGTACTGCACAACGCGAATATGTTACTTGATGGTTTAGGTTGGTCGCCTTTATCTACAGAATGGGACTACCGTAAAACCTGGCGTCGAGTGGAGCAGGAGTTATTTAGTGAAGAGCTTGCTTATTTAGAGTCAGTGAATCGCTAATAAACTGGAAAGGCCAATCTGACGTTATGGTTGGCTTTTTTATCGCACTATTGTGACGAATCGTCATTAAATCTCGAAGGTTGGCGTTCAGCCAATGATCACGAGAAGCATAGGAAGTTACTAAAAACTAACTTATGTAGCCAAATTCATTCGATCTAAAGTTTGCATGTCGAGTTTGTCTGGTTATTTACAGCATTTGCTGTTTTTTTTAGTTTTTAAATTTGACGAAACGTCACAAAAGGAGAGTGTGATGCCACATCACAACGTTCAACAATACGCCCGTTCAGGGTGGGGTAAGCTACCAACGAATTACAGTGTATTGGTGATGCTTGCTACCGTTTTATTGATTGTCATAGCAACTATTGGAGGAAAAAATCTTTACTTTAGAGGAGATTACGACATCTTCTTTGATGGAACAAATGAGCAGTTACTTGCGTTTGATGAAATTCAAACCACCTTTGCAAAATCTGACAGTCTTGCTTTGGTTATAGCGCCAAAGAGCGGCACTGTTTTTACTCCTAGCACATTATCTCTTATTCAGCAGATCACTGACGAGGCGTGGCAAGTTCCATACTCGACCCGCGTTGATTCCCTCGCCAACTACCAGCATACCGAAGCGTTTGAAGATGATCTTCTTGTCGAAGATTTACTGTATAGCGAATATGAATTGACACCTCAACGAATAGAGAAAGTCAAAAGTATTGCGTTGAGTGAGCCGGTTTTGAAAAGTTCACTGATTTCTGAAAAAGGAGATGTCACGGTCGTAAACATTACGGTCCAACTCCCTGAAATAGATAAAACTGCTGAAGTACAAGAGGTGGTTGCTTACATAAACGGAATGATTGAGCGTTATCAGCAAGTGTACCCAGACACGGAATTCCACAAGGCTGGTATTATTGCAATGAACTACGCGTTTATGACCGCAGCCCAAGATGATAGCGCAACATTAGTGCCTACTATGTTACTAGTGATATTGGTGTTTCTGACCATCATGTTGCGCTCATTGCTTAGCGTCATCGCGACGCTCATCGTTATTATCGGCTCGGTTATGGTGACAATGGGCTTGTCAGGATGGGCTGGTATGTTCTTAAGCACGGCGACCGTTAATGTGCCTACCTTGGTGATGACGCTTGCCGTCGCAGACTGTGTACACATCATCGCGACAATGCGTCAGTCTATGCAAAACGGCTTTAGTAAAGCCCACTCTATTGAGCGAAGTATTGCGCTCAATTTCATGCCTATCTTGATTACCTCCATTACCACCGCGATCGGCTTTTTAATGATGAATATGTCGGATTCTCCAATCCTGAGAGATTTCGGCAACCTATCAGCCCTTGGCGTCATGGTTGCTTGTTTCCTTTCCATCACGTTACTTCCCGCCTTGCTTAATATCCTTCCGGTTGCGGTGAAGTCGGATACTTCTGATGAAAGAAAGCACTTTATGGATCATTTAGGAGATTTCGTGGTGTCAAAGCGAAATGCTTTATTGCCGTTGTCGGTGCTTGTTATTGTCGCGAGTGCGAGCTTGATTCCACTGAATAAAGTCAATGATGAATCCGTCGAGTACTTTGGCCATAGCAATGAATTTCGCCGAGCGGCTGATTTTATGGAAGAGCGAATCAGTGGCATGGCGAACATCAGTATCGCGATAAAAACCAACGAATCGCAGGGCATTGCCGATCCTAATTTTCTCAATTCCGTGGGTAAATTTACTGACTGGCTAAGGTTGCAGCCAGAAACGGACCATGTTGCGACCTTGAGCGATGTTTATAAGCGCCTAAACAAGAACATGCATGGAGATGATCAGGCTTATTACTCGCTCCCTCAAGACAGAGAATTAGCGGCTCAATATCTGCTGCTTTATGAAATGTCACTACCGTATGGTTTAGATTTGAACAACCAAATCAATGTAGATAAGTCGTCGATCAAGATGGTTCTCACCGTGGAGAACTTGGGCAGCGTCGAGCTTGTTGATTTGGAAAATCGCATTTACCAATGGTTTAACGAAAACGCGCCTCAATATGATGTTGTTGCGTCTAGTCCTTCGTTGATGTTTGCGCATATTGGTGAAACGAATATGGCCAGCATGCTGTCAACCTTGCCCATTACTCTTGTCTTAATCTCTGCATTACTGATCTTTGCCTTGCGTTCGTTCAAGCTTGGCTTAATTAGTCTTGTCCCGAATATTGCTCCTGCGCTTATTGGTTTTGGTATTTGGGCGCTGGTTTCTGGCGAGATTAACTTGGGATTGTCTGTCGTTGTGACATTAACGCTTGGTGTTGTTGTCGATGACGCCGTTCACTTTCTTTCTAAATATCAACACGCTCGTAAAGATGGCCACAGTGCGGAGCAAGCGGTTCGCTACGCCTTTCGTACCGTGGGGCGCGCACTCTGGATTACGACGGTCGTGCTTGTTGCTGGTTTCTCTGTTCTGGCGATGTCGAGCTTCCGTTTAAATGCCGATATGGGACAGCTGAGTGCCATTGTCATCTTTATTGCCCTTGTTGTGGATTTCATCTTCCTACCGACTCTACTGATGTTGTTTGACAAAGGCGTTTACGACGAGGTGGAGCGCCGAAATAAGCTTAAATCAATAGACTCTCAAACCAAGACTGTTACTCAGTCATAACGAAATAAAAGGATTGAACATGAATTTAGTAAAAAATGCCGTAAAAGTATCAGTACTTTCTGTCTCGCTTATTATGAGTCATGCGGTGTTGGCGGATAAAGCCAAAGGACTAGAAATTGCTCAAGAGCGCAAAGCCCGTGATGAAGGGTGGGGGGATTCTGTTGCTACGATGCAAATGATTCTGCGAAACGCGCAAGGAGAAAGCAGCACACGTTTAATGCGCTTACAATCACTCGAAGTTGATGGCGATGGTGACAAAGGGCTCACGATATTTGATGAACCGAGAGATGTAAAAGGCACGGCGTTTCTCAACCATTCTCATACGGTGGATGCCGATGACCAATGGCTTTACCTTCCTGCACTGAAACGTGTGAAACGTATTTCCTCGCGTAACAAATCAGGTCCTTTTATGGGCAGTGAATTCGCGTATGAGGATCTCAGTTCCTTTGAGATTGAAAAATACCGTTTCAACTACCTAAAAGATGACAGCATAAACGGGCAAGATGTTTTCGTCGTAGAGCAAATTCCGACCGATAAGAACTCAGGTTATACCAAGCAAACGGTGTGGTTAGATAAAGCGCATTATCGTCCACTTAAAGTTGAGTTTTACGACCGCAAAGGCTCGTTGTTAAAAACGCTTTCTTTTTCCGATTACAAGCAATATCTCAACCAATATTGGCGAGCGCACACTATGGCGATGACAAACCATCAAACAGGAAAAAGTACTGAGCTAACGACTAGCGAAATGCGTTTTAACACTGGATTACAAGACAATGACTTTCATAAGAATGTGTTGAAGCGAGTGAGGTAGTGGAGGAAAAATGAAGCGATTAAATGTTGGGTTGTTGCTTAGTGCAGCAGCCTTTTTTTACTCGATGCCTCTGACTGCCGTCGAGCTCGCAGGACAAGTCAATATTGAGCATCGTCAGTTTTTTAAAACGGGCTCTCAGGGTCAGAGCAAAGCGCAAACGTCATTGGTTTTGCAGCCAGAATTTTACTGGGAGATGCAAAATGGTGATGCAAACTTTACTTTCACACCTTTCTATCGTCTGGATGGTCTAGACGATGAGCGAAGTCATGGCGACATACGAGAGGCACTTTATCTGACTTATTGGGATGATTATGAGCTTCGAGTTGGGATTAGTAAGGTCTTTTGGGGAGTGACTGAATCAGCCCATTTAGTTGATGTAGTAAACCAAACAGATGCCATTGAAGCCGTCGATGGTGAAGATAAACTCGGTCAGCCGATGTTACATTTTACCTCTTTCAAAGACTGGGGCACCGTCCACGCAATGTTGTTACCTTACTTTAGGGAACGAACGTTTGCGGGTGCAGATGGCCGCTTGCGA
Organism: Vibrio sp. 1249-1; assembly: GCF_033340495.1. Lineage (NCBI taxonomy): Bacteria > Pseudomonadati > Pseudomonadota > Gammaproteobacteria > Vibrionales > Vibrionaceae > Vibrio > Vibrio sp. 1249-1. Next base: position 390,922 of record NZ_JAWOWJ010000002.1, read on the forward strand.
ATCGAACCCGTTGTCTCTGATGATGCTATCTATGAATCAAGCAGAGAAGAGAAGCACGTAGATGTGGCTTTTCGATATTCGAAAATGCTTGGCGATTGGGACGTAGGCCTAAGCTATTTATATGGAACAAACCGGGATCCTTACTTTCGTTTTGAGTACGGAGAATTAAAGCCTTACTACGCTCTGATGAGTCATGTCGGTCTGGATGTGCAAGGAATTGTTGGCGATTGGTTATGGAAACTGGAAAGTATTTATCGAGATAGCGCTGATAATCATGTCGGTCTTGTGACGGGTTTTGAGTATACCTTCGTCGGTGCATTTGACACGGTTTGGGATGTGGGGGTCATTGGTGAGTACCTCTATGACAGTCGTGGGAACAACGCACAAACTATCGGTCAAAATGATGTGTTTGCAGGTATTCGTTGGGCGCTCAATGATGAGGACGGAACGGAAGTATTGACGGGAATCACGAAGGATTTAGATAACGCTAATGTTTACAATGCTAAGTTAGAAGCATCGAGCCGAATATCGAATCACGTTAAGTGGCAAATTGATGCTTGGTTGTTTAAAAATGAAACACCAAATGATTTGCTCTACTTCGCTAGAGATGACGATTTTATCGAGCTATCTATTCAATACTATTTCTAAAACAAAAGGGCACAACTAAACGGCAGATTAACTAAAGATGACATTTTTGACGTTTTTGTGCTCTTTTTATTCAATAACCTCTTCTTTTCGTAATTCAATTTGGCATTGGTGCCCGGTTTGGCTACTATGTACAGCTATCAAAAAACCAATCACTCCCTTATGGACACTACCTACAGGTAGATGAGGAAACGATGCAACATCTAGAAGAGATCATTGCTAGCGCGAGCACTGCAATTGAAGCTGCCGAATCGCTAGTCGCACTTGATGAAGTGCGTGTTCAGTATCTGGGTAAAAAAGGTGAGCTAACTGCTCAACTTCAAAGCCTGGGCAAACTACCACCAGAAGAACGCCGTGAAGCTGGTCAAGAGATCAACAAAGCGAAAGGCGTAGTTCAGCAAGCTATCGCAGCTCGTAAAGATGCACTACAACGTGCTGAGCTTGAAGCGAAACTAGCAGCAGAAACAATCGACGTAACACTACCAGGTCGTCGTATTGAAAACGGTGGTTTACACCCAGTAACTCGTACTGTAGAGCGTATTGAGAAGTTCTTTGGCGAACTTGGTTTTAACACCGAGGCAGGCCCAGAGATCGAAGATGCATTTCACAACTTCGATGCACTAAACATCGCAGCTGATCACCCAGCTCGTACTGACCACGATACTTTCTTCTTCAACCCAGACTTGATGCTTCGTACTCATACGTCAGGCGTACAGATCCGTACGATGGAAAATGGTAAACCACCATTCCGTTTCATCGCACCAGGCCGTGTATACCGTAACGACTACGACCAAACGCACACGCCAATGTTCCACCAAGTGGAAGGCATGCTGGTTGATGAGAACGTAAACTTTGCTCAGCTGAAAGGCATCCTGCACGATTTCCTATGTAACTTCTTCGAAGAAGAAGTAGAAGTACGTTTCCGTCCATCTTACTTCCCATTCACTGAGCCTTCAGCTGAAGTAGACGTGAAAGGCAAAAACGGTAAATGGTTAGAAGTACTAGGCTGCGGTATGGTTCACCCGAACGTGCTACGTAGCGTAGGTATCGATCCTGAAAAATACTCTGGTTTCGCATTCGGTATGGGTGTTGAGCGTCTAACAATGCTTCGTTACGGCGTGAACGACCTACGTGCGTTCTTCGAGAACGATCTTCGTTTCCTAAAACAGTTCAAGTAATCCAGAGGGTTCATCAACATGAAATTCAGCGAATCATGGCTTCGTGAGTGGGTAAGCCCTGCGGTTACTACTGACGAGCTAACTCACCAAATTACAATGGCCGGTCTAGAGGTAGACGACGTTCTTCCTGTTGCTGGTTCTTTTACTGGCGTTAAAGTCGGTCACGTTGTTGAATGTGGTCAACACCCAGATGCAGACAAACTGCGCGTAACTAAAGTTGACGTGGGTGAAGAAGAGCTTCTAGACATTGTTTGTGGCGCACCTAACTGTCGCCAAGGTCTGAAAGTAGCAGTCGCAACAGTTGGTGCTGTTCTTCCAGGTGATTTCAAAATCAAAAAAGCGAAACTACGTGGCCAGCCATCTCACGGCATGCTTTGTTCGTTCACTGAACTAGGTATCGACGTTGAGTCAGACGGCATCATGGAACTAGCAGAAGACGCAGTAATCGGTACTGATTTCCGTGAATTCCTAGGTCTAGACGACGTAACAGTAGACGTAGATCTAACAGCAAACCGCGCTGACTGTTTCAGCATTCGTGGTCTAGCTCGTGAAGTTGGCGTACTAAACCGTGCTGACGTGACTGAGCCATCAGTAGAAGCAGTTGCCCCTTCAATCGACGATAAAGTGTCTATCGAAGTGAAAGCGCCAGCTGCGTGTCCTCGTTACCTAGGTCGTGTTATTAAGAACGTAAACGTTCAAGCTGAAACGCCACTATGGATGCAAGAGAAACTGCGTCGTTGTGGTATTCGCTCTATCGACCCTGTAGTAGACATCACTAACTACGTTCTTCTAGAGCAAGGCCAACCAATGCACGCATTCGATCTAGCGAAGATCGAAGGTGGCATCGTAGTTCGTATGGCAGAGCAAGGTGAGAAGCTAACGCTTCTTGACGGCAACGAAGCAGAACTAAACGCAGATACACTAGTAGTTGCTGACCACAACAAAGCACTTGCAATCGCAGGTATCTTTGGTGGTGAAGAGTCTGGTGTAACAACTGAGACTAAAGACGTTCTACTAGAGTGTGCATTCTTTGCACCTGACCACATCCGTGGTCGCGCACGCAGCTACGGTCTGCACACTGACTCTTCAATGCGTTTCGAGCGTGGTGTGGATTACGCACTACAAGTGAGCGCAATGGAGCGTGCAACACAGCTTCTTGTTGAAATTTGTGGCGGTGAAGTAGCACCTGTTGTTGCAGTAGAGTCTGAAGCAGACTTACCTAAGCCAAACAAAGTTGCTCTACGTCGTACTAAGCTAGACAACCTGCTAGGTCACCACATTGCAGATAGCGACGTAGTAGAAATCCTAGAGCGTCTAGGTTTGACGGTTGAAGCTTCAGAAGAAGGTTGGATGGCAGTAGCGCCAACATGGCGTTTCGATATCGCTATCGAGCAAGACCTAATTGAAGAAGTTGGCCGTATCTACGGTTATGACAACATTCCTAACCAACACCCAGCAGCAGCACTTAAGATGCACAACCACGTTGAAGCGGATCTTCCACTGAAACGCGTTCGTGATCTTCTTGTTGACCGTGGTTACCACGAAGCAATTACATACAGCTTCGTTGAGCCTGAGCAGCAAAAGCTAGTTGTACCTGGTGTTGAGCCTCTAGTACTTCCAAACCCAATTTCTGCAGACATGTCAGCAATGCGTCTTGGTCTTATCCAAGGTCTGCTGAACACGGTTGTTCACAACCAGAAGCGTCAACAGCCACGCGTTCGTCTATTCGAATACGGCCTACGTTTCATCCCATGTGAATCTGCAGAAAACGGCATGCGCCAAGAGCCTATGCTAGCGGGTGTTATCGCTGGTACTCGCGGTGAAGAACATTGGGATATCGAAACTAACACGGTTGATTTCTTCGACCTTAAAGGCGATCTAGAAGCGATTCTAGAGCTATCTGCGAACGAAAAAGCGTACTCTTTCGCTGCACTGTCACCTGAAAGCAAAAAAGCTAACCCAGCTCTTCACCCAGGTCAATCTGCGGCAATCATCGTAGACGGCAAAGAAGTAGGCGTGATCGGTACCGTTCACCCTGAGCTTGAGCGTAAGTTCGGCCTAAATGGTCGCACTATCGTATTCGAAATCGAATGGTCTGCAATCAACAGCAAAGTGATCCCAGAAGCGGTAGCACTTTCTAAATTCCCTTCAAACCGTCGTGATATCGCGGTAGTAGTGGATGAAGCTGTTGCATCTGGTGACATCGTTAACGCTTGTCTAGAGCAAGGTGGCGAGTTCCTTAAAGATGCGAAACTGTTCGACGTTTACGTAGGTAAAGGCGTTGAAGAAGGTAAGAAGAGCCTAGCAATCGCTCTGACTCTACAGTCACTTGAGCGTACGCTTGAAGATGCAGATATCGCTGGTGCGGTTGACGCTATCGTTGCTCACGTTTCTGAGAAGTTTGGTGCGTCTCTGCGTGACTAATCTCGCGTAACGTATCTTCTTAAGAAATTAAAACCCTGCCAGTTTGGCAGGGTTTTTTATTTTTAGGATTACCTTATCGTTGTTCAAGTTCCATACTGCTCGCACCACCCCTCATTACTTTAAAATACTAGACCAAACTAGGGATGGCCCTTACCCGAGATTAGGAACGTATTGTTTTTCAGCTAATACACGCTAACGATAGCTTGTTGGCGGTTAGGCAGCGAGTGAGAGGGTATAGCTAAGCAGAAGAGGTAGCGTAAGAATGCTGAAAAAGTTGCCAAATAGTACCATTGACGCCACTTTCATGGGTTCTATATTCAGCCTTTCCGCAAATAGGTAATTCATGACGGCTGGCGGCAGCATTGTGAAGAGCACCATCATTTGCAATTGCATCGTTGGAAGGGGAATTAACCAATAAATAAGTGCAAAAGCGACAGCACCAGTTGCCAGTGACTGCACGGTACACAACACACCAATCTTTAAACCGTCCAACCTTAAATGACACATTTGTGCCCCCAGAGATAAAAGCATCACGGGTACGGCCGCTTGCCCAAGTAGAGCAGTGGCTTCGTGTAAAGGCGCCCATGCACCCACATTTGACACGTTGAGAAACAGAGCCAACGACGCTGCTAAAAAGATTGGCATCTTGACTATTTGCTTAAAAGGGTTGCCATGACTAAGCAGCATTACGCCTAAGCTGATATGCAAGCATGCTGACACGACAAATAAAAGCACTGCTGACGACAGCGCAATTTCTCCAAACGTATAGGTAAACAAAGGAATAGCTAGATTTCCGCTATTCCGAAACATATGTGGTGGCGCCCAGGTTTTAAACGAGAGTGACGTCCATCGACATACCGGGATCATGAGTAGTGCGGGAATTAAAACCGCAACAATTGCCGCCAAAAGAAGCGGCCCCTGATTTGAATCGAGCGGCATGCTAACGAGTGACGAAAATACCAGTGCTGGCGTAAAAACCTCAATATTAATGCGGTTTATTGGGCGAAAGTCAGGCTTGATGTAACGACCGACCAAATAGCCAACTCCGACAAGAGCAAAAACAGGGAAAAGAATATTTATGATTTGATTAATCATGGTCGCCTAGAAGCAGTGTAAGAAGCTAATGAGGAAATACACGAACTTCCACATTATCAATCTTTATATATGGCGTCATCGTTAAACAGCGAGAAGCGTGGGTTTAATCAAGCTTTCAAAGCACAGTTGCAAAGTACAGGTGGTCATACCTTTTAATCTAATTGTTACGTATCGAGTTACATACAAATCACTGAATTTACGACAAGTTCTATGTCAAGTGTCTGTTAAATAACCAATATCTGATATTTTTATTAAATAGTGTTTAATGTTGATATTTAAACTACTTTTAGTTTTATAATCTGGATGTTTTTCCTGATAAAGATGAAACAAAAACAAAAATATCAAATTTCTGGCGTTTAACAATAATTTACGTAGTGCTATTCCTTTTGTTCGCCAAGAAAAAAGTTGGCGAAAATCATAAGCTTGTCATACACTTCCTGATGTAACCCCGATATGTTGTTGAATTGGTAGGGTAAAACTGCTCTGGCGCTACACTAACGTAGCATTGTTTAACATAGCTTTGAGGAAAGTTTTATGGCGCTCACAAAAGCCGAACTGGCAGAAAACCTGTTTGATAAATTAGGATTTAGTAAGCGGGACGCCAAGGAAACGGTGGAAGTGTTCTTTGAAGAGATTCGTAAGGCACTGGAAAGTGGCGAACAGGTAAAACTGTCAGGTTTTGGTAACTTTGATCTTCGTGACAAGAATGAACGACCTGGTCGTAACCCGAAAACTGGTGAAGATATTCCAATTACTGCTCGACGTGTAGTGACTTTTCGCCCGGGTCAGAAGTTAAAAGCTCGTGTAGAAAACCTGAAGAAAGTACAGTAAGCCGAATAAATGGATCACGCTAAGGCGTGGTCTTTTTTTGCGTAAAATTCGTGTGCATACAAATGAAAACCACCGCAATGCGGTGGTTTTTCTGTTTATGAGAGACGCTTAATGATATCGGTTACGCCGCTTCTAGATGCGTTGTTAAGTATGGTTGCCATGCTTGTTGGTACAAGTTCTTAGACTGTGTACGCATGTTGCGAATAGAGGCAAGCTCTATTTCGCTTAGCTCACGTTTTTCCAACATCGCTTGACGTTCTAGTTTCTGGATTTTTTCGTATAGGTCGTGTTCGGGACCGCTTTTTACATCTGCGATTGCTTTCAAGTGCAGTTGAACTTCGGCTACTAGGTTTGTTTTTGGTAAACGAACGAGCAAGTTCAAGTCTCTATATCCTGAAGGGCCAGGTTTTTTGAATCGATTTTTTACTTTCACAATAGTTGTTTCACGCTCTAACGTTTCATAAATGGAGACTAAGCTCGCGACGTCTTCAGCTACAATCGTTGCACGTGCTAGGTCAGTAATACGTTCAACTTTCCCATCTAACTCTAAAGCTATCTTTTCTTCTGCTCGTTGTTTGGATTTCACGCCTGCGAAGTATGGCTGAGCGTCATTAAGAAGTGCGGTACTCTTACAGATAGTTTCAAGTTCAAATTGTGCTTGGTGAGCTTTGCTGTAAAGGATGTCGAAGTCAGAATATGGCTGAGTTGGTGTGGTGTCGATTGACTGAATGCCATATAAACCGCTAAGGCTGTGTTTAAAAAGTTTCGAACAAACTTCGTTTTGGCTGGTTGAACGATTTTGTTCGCCACTAGGCGCAGGGGTAATTGGAAGTGCGGCAAATGCCGGTGCACGGCTAAGTACCAAAAGCATCAATGCTGTAGTACGAAGAAATAAGCTCATTCACTCTCCTTAACTTGCTTGTACTTAGAAAATAGGGAACATAAAGGTCGCTAAGTTCGGCAAATCAGGTACTAACTTATAAATGGGGCCATTACGAAAGATTCCAAGGTTTCAGTTTTATCTTGAAGTAGAATCGTGCGTTAGATCACCATTTCTCTTTTCTTTATTCTGATTATCAGATAAAGGCGCGTCTCCTATGAGACCGATTACATCCTATCACCGCAGTATTAACCAAAGATGAACGGCATAGACAAATTGAAAAAAAACGTTAGTCTTACCTCTCAAAATGAAAACAGCCGACAAGTAGAAAGTAAAATGAGAGACCAAGAATTTTGGCATAACAAATGGGCCAGCAATCAGATCGGATTTCACTTGGAAGATGTAAACCCGCTATTACCAGTATATTGGAAACACACTAATCCAAAGCGTGAAGATAAAGTGTTAGTTCCTTTATGTGGAAAGTCAGAAGACTTGATTTGGCTAGCGATGAAGCATGATTCGGTTGAAGGTGTTGAGCTAAGCCATATTGCTGTGCGTGCCTTTTTTGCTGAACATTTTTACACGCCAACGGTAACGCCTCTTAATGGCATGCACGAGCTTTATCAATTTGATGAGCTCTCTATTTATACTGGGGACTTTTTCACTGCACCAGTATCTCAAGCCGATATCATTTATGATCGCGCCGCGTTGGTTGCTTTACCGCAAGATATGCGAGAGGAGTATGTAGAGCGTCTCAAGCAACTTTTGAACCCAAGCGGTCGTATTTTGCTTGTTACACTCAACTATCCTCAAGAAGAGATGGCGGGGCCTCCATTTAGCGTGCCGGTCGAAGAGATTGAGCAGTTATTTTCAGGTTACAAAGTTACTTGTTTGAACGTAGATGAAGCTGACGAGAATCATCCTAAAATTGCGAAAAAAGGCTTAAGTCGCTTCTCTGAAGAAGTGTACTTAATCGAGAGTGAATAGGCTCTCTTCGGTTTGGAACACGAAATAGCGCAGCAATTTGAGCTGCGCTATTTTTGTATGAGTGGTTCGTATTTAATAAATGATATTCACTTTTGAAGCACTTTCAACAGCATCTTGAACGGCTTCTTCGGTGGTTTTTCGTCGCGTAAGGACAACACCTAAACGGCGGCGACCATCGATTTCTGGCTTACCGAATAGACGAACTTGTGTTTGAGGTTGAGCTAAAGCTTTGCTTAGGTTTTCAAAGCGAATGTTTGTGGAAGTTCCTTGTCCAAGAATAACAGCAGACGCAGATGGGCCATATTGCACAATATTATTAATTGGCATTCCGGTAAACGCGCGCACGTGGAGAGCAAACTCAGACATTTCCTGTGAAATCATTGTAACCATACCCGTATCGTGAGGGCGAGGAGAGACCTCATTGAAAATGACTTTATCGCCTTTAACAAATAGCTCTACACCAAAGATGCCGTAGCCACCGAGCGCGTTTACCACTTTCTCAGCCGTGTATTCAGCTGCTTTTACTGCGTTTTCTGACATAGTTTGCGGTTGCCATGATTCGCGGTAGTCGCCATCTTCCTGACGATGACCAATTGGAGCACAGAAATGCACACCGTCAACGGCTCTGATGGTCAATAAAGTGATTTCGTAATCGAAGTCGATAAAACCCTCCACGATAACGCGACCTGCACCCGTACGCCCGCCTTCCTGAGCGTAATCCCATGCTTTTGTAACGTCGTCTTCGGTCTTGATAACACTTTGCCCTTTACCTGAAGAGCTCATCACAGGCTTCACCACGCACGGAATACCCACATGCTCAACCGCGGCTTTGAAGTCTTCAAAGTTATCTGCAAAACGATAAGGTGAAGTCGTCAATTCCAGTTCTTCTGCTGCCAAACGTCGGATACCTTCACGATTCATTGTTAGCCTGGTTGCCTTAGCGGTTGGAACAACATTCAGTCCTTTTTCTTCAAGCTCTACCAGTTTGCCGGTTGCGATGGCTTCAATTTCTGGTACGACGTAAGTAGGTTGTTCCTTCGTAATAACTTCTTCTAAGGCGTTCCCATCTAACATGTCGATAACATAACTACGGTGAGCGACTTGCATCGCTGGAGCATTGGCATAGCGATCACAAGCAATCACTTCTAAACCAAGTCTCTGGCATTCAATGGCGACTTCTTTACCGAGTTCGCCAGAACCTAAAAGTAATACACGGGTAGCATTTGCGCTAGTTGCAGTGCCAAACATAGTGTTCCCTTACAAAATAGAGTGATGAGACAGAAATTGCAGGAGATCATACTGAAGTTTCATGACAAAGCAAACGTTTGCTTTTGGTTTTTAGGTAATAAAAAAGCTCTACATGTTGTAGAGCTTTTTGTTGAATTTGTCGTTTATACGTTGACAAAACTAAGCGGAATATCTGGATTCAACGCTTCCAACGTTGATTGCGTATCGGCTAAGTGACTGATCTTACCTTCAGAGTTTTCTACCAATGCAGCGGCTTTGATGCTGTCAAAGGTTTCACCCGCAAGTAAAACTTGGATTAGCGCAACTTGTAGCGGTGGCAAGCTAGGATTAAACGCTGCATTTTCTGCATAAGCGCCTTGGAATACACGGCCGCTAGTCATCTCTAATGCTAAACCACTCAAGTTGTTGGTGTATGGAGAGTGGCTCATGTTCATCGCTTCAACTGCACTTTGGATGAGTGCGTCTTCATCATCACATGAGAATTGGTGTTTAACTTCTGCCATTAAGCCGGACTCGATACCGAGATCGTTTGGTCCAAAGGCTTCAGGCAGGTATTCATGAAGTGACTTTTCTTCGCGTTCTGGGAGCTGGATTTTAAGCTCGTTTGCGGTAGATAACTCATTCATGAACTGGCGGCAGTGACCACATGGGCTGAAGTTGATAGTGATATCCTTAACACCACGTTCGCCTTTCATCCAAGCATGGCTAATCGCAGACTGCTCTGCGTGAACCGTTTGACCCAACTGTACACCAAAGAATTCCATGTTGGCACCGAAGTAAAGGCGACCTGAAAGACCACGAACGATAGCGCCGACATAAAAGTCAGAAAGGGGAGCATAGGAGTACGCTGCGGCAAAAGGAAGTAGCGCAACACGAAGCTCTTTGTCTGATAGACCGGTAGCTGAAAGCAACTGCTCAAATTGTTGAACTGAAAGCGTAGCATCAAAATCATCAGCTTGGATGATAGGAGCAAGTTGTTTGGAAAGTGCTTCTGGAGCGCCTGCTAGCGCCTGTTCAATGCGACTTTTCATGTTGAATCCTTGTTATTGCATGGACAGTTATTCTATGTGAAAGATAGAAATGTTCCGTGCGTTAGATCACGATAAATAATGCAATTGATAATTCTGTTACATAATTAGAGTGAGCTCACACATGTATTCGATTGCACAGGTGTGAAGCGTTATCTCCGTCTCACAATTAACCATATCAGTATATATTCATATGACCAAGGAGCAGGAGTATGTTACCAACGCGACTTTTACCGCTATGCTACTTTATACTTACGTAATCTAGAGCGAGTGGTAGCAGCTAGAATGCTAATGCTATGAATGTATATCTCAGTCAAGTCCCTTCACGATATTACTGGGTGAGTTTGATAGATAAGATAGGGTTTTGAAAAGGGATAAGTAAGAAACGGAAAGGCTACGGCCTGCCGGAAGGAGGGCAGACCGAGAGCGCTTAACTATTGATATAGCCAGACCGCCAAAGCAAAAAAACTTGGAGCCAAAATAGAAGTTATGATCCCACATAAAACCAATGCGAGTGATGAGAACGCGGCATCTATGGGCTGTTTCTCTGCACAAGTAGCGGTGCCTAAGGCATGAGAGACTGTACCCATTGTCAGACCACGTGCAATCGGGTGTTTAATTCCAATTAAGTTGTAAATTGGGTATGCCAAAATCGCGCCCAATAAACCAACAATCAGAACCAAGATCGCCGCAACGGCAGCTTCACCACCGAGGTGACTCGAAATTTCCATTGCTATTGGCGTAGTGACGGATTTACCCACTAGACTTGCGATTAAACTGATATCCGCTTTGAAAGCGACTGCGATCAAGGTGGTTGTCATCATCGACATCACACTGCCTACTGTGCAAGCAAAAGTGATGATTCGCCAGTTTGCTTTAATTTGTGGTAGTTGTTCATATAACGGGTAAGCCAGAGCAACTACGGCTGGTTGAAGTAAAAAACTGATCCCTTCGTTATCCGCATAATACGTTTCAAACGGTACATTTAAGTAAGTAAGCAAAGGAATGAGCACTGCAATACTGATCAGCAAAGGATTTGCTAGAGGATTATTCACTTTGATTGCGATTTGGCGCGCGACAAGAAAAACCGCAATGGTAACAACTAACCACATATCAGTGCTTCTCCTTTAGCAAGTAGTCCAGCAGCCAAGCGAGGCTGACTAGTACAATGAGTGAGCCTCCAACTGCGCTAGCAATGATAGGGAGGGCATTAGCGAGTAGCATATCGAAATGTCGCATTAATCCCACGCTAATAGGAACGAACAACAAAATCATGTAGCGGATAAATAGCGTGGCGCCCGGTTTGACCCAATCGACCTTTACAAGCCCAAGAGTCATAGAGAAAAACAGTACGAGCATACCGATGACACTTCCTGGAACGGAAACGCCAGTGAACTTTTGAATGGTAATTCCGATGCCAAGTGCCCCCATGATGAGGAAGATTGAAATGAGCAGTTGGATCAGTTGTAAGAATCGTTCTTTAATCATTTTGACAGTATATAAACAACAAGCACACCATAAGGTGCGCTTGTATTAGGAGGAGTTAGGAAGCTAAGCTCTCTACATAACGGTACACGGATTTTAATATCGCAATCTTCTTTTCGTCACTTTCATGTTCGTGAACTAAGTTTTCTAAATTCAGCATGTACTCTTCAATTTGGCTTTCAAACACTTCTCGACAGTGTAGTGCCCAGCGTCTTTGTTCTTGCTCGTCTAATGTGCCTGGGAAGTTACGCGCACGATAGCGGAACAATAGAGGTTTAATGCGCTTGTCATCAAATTCAATGTCTAATGCAGCAAGATTATTCGGATCGGTTTCGCGAATGATATCCATAGCTGCGCGATCGGCTGGAGAAAAGAACCCGTTGTAAAGTTGCGTATCGACGTCATCACTTTTATCGAATTTACGCTCGACTGAAAAGAGGCTAATCAGCTTTTCTCTAATTTCAGGATGTTGGCGCAACAAAGCGAGATTAGCGAGACATTGCTGGCGATCAATGCCAATAGACTCCGCATTTTCAGCCGTTAACGTTTTTGCAGGGGCGAGAATAGGGCATTTGTTTAAATGAACCAACTTAACTGGTACTGGTAGCAAGTCACCAAGATCTTCTCGCTTAGTGTAGAGTCTTTCGTGTAGCTCTTCTGCGGATAGCTCTAGAATAGGTTGAGGGTCTTTCGCTAAATCGATAGTGATAACGGCGTTATTATTGGTTGGATGCCAAGCAACAGGCACAATCCAGCTGGTGTATTGGCATTCGCGCCCTAGCATGCCTGAAACGTGCATCAACGGTGTCATGTTGACGATGTCGACTAAATCATTGAGCTTGCGCTTTTGGCGCATAGAAAAAAAGTAATCAAACAATTTTGGTTGCGCTGCTTTTACTTTCTTTGCCATTTCGATAGTCGCAACCACATCTGCCATGGCATCGTGCGCGTTACTATGTTCTATGCCGTTAGCCACAGACAAGTGTTCTAATTTAAAGCTAGTGAAGCCATCTTCGTTTTCTGGCCATTCTACGCCTTCTGGGCGAAGGGCATGGCACGCGCGTAGTACATCGAGTAAATCCCAACGTGAGTTACCGTTTTGCCAACTCCATGCGTATGGATCGATAAAGTTGCGATAACAAGTATAACGGGTCACTTCGTCATCAAAGCGAATGCTGTTGTAGCCTAAACTGGTAGTATTTGGTTTCGCGAGTTCAGTGTGAATCTTAGCGATAAACTCTGGCTCAGAAAGGCCTTCTTGAACCGTTTTTTGCGGAGTAATACCAGTAATAAGCGCAGCTTCAGGAGACGGAAGATAATCAGCCGGTGGTTGACAGTACATGACTAAAGGCTCGCCGATGATATTAAAGTTTTCATCTGTACGAACACCAGCAAACTGGCTTGGGCGATCTTTCGCGGGGTTGGTTCCCCATGTCTCATAATCAAAGAAGAAAAAAGTGGGCTGATTATCTTGGTGCATTCTGCTTACCGTTTACAAAACCGATGACAGTATTAGACCATTCAACGCCTTGACTAGCAACGAAAGATGCAAGTTGAATTTTTGAAAATGAAAAAAGCCGATGGCGAACCATCGGCTTGATATTTTACGTTTTATCGCTTTGGAAGGAATTTGAGTTCTATGCTCGTGTTTCTTCCAATGTTGCTTCACTTTCTGGTGACTTCAGCACTCGGCTAGCAATTGTACCCGCAGTCATTGAACCTGAAACGTTTAGTGCGGTACGTGCCATGTCAATCAATGGTTCAATAGAGATAAGCAGCGCCGCGATGGTCACAGGTAAGCCCATTGCAGGAAGAACAATCAAGGCTGCAAACGTCGCACCGCCGCCGACACCTGCAATACCAAATGAGCTGATGGTGATAATCGCAATCAATGACAGGATAAAGTGAAGATCCAGAGGGTTGATACCCATTGTCGGAGCTACCATCACTGCAAGCATTGCAGGATAGATACCCGCACAGCCGTTTTGGCCGATAGTGGCACCAAACGATGCTGATAGGTTTGCAATCGCTGGTGGAACGTTAAGCTTGGTGATTTGCGCTTCTACGTTTAGTGGGATCGTTGCTGCTGAGCTACGAGATGTAAACGCGAAGGTCAGTACAGGCCAGATTTTCTTAAAGTATTCCGCAGGGCTAACGCCGACAAAAGAGACTAATACGCCATGAACAATAAACATCAGTGCGATAGCAACATAAGACGCCACAATAAAGCCAAGTAGGTTTAGGATGTCGCCTGCGCTTGATGTCGCTACCACTTTCGCCATTAGTGCTGCGATGCCGTATGGCGTTAGCGCCATGATCATCTTCACTAATCGCATAACGATTGACTGAGCAGCTTCTACGAAAGTACGAATAGGTGATTCCAACTCTGCTTTTTCCATCATCACTTTACGAGCGGCGATACCGGTTAACACGCCGAAAATCACTACAGCGATAATCGATGTCGAGCGAGCACCTGTTAGATCAGCAAATGGGTTGGTTGGAATGAAACTAACTAGCATTTGAGGAATAGTTAGGTCACTTACTGTACCGGCACGGCTTTCTAAAACGGCGATACGAGCGGTTTCACGCGCACCTTCAGTTAACCCTTCTGCTGAAAGGCCAAATGTCGTTGTCACCAAGATACCGATAAGTGCAGCAATTGCAGTAGTTACTAAAAGAACAGAGATGGTCAGGCCAGAAATTTTACCTAAAGATCCACCTTTCTCCAATTTAACAACTGCAGAGATCATCGATACCAATACTAGTGGCATGATGACCATTTTCAGTAGACCAACGTAGCCACTGCCTACAATGCCTACCCATTCAAGTGTTTGAGCAATTGCGCTGTTGCCTTCACCGTGAATGAGTTGCAAAGCAAGACCAAAAAGAGAACCGGTAACAAGACCGATCAAAACGAGACGTGAAAGAGTGTGTTTCTTTTGTTGCTGATTAAATAGAAAGAACAATATTCCAACAAAGACGGCTAGAGAGGCTATCACTGCAAAATTCATAATTTGACCTTATCAACCAGCCGATGTGGCGGTTGTTTTTTATACGGGGTTTTATACGGATTTATTTATGGAGCGTAAGATAACGCTCGTGATATAACTTTAAAAATGACAAACGGGTATTAGCTAGATCTAAAATGAATATAAAAACGAGATCTAAGTCGTGTGAGAGTGTGAATTAGCACGTTAATTGTACAAAATGGTTATTCGTAGTGATGCAGTAAGTCACGCATTTCTTTCCTTTGTAAGTAAACCACCGAGTCTTCTTGATAACTGAAAAGTTGATAAATCATCGCTTTGGCGACATCTTCTGCTCGAATAGGTAAAAAGTTGGACAGTTTGCCTAGCATAAGTGGGCGAATTACCTTAAACAGAGTTTGTACTAACTTCTCGTCCATTCTTGGGTTTTGACGTTGACCAACAAGCGGGCCTGGGCGAACAAATACGATTTCCTCAAAATCCATAGCTTCGATTCGTTGTTCCATTTGTCCTTTACAAGCTAAGTAATGGGATGGCGATTTACTATTTGCACCGAGGCTAGAAACAACCGCAAGGCGTTTGACTCCGATTGTTTTCATTTGTTGGGCGACTTTGCACACCAGATCAACATCTACTCTACGCAAATTATCCTTACTGCCTGCTTGCTTAAGGGTCGTGCCTAAACAGATAAAGCCGATGGTTGGTGTTGGTTGGTTCTCATCCCATTGGTGGATAGAAAGGTCTGCATCAATGAGAGGAATAAGCTTGTTGTCCACATCTAGGACGCCATCGAGTGGGCGGCGAGAAAGATAATATAATGTTCCAACACCTGATTGATTTATGAGGTTTGCAATGACTTTTGAGCCTACTAAGCCAGTTGCACCGGCGATGATTGCGCAGGTGTTGTTATCCATATCTTTTCTCCTATATGGGAACATAGTCTAAGCTATTGTAGCGGATTTCAACGAGTTACTTATAATCTCGTGCAAGAAAGGTGAGACGCTCTGCGAACTCGGCAGACTATCCTGAGATAAACTTGATTAGCGCTGCCCCAATTGGATGCAAGTGTATACAATAGTGGGCGCGCAAAAACTGTCGCTGAACAAGACCTCTTGAACAACAGAACACCTCTCACCCAGACAACATCAAAGGAACGTAAAAAATGGATGACTCTTTTGCTGCGGAGATACAAGCACGCATAGATAACAAAACCAAACCCGTCGGTTCTTTAGGCTTATTGGAAAAGGTGGCACTGCAGTTAGCTCTTATTCAAAGTCAGAATAAACCTCAGCCAGTTGATTCCATCGCTATCTGCAAACCGAGCATGCTGGTATTTGCTGGAGATCACGGCGTTGCAGAGGAGGGTGTGAGCATTGCGCCAAGCGAAGTCACTCAGCAAATGGTGGCTAACTTTCTCGCTGGCGGCGCAGCCATCAACTGTTTTTGCGACATTAATGGCATTCAACTCAAAGTAATAGATTGCGGCATGTTGGCTCCTATTGATGTGCTGGTTCCAGAATTTAAATCCCATCCCAACTTGGTTGAACAACGGTTGGGTAACGGTACGGCTAATTTTTCTAAACAATCCGCGATGTCCCCAGAACAAGTGGCGTTAGGTTTAGAATATGGTGCGAAGATTGCTGAGCATACCATTTTGCATGGTTCAAACCTCTTAATGTTCGGCGAGATGGGCATCGGTAATACCAGTTCGGCCTCAGCACTGTTATCGGCGCTGAGCTCATTAGATATTGATTATTGTGTTGGCGTTGGCACCGGAATCAATCAACAGCAGTTGAGCCGCAAATATAAACTGGTAGCACAGGGGGTAAACCGATGTCGAGGTCTTGATACCAAAGCGATTCTCGCACAGGTTGGGGGTTTTGAAATCGTACAAATGGTGGGCGCTTTTTTAGAAGCCAAGCGGCTTAAAACTCCAGTTTTAGTGGATGGGTTTATCGTATCGGTAGCGGCTTATATTGCGACGTTGTTAGACGAAGAAACGCGTGAATACATGTTGTTTGCCCATCGCTCTGAAGAAAATGGACATAAATTTGTATTGGAACATCTTAAAGCAGAACCTCTGCTCGACCTTGGTTTACGGCTAGGGGAGGGAACAGGAGCCGCTCTTGCCTTGCCTCTGTTAAAAGCTGCTGCCCAGTTTTACAACAAAATGGCGAGCTTTGAGAGTGCAGGAGTTACAGTTTAGTGTCAGTCCCTGATAATTCTGAGAAAGTCACGCCGTCATCGTTAAGATACCAGTGGGAGTTATTTCTATTAGCTACCAGTTTTTTTAGCCGCTTACCCGTGCCCCAAGCGTTGCCTTACAGTGAAGAACGCATGAATCAGGCAGGCCGTTACTTTGCGTTAGTTGGTCTCGTGCTTGGAGCACTTTGCGCTTTGGTATTCTCGCTCACCTCAATTTTTTTCCCAGAGTCGGTTGCCATAGTATTAACGATGGTGTTTAGCTTATTGTTAACTGGGGCTTTTCACGAAGACGGCTTGACCGATATGGCGGATGGCATTGGCGGTGGCATGACCGTAGAGCGACGCCTCTCTATTATGAAAGACAGTCGTATTGGCACTTATGGTGCCGCCACTCTCATTATGGCGTTATTGGCTAAGTATGTTTTTTGGAGTGAACTGGCTAACTTGCCGCACTTTTGGTTGGTCATTGTCGTCGCTTACACCGCAAGCCGAGCACTAGCAGCGACGCTTATTTATGACATGCCTTATGTCAGTGACAGTGATACGTCGAAAAGTAAACCGCTAGCAAGTCGCCAGTCTTCTCTAGAAGTCTCCATTTTGTTGTTTACTGGTGGCGTAACATTGCTTGTGCTTGGTATCGCGGATGCGATCTTGATATCGCTTGTTCTCGTGGTATTTCGTTTGATGTTCAAACGTTGGTTAACCAAGAGAATTGGCGGCTTTACGGGGGATTGCCTTGGCGCAGCGCAACAGTTGTCGGAACTGCTTATTTATCTCACTATGATTGGGTTGTATCACTCCTCATGAAGCAATTGATACTCGGTGGCGCGCGCTCTGGGAAGTCGCATTTGGCAGAAAAAACAGCTAAGCAATTATCGGTCGCTTCTCATCGATCATTACACTATGTTGCAACCGCGCTGCCATTTGACCAAGAAATGCGAGAGCGAATAGCGCATCATCAAAAGCAACGCGGGGGCGAGTGGCAAGAGCATGAATGCCCCCTTCATTTATCTGAGTTACTGACAAATTTCGCTATCACCGATGTTGTATTGATCGACTGTTTAACCTTGTGGCTCAACAATTGGATATTTGAGTTAGGTGATGAATGTTCCAATGAGAAGCTAGAAGCAGAAATTGAAAAGCTTATACAGGTGGTACGTGGCTCAGATGCGACGTTAATATTCGTCTCTAACGAGGTTGGAATGGGCATTGTACCTTTGGGGGCGGTTAGTCGTTATTTTGTGGATAATGCAGGACGGATGAATCAAAAACTAGCCAGTGTTTGCCATCGCGTTACCTTTGTTGCTGCTGGTTTGCCGTTGGTTCTTAAAGAGTAGGATGGAACAAAATGAAAACACTCAATATCTATCTTGTGCGTCATGGAAAAGTAGACGCTCCACCAGGACTCCATGGCCAAACAGATGTAAAAGTTACGCCTGCTGATCAAGAGAGTATTGCTCGGGCTTGGGCCGAGAGTGGACGAGGTGTGGGTGGAATAATTTCTTCTCCGCTTTCACGCTGTCAAGAACTGGCAAACATCATTGCTGAACAGCAATTATTACCAGTAATGACGGATGAGTCTTTACAAGAGATGGCATTTGGTGATTTTGATGGTATGCCTTTTGATATGCTCACTGAGCAGTGGAAAAAGCTAGATGCTTTTTGGCAATCGCCAGCACAACATACGTTGCCGAATGCTGAGAGCTTAAGCACATTGTCTGAGCGCATATGTCGCGTTTGGTCTCAAATCATCAACGATATCAATGACAATCTACTTATCGTCACGCATGGTGGCGTCATTCGTATGATTCTTGCTCATGTATTGGAGTTAGATTGGCGTAACCCAAAGTGGTATTCGACGTTGTCGATAGGAAACGCTTCTGTCACGCATTTAACAATTACCATAGATGAGCAAATTTACGCCTCGGTGCGTTCGATTGGCGTACCTCTTTTAACTCGTTAATTTATAAATATTAAAATGCCCAGAACGATATTGCTTACGGGCATAGTCACGGAAGATGTCAGTGGAAGCCCATCTGCTAGGTGCAGGAAGCGAAAATTGACTCAGTTACATAAAAAGGAAATATAGAAATGACAACGCCGAGTTGGGATTTGTCCATCGTTTATAACGACCTTTCTGACCCACGAATTCAAGACGATATTGCTCTTGTAGAACAATGTATTGATCTTTTGAATAAACAATCAGCAGATTGTGGCAACGTAGAGATCATGCAAAATGCGATTTTGACCAATGAAGCTGCGAGTCGTTTAGCGGGCACAGTTGCAAATTTTGCGAGTTGTTATGCTTCTGTTGATGCAACAAACGCCGAAGCGAAATCGTTACTTGGTAAAATGACCCGCATCTTTTCGGAGCTTTCCCAAGCGTTCAGTCCCTTTGATTTGACATTAACTCATGCCGACGAAGAGTTTATCTTGCGCGTGTTAGACCATGAGAATCCTGATATCAGTGGGCAAGCTTTTTCTATCTTGAATTCTAGAAAGTTGGCGGATACTCGTCTTAGCAACGCAGAAGAACAGTTACTGGCTGCGATGAGTGTGGATGGCAAATCGGCTTGGGGTAACCTATACGATAACCTGACTGGCTCATTGAAAGTGAAGCTTGAGTACACAGATGGTAATAGTGAAGAGCTTGGGTTTTCTCAAGCGGCAAGCATTCTTTATGGTTCTGAATTCGAGCGTCAAGAAGCCGCGTGGCGAGGCGTACAAGATGCAATGCAAACGCACCAAGAATCATTCGCTGCGATTTTGAATGCGTTAGCAGGATGGCGCTTAACTGAAAACAAAAAGCGTTCTACGAAGCGTGAAGTTCACTTCCTAGAGCCGAGTTTGCATGGTAGCCGAATCCAAGCTGAAACTTTAAATGCGATGATGACCGTAGCCAAAGACAGTCGAGCTATTGGTCAGAAAGCGGGTTTATTGATGGCGCAAGTACATGGTCTGGATGAGATGAAACCTTGGAATCATCTGGCGGCTATGCCTGCTTTGAGCGGTGAAGCGAAGGTTTACGACTTTGATGAAGCGATTGAGGTTATTTGTGAAGCATTTGAAACAGTAAACCCTGAGATGTCGGAATTTGTCCGTTTGATGGTACAAAATGGTTGGATTGATGCCGCGCCAAATGCTAACAAGCGTCTTGGCGCATACTGCACCAAACTGCCAGCAACGCGAACACCGCTTGTGTTTATGACTTGGAGTGGCAGCCGGTCAGACCTTATGACTCTGGCACATGAACTTGGCCATGCGTTCCATAACTGGGTTATTCGTGATTTGCCACTTTGCCAAACTTACTACCCAATGACGTTAGCAGAAACCGCCTCTATCTTTGCAGAAAACATCGTTCGTGATCATTTGATTTCGAAAGCTGAGAGCGTTGATGAAAAGCTCGAGATGTTGTGGGAAGAGTTGTCATCTGCGCTAGCTTTAATGATCAACATTCCGGTTCGCTACGAGTTTGAAAAATCGTTTTATGAACGCCGCCAGGATGGAGAGTTAACCGCAGATGAATTCTGTGAGTTGATGTCAGAAACTTGGAAAGAATGGTATGGCGACGTAATGAGCGAACCGGATCCGTACTTCTGGGCAAGCAAGCTGCACTTTTCTATTGATAGCGTGAGCTTTTATAACTACCCATACCTATTTGGTTTCTTGTTTAGCAAGGGTATCTATGCACAGCGAGAAACCAAAGGCGAAGCGTTTTACACCGATTACATCAATTTGCTGCGCGATACAGGCTGCATGATGGCGGAAGATGTCGTCGAAAAGCATTTGTCGATGGATTTAACCCAGCCAACGTTTTGGCAGCAGAGTGTTGAGCTAGTGCGTGAAAAAGTCGATGAGTTTGAGCGTTTGCTCGCACAGCGCGGCTAAGTTTTTCGCAGTGTTGATGCATAATCTGCTTTATAGCTACAAAAATTTGATCAAATCATAATGATCTTAATCAGGGCTGTGGTAAAGTTCACAGCCCTAACACTTTGTAATTGTTTGAAAATTAAACGCCTCAATGCTTGATTTGAGTGCCTGGCGCGAAAAGGCATCGGATTTTCGAGGGAAATAGTGATTTCTACTCATAAGTGAGATCGCAGCAACAAAAATCCTTTGTACAATTTATTAACATATCCGCCGTGCTATTAAGGAGTAACGCATGACGAAGTCTCTCTTTCGCCAATCGTTTTTAACTGACACGTTAGATGTTCATATTGATGTTGCACCAGCGGAGCAGGTGCTTTCTAACGGTGTAAAACTTAAACTCTATCAGCGTGGTGTATTAGAAGTAATCCCTGCGAATTATACTCAGGATACGAAGAACATCATCATCTCTTGTGGGGTTCACGGAGATGAAACCGCACCGATGGAGCTGGTGGATTCCATTATTCAAGACATAGAATCTGGGTTCCAGACGGTCGATACCCGTTGTCTGTTCATTATCGCTCACCCAGAATCCACTCTGGCGCACACGCGATTCCTCGAAGAAAATCTCAACCGTCTGTTTGACGAAAAAGAACACAAACAGACAAAAGAGCTTGTTATCGCCGATACGCTTAAGCTGCTTGTTCGAGATTTTTATCAGGATACCGACCCGACAACACGCTGGCACCTTGATTTACACTGCGCGATTAGAGGCTCGAAGCACTATACGTTTGCAGTAAGTCCTAAGACTCGTCATCCTGTGCGTAGCAAGGCATTGATCGATTTCTTGGACAGTGCACACATTGAAGCAGTGCTCCTGTCAAACTCACCATCGAGCACGTTTAGCTGGTACAGTGCCGAGAATTTTGGTGCGCAGGCTCTCACAATGGAGCTTGGCCGTGTGGCTCGTATCGGTGAAAATGACCTCGATAAACTGACCGCGTTTGATTTGTCTTTACGTAATTTGATTGCGGAAACGAAGCCAGAACACTTACCAAAACCATGCATTAAGTATCGCGTAAGTCGCACAATCGTTCGTTTGAACGAAGACTTTGACTTTATGTTCGACGACAATGTTGAAAACTTCACCTCATTTGTTCACGGCGAAGTGTTTGGTCATGATGGCGACAAACCATTAATGGCGAAGAATGAAAACGAAGCGATTGTCTTCCCGAACCGCCACGTCGCAATAGGTCAACGTGCAGCTCTGATGGTTTGTGAAGTGAAAACCCGTTTTGAAGAGGGTGAGTTGGTTTACGATTAATCCAACATTGCTTTGAGAAGTTAATTGCAATTTACCGAGGCTTAACTGTAAGGTTAAGCCTCGTTTGTTTTTATCGGCCGCTATGGATTTTCAACAACTTATCCTGAACAAGGAACGACGCTGGCAACGTAACCTGATGGTTATGTCGATCGTGCTCGCTGTACTCTCTGCCATTCACTTGATGGTCGGAGAAATTTTCCTTTCTCCTTTTCAATCCTTATCTGCATTTGAACAGAAGTTATTGGTGGACTTGCGTTTACCGAGGTTAGTGTCTGCGGCAATTATTGGTGCTGCGTTAGCGGTATCTGGCGCGACGTTACAAGTGTTGCTTGGGAACGTGTTGGCTGAACCTGGCGTGCTTGGTATCTCTGGTGGCGCAAGCTTAGCAATGGTCTTAATCATGTTCGCGTCACCTGTTCTTCCTACCCCGATTGTTTTTATGTTGGCAGCGATTGCTGGCTCGATGGTATTCACGTTTGTTTTGGTGGCGATAGCAAGGGCAATGCACCTGACGACGGCTCGATTGCTTTTGGTTGGGGTCGCATTGGGTATTTTATCGAGCGCGATTGTGACGTGGGCATTTTACTTTAGTGATGATCTCAGTTTACGCCAACTGATGTATTGGTTAATGGGCAGTATTGGCGGTGCAAGTTGGTATCAACATACCGTTACTTTGGTGATGTTACCGGTGCTTATCTGGTTATGTTGTAAAGGCAAGTCGCTTGATAAATTGATGCTGGGTGAGATTCATGCGACCCAATTGGGTGTCGATGTGCATCAAATGCGTTGGAAATTGATCCTCGCCATTTCTGTTTTGGTGGGTAGCTCAGTCGCGTTGGGTGGCATCATCAGTTTTGTTGGTTTGGTGGTGCCGCACTTGTTGCGTTTGGCTTTTGGTACTGAAAACCGTTATTTATTGCCACTTTCTGCAATATCTGGTGCTGCGTTGCTTGTATTTGCTGACATCGGCGCAAGACTGTTATTGGACTCCGCAGAGTTACCTTTAGGTGTCATGACAACATCGATTGGCGCACCTATTTTCATCTGGATGCTGGTGAAGAGTCATGATGCACGTTAAACATATGTCGGTTGGTAGTCGATTATTGCCTCTTTCTTTTGAATGCAAAGCTGGCGAAATCGTACATATCGTTGGGCCTAATGGTTCCGGTAAGAGTACTTTATTGGCTGCGATTTCTGGTACGTTAAGTCACCGAGACGGTATGAGTGGTGAAGTGTACGTTGGCAACAAAAACTTGCTTACTTTACCGTTGTCAGAGCAAGCTCATGTTCGAGGTTATTTGTGTCAGCAATCGCGCCCAGCGTTTAATGTTGATGTGTTTCAGTATCTCGCTTTATCTCTGCCAAGTGGTGCTGAGATTGCGGATATCAAAGTGCGTGATGCTGTCAATATGGTGGTGGAGCTGGTACAACTGCAAGATAAGCTTCATCGCAGTATTCAAACATTATCCGGTGGTGAGTGGCAGCGTGTCCGATTAGCAGGTGTATGTTTGCAGGTGTGGCGTACCATTAATCCTTTTTCGCAGTTTTTAATTTTGGATGAGCCAGCAGCACCGTTAGATATTGCGCAAGAGGGTCTGCTCTATCAATTGATTAACACTATGGCGGCGCAGGGAATTGGAGTATTGGTTGCTAATCACGATCTCAATCGCACATTAAAGCACGCAGATAAAGTATTGCTGCTTAACAACGGTGTGCTGCACTCATCAGGAAGTGCCGATACTGTGCTAACGGAAGAAGCTCTCGGGGAAGTGTTCAATACTCAAGTCAAAAAGGTCATCGTAGATGAGCAACCTTATTTAATCTTTGATTAATGTTTAGGGACAATAAAAAACGACCTACTTGAGGTCGTTTTTTTTTAATCGAGATAGCCAAACTCAACGCTTATTGAGTTAACGGTTTTAGATCTGCAGGGCGGTAGTAAACAGATTTGAGTACTTTGCCTTTACGAATGGTTTTACCTTCCGATACGAAATCTTCGGCGCATTTCGCGATGATGTATTCACCTTTCTGCACCGCCATCAACTTGATGCCTTGTTCCGCGTAGAATGCTTCTGTTTCTGAGTACTCTTGCTCGTTACGGCATACTTTGCTCATGTTGCTTGAATGTACTTCATCCCAGCAAGGAATAAATTCGATACCACGGTTTACCGCAACGTTTAATAGAAGATCAATTAAGTAGCTGATCGCCAGGTTGTCTTCTATTTTGCTGTGGCCAAGATGAACGAGACGGCCCATTAATACATACACGCTGTCTACGATGGCATCTGCTTGCTCAGTTTTACAATCTGCTTCTGCTAGCTCTGTTAGCTCTTCGATCGCCAAAGAGGTGTGTAGTGTATCTGCTTGTGCATCAAGGCTTGCAGCGTCTGCGACTGGTAAGTCGAACGTACTACGGAACTCGGTGATATCACGGTATAAGTGATCAAAAATCTCTTGGGTTAGCTTTGACAGTTGCATTCTAATTTCCATTGAATCGATTGAAGCGGCAATGATACCAAACCGCACTTTGAACCCCAAGGGCATTGCATCTAACTGGTGATAAATCTGCCTTTGGGGAATGGTGGTGCTTAACGAAATAGGTAAGGGAACAGCTTTTTACGTTCTTCCTCTGAAAGGGCGGAAACACGAGCGATGTTCGTATCGGGAATGGATTTAGGATCAGGATAGTGTTTTAGTACCTTTTCCATACTCTCTTCGCGAATCAAATGGAAGATCGGGTAAGGAGAACGATTGGTCAGGTTTTCGTCGTCTTCAGGCCTTGCGCCGCCAAAACAGTAATCAGGATGGAAAGTCGCTACTTGGAAAATACCTTCCCAGTTTTGCTGCTTAATTAATCCTTCAACCCAATCTATGCAAAAGTTGTAGTCCCAGAAATCTTGTAGCATGTTGGGAACCACAACCAACGTGGTCTCAAGTTGTTCGGGTTCTGTGTTACTCAGCTCAATCAGCTGCAATAAAATATCTTCAAGAAGCGCTTCTTCTTGAGTCGCTTCACTAACAAAAATTTTGATTTGTTTATTACGTTGCGGTTTGGCAGCAAACGGACAAAGGTTGAGTCCGATTACCACATCGTTGAGCCATTGATCGACCTGTTGAGTGATCGCTTCGATATCTGTGTTTTGTGTTGAACGCGTTGACATACGACTTTCTGGTTTTTATTAAAGTAGCCCAAGCATAGCAGAGTTGGTTATCCAAGTAACCAGAGAGGTATTACGCAAATGAGCGTACCTTAGCTACTCTTTAAACTCGCAGCGTCAGGTGTTTGGTCAGTATGCTTTCTTTCGGCAATGTGTTTCAAATACGCAATCGCAGCAAACATTGCTAGGTAGACTGCGCTTCCCCCCATAAGAACACTCGACCAACCTCCATGCTGCCAACAATAAAGAAGTAAGAATCCTCCTAAGCTACCGCCTACGTAGTAGTGTACTAAGTAGAGCGCTGTCGCGGTGGCTTTGGCACGAGTGGCATTCTGACCGACCCATCCGTAGGCGAGGGTATGAGTAAAGAAGGCACCAAAACTTATCAACAACAATCCAAATAGCATTGCAGTCAAGCTTTCAACCGCCGCAATCCACATCCCCGTCATGCTCACTATCGCGCCTAAGAACATACCGAGGATTGATGAATAACGTTTACTCCAGTGGCCTGCGCAACGAGAGGAGAAAGTCCCTCCCAAGTAACAAATAAAGATCAGTGAGGCCAACCCGACGGGCACATTGTGAGGTTCACTCACCAGACGGAAACCCATGACGGAGTAAAGGTTGACGAACAAAGCAAAGTTGAGTCCTCCTATCAGCATCGCGAACCACACGCGTTGGTTTTTAAAATGACCAATAAGCGCACGATTTTGATGGCGCAAGCTGCTTGATGACGGGGTGAAGTTGCGCTGTGTTGGCAATAAATAGTGAACGCCAATGACACCAAGAAGAGTGAACACCATCATAACTTCTATGGCGACATCAACACTGAAATTGTCCGCCAATAAGCCGCCGCTAATACGCCCTGCAATACCGCCTAATGAGTTAGCCGCAATGTACGTTCCAATTGCCATCGAGAAAGCGTGCTTGTCGAGCTCTTCTGCCATGTAAGCCACGGCGACCGCAGCAAAAGCTGCGAGCGCGACACCGATCAGTGCTCGACATACCACCAAAAACAGAAATGAGTCACCAAACAGCATCAAAGCGGAAAGGGTAGGAATCGAAAACAGACCAGCCATCATGACTGGCTTTCGTCCCACTGATTCTGACAACACAGCCATCGGAACGAGGCTAAAAGAGAGAGCGAGTGTTGAGGCCGCAAATAACCAGTTAACTTGCGTTTCTGAGATCGTGAAAATTTGGGCAAAAGTGGGCAGCATTGGCTGTAGTAGGTATAAATTTGAAAAAACCAAGAAGGAACCAAGCGCTAGCGAGAGCGTAATGCGTTTGTATTCCGGTGTGCCAAAACTGACCATGAATCCTGCCTAATGTGAGCAAATGGAGAGACTGTGATCAATCTATCAGTTCGTTGTAAATTAAAAAAATATATTAAAAATATGGACACCATATATTTTTGATCTAATGGAATCGAAACAACTTAAACATTTTCTGGCGGTCGCTGAACATGGAAACATTACCCATGCGGCGAAAGCCCTGCATATTGCCCAGCCCGCATTAAGCATTTCTATCAAAAAGTTTGAGCAGTCTTTGGGCGTTACCCTATTTCGCCGTGATGATAAAAAAATCAGCTTAACGAAAGAGGGCGAAACGTTACTTGTGCATGCTAAGCGGGTGATTCAACAGTTGCACGACGCGCAGCTCGCGATTGATGAGTTGAAAGGTTTAGCGAAAGGCGAAGTAAGACTAGGGACGCCATCAATGATGGGCAGTTATTTCTTTCCACGAATTGTGATGGCGTTTAAAAGCCAGTTCCCGGAGTTAAAATTGACCTTGGTCGAAGCTGGGACTCAATCGATTCGTCGTATGCTGCTCAATGGTCAACTCGATATCGGTGTGATCAGTTGTGATAACGTGCCTGATGACCTAGAAACTGACCATTTGTTTACTAGCCAAATGGTCGCAGTTGTTTCACCTGAGCATGAGTTAGCCCAGCGACACGCTCTTACTTTTGATGAGTTCTTTGAACACGATTTGGTTATGTTTCAGCATGGCTATTTTCACCGCGAATTTTTGGATCAGGTGAGTGAGGAGCATGGGTTTACCATGAAGTCATCATTCGAGACCAACTTACTGCCTTTGATTTTGAGTATTGTAAAACAAGAGTTTGCGATTACCGCGTTACTGGAATTGGTGACTCAACATGAGTCGGGCGTTGTTGGCTTACCGTTTGAACCACCAGTGACGCTGGATCTGGCACTTGCTTGGCGCAAGCAGGGGTATTTATCAATAGCAGATCGAACGTTTATCGACTTTATCAAGCGCTACGTTTAAACGCAGCGCAGATTCATCGTCCGAGCACTAGTCGCCTTTGTACATCTTCTCGAAGTTCTTTGGGTTCCAGCCAATCATTACCCGATCACCAATTTTTAAAACTGGCACTGAACGAGCACCAAGCGCATCAAGTTCTTTGCGACCGCGTTGCATCTTAGCATTGCACAAACGATAGTTAATATTTTTCGAATCCAGATAACGTTGAGCATCTTTGCAGTGAGGGCATTTGTCTTTGACGTAAAGGACGACACGTTTCATTGAGTTTCTCTCCATTATCATTGGGAGGCGAAGTTTAACGGCCTTTCACAATAAATGAAAGGCGAAAGCTAAGGTGAAACTGTCCTTTATCTCAGGTATATTGAGCGCCTTTATTTTGTCATAACAGACGTTAATTCTATGCATCCGTCACTTCGATACATTCAAGGCTACCCACAAAACATCGTAGAGCAGGTGAGCTCATTGATAGCGAGTGGCAAGTTTGTTCCTTGGTTCGAGAAGCGTTATCCCGACAGGCACCAAATCAAAAGCGAAAGGGCGCTCTATGAGTACGCCATGGCAATCAAAAACCGCTACATGAAGAAAGCCGCGCCAATCAGTAAAGTTGTCTACGATAAGAAAATTCACGCGGTAAACAACGCGCTTGGTTTGCACAGTGTAATCAGTAGAAACCATGGCGGTAAGCTGAAGTCGAAAAACGAGATTCGCATTGCCAATGTATTTAAAGATGCGCCCGAGCCACTATTAAGGATGCTGGTGGTACATGAGTTGGCACATACTCGTGAGAAAAACCACGACAAGGCGTTCTATCAGTTATGTTGCTACATGGAGCCTGAGTATCACCAACTCGAATTTGATGCTCGTTTGTTTATGATTTATCTCGATTTAAAAGCGAATTTGAATGAAGAACAATAATCACAACGCGAAGCAAGCAAAGCCAAAGGCTTCAATGGCGGCTCAGAAGAAAGACGCGAATAAAGACAAGCCGAAGCGTGTTAAAGACAAAGTTGCGCGCAAATCCCCTCAGCCTGCAGGAAAGAGCGAAGTCGAGTTCATAAAAATAGCGAAGAATGGTTTGCATGAGCGTAATGTTCATCGAGGTCGTTACGATTTTAAAAAACTCGTGGAAAGTGAACCACAGTTAAAGCCATTCGTTATCAAAAATCCGAAAGGGGAAGATTCCATAAACTTCTCTGATCCTAATGCTGTTAAAATGCTCAATAAAGCATTGCTTGCTGCGTATTATGGTGTCGAGTTCTGGGACATTCCCGACACCTACCTTTGCCCACCGATTCCGGGCCGCGCTGATTACATTCACCGAGTGGCAGAACTACTTGATAGTGAAGTAAAAGGTCAGTACGCGCACCAAAAAGTGAAAGCGTTGGACATTGGCGTGGGAGCAAACTGTATTTATCCGATTGTTGGTGTAACAAAATACGGTTGGCACTATACGGGCAGCGATGTCGATCCAAAATCCATCCAATCGGCTCAAACGATCGTAGAGCACAATCGTGTTTTGACGGGAAAAATTGCACTGATACAGCAACACAATGATGCCAATATTTATCGAGGTATCATTCAACCGAATGATCGTTATGATGTGACGACATGTAATCCGCCATTCCACCGTTCGGCGGAAGATGCCGCTATGGGCAGCCAGCGTAAAATCGATAATCTAAAAGCAAACCAGCGTAAGAAAGGGCTAAAACCTCAAACCGCACAAGTAAAGACAAGTAAGCCCGCGTTGAATTTTGGCGGTCAAAACGCTGAATTGTGGTGTGAAGGTGGAGAAGCGGCGTTTATCCGAAAAATGGCGAATGAAAGCCAAGCTTTTGCCGCGCAGGTCTTGTGGTTTACAACCCTTATATCCAAAAAAGACAACGTTCGCCCGATGCGTAAGCAGCTTGAAAAATTGGGTGTGAAAGCCATTCGTGTGGTTGAAATGAGCCAAGGACAGAAAGTGAGCCGCTTTGTAGCTTGGTCATACATGGATAAGCAACAGCGCAAAGCATGGATTGAACTAAAGTAACGTTGACCGTTTCACACTGAACAATAAAGTAGGAAGCCCGCTGATATCAGCGGGCTTCTCTTTTTGGGAGATCTAAAACTTAATGATGGGCTCACAATCTAGTGAACTGAGAGTGACAAAGGTATCTGTTTTGGCGTAGTACAAGCCACAGGTTTCACCTCTTATCTGCAACGTATATTGGTCTGGAAGATCCGTATAGCTGCCATCCAGCAGTTGATTGTTGTTACCTTTTACTCGTCCTTTTTCAATCAACAAATGCGGTGAGGATTCAAATACGTTATTTGCGATTCTAGGTGCTGGTGTCCCTTGGATTTCTGCGATCGCGTTTTGAATTTCTATGACTGTTTCCGGAGAGTTCTTTTTACTCAATGCTTCAACGGGTTCTTGTGACATAGCTTGACATCCTATCAAAGAAATTGAAGTGCCTAGGAAAAGCGCAACCCGAATTAGCATTCGTAAAAAGTTAGTTGATCTCAACATGAATTGCCTCTGTTCGTAGCGGAGAGCGAAGATCGCTTAACTCCGGAGATGAAATGTTACGCGGCATGGCGTTGAAACTTGAAGGGGATACTGGCGGACAGGTTCCTGTTTCCATGTAGTTTAGCGCCGCAGAAAGCATACCTTCAGACGGATCGCCTAATGGTTTTGTTAGGTCATCATTGACCCAGCAACCTTCCACTCTATTGTTTAAGCCTAGCTCGGTATTGATTTGGCTCTTTGGAGTAGGAATAAAACCATCAGCGAAGTCGCCAAATTTTTTCTCGTTCGCCGACTTGAACTGAATAGTGTAGTACATAGTGCCGCAGTTTTGTTCTGGTGAGAACCCATACGGTTTACCTGTGGTTGTTGAACCTATTTGGATAACCTCCACGTCAATGCCGCGCAAAGCGTTGATTAGCAGTTCACTTGAGGAAGCCGTGCCTCCTGAAGTCAGCACATATACGCGCTTTTTGTTCAGTGTCGGAAGCACTTGATCCGAATATTTCTGTGCTGCCCAGTCTATTGCTAGATTCGTAAAGCGATAGATGTTATCCCCATCTTTAATGGTACGCATCACTTTGTCATTATGAATCAACTCACTGAAGACTCGGTTCTGACCAGCACCGCTTAGCATGTAGCCTACTTGCGAGGACTGAAGGACTAAGCCACCGCCGTTGTAACGTAAATCAACGACGATCTCGTCAACATTCTCTGCTGAGAGCGTACTGAATGCCTCAATAAGCGGGGCTTGAGCGCTTGGTTCAAAGGAGTTGTATTGCAGATAGCCGATCCGCATACCATTGTGTGTAATCACTTTGGCATTTTTAACTGGAGAGGTCATGACATCAGAGGCGGTAAGCGTCACGGTTTTCTCTAGACCGTCAACACTCTCAAATGTGAAGGTGTAATCTTGATTGATGTCAGGGTTAAAGAGCGTTTTGTTGATAAAATCAATGTCGGACTGACTACCGGTGTTAACCACATCAATATTATTGATTTTCAGAAGCTTATCACCACGAGCAATGCCGCTTCTATCAGCTGGCGAGGCTTCTTCAGTGTAGGAAATACGAACGTCTCGAGGTTGTACGCCACGTAGGAATGCCCAGTTAAAACCAAATCCAGCAACTAAACCGGATTGCGATGATTTCATATCATCCTCATAAGGGACGGTAAAATGGAAGCGATCTTTTGGTTTACCCGTCGCGGTAGTAGCAGAGGTGACCAGCGTATTGAAGTAATCAGTAACAGTTTTGTAGTTTGCTGGATTATTATCAGGAACCTCGTCATACCATAGATACGTTTCGTTAGTAAAAGCTCTTAAAAAGAGTTTTTCGTGTAATGCAGAGCCCAATTTATCTGGATAGGCGGCATAGTTGTCATATGGGTCCAGTCCGACGCGGGGCGTTTCACATTGGTTGATAAACGTTTTCGACGATTGGCTAAAATCATGAACTTTCCATGTTGGACCGTTTGCACTGCTAGTGGATGGAGTAGGTGATGAGCTATCACCGCCGCCACCGCCACAGCCTTGTAATAATGCGAGAGTGACTGCCGTTGCTAAAGAATACTTAAATTTCACTTTTCTATGTCCTTATAAATAATAGAATTATAATTATGTGTTTTGCTTTTGTTTTTATTAGCTAGGTGAATGTATTAATTTAATTTGTTCGTCTGCAAATTTATAGTTAAATAGTGTGAGGTAAATAACGTAAAAAAGTTGTCTTTTATCCTTAAGCTAAATGAGTCATTACTTAAGTTTTCTGTCTATTTCAAAAGATCTAACAAGACAATTAATAAGTGTGAAATTAAGACAAGTTCTTAGTTGACTAAGCGATGCTTGCTAAATCAGAATTAGATTCAGGAAACGCTTTGAATCAATAGTTTGGTAGGGATATATGATGTTATCAGGGGTTTGTTTGATTTATTTGTCTGATGCTTTAACTTAATTTAGTGAGTTGAGCGACGAGCTTTAATAGGCTTCCGTCAATGTTAGGTAAATCATCAGCGAAAAATATCTGAGAACCAGGAGTGCAGCGCATTAATATATTTGTTAGTTCACCTTCATTGTTGGAAGTGTTAACTGCGTTAAGTTTCGCTAATTTATTACAAAGCTCGTCCTCTATTTGCACTTTCTGCTCTTCGGTGAGCCTAATGCGACCTATACATACGCCTGGGTTGATATCATGAGAAAGCGAATCTTGTTGAAATCGCTCTTTGAATAAGGTGTCTAATGCCGTACCTTCTTCCATAATAAATCGACGACCAGAACGGTAAAACAAGCCGTCTCCGAAGTTTTCGACATATCCTAGAATTTCCGCGATACGCAAATAGAATCGTAAGCTTGTATCAGAAAGTCCGTAAGTTTGGGCTATCTCTTGCGGTTTAATATCACGAGAAGTCAGCATATAAATAAAATCAAGTAAATAAGGATGCTCAACGAAAAGGGCGCTCTCTTCATCTGTTAGCATTTGCTCGTTTTGGTGCTGAAGCTCGTTGGCTAAGGTTGCGAGTTCGACGAGATCGGTATTCAGGTAGTTCAGATAAATAAGTACTTTATCCAAACCTAAAGCTGGATTATGTAGGTGGCGTTTAATACTAGATAAAGGGATGCCACTTTTCTCTGACAAGGAATTGTAGCAAAGCCCTTCTTCTTTAATCTTTTGTCGTAGCGCTGCGAGTAAAAACTTTGGTCCAACATTCATCCTTGAACACCACCTTATTCGTTATTCCGTTTACTGGCTGATATTTTGCCTTTCAAGCAGCAGGTTTCGAATCGCTGTGCCCGCTTCTAGAATGTGTTTTTTCAGCAGGTACTTGGCGCCTTCGATATCGCGATTTTGGCACATTTCAAACAAGCTTAAGTGCTCTTCTTCTGCCTTTTTAATGCCTGTAGTAAACAATAGCTGCATGCGTATGTATCGGTCACACTTTGTGTTCAGGTTGTAAATGACGTCCATAGTTTCAGGCATGTTGGCTGGCGCATATAGGGCTTTGTGGAACTCGTAGTTGTAGTTGCTCCATTCTTCTACTTCGTCACCACTGTTCACTACTGACTCGAAACGTTCACGAACTTCGCGCGCGCGTTCAAGGTCAGCGTCTGTCATATTTTGAATCGCGCGCTCTAAAATGTGGCATTCCACGACAGCGCGCAGTTCAAATAGCTCATTGATTTTCTCTGGAGATAGCTCAGTGACCGTCGCACCTTTGTGAGGTTCAAAGCTAACGAGTCCTTGTGCTTCCAATTGAACTAACGCTTCACGCACAGGAATTCGGCTAACATTAAACTCTTTTGCTAACGCATCTTGACGTAAAGGTTGACCAGTTTTTAACTCGCCCTTCAAGATCTGAGTTCGAATTGCTTCCTCAACGAGCTGAGTGCGCGTTTTAAAAACAGGTTTCTGTGACATTGAAGTCTCCCGTGAAATTAATATTGTATCCAATCCATTTTACTTTAGTAGTTTATTGTTTTTCTGGCACAAACCAACTAGGAAAGAAGGTTTTGAGAAGTAGAGTGAAATAAAAGGCATCAGTTGATGCCTTTTTGAGCCATTTGTTGATCTTATTGGGACACACTGCCATCTATGGCGCGTTGAATACCCAGTGGGTTCGACGCTTTTAATGAATCCGGCAATAAAGATTCTGGCAAAGCTTGATAAGAGACCGGACGCAACCAACGATGAATAGCCTCCGCACCGACAGATGTTGAGGCAGAATTGGTTGAAGCCGGATATGGTCCACCATGAACCATAGCGTAACCAACCTCGACGCCAGTTGGCCAACCGTTGAATACAAGGCGTCCGGCGATTTCTTCCAAACTTGGAAGCAGTTGCTTGGCTTGTTCTTCGTCTTCAGCGGTAGCGTGAAGGGTTGCGGTGAGCGATCCAGTCAGTGAATCACTCAGTTTCAACATGTCATCGAAATCTTCACAGATTACGATTAACGATTGAGGACCAAATATTTCTTCCTCCCATTGCGGGTTTTCACGCCAGTTTTTACTGTCCGTCACGAACAGTGCTGGTGAGACATTGGTCGTTTCTGCTTGTTCAGAACGAGTGACGTTAATGCCTGTTTCGGAAGCTCGCTTATCCACTTCGGATTCATACGTTTCTCGGATTCCTTGCGTTAGCAAAGTGGCCGTTGATTGTTGTCGAATTAACCCTTGAGCGATTTCGATAAAGGCTTGCGTTTCTGGGCTATTCAAGACAAATACAACGCCTGGTTTTGTACAAAATTGTCCACAGCCCAAAGTCATAGAAGCAACAAACTCTTCAGCCAATGAGGCGTTTGCTCGTATGGCTGAAGGGAGAATAAATGTTGGGTTAATCGCCCCTAGTTCACCATAGAAGGGGATTGGCTCTGGTCTTTGCTGAGCTAGATTGAACAGCGCACGGCCACCACCGACGGAGCCTGTAAACCCAACCCCTTTAATTTTTGGATGGGTAACGAGTGCTTGGCCAAGTGCGCGTTTGTTGCCTTGCAATAGCGTGAAGATGGCTTGCGGTAAGCACTCTTTCTCCAGTGCAGCCTCAATACACTCTGCAACAAGTTGACTGGTGCCAGGGTGGGCGGTATGGCCTTTTACAATCACAGGACAGCCAGCTGCCAGTGCCGAAGCCGTATCACCACCTGCCGTAGAAAATGCGAGCGGAAAATTAGACGCACCAAACACGGCGACAGGGCCAATTGCGATTTGTTGACGGCGAATATCTGGTTTTGGCAGTGGTTGACGGTTTGGGTTTGGCGTATCGAAAATTGCTTGATGGTGATTACCCGATCTCACAACCTCGGCAAATAGTCTTAATTGGCTCGCGGTACGTCCTATTTCACCGCTTAAACGTGCTTCGGGAAGGGCAGTTTCCAAATGAGCACGAGCAACGATTTCTTCACTCTTCACTTCCAATTCAGAGGCGATAGAGCAAAGTAAGCTCGCTCGCTTTGCATTGCTTAGTTGGCGAAACTCACGCGCAACGCTTTGGGCGGCTGAGGCGGCTTGATTAACTTCTTGCTCTCCATGTACCGGAAACGCTGTGGGTAGAGGCTCACCAGTAAAGGCGTTGACTGCGTAAAAAGTGGTTGGTTCTTGTGGGTTCATCATTCTTCCTTACTATCCTTATTACTTCACTTCAAATCCGTACGCATATGGGTCTTCATCGTCTACCCATATCGTGTTGTGACCGTATACTTGTGCCCATCCTTCAATGCTTGGCAAAATAGCGGCTTTGCCATTCACTTCGGTAATGCCTTCTATACGTCCTTGAAATAGGCTGCCGATGATACTTTCGTGAATAAAGTCTTCTCCTTGATTGAGTTTGCCTCTTGCATGCCATTGCGCCATGCGTGCACTAGTACCCGTACCACATGGCGAGCGATCCAACGCTTTGTCGCCGTAAAACACAGCATTTCGAGCGGTGGCGTTTTCTTGAGTGGGCTCTCCGGTCCATAGCACGTGAGAAACACCGCATACTGTTGGATCTTCTGGATGTACGCACTCAACCGCTCGAGATACCGCTTCGCGAACTTTTGGTGAAAGCATCAAAATTTCATCTGGAGAGTAGTGTTCAAGTCCGGCATAGTTTTCTTGAGGATCGACGATTACGTAATAGTTTCCGCCATAAGCAACATCGACAGTGAGCTCACCTAAGCCCTCTATGTCCACGGTTACGTCTTGGTGGGCAAGGTAAGCTGGTACGTTAAATATCATCACCGACGTTACCTTGTCACCTTTTATTTGGTAGTGCACTTCGATTTGTCCTGCTGGGACATCAAGTATCAAACGTCCTTCTTTTTTGGGAGTGATAAGGCGGTTCTCGATAGCGGTAGTGACGGTTCCAATGGTGCCGTGGCCACACATTGGTAAGCAGCCACTGGTTTCAATAAACAGAATTGAAGCGTCTGCGTTATCGCTGCAAGGAGGCAAGACAACTGACCCCGACATCATTGAGTGTCCGCGAGGCTCAAACATGAGTGCCTGACGAATCCAATCATAATGCTCAAGAAAGTATTGGCGCTTTTCGCTCATGGTATTGCCTTCGAGTGGAGGCACACCGCCTGCGACCAGCCTAACTGGGTTGCCGCAGGTGTGGGCATCAATACAGAAAAAAGTTCCTTGTCTCATTTTTCGCTCCTTGCTGAAAAAATGGTTGAATTAAACAATAGTGATGTTAACGTAATGTAAAATATATTGTATACAATCTACGTTTTCAAGTGTGACTCGGAGCATATTTATGTTGGTCAAGGATGAAACCAAAAAGGAAAGGATCGCCGTGATAGGTGCGGGGATTATTGGCTTATCAATTGGATTGAAGTTGCAGCAGCAAGGTTATCAAGTCACGATTTTTGATCCCAATGGCGTGGGGAATGGATGCTCTAAGGGAAATGCAGGTCATATCGCCACTGAGCAAATCTTCCCTCTTGCAACGCCAGCGCTGCTTCCACAATTACCTAAAATGCTGCTAGATTCCAAAAGTCCGGTTTCGATCCGTTGGCAAGATATTCCAAATACAATCGGGTGGATGATTCGTTTTCTATTACAAACAAAGCCATCAGCCGCGGAGCGGGCAAAAAACGCGATTAAGAGTCTTAACGAGCGGTCAGTGGCAAGTTGGCGTGGCGTGCTTGATTCAATCGGAAAAGCACATCTAATAAAAATGAATGGTTCATTGCTCACTTTTGAAAACGAGAAACTGTTTCAGAATTATCAAAGCACGCTTAACTCACTGGCTAAAAACGGTGTGGCGTATCAAGTTTGGACACAAGAGGCGATTCGAGAGCGGATACCTGATCTCAGCCATAAGGTTCGTGTCGGCGTCTTTTTTCCCGATACAGGTCATACGCTAGACCCTTATCAGCTCTGTGTTGAGCTAAGTGAAGCTTTTGAAGTTCTTGGCGGTAAGGTTTTACAAAACGGTGTATCTGCGTTGGCGAAAAATGGCGAGGTGCTGGTTGAGTCTCAAACGTATTCATTTGACCGAATCATTGTTGCCGCTGGTGTACATTCTAAGCCTTTGATACGGCAGCTAACCGGAGTCAAAGTGCCTATTCAAGCCGAGCGAGGTTATCACCTAATGGTGGACGACAAGCATGATGTACTGCCATTTCCTATTAGCTCTGCCGATAGAAAATTCATCATGACTCCGATGTCTGGTGGGCTACGCTTGGCAGGCACTGTTGAGTATGCCGATGTAGAGTCACCACCCAATATGAAACGTTCAGAAATGCTTTTTAAGTTAGGTGATGAGATGTTTGAATCGGGGTTACATCCACTCAAGCAAGGAGAAAAGTGGATGGGTAATCGGCCTTCAACAGTCGACTCGTTACCGGTTATTGATAGCATTTGGGATGGAAATGTATTACTGGCATTTGGCCACCAACACCTTGGATTAACTCAAGCGGCGATTACGGCAGATCTCCTTTTAGAGCTTATCGAAGGAAAGCCGACATCGATTGATCTTTCACCTTTTTCACTACAACGATTCGCCTGAAAAATTTAATATTAAATATTGTATAAAATATATTAAATGCTAATGTTAACTTAATTTTAACAAAGATGGTGTCCAACAGCCGTATTCGGATGCCTCCAGAAAACAACCAAAAGGAGTAAAACATGTCACGAATGACCAAAGCACCATTGGCGCTGTTGATTTCAGGAATGCTGTTGGGGACCTCTGCTTATGCTGAAGACAAATTGACGGTCGTATCTTGGGGTGGTGCATTCACCAAGAGCCAAGTGGAGGCATATCACAAGCCTTTCATTAAAAAAACAGGTGTCGAGATCGTATCCGAGGATTTCAGCGGCGGATTAGCCGAAATTAAAGCGCAGGTGGAAGCGAACAACGTGCGCTGGGATTTGGTTTCTCTCGACAAGCCAGACATTGTTCGTGGTTGCGCCGAAGGGTTACTAGAACCAGTGAGCCCAAGTATTTTGCCTCCGGGCGCAGATGGAACACCAGCACAAGAGGATTTCATTGATGGTGCGATTCACGAGTGCGCAATCAATACCATCGTAGTGTCCACTGTATTAGCGGTGAACGAAGACGCGTTTAAAGGTAAGGCTTTGCCAAGCAAGTTGACCGATCTTTTTGACCTAAAAACTTTTCCAGGTCGACGTGCATTGCAAAAACAACCTCAGGGCAATCTTGAGTGGGCACTATTGGCTGATGGTGTAAAGCCAGAAGAGGTCTACAGCCTGCTCGAAACCGAAGCGGGGCGTGAGCGTGCTTTTGCTAAGTTGGATACGATCAAATCAGAAGTACTGTGGTGGACAACAGGTGCCCAGCCACCTCAAATGCTTGCAGACAAAGAAGTGGTGATCGCCTCGGCGTTTAACGGCCGAATCCACAATGCCCGTAAGGATGAAGGTCAACCATTTCGGATTATATGGGACCGTCAAATGGGTTACATGAATGGATGGGCGATACCTAAAGGGAGTGAGAACACAAAGCTTGCATTGGACTTCATTGCTTTTTCTTCAGGAACAAAACCATTAGCTGATCAAGCTAAGTACGTTGCCTATGGGCCTACGCGTAAGTCGTCTTCGGCGGAGGTGAACCCAGACATTTTAGCGAACCTTCCTACCGCACCTCAAAACTTCCAAACCGCCTTCCTGATTAACGATGAATGGTGGTCAGACTACGCGGATGAACTCAATGAAGAGTTCAATACCTGGCTGCTTAACTAGGCGTTAATTTGTGTATGGGGTCGAGTTTTCATCCATAAGCGAGGTTCCGTACTTTCCTCAACTGTATTTATGTTTTCGGAGAAATGATGAAAGTCATCGAAGCACAGCAAGTCGCGCAATGTTTAACAATGAAGTCTCTTATTGAAACGATGCGTGAAAT
Organism: Vibrio sp. 1249-1; assembly: GCF_033340495.1. NCBI lineage: Bacteria > Pseudomonadati > Pseudomonadota > Gammaproteobacteria > Vibrionales > Vibrionaceae > Vibrio > Vibrio sp. 1249-1. Next base: position 429,899 of record NZ_JAWOWJ010000002.1, read on the forward strand.
GTACTCGCGGCCAGCAACAATACCTCAACGCCGAGTCATGCCCTTAGAAGAGGGAGAATACGAGGCGTTTGCGCTACTTCCAGCTTGGAACCAGGAGTTGATTGCGGTGAAAGCCTTTACGTATTTCCCGCATAACCCTGAGCAAGGCAAAGATACGCTTGCATCTAAGCTGCTTGTTTTTAGACGAAACGATGGTGAGCCGCTCGCACTCGTGGACGGTAAAGTTTTAACGTTTTGGCGCACCGCCGCAGCTTCTGCGTTGGCAGCGGACTATTTGGCGCGTCCCGATGCTGATCGTCTGTTGATCTGCGGAACGGGCAATCTTGCGCCTTATTTTGCGTGGGCATACGCTGCGGTTCGCCCACTTAAGCAGGTTTATATTTGGGGGCGTAACTCAGATAAAGCCGAGGCGACGGTAGATGCCATTGTGTCATCTTCAGAGTATCAGTCGCTTCCTGATGAGCGTCGGTTTCGCGTTTCAGTCGTAGAAAAAGTGGACCACGTTATCAAACACGTTGACATCATCAGCTGTATTACTGCATCAGCAGAGCCTTTGTTTAATGGCGCAGACGTGCAGCCGGGCACCCATATTGATTTGGTCGGTAATCATGACTTGGACAAGCGTGAATGCGACTCTAAAGCAGTGCAACGAGCACAGGTGTATGTTGATAGCCGTATTAATGTATTAGCCGAAGCGGGCGATCTTCTCATTCCAATTCAAGAGGGCGTATTCACGTCAGACGATATCAAAGGGGAATTACCGCAGCTTTGCGCCCAACAAATCTCAGTACGTCAAAACGATGAGGTCATTACTTTATACAAATCAGTTGGCAGTGGTTTGGCTGATTTGGCCGCTGTAAAGGCGGTGTTGTTAGAAAATGGCATAGATAGCCATGTCTGAGCATTTTCGCTCGTTCATTTAAATTGCATACAATATACATATAAGGAAAGTAGTTCATGAAAATTGATTGGAAAGGTGTTTATCCGGCGGTCAGTACGCAATTTCGTCAAGATCAGTCAATCGACTTAGACGCAACGCAAACCGTTATAGACAACCAGATTAAAGATGGTGTGAATGGCATTATCTGCTTGGGTACCGTCGGTGAGAACTGCGCGTTGCACCCGGAGGAGAAACGCCAGGTCTTGCAAGCGGCAAAAGAAGTCGTAAATGGCCGTGTGCCTTTGATTGCTGGTACAGCAGAGTCTATTACCACAGCAGCTGTTGATTACATGCAGGATGCGTACAAAATTGGTATCGATGGTTGTATGGTGATGCCTGCCATGGTTTACCGCACGTCTGAGAGCGAAACGTTCGAATATTACCGCACACTAGCAGAAGCAACGCCAGAAATGCCAATCATGATTTACAACAACCCGGTTGCTTATGGTGTCGATGTAAACCTCGACATCATGGCGAAACTGGCTGAGTTTGAAAGTATTGTAGCTATCAAAGAGTCGACCACTGATACTCGTCGTATCACCGAGCTTTACAATAAATTTGATGACCGCTTTACCGTGTTCAGTGGTGTTGATGACATCGCTCTTGAATCATTGATGCTAGGTGCGACCGGCTGGATTTCTGGTTTAACCAACGCATTCCCAGAAGAGTCCGTTGCGATTTATAAACTGGCAAGCCAAGGTCGTTATGCTGAAGCGTTAGAGATCTACCGTTGGTTCTTACCCCTACTGCGTTTAGACACCATTCCTACGCTGGTTCAGTGCATAAAATTGGCCGAGCAAGTCTGCGGACGTGGCTCTGAACAAGTTCGTGCGCCACGCCAACTCTTACAAGGTGAAGAGCGTCAACAAGTCATTCAAATGGTTGAACATGCGTTAGAAACCCGCTTAGACCTATCCAAATACAATCTGTAATTGTGCTGTTTAGTAGAGCGTTAACTGACGCTCTACTCATTCGTAATATTCAAAAAATGAGAAGAGGGAAGTCATGAGCACGGAAAACAAGGACTATGTCAGCTTTCAACACGTTAAGAAAACCTACGATGGCACGAATTTGGTGGTGAAAGACTTCAACTTAGATATTACTCCTGGAGAGTTCGTTACTATGTTGGGGCCGTCAGGATCGGGCAAGACCACTTGCTTGATGATGCTAGCAGGCTTTGAAACTGCGACCGGTGGAGACATTTATATCGATGGCGTTCCTGTCAATCATCTCGCGCCGCACAAGCGCGATATTGGTATGGTGTTTCAAAACTATGCGTTGTTTCCACATATGACCATTGCTGAGAATCTTGCGTTTCCTTTAAAGGTGCGAAAACTCGACAGTGACACGATTCAAAGCAAAGTTCAGAGTGTATTAGAAATGATCGAGCTTGAGCATGTTGCGACTCGATACCCGAAGCAGTTATCAGGTGGTCAACAACAGCGTGTTGCGTTAGCGCGAGCATTAGTGTTTGAGCCTAAACTCGTGTTGATGGATGAACCACTAGGCGCGTTAGATAAGCAGCTGCGTGAGCAAATGCAGATGGAAATTAAACATTTGCATGAAAAGCTTGGCATTACCATTTTGTATGTGACGCACGATCAAGACGAAGCTCTCACTATGTCCGACCGTATTGCGGTTTTTAATCACGGCGAAGTGCAACAACTCGCGACACCAACCGAGCTTTATGAATCTCCGAGTAATACGTTTGTTGCGCAGTTTATCGGAGAAAACAACCAACTCTCAGGTTTAGTCAAAGAGTGGAACGGAAAGTATTGCCAAGTGCTCGTTGGGAAAGAGTTATTTACTGCGAAACCTGTCAGAGTCTCTGAGCAAGGGCAGAGAACAACACTTTCCATTCGACCAGAAAAGATTGTTATTCAACCAGAGAAAGCGTCTTGTGAGAACCAAGTCTCGGGCGTCCTACGAGAATTGATTTATCACGGTGATCATTATCGTCTGGTCGTCGAAGTAGAGAGCGTTGGTCACTTCATCGTTAAAGTACCTAACGATAATCGTAAACACTTGCAGTTAACGCCTGGCTCAATTTGTCGTATTGGTTGGCAAAGTGACGATTGCCATGCTCTTGATGGGACACAAACTCAAAGTAGCGAGGTAGCAGCATGAGTCGAGAGCTAACCGCATTAGATTCTGTATTGGAAATCGAACGCCAAGTTCATGAGCAAGAAACCAATTTGAAAGCGCAGTTGCAAAAGGCCGAGCGCCGAAAAAAGCTTCGCTCCATTATGCTCACAACGCCATTGGTGTGTTTTATTCTGCTTACGTTTGCTTTTCCTATCCTCGACATGCTTTATCGAAGCGTGGATAACCGAGAAATATCCCTGTCACTACCACAAACTATTCAAGCCTTAGAAAGTTGGGATTATCAAGGTCAGCCTCATCAAGAAGTCATTGAGGCATTCTCTGTTGAAGTACTTGCGCTTTATCAAAGCAAAGAGCTGCCGAAAATAGCCAACCGGATGAATATTGAAGAGTCTGGTATGCGCAGTTTACTCATGAAAACCGGCAGAAAGTTGTCTCGTTTGACGTCGCTGCCGAGCTCGGTGACACAGTTGGCTAAGCTGGATAAGCGATGGACTAATCCTAAATATTGGGCGGCGTTTAAGAATCTTAGTGGCGCATTAACATTCAGTCACTATCTTGCAGCGCTAGACTTGCAAGTGAATGAGTTTGGAGACATTGAACCCCAACCAGAAAAACGCCAAATATACGTCGACCTTTTCTTTAAAACTTTTTGGATGTCTATTTCAATCACCTTAATTTGTTTGGTGATGGCGTACCCCGTTGCTTACCTGCTTGCCAATTTACCTGATAAGCGCGAACTTACTTTTAATCATTGTGCTGCTGCCATTTTGGACATCATTATTAGTCAGAACCACGTCTTGGATTGTTCTGCTGCAAAACCAAGGGGTCATTAATGATCTCCTTATTTGGTCGGGTTTTACTTCTGAGCGAATTCAGATGATTCACAATACCTTCGGAACGGTGGTGTCTATGGTGCACATTCTGTTGCCTTTTATGATCCTGCCTCTGTATAGCGTAATGAAAGGAATTAGCCCAACTTATTTCCGTGCCGCTCGTTCTCTAGGCGCGACGCCTTTCATTGCGTTCATCAAAGTTTATATGCCGCTTACGTTACCGGGGATAGGTGCGGGGGCCTTGCTTACTTTCATTCTTTCTATTGGCTTCTACATTACGCCCGCTTTGGTTGGTGGAAGAAGCGGACAGATGATCTCCAATATGATTGCCTATCATATGCAGACATCACTGAACTGGGGGATGGCTGGCGCATTGGGTGGACTGCTTTTGTTCGTTGTACTGGTTCTGTTTTATATGTTCAACCGTGTGGTTGGCATTAACAACCTTAAGGTAGGGGGATAACCATGGCATTACCAAACTATGCATCAAAAGTAGAGCGAGTTGCTTACGCAGGTTACTTAGCTTTTTGTGGAGTGGTGCTGTTCTTTTTAATCGCTCCAATTCTGACCATCATCCCGTTATCGTTTAATGCAACGCCTTACTTTACTTTTACCGAGGGGATGTTAAACCTTGACTCGGCAGCGTATTCTACTCGCTGGTATCAAGAAATGTTTACTAGTGATCAGTGGCTGTTGGCGCTGAAAAACAGCACGTTTATTGCTTTTATGGCGACACTCGTTGCAACAGGGCTAGGAACTCTGGCGGCGTTGGGTTTAGCAAGTAGTAACTTGCCTTTTCGCAATACGATTATGGCGCTGTTGATCTCACCCATGATCGTACCAGTCATTATCTCTGCTGCTGCGATGTACTTTTTCTACACACGCCTTGGCTTATCACAAACTTATTTAGGCGTCATTTTGGCACACGCTGCGTTAGGTACGCCTTTTGTCGTCATTACCGTTACTGCGACGTTAAGCGGCTTTGACCATAGCTTGGTAAAAGCGGCGGCTAGCTTAGGAGCAAACCCTGTTTATACTTTCAGACACATTACCTTTCCTCTGATTCGTCCGGGGATGATATCTGGCGGCTTGTTTGCTTTTGGCACTTCGTTCGACGAGGTTGTGGTGGCGTTATTCCTGACTGGGGCAGAACAAAAAACCGTTCCGAGGCAGATGTGGTCAGGAATTCGAGAGCAAATTAGTCCGACCATATTGGCGGTCGCTACGTTGTTGATTTTTATGTCGGTGTGTTTGCTCGTGACATTAGAAGTTTTGCGTAGACGTAATGTACGCATTCGAGGCATTCAAGAGTAACCAAACTTTTTCTTTGTTGGTCACTTTGCACTTTTGTTTAGGGGCACCTCAATTTTTGACCAAATGCGCCTCATTGTAGGCGCTTGTCTTTTTTGTGTATCTTCAGCGATGACTGACATATCACTTTGGTAGCTTAATGCCAGCTTGCTCGAAACGTGCCAAAGGCGACTTGTTTGATTGCTGATACCAACTAGCTGGCATGTTTGATTTAAGTCGCGCTTTTTCTTCCTTGCTAATCACAACATAATGCAAAAACGTATCAAGTGTGGTTCCCATCACGTCAAATGTCATTTCCCCATCTTTGCTGATGGCTTTCAATAACCCAACCACGGCTTCCTCAGGGACTAACGGTTCAACCACCGCCTTTTTTCGCTCTTTTATTGATGTTGAAGCGGGCAGTCTTGCACGTGCCGTCTCCCAGCAAACTTTGTTGGTTTTACTGACAAGGTTGTGCTTGTAGCAGTAGTAACTGAATAAAAAGCGTGGCAGGTTTTGCCAGCGTTCGGCTTGGACTTCTAACCAAAGATGTTGTAGCTCAATATCAGCGTCGGTCATAGGAGTTGTTTAGCAAAAAGAAAAGAAACCATTTTATCGCTTTTGTGAGGAGCAATAAAAGATATTTGAATGGAAAGATAAACAACTAGTTGATCAATATTACTAAAGCAAATCGATTTCTGGCAAGCTCGTGCAACGGCAACTCGAGTACCAAAAACTGACACCGTCACGTTCAGTTGTTAACAAAATGTTTCATCTTGTCTTGCGAGTAGATTATATGGAGATGCTCTTGCAGTAATAAGGGCAGTGGCGATGCAAAAGACGTAATGCATTTAAGGAAAACTCAATATAGAAGAAATTAGATGGAACTGAAGACTTTGAGTGTCGCGATTGCGACAACATTAACCAGCACTGGCGTATTTGCGTTAAGCGAGCCAGTTTCTCAAGTTACAGAGCAACATGCACATTCGGCTCATACACACGGTGTTGAATCCAATCGAGTTGAATACCAACCAACCGCAACTCTCCCTATTCAGCCCTCCAAGGCAACTCGAGTACAGTCACTTGAAAGCCTTGATGAGTCGAGCACTGCTTGTGATTTGGAAGCATTGGTTACCGAAAGCAGTAACCAATTGATCAGCGAAATTTTAAGTCAGGGCGCGACGTGCGTGAACCAGTTATTCTCTGCTGAAAGTCGGATTCAGGAGTCGGTATTTAGCTCCGATCATATGTACAACATTGCGAAGCGCACTACGACATTGGCGAAGGGGTATACAGGTGGCGGGAGCGATGAACTCGAAACGTTTTTCTTATACTTGCGCGCGGGTTATTACGCCGAGTTTTACAATGACAACATCTCATTTATTGAATGGGTTACCCTAGCGGTGAAAGAATCCGTGGATGCGTTTGTTAATAACGCAAACTTCTATGAGAACAGCGACCGTCACGGCAAAGTGCTTAGTGAAGTCATCATCACTATGGATAGTGCGGGCTTGCAGCACGCGTACTTACCGCAAGTGACCCAGTGGCTTACACGTTGGAATGATCAATACGCCCAGCACTGGTATATGCGCAATGCAGTTAACGGTGTTTTCACTATTTTGTTTGGTGGGCAGTGGAACGAGCAATTTGTGCAAATAATTGGCAACCAAACGGACCTTGCCAAAGCTTTAGGCGATTTTGCTCTGAGGGCATCATCAATCGGTGCTGAAGATGAGTTCATGGCCGCGAATGCGGGGCGAGAGCTCGGGCGTTTAACCAAGTATACGGGTAACGCGAGTTCTGTTGTGAAGAGTCAGCTGAGTCGAATCTTTGAACAGTATGAAATGTATGGTCGGGGTGACGCGGTTTGGCTTGCGGCGGCGGACACTGCCTCATATTACGCAGATTGTAGTGAGTTCGGAATTTGTAATTTCGAAACTGAGCTAAAAGGCTTAGTGCTATCGCAAACTTATACTTGTAGTCCAACAATTCGAATATTGTCCCAGAATATGACGCAAGAGCAACACGCGGCCGCATGTTCTAAAATGGGTTACGAAGAGGGTTACTTTCATCAGTCATTAGAAACTGGTGAACAGCCAGTAAAAGATGACCACAATACTCAGCTCCAAGTCAATATCTTCGATTCAAGCACCGATTATGGTAAGTACGCAGGGCCAATTTTCGATATTAGTACTGACAATGGCGGTATGTACTTGGAAGGCGATCCTTCCCAGCCGGGGAATATTCCCAACTTTATTGCTTATGAAGCCTCTTATGCGAACGCGGATCACTTTGTCTGGAACTTAGAGCACGAATACGTGCATTACTTAGATGGTCGATTTGATCTCTATGGAGGGTTTAGTCATCCAACTGAAAAAATAGTGTGGTGGAGTGAAGGCATTGCAGAGTATGTCGCTCAAGAAAATGACAACCAAGCAGCACTTGAGACGATTTTAGACGGCTCGACATATACCTTAAGTGAGATTTTCGAGACTACTTATGATGGGTTTGATGTCGATCGAATTTATCGTTGGGGGTACTTAGCTGTACGTTTTATGTTTGAAAATCATAAAGATGACGTAAACCAAATGCTGGTGGAAACACGCCAAGGGAATTGGAGCAATTACAAAGCAACGATCACCCAATGGGCGAATTTATATCAAAGTGAGTTTGAGCAGTGGCAGCAAGCCCTTGTCTCAAATGGTGCACCTAATGCAGTCATAACCGCAAACAACAAGGGGAAAGTCGGTGAAAGCATTACATTTAGCAGTGAAAACAGTACAGACCCAAACGGGAAGATCGTCAGGGTCTTATGGGACTTCGGTGATGGCTCGACAAGTACACAAACCAAGCCGACGCACCAATATGGGAGTGAAGGGGAGTATTCGGTCAGTCTAAGTGTGACAGACAGTGAAGGCTTGACGGCAACCGCCACTCATAGTGTTGTTATCTCAACGTTGGGCGGTAATGACACATTGCCACAAGACTGCGCGGTGCAAAGTAAAGTAAGCGGTGGGCGCCTAACAGCAGGAGAGCCTGTTTGCTTGGCAAATCAACAAACCATTTGGCTGAGCGTGCCAGCGGTGAATGAGAGCTCAAATCTGGCGATAACGACGGGGAACGGTATGGGCAACCTAAAGCTTGAATACAGTAACTCTGGTTGGCCGGATGGTGCTAATCTTCACGGGTGGTCAGATAATATTGGTAATGGAGAGTGTATTACGTTGTCAAATCAGAGTAACTACTGGGGCTACGTTAAAGTCTCTGGTGACTTTGAGAATGCCGCCATCGTCGTTGATTTTGATGCTCAGAAGTGTCGTCAGTAGGGCATTTTAACTGCATCATTTTAATTTAATTGATCGCCTCGCTAACATTGCGGGGCGTTTTTGTTTTTCACGCCGTTATCTCTATAAAAAAACCAGCCCGAAGGCTGGCAAACAAGGAGTTTGAGATGAAAATGAAAACGTTATAAAGCTTGCTGATATCCTATTTCTCAATAAGTTGGGTTGTGCGTTGAAGCCAGTTTTTATCTTGCGTATCAAGAAAAGGGCTAAGTGCTTGATAGACTCGTGAATGGTAATGATTGAGCCAGTCTAGCTCTGCTTGATCTAGCATTGATAAATCAAGGGCGTTGGTCGCAATTGGAGCAAGAGTGATGGTCTCAAAACCGTAAAACGTGCCGAACTCATTTTGTTCTACTTCTACAACTTTAAGAATGTTCTCTATTCTTACCCCGTACTCACCTTCGCGATAAACGCCTGGCTCATTAGTAATGACCATACCCGGTTTTAGTTCAACCTCGTGGTGGCTTTGCGAGAAATTTTGTGGGCCTTCGTGAACATTCAAGCAAATGCCCACGCCGTGTCCAGTGCCGCACTTGTAATCAATACCATGTTGCCATAAGACGCCACGCGCCATGATATCAAGATTGGCACCCGTAGAGCCTTTCATGAATCGAGTCTGAGTCAGTCGGATGACCGCTTTGAGCACCAAGGTATAATCTTTGCGCTGCTTAATGGTCGGTGACCCGAAGTGGAAAGTACGGGTGATGTCTGTTGTCCCGCCAAGGTATTGGCCACCAGAATCGACGAGAAAGAAGTTGCTTTCATTGACTGCCGCATTGCTTTCTTCATCGGCGGCATAATGCATTTTTGCCCCGTGAGCTGCGAAGCCTGCGATAGTGCGGAAACTGTCACTCACATAATGTCGGGTTTGACGGCGATAGTGATTCAGTTGTGCCTCAGCAGACAATTCTGTAACGAGTCCGCTTGGAACTTGCTCTTCGAGCCAGTTCATAAACCTTACGATTGCCACACCATCATCTGTTAATGCCTGTTCTAGGCTAGTTAGCTCGGTCGCATTTTTTATGGCCTTCATTGCCGTTACAGGGCAAGCCATTGGCTTTAGATTCACATTCCCTTCAATCGAACTCACCAATAAGCTGTCTGTGTGGGTCGGGTTAAAAGCGAGCGATAATCCCTCACATTGCTGATTCAAATACTGACTTACGTAGTTGTAATGGCGAATGTGTACACTCTGATCGGTCAGCGCTCTTTCAACGTCTTGAGGCAGTTTGGCTTTATCAATAAACAGTGTCGCAAGTGATTGCTCTACGACTAGATAGGCTTCAGAAACTGGGCAGTAATTCGTATCACCACCTCGAATATTCATTGTCCACATGACATCATCTAGCGTTGACACTAATAAGCTATCTACTTGGTTCTCGGTTAACCAAGAACGGATTCTCGCTAACTTATTTTCAGTGTCAACGCCAGCAAAAGCGGTGGGGTGCTCGAATACGGGTGCACTTGGGCGAGGTGGTCTTTCAAGCCAAATCGGTGTGAGTAAATCCAGGTCGAGAATGATCTTAATGTTTTTCGCTTCAAAGGTTTGTTTGAGGCCTTGATAAAAAGCGTAACTGATGGCGCGCCCGTCAACCGCGATAATACTGTTTTCTGGTAGCGTGGTAGCCAGCCATTTGGCAACTGTCGGCGTTTCTGGTTGTTTGGCTTTAAACAGTTCAAGTCCTGTGCCGTGTAACTGTTCTTCAGCTTGAATATAGTAACGACCATCAGTCCACAGGCCACCACCTTGTTGGGTAATGACGACATCGCCTGCTGAGCCGGTAAAACCTGAAATCCAGCTTCGCGCTAACCAATGATCCGCTGAGTATTCACTGTTATGTGGGTCATTGTTGGTCACGATATATGCAGACACGTTGTGAAAGGACATTGCCTCACGCAATAACGTAAGGCGTTGGTTTACTGAGTTAGTATTGTTCATTAAATGGTTCCTAAAGTCATATTTGAGCAATAGATATGATGCTGCTCCGAGCCTGTTTTTATTGGGTTCTGTTGCCCGCATACTTCTGTTGCTTCTGGGCATCGAGTACGAAAAACGCAACCGCTCGGTGGGTTAAGTGGAGAAGGAAGATCGCCGGGCAATAGTTGTATTTCACGGTCACGTGCTAATTGCGGATTAGCTATCGGGACAGCAGATAACAGTGCTTTGGTGTAGGGGTGTTGAGCATCATCAAATACTTGATCGTAACGTCCTACTTCCATAGGTTTACCAAGATACATCACCATAACGCGGTCGCTGATATGGCGCACCACGCTTAAGTCATGCGCAATCATCACCAGTGTTAACCCCATTTCTTGTTTAAGATCATCTAGAAGATTGATGACCTGAGCTTGTATGGAGACATCTAGTGCACTAACGGGTTCATCACACACGACCAAATCTGGATTGAGAATTAATGCTCTGGCAATGCCCACACGCTGGCATTGACCTCCGGAAAATTCATGTGGATAGCGGTTTCGCTGGCTCGCCAAGAGACCCACTTTATCCATCATAGCGATGACACGCTTTTCTACCTCTGCCCGTTTAAGCTTTGGCTCGTGGGTGAGCAGTGGTTCGGCGATGCATTCTGAGATGGTTAACCTCGGATTCAAACAAGCGGATGGGTCTTGAAACACCATCTGAAATTCTCTGCGTCGAGAGGAAAGCTCTTTTTTACTAAACCCGAGCATGTCTTGACCTTTCCAAGTCAACTCGCCATGTGTAGGTTCAATTAAGCGAAGTAAGGCGCGAGCAAGTGTTGATTTTCCGCAGCCTGATTCCCCCACAATGCCAAGTGTCTCACCTCGGTAAACATCTAAGTCGATACCATTGACCGCTTTCACGATTTTACGTCGACTTGGAATAAGATGACGTGAAACAGGAAAGTGGACGTTTAAATCACGAGCAGACATGAGGACTTCTTTTTTATTCATAACGCCTCCTTAAGCTTTTATTTGAATGGGAGTGATAACACTGGGTGCTTTAACGTGACAGGCAATGGACTGGCTCGTGTTTAATGGAGAAAACCGTGGGGTTTCGTATTGGCAACGCGTCTCTCGATGCTCGCACCGCTCTTTAAACGGACACCCTTGATGGTTAATCAACGCACTTGGTGGGTTACCTGGGATGGTTGGTAAACGCGGCATATCTTCAGTGATGGAAGGAATCGCCTTTAGCAGGCCTTGAGTGTAGGGGTGCGCAGGTTGAGCGAACAATGTCTCGGTATCTGATTGCTCCATTTTTTGACCACCATACATGACCAATACGCGATCACACATCTCGGCGACGACGCCCATATCGTGAGTGATCAGTAAAATAGCCGTATTGAACTCTTGTTGTAAGTCTCGTAATAGCGTCAAAATTTGAGCTTGAACGGTTACATCTAACGCGGTGGTTGGTTCGTCTGCAATTAACAACTCGGGCTTACACAACAAGGCCATCGCTATCATGATTCGCTGACGCATTCCGCCAGATAATTCGTGAGGGTATTGATTCATCCTAGTTTCGGGAGAGGGAATACGCACCGCATCCAACATGTGAATCGATTCAATTTTTGCTTGTTTTCGGGTCATTCCTTTATGAATCATGAGAACTTCACAAAGCTGTTTGCCAATTTTCATAAATGGGTTGAGTGACGTCATCGGATCTTGAAAGATCATTCCGATTTTCTCTGCACGGATGCGGTTGAGCTGCTTTTTAGACATCGCGAGTAAATCATCACCGTGGAACATTGCGCTTCCAGACACGGCGCCGTTATCCGCGGTTAACCCCATTAATGCGAAAACAGACTGGCTTTTTCCCGAACCTGATTCCCCAACAATCCCAAGAGTTTCGCCCGCTTTAATCGAGTAGGAGAGATTACTGACCGCTTGCACTTGCCCATCTGGCGTATCGAAGCGCACGTTCATGTTTTCAATAGATAGCATGGGTTTGTCCTTATCGGTCTTTCGGGTCAAGAGCATCACGCAAGCCATCGCCGATGAAGTTAAAACAAAAGAGGGTGGCAACTAAAAACAGAGAGGGAAAAAGCAGCATCCACAATGCAACGTCAATCGTTTTTGCGCCTTCGGAAATTAGGATTCCCCAGCTCGTGTCTGGTGGTTGAACACCAAGCCCTAAGAAGCTCAAAAACGATTCGAACATAATGAATCCTGGTACCATTAAGGAGGAATAAACCATCACGATCCCAAGAACATTAGGCAGAACATGGCGTCGGACAATTGTCAATTTAGAAACCCCAATAGAGTGTGCGGCTTCGATGAACTCTCGCTTTTTTAGACCGAAGGTGACGCCACGTACAACACGGGCAATGCCCAGCCAAGATACCATTCCGATCACGATAAAAATCAGGTAGATGTTGTTGCCAAAAAGGGTAACAAACAGGATAACCATAAACATAAATGGCACCGAATCGAGCACCTCAATAATGCGCATCATTACGCTATCGACAACGCCGCCAAGATAGCCGGAAATACTTCCCCAAATCGTACCAATAACAACGGCGACTAAGGCGCCAACAAAACCTACCAAAATAGAGAGCCTGCCACCTTGCATCGTGCGAGCGAAAACATCTTGCCCGAGATCATCGGTACCAAAGTAATGACCACTGCTCAGTGAAGGTTTTCCTAGCTCGTATGGATCGATGAGCACTTCCCAGTCAATTTCATCATGGCCAAAAGCGGCAAGAGAGGGGCCGAAGGTGATGCATAAGGTAATGAACGCCAAAACATACACTGATGTCATCGCGGCTCTGTTTTTACGAAATCGAGTCCATGCATCCTGCCAAAGACTGCGACCTTCGACGGCTTCAATATTGTCGACGACTTGATCTTGAAGAGCTTGTGTATCCAGTTTTTTGATCGTTAACATGCCGTACTCCTAAACGCGTATACGAGGGTCGATAATCGTATATAGCAAGTCGACCACAAGGTTAAAGAAGATAGTGAGTGAAGCGACAATCAGAGTAATGCCCATTACTAGGCCGTAGTCGCGGTTGAGAGCACCAGACACAAAGTGTTGTCCCATGCCACCTGTACCAAAGAAAATGTCGATAATCACCGAGCCTGTCACAACAGACACAAACGCAGGGCCGAGCATCGCAACGACGGGAATAAGGGATGGTCGCAAAGCATGATGGAATAAAATGTAGGTTGTGGACAAACCTTTGGCCTTTGCCGTTCGAATGTATGGTTGGTTGAGTGTTTCAATCATTGCGCCACGCATGACGCGTGCAATACTCGCAATGGAGCCAATCGCCAGGCTGAGCACGGGAAGAACAAGAAAAGCCAGCTTTCCTCCTTCCCAACCACCAGCAGGGAACCAGCCGAGCTGAATAGCGAAGATCATGACTAAAACTGGAGCAAGAACGAAGGCCGGCACCACAACTCCAGTCATCGAAAGTGTCATCAGGCCGTAATCTAGGCGGCTATTTCGGTTCAATGCCGCAATGGTGCCAAGCAACATGCCAAGTGGAACGGAAATACAAAAGGAGAGTACGCCTAATACTGCTGAAACTGGCCATGATTGTGCGACGAGCTGTGTAACACTGAAGTCTTGATAAACGAAGCTCGGACCGAGATCTCCTTGTATGAAATTACCAATGTAAATCCAAAACTGAGTAAGGAAGGGCTGGTCCAAATGGAATTTTGCTTCGATATTCGCACGTACCACCTCTGGCATAGGCCGTTCCATATCAAATGGCCCCCCTGGTGCAATGTGCATCAGCCAAAATGATACGAGTGCGATGAATAGAAGCGTGGGGATAGCGATAGCTAATCGCTTAACAATGTACCAAATCATGATCCATCATCCTTTGGTCATCCGAAATCACTTCGAACGGTTATGAATAAAAAATGGTCTGAGCTCAGGTTGCCTTCTCCACCGAGAGATATGAGGAACGGCAAGTAAACATTGAACTTGCCGACTCAGACCGAAAACATGCTTTTAGTGGGCTTTTACATAGACATTCTTGCGGTAGTACGACGACTCAGGGTTTGTCAGTTCGTAGCCGCCCACGTAAGGCTTGATGAGGTATTGATCGTTACCCGGACGATAAATAGGAATAATGGCCATGTCTTCAATCAGCATGCTTTCTGCTTGTAGATACAGTTCTGATGGGTTGCTCATGGTCTTTGAGCGAGCCATTAACTCGTCGTATTGCGGGTTGTTATAACGAGAATCGTTGTACTCGCCACTAGAAACGAAGATATCCAACCATGTAGAGGCTTCATTGTAGTCAGCCGTCCAGCCGCCGCGAGTAATGTCGGTCGGCTCTTTAAGTGCGTAGAACACTTTCGGTTCTAGCTGTTTTATCGTGACTTGCGCACCCAATCGGCTTTTCCACATGCCTGCCATGGTGGTTGCCATTTTTACGTCCATCGAGAAAGTTGGTACGGTAAACGTCAACTTAAGCGGATTGCTTTTATCGTATCCAGCTTCTGACAGTAATTGCTGCGCTTTTTCGATACGTTTATGACGGTTCCAAGTTGCGAACTCAGGAGTGTGAGATTTAAAACCATCTGTTTGAGGTGGCACAAGGGTATACATTGGAACCCCACCGTTTCTCAAGATAGCACTCGTTAACAGTTGACGGTCAATGGCATATGAGAGGGCTTTACGGACCCGCACGTCTTTTGTTGGTCCTTGTTGAGTGTTGAGGTAATAGAATGTGGAGCCAAGAGACGCACTGGTGCTTGCCACTTCTTGTGGGCGTTGTTGAATTAACTTTTTCTTCTGAGCGGCAGGAATGGAAACCGCTTGGTCTATCTCACCGGCTAGGTAGCGGTTTAGCACTACGTTTGCATCACCAATTGGTAGCCAGGTGACTTTTTCCAGCACTACATTGCTTGCGTCCCAGTAATGTGGGTTTTTAACCATCACCAGTTTTTCGTTAACTTTCCATTCAGAGACAGTAAACGCACCATTTGTAACGATATGCTCAGGCTGGGTCCAACGGTTGCCATGTTTTTCAACGGTCGCTTTGTGAACGGGGGCAAGCACTGGATGACTTAATAGTTTCGTAAAGAAGGGAATAGGCTCTTCGAGTGTTACCTGGAATGTTTTTTCATCCAGCGCCTTCACGCCCAAGGACTCGGGTTCGGCTTCGCCCTTCATAATCGCTTGCGAGTTTTCGATATTTGGAATGGCCGCAAACCAAGCGTAGGGTGAAGCAGTGCTTGGATTCAGTAAGCGTTGCCAGCTGTAGACAAAATCTTGTGCAGTGACCGTTTCGCCATTTGACCATTTTGCATCACGTAAGTGGAAGGTATAAACCGTATTGTTGTCATTGACTGACCAAGACTCAGCAACACCAGGAATGGTTTTACCTTGCTTATCTTGAATGACCAGACCTTCAAACAGGTCTCGACCGAGATTAAAAGCGGGCTCTGCGGCTTGCTTGGCTGGGTCAATAGAAGTAACTTCAGCTCCATTGTTTAGCGTAATTTCTTGTATCTCATCGAGGGTCACACCTGCGGGATATGGTGCGGCATAGCTTGATGTTGCCAGTATTGGACTCATCATCGACGCTAATAAAAGCAACTTAGGTAATTTCATCCTTGTCTCACTCTTTTCATCCTGAAAGATGTCAAAAATGTATATTGTATAAATTGTCTACACAATCGAGTTTTAACATTACTGTAACAGGGTGTCAGGTGTTGAGCTGTCTGGTCTCAAAAAGTGAGCTAGGGGAATTTCTTTGAAGATCTGATATCAAGTTGGCATGACGGGAAGTAATTTTGCTTCGATACAAATTAAAATCCCCTTCAAGCACAGGCTAGAAGGGGAAGATAGTCAGTCTGCTCTTCAAAAGGCATGACGTTAACTGACTAGGAAATGTTTCACGAACTCAGTGATTTTGACCATATCACTTACCGCGATAAACTCTTCTGTCGTGTGTACTTTTGCCATGCCAGTTGAAAGATTGACCGTTGTGAGACCTTTCTTGTTAAAGTTGTTGGCATCGCTACCGCCGCCAGTGCCTTTTGTGAAGGCGTCAATTCCCAACTCTGAAAACGCTGCTTTTATAGCGTTTACGTGTGGGTGGTTTTCTTCAATAACAAAAGCGTCGTAGGCTCGGCTAGATTCAATGTCGACTTCTGCACCGTGTTTTTCACAGACAGACTCTAATGTTGAGATCATATGATTGACCTGAGCATCTAGTTTATCGCCATTCAGGGAGCGTGCTTCTGCCACGATTTTTAATTCAGGCATAACAATGTTTGTGGCCTGACCGCCATTCACTATACCGATGTTGGCTGTCGTTTCTTCGTCGATGCGAAGCAGCTTCATTTGGTTGATGGCATCTGCCGCCACCATGATCGCACTAATGCCTTCTTCTGGCGCAAGCCCTGCGTGTGCTGGTCGACCTTTGATTTTTGCCATGATCTTTTGCTGGCCTGGGGCTGCGGTCACAATGGTGCCAATAGGGCCACCCGTATCTAACACGATTGCTTCCGTTGAAGTGACGTGTGATATATCGAAGTATTGTGAACCGAATAAACCGCCTTCTTCATACACGGTGAAAGCAACTTCTAACGTTTTGTGCTCACGGTTTTCCGCTTGAATACAACGAACGGCTTCCATGATGGCAGCAATACCAGATTTATCATCGCCACCAAGAATCGTATTGCCTTTTGAACGGATAACGCCGTCTTCGATGAGTGGCTCAATGCCAATACCTGGAGTGACCGTATCCATATGACAGCTCATTAGAATAGAGCCGTCTTTTTTGCCGTCTAAACGGGCGTACACGTTAAAACCGTTAGAAATGTGCTCAGGTACTGGAAGTTTGCGTACGGTAAAGCCTAGCTTGCCTAGCTGTTCTGCCAGTGTTTCTGCAATTTGTTTTTCGTTTTTTGATTCGCTGTCGATACGTACTAGTTGGCAAAAGTGTTCAACTAAGCGTTCTTGATTGATGTGTGTCATTAGATGTCTCTTTTTCTGATCGAGCGTGAAGCCTTGTGGCTCGGCTCGATAGGGAACAGAGCACCACTTATGGCACAGTTACTTTTGAATAAAACTGAGGTGAATCAATAAAGGGGTATCCATGACACGATTCTGACCGATGAGCCTTTCGAACTGTATGAAGCGTCACGAAACATTACTTTTGATGTTTTGCAGGATCAAATGAATAAATCGGATAGAGATAGGGTGCAATAGACTTTCCATCCCCTTTTGCTTTTTGAGCTACGTTGCCAAGATAAAATGCCAAAGTAACAACTTGTTTACATTTTATGTGGTGGCGTAAAGCCGAAAACATCAATCTAATATATTGAAAATAAGCAGTTTGTTTGATGTTTACGAAAGTGGGTTCGATGTGCTCGCTATGTGTAACATATGTTTTACAATTATGCGTAAAAATCGCCAAGATAAAGATTTCTCCCCACGTATTCCAATTTCTCAAGACCTGCGCCAAGTTAGAAAAATAAGTCCAAACAAAAGCTACTGAGACAAGGAGAAAGTCATGGTTGATGCATATAACCCACTAGGAACAGACGGATTTGAGTTTGTTGAATATACCGCTGCTGACAACAAAGGCATTCAACAGCTTAAAGATCTGTTTATATCGTTAGGTTTTGCGGAGATTGCAAAGCATCGCTCAAAAGAAGCGTGGTTATATCGACAAGGTGACATTAGCTTTATTGTGAATGCGCAGCCGCATAGCCAAGCTGAGGGATTCGCCAAAGTTCACGGTCCGTCGGTTTGTGGCATGGCATTTCGTGTGAAAGACGCCACCGTTGCTCTGGCGCATGCGTTAGAGAATGGCGGTAAAGAATATAAAACGGAAATTGGGCCGATGGAGCTTAGCATTCCTGCTATTTATGGCATCGGTGAAAGCTTGCTTTATTTTGTCGATCGTTATGGAAAGCAGAGCATTTATGATGTCGATTTTCGTTTTTATGATGATGCTGATGAGCGTTTATCAAAAGCGAATGTTGGTCTTTACGAAATCGACCACTTAACGCACAACGTTAAGCAAGGCAACATGGATGTCTGGTCAGGTTTCTATGAGCGCATTGGTAACTTCCGCGAAATTCGTTATTTCGATATCGAAGGTAAGCTGACTGGTCTTGTCAGCCGTGCGATGACCGCACCTTGCGGCAAAATCCGAATTCCTATCAATGAGTCGTCAGATGATAAATCACAGATTGAAGAGTTTATCCGTGAATACAATGGCGAAGGTATTCAACACATCGCATTGACCACTGACGACATCTACGAAACGGTCAAAACCTTGCGTGAGCGAGGCATGGACTTTATGCCAACGCCAGATACTTATTACGAGAAAGTCGATCAGCGTGTTGAAGGCCACGGCGAAGATGTAAGCAAGCTTCGTGATTTGCAGATTCTTATTGATGGTGCGCCAACGAAAGATGGCATCTTGCTACAAATCTTTACTCAAACCGTTATCGGCCCTGTGTTCTTCGAAATCATCCAACGTAAAGGCAATGAAGGCTTTGGCGAGGGTAACTTCAAAGCGTTGTTTGAATCGATAGAAGAAGACCAAATTCGCCGAGGAGTATTGAGCGATGCATAAATGGATCACATTCCCTCATCGGGAGGGAGTGTGCTCTAAACAAGCACATGCTGACTTCCCGGAAGAGGCAATTTATGAACGTGAGGCAGGTCGAAGTGGCTTCTTCGGCCCCGCAACACATTTTCATCATCAACATGCCCCAACGGGGTGGTCTGAGTGGGAGGGCGAGCTACGTCCACGAGCGTTTGATTTTAATCTAGTCGAAAAAGCCAGCCATATTACCCCTTGGGCAGTCCCGCATCTATTACACAACGCGAATTGTAAAGTTCGTGTTTGGCGTATGGATGAAAAAATGGACTTCTTGGTGAGAAATGCAGATGGCGACGAACTGCTATTCATCCACCAAGGTACGGCAGATCTCTACTGTGATTATGGTCATTTGAAAGTGAGCGAAGGGGATTATGTCATGATCCCGCGCTCAACGAGCTGGCGTTTAGAACCAAGCGAGCCGATGTTCATTCTGATGATTGAAAACACCGATGCGGCTTATACATTGCCCGAAAAAGGCATGGTTGGAAACCACGCGGTGTTTGATCCGGCGGTTTTAGAAACGCCGTCGATCAACGATCAGTTCCGTGCTCAATATTCTGAGAATCAAACACAGGTTCAGGTGAAACGCCACGATAAAGTCAGTGTTATCACTTACCCATTCAACCCGCTGGATGCGATTGGCTGGCATGGTGATTTGGCGGTAGTAAAAGTGAACTGGCGTGATATTCGTCCACTTATGTCACATCGTTACCATTTACCGCCTTCTGCACATACTACATTTGTAGGAGCAGGATTTGTGGTGTGTACCTTCGTTCCTCGTCCAATTGAAAGTGATCCTGGAGCGCTCAAAGTACCGTTCTACCACAACAATGACGATTATGACGAAGTCTTGTTCTACCATGCAGGTGATTTCTTCAGCCGTGACAACATTGAAGCAGGCATGGTGACATTCCATCCAGCAGGATTTACGCATGGTCCTCACCCGAAAGCATTCAAAGCAGGGCGAGAGCACAAGAAGACTTTTACCGACGAAGTTGCGGTCATGATCGATACGCGTCACGCACTTCAGTTTGCGGATGAGCTGGAAAAAGTAGAAAACAAAGAATACGTCTATAGCTGGCAAGAGAAGTAAGAGGCAAGGATGAAATTAGCAACCAAGAAAAATGGCACTCGTGACGGTTTGTTGATGGTCGTGAGCAAAGACTTAACGCGCTGCGTACCAGCGACAGAAATTTTCCACCCCATGAACTTAGCACCGACGATGCAGGTGGCACTTGATAACTGGGATACGCTAGCACCGCAACTGGAAGAGCTATACGTTGCACTGAACAATGGCACGGTTGCAGGGTATGAAGAGTTTGAAGAGCACTACTGCGAGTCGCCGCTTCCTCGCGCTTATCAGTGGGCTGATGGCAGTGCTTACGTAAACCACGTTGAGTTGGTTCGAAAAGCTCGCGGCGCTGAAATGCCAGAGAGTTTTTGGACGGATCCGTTGATGTACCAAGGAGGCTCTGATGCCTTTATTGGTCCTTGTGACAACATCGAGTTTGCGAGTGATGAATGGGGTATTGATTTCGAAGGTGAAGTGGCTGTGGTAACTGGTGACGTACCAATGGGCGCGAGTGTTGCAGAGGCTCAGGAGTCGATTCGTTTGATCATGCTGGTGAATGATGTCTCACTGCGTGGGCTAATTCCGGCAGAGTTAGCTAAAGGGTTTGGTTTTTTCCAATCTAAACCTTCTTCTGCGTTTTCTCCTGTGGCAGTAACACCAGACGAACTAGGCGATGCGTGGTACGAAAACAAAGTGCATTTACCATTGGTCTCGACCTACAACCACAAGCCGTTTGGTCGCCCGAATGCAGGTATCGATATGACGTTTGATTTCGCAGACTTAATTGTTCACGCGACTAAAACGCGCCCGCTATCTGCTGGGGCAATTATAGGTTCTGGCACGGTATCTAATAAGCAAGGCACCGAACATGGCACTTCGATTGAGGAGGGTGGCGTTGGCTATTCATGTATCGCGGAAGTTCGCATGATTGAAACCATTCGTGATGGCAAGCCGTCGACTAACTTCATGTCGTTTGGAGATTCAATCAGATTGGAAATGTTCGATGCGGATGGCAACAACATATTCGGCTCGATTGACCAACAAGTTAGCCAATATCTCAAGCACTAACAATGCTGGTTGGGAGACGATATGAGCGATAGCATGATTTTATACGGATACTGGCGATCATCGGCGGCGTATCGTGTGCGTATTTGCTTGAATCTTAAAGAGTTATCGTATGATTCAAAATCGGTACACTTGGTGCGCAATGGTGGCGAACAACACAGTGACGAGTACCATGAGTTAAACGCTTCTGAACTGGTTCCTTTGCTGGTGGATGGGGAGGTTCAGTTAACCCAGTCACTGGCGATCATTCAATACTTAGAAGAACACTACCCGGATTTCACTGTGATCCCCGAGCAAACGCCGCTTCGATACCAAGCGCTAGCTTTGGCTCAGGATATTGCAATGGAGATTCATCCCCTGAATAACTTAAGAGTTCTACAGTATTTAGAGGGGGAGTTAGCTTGCGAACCAGAGCGCAAAGTCGCTTGGATTCATCACTGGATCCACAAAGGTTTTACAGCATTAGAAGAGAAACTTCAGAAGCATCGTAAACTAAATGGTGATTGCAAGTTTAGCCTGACAAGCTCGCCATCTATTGTCGATATTTGTCTGGTACCACAATTTTATAACGCACAACGCTTTGGTGTAGATACTTCTCTTTATCCAACCATTAACGCTGTTGTGCAGTCATGCAATCAACTGCCAGCTTTTATTGATGCGATGCCAGAGAATCAGCCAGACGCTAATAGTTGATTCTTAGCATACATAATGTATTAACAAAATTTAAACGAGCCAATCCAAGTGTGTGATTGGCTCGTTTTTATTGGTGAGCAAAATTTTCTGTTTCTCGCTATCGTCGTGGCGCCTCAAAATTGCGAGGTTTTGTTGCTCTGCATAACATTTCCATTTACGCTTTGAGCAACGAGTTGTTTTGGATGCACTTTATTTATGACCAACATTTTTATCATTGTTGTTCTTCTGGTTTTATTCTTCTTTGTTATTCAAAAGTACGTGATTAAGCACGATGACACGCGTGATTATCCTTATCGCTCGAAAGGCCCTCTGCTCAGAGGTCAAGAGGGTGCGTTCTATAATGCGTTAAGAGCGGCGGTAGGGGAGCATGCCGTAGTATTCGCGAAAGTAAACATGTCCAGTTTGGTTACGCCAAAAGAAATCAAAAATAAGAAGCAGTTTTTTGTCGCGAACAATCGTATATCTCGAAGCTATTTTGATTACGTTATTTGTGACCCAAGGACACTAGAGCCGCGCGTTATCGTTGAATTGGATAATGGGCAGGAGCTAAACAAGGGTAAGATAGAAAGACAAAAGTTATTGATTCATGTTTGTAAGACGGCCAACCTGCCTTTAATCGGCGCTTCGATAAAGCACAGTTATCAAGTTGGGCGATTACGTCGTTTGCTTGCGGCACACATTGATTTGATTGAGCCCGATAAAGAAGTGCGTTTTTGTAAAAAATGCGGCAGTCCGATGATCATTAAAACCGCAAGCCAAGGTGAGTTCAAAGGGAGACGTTTCTTTACTTGTAGCCGTCAGCCGAATTGTACATACACCGAAAATTATAACGTTGTGTTTGAGGCGGACGACTAAACACGACAATTAACCAGCAGAAACAAGGGGCTTTGATTAGAGATGATCAAAGCCTTTTTTGTATCATTCATCAAGGCAGGGCCTATACTTTGAAAAAGAGGGCAGAATAGGGCAGCCATATGCGATACGGATGGATTTTATCGGCGTTGTTCATCGCATCGAATGCTAGTGCGATACCTAATTTGAAACCACTGGAGTGTGAATTGACAGAGACACCCCAAGATCATTTCTTGTTTTACCGAGAGCAAATGGTTTACCACAGTGAGCAGTTTGTCATATTTCAAAACTTCAAAGGCAGGGTGAGCACTCAAGTAGACGTCAAAACAGGAGAGTTGATCCGTACAACCTATATCGGCGAACCATTTAAACCTAAATATCAGATTTTGTTCGGTACTTGCCCTAAGGTATCGCAAACCTTACAGATTTGGATGCTCAGTGAAGTGCCTTACGACAATTAAGTGAGATAATAAAAGTTATATAGATCACACTTTTAAACCCTGCAGGCTCAGTCCTTGTCGATAAAATCATCTGAAAACGCGTGTTGAGTTTACATTTTCGCCAAACGGTTCAAAGTTGGTAAATTTGTGCTTGCACCGTCGTTCGCTTATAGCTAATATCCTCGTCGTTCCAGAGAAATGCGTCCGTAGCTCAGCTGGTTAGAGTATCGCCTTGACATGGCGGGGGTCGGTGGTTCGAGTCCACTCGGACGCACCATTCTGAATTGAATGGTTAGGAACATAAAAATTTGGGTCCGTAGCTCAGTTGGTTAGAGTACTACCTTGACATGGTAGGGGTCGGCGATTCGAGTTCGCCCGGACCCACCAAATTTTAAAAAAGCCCACCTTTTGGTGGGCTTTTTTGTGTCTGTAATTCATTGATATTCAAGTAAAACTACTTCTTTTCTTGTCCCTTGTTTTTGCTCTGCGTTAGCCCCTTGTTAAAGATAAAAGCGCACTACCTGATCCGCAACACAACCTCAAAACCCTAAATGCAATGCATAAGGTGCATACACTTCAAACCCACTAGAGCCGTCTATAAATTATGTTGCGTGCCACTTGCTGTGGCTTTAGAGACACTGACTACTAATCTAAATTATCTGGCGTGTGAAGATTGGTGCCGCATATTGTACATTTGTAGTCACCAGTCGCTTCGCCTTCCATTAATGAGCTAATTATTGCTGCAAATAGACCAGAGAAGAAACCTTTAGCTTTTTTCTCGGTCTTTTCCTGCGCTTTAGAGAAGCTTTCGTACCGATGTAGCGTTACTTCTTTACAATTACAGCAAAACGCTCTTGTCTCTTCAGAACCGTACATTTTTACCAATTGATTTACTCCCTGTAAGTTAATTTCCCCAAGTGGCGTTATGTTCAAGGGTAAGTCACACAAGACTGATGTGTGACTTACCCTAAACACTAAAACTAACGTAATGTAAAACACCACATGTTATGAATGATTATTTAACGCCTTGTTATCCGAGCTTGCTAACTCTGCTGATTGAATAGTTGTGGCAATAAGCTCTTCAAATAGCTCTAATTGCCCAGCAGGTATCAATTGATTTTGTATAGCTTTTCGTTTGTTTGAGTCAAATAGCCGTTCTGTTAACCAACCAATTAGATACATCAGTGAAAGACAGCCACCGGCCGTCGCTACATTACCGTCTATCACGAGAGGCAGATCCTGAACATCTCCTCCCATACTTTGTAGAACAGCCTTTGCATCTGGGTTTGTTGTTAATCGCTTGCCTTTTAGTAAACCGAGTTCATGGAGGATGAATGATCCCGCACAAATCGAACCTATTAGCTGCCTATTTGGATCAAGATTCAACGCCGACATAAATTCAGCATCTTTTAAAGCGGCTGGAATACCCCGTTTGCCGCTTGTAATAAGAACGACATCTTGATTCGTCACCTCAGAAAGGTGTCCGTCTGTTTTAACTTTCATACCGAGGTGGGAATGATGTTCAGATTTAGTTCCAAGTATACTTACTGTCCAACTGTCGGTTGTGCGCCCCAGCAAGTCATACATAAGAAAGAAATCGACATCCGTGAAATCATCAAATAAAACAACGCCGATTTTATACATAACATTTATCCTTTTGGACTTACTCGTAAGTCGCAAAATCTGTAGTAGGAGGGGAGGGGCATTCGATACACAAGCTTCTGCTAAGCACCTTAAATACCAAAGGCGGTGCAAACTAACAATGCCATGTGTACCAAATCCCTATTATAAAACTTTGTTATGTTTGTTTTATGAGCCCGCCCAGAAAAACTCAACCCTAATACCACTTGGGTCGTAACACATTAAATGTTTTGCAGGTCCTGTTTTAACAAGCTCGGGACCAAACTCAATTTCGATTCCCGACGCCATAAATTGATCACGCAACTCATAGAGTTGCTTCTCAGTCTCTACGAGTAAAGCTAAGTGATGCAAACCAATATTCGTTTTTCTGTCAAATGGAGTGGCGGCATCAGCCTTAGTCGCCCATAGTGTAAGCATGATATGCCCATCACTCACAAATATTGCCGGGTAGTCTGGATTTCTTTTTACTTCACTCCAACCTAATTGTTCAGTGAAAAACTTCGCGCTTGCTTCTAGGTTAGATACGGTTAAACCTACGTGGTGTATGCCTTTTGTTAACACAGTCACTTTGTTTCCTTACTCGTTTTAATGGCTATCAAACAAAGATAACTCGATAAAAAGTAAGCATCAATACACATATATTGATTAACTTCGTCAATCTATTCGAATACGGTAATCCAACTGGAAACATAACATTGTAAACAAGAAACCCAATCTTGAACTAAAAATTAAACTTAGAGTTCATTCTTAAGTCCTGTATTAATCAAATACATTAATAGCCATAATATTTAAGCCAGCCTATAGGGCATATCATTCCATTAAAGGTTTGAATGTTCTTATTCAAGCTAACGTCTTCCAATTTGTAACAGTGAACAACATTACTAGTCGAAGTAGATGCTGGTGTTGAATACGTCACAGGTTTAGAAGCGTTTGCTTTATGTATTTCATGTGCTCGCTGTTGGTCTATCGCCACTTGATTCTTATGATTGTTAACTTCTCGCAATCCAGATTCTAGGGGTAGGTGCCAATCCTTACATGTTGTTCCTAAACCATCATTCTGAGACTGATATTCTGATAACGCTACACGAGCTTCATTTACCGACTGATCGATATCGGACTGATCGACTAGCCAAGTAGAAAAAGAATAGTTAATGGCCTCTCGATAGTTTACCGATTGCTCTAAGCTATAAGCATCGGAATGAAAACAGGCCTCTACCACTGCCCATTGAGTCGATAGGTTTGATAATACGTTTTCAGGTATAGGCTGTAGCTGGCTTTGCGTAGACTGGCAACCGGCTAGAAGAAAAGGGACAGGGAGTAGTTTTAGAAAAAATTTTTGGTTCATTTTAATCTTAAAATTAATGCAATCTTTTTCATTATCATAATACAGGACGATTGAAGAAAGTAGCATTTCTATCAGTAAGGGAATGTGGCTAACGCACTGATAAGGTGTGAGTAAAGCGATATCAAAGCCCTCAACACACCTTAACTACGAATACTACCGCATAACAAAGATGCTATGCGGTAACGGTAGTATTCAGGCTTGAACAGTTTGTCGCACGTTGCTCTCGCCTGACAGCACGGAAATTCTCTCAAAATCTCGACTCGGAAAGTCAGGATCTACGTACACAAACATACGACTTATCATTTTTCCTTCAAACTCAAATACACTACAAAAACGCCCTGTGGAAACTTTGTTGTCCGGCCAAGAGGTACCATCACTCATTACGCCGCCTTCCTGTCCTTCAACAATGACCTTGTTTCCAGCAGTCGTTATTTGAAAGCCGTCTATGTCGTGCCAGATACTAATCAACGAGCTACTAATCCTATTGCCAAACTCCACTAAGGCACTCTTTCCTTTCGCTTGCCCAAATTTAGGAAAGAAAAAGTCAACATCCTCTGAGAATAGATCCAGATAGCTAGGATCACCGGCATCTATTTTCTCGAAATACTTAACTACTAGCCCAACTAAATCGTCTTTTTCCATAATTATTTCACACCCATATAAGCTTTACGCACAACCTGAACGCTTGCATCTTAAACACAGAGTACATTTAAACTTAAATTGCCAAGAGTTGCGAATCTTATTGAAGTGCCTTGTTAGATGTAATCCGTTTAGCCTACGTATACACCATTGAAGTATTCGACGCGTTCTAACGTCATTCTTAACTTACATTCTTCAATCTGGACACCTTGCCAGGGTGAGGGTGTGGAAGACAGGCCCGTAAATTCACATTCGGCGTCTCTGTATTTTAGCCAAGCTCTTTGGGCCTTTCGAAATGGCTCTACCAGTTCGGTCTGAGACCATGTTTTCCTTAGTGCTTTTTCTTCCTCACCTATTCTAGCGATTGCTTCCTTGTAACTTTCGTTAAGCTCTTTATCTGCAGATTCCATTTTCTTTTCTACACACTGATAACCAGCCATAACGCCACCGCCTTTTACTTTGCAGGGATCTTCAACATCATCAGAGGCCAAGCAAGGTAAAGAAACCAACGCAAATATCATAAGTAATTTGTTCAAAATTGCCTCCAAGCTCCGAGTGCTTGTTAAACCGTTATCAGCTATTTTTCCTTTTTAATCATGCAGCTTTTTGCCTGTGCCTTCAAAGATAAAATAGAAGGTTAGTGATTCTAGTGCCTAAACAGAAGGTAAAAGAAGATTGATACACGGGTTAAATGACGCCTTAATCTGAGTTATTTTTAGTGGGCGTTTGGTGTTAATCTTTTCTGTGGAATCATTAGTTTGATGGCGTCTGAATATGACTCCCATGGAATTTATTATCGCCCTGAAACACCTAGGTTGATTTAAGTGGTGACTATTCCCCTCCAATCATGGAGTTGATTCAAAGGTAGGGCGATAAATGTTGCGATTCGTAATAAAAATTTATGCCAAGTGCAGTTCGCTATCGCGGCTTATATTGAGTTGGGCAATAACCTCTAATGATGTCTGAGTTTCGTAGCTTGTTGTGTTTTGTATTGCGCCCCGAAACCCTTTTACGCCACAATTTAAAGCTACTTGATTTGAGCCGGCTACGCATAAACTGAATCACGTCGGATTCATTCAAACCAAATTGAAATTCGATAGCCTCAAATGGGGTGCGGTCTTCCCATGCCATTTCTATTATTCTTGACTCAGTTTCCGAGGTCAGTTTCATTTCAAATAACCTATTTTAGAAAAGACATTGTTACGACGGAAATTGAGTCTTGGTTCAAATGTTCTTATATGCGTGCTTAGTGTTTAGCGGCTTAACACCTACAAAAACTTCTCAATGAGGACTTCGTCTACGTATTTCCCACGAACTTTTGCATGCTTCTTCGCGGTCCCTACGATTTCGAAGCCTTGTTTGAGATAGGCTGATAACGCTCGGTCATTATCGCTGCGGACGTACGCAAATAGTTTTTCGTAACCCTTTTGTTTGGCTACTTCGAATGTCGATTTGAAAAGCTGTTTAGACACACCTTGGCCACGAGCACCGTCACTAACAAACGTACCAATTATGCCAACATGGTCAAAAGCTTTTGTATATTGTGCAAAGGGCTCGATATTTTGGAAACCAATGACTTGTGAGCTATTTTCGGATAAAGCGACTGTAAACACGCCCCGTTCTGGGAAATGAGTAATGAACTCTTTTTCTTCTTCAGGTGTGAAAGGCGTATCTAATACAGTGTATAAACCTTCAATAATGATGGGATTGAGGACGTTTGTAATGCCTTCAGCATCACCTAAAGTTACCTGACGTACAATTAAATTCATGCCACTTATCTCCTATTAAAATTAGGGCTGTTTTGTACATGAGTTGGAGACTTGCGGCAACAAGTAACGTCATTAAGTCGTAAAGAATATACCTATTACACTTAAGCGGCGGTTAATAGTGCTGATTGTTACTTTAGTATTTCTGATATATCACTTTTTAAGTGACGGCTTAACTTCTACAGAATATTTCCACATCACGACCCCGTTTTCTACAAGATCATAGCTCGCGCTTTGACCCTCGGAGTTGAGTACAAATACCGGCATTTCCATCCTTGACGTAGCGCCATCTCGGTTGCATGACATGGTAGCTTCAAGCTGTATGCTATTTTTGCTCGGTTCTGAAAGGGTTCCTAAGTACGCGCAGCCGTCGACAAAACTGGTTTTGCTTTTTCCTTTAGAGGATATTTCAAAAGTCGGAAAAATGAATGTTGATTGAGGCTCTGTTACTACCACATTGACTTGATAGTTCGTCGCTGAAAAAGCATTGAAATGAGCTCCAAGCATAAGTAAGAACAAGATTTTTGATTTCATAAACTCTTCTTTATTTCGATATTACTAGTTTGGTAACGGCGCTATTAACGTGACCACTTAATCTAAAACTTTACTGCGTAAGCATTAAAAAGGATACAAAGGTATAGTAGTTGAATATGGTTAATCGGCCGTAAATAGTTTTATTAAGAGATCTTACATACCTAAAAGAGGTAAGTTCTTTCGCTTTTGATAGGTTAATGCTAATTCTAAACAGGTCTTGATTGAAGCTTCTGGCAAAGGAGCGGATAAAGATAGAATTATTGCTCGATTACCCTGAAACTCAAGTGAGTCACTATACAGTTCGCGGAATGTGTCGACGAGCTTAGTTTGGCAATTAAAGAACAGATAATAACGACTAGGCGTTTTCTGTTTCCAATCCATCCTTACCGGGCTACCTGTTTTCACACTGTAGCTTGGCTCTCCCCATTTTAGAGATTCTTCAACTTCCCCCAGTTTTAATTCAGAAGCGATAGTTAAGACGATATTTCGTAGCTCTTCTATCCGAATACGCACATGTTTTGGATACTCATCAAATCTTGCCTTCACTGCATGGTTCATTGGTATCTCCTATAAATAGCGCTGTTTTGGGGTGAAGCCCAAGCGTACTTTGGCTATGTAGCAATTACGTCATAATGTTATTAATCAATAAATCTAGCACATAGCCAAAATACTAAGCGTAAGGGTTTCCCTCGGCTACGTTTAGGATGCTCTGGGTGAAAACATGATGATTGACATGCCAAGCATAGCGACAGAAACCCCCACTATGTCCCAGAGCGTTGGTCGAACGCCGTCGATACACCACAACCATAGAATTGCGACAAAAATATAGACACCACCGTAAGCAGCATAAACTCTGCCAGTAGCGGTAGGATGTAAAGATAGAAGCCAAGCAAACATAGCAAGGCATAGCGCTGCTGGTACCAAAAGCCAAACTGACTTATCTTCCTTTAACCAGAGATAAGGTAAGTAGCAGCCTAATATTTCTGCAATGGCGGTTATAAAGAAAAGCCCAATGGTTTTGACTTCAGTCACTTAAACATTCCTATCTTTATCTACAAATATATGATGCTGGTTAAATGGGCAATTGCTCGGCTCATTACATTTCGCCCAGCTTAATCTTGGATTGAACCTCACTCACGGTTTGTTTACCGAATAACAAATCCATCATCGAAATGATTCGTTTGTTGTCTTTACCCCATTTATCTGGATTCGCGCTGTTTGGTGCTTTAAATTCAACTTGTCCTACTTTTTCGTTATTTTTGTAGGCTTTAATCTGAGCATCAGCGATAAATGTTCTAAAATCCCAGCTCCAGCGTGATACGTAAGTAAGTGTTAGCTCAGAGCTAACAGGAGGCGTGCCGTCGCTTACGACTGTGCATTTATGGGCGGTATCCAAACACCAGTCTTGCATCGAATCTAAGAAAACATCTCGCGTGGCGTTGTCTTTTACGATGGTGATTTCCTTGCTCTGATTTTCTTTCGAGATTGTTTCTACCGTATACTTTGGTGCCGCACATGCGGCTAATAGAATAGGCAAGCTTAGAATGATGAGTTTTTTGTGCATCTTATGTCTCTTTTTTTAAATTTATATATTCAAACAACTTCAAGATACTGAGTTTAACGAGAATAACTAACAAGCATGGCAACTGTTATTAACAAAACCTTTAGAGTAGAAGGGTTTGTTTCGGGAGTATGCCAATGTCTCGAAACAAATTATTAGTAAGAGATTGCTATAGCGTTATGTTAACTCTTGAACTTATGTCCGTATCAATGTCCAGAATTCTTCGCATTGAAGTTTTTGAAGTGCAATTCTAACGGAATTTTAAATTGCTGCATAATGCTCAATTAAGAGGAATAGGGAATCTTATCGTTAAACATAACGTGTAGTGCTGTAAATTCGTCCCTAAGACTAAGCTAAAAGGGCCTAATGTTTTAAAATAGCTTCTTGTCTATTCTGTTGTGTGAGTTTTCAATGTTGTCTCATACTAGCCACTTAAAAGAGCGCTGTAAGAACTCGTCTGCATTATCAAGGACGATTTCACCGTGAGCCATAACCAATATATTAGGTTTCCAAGACAGCAATTTATTTAAGTGTTTTCGAGCCTCTTGTTTGCTAAACATAAAACTTAGGCGCCAATCCAAAGGCATTTTTCCATTCGGAGCAAGAATACCGGCTCCTTTAGCCACAAACCGCTGCCAGTAGTTAAAGTCCTGGCCAGAAAAATTCTCGACGAGGTCAGTAACAATTAAGGTCTTTGAAGGTCGATGATAAAACACACACTCTTCCATTAATGGAGAGCCAGAAAATAGTTCTTGTTCAATCTCAGAGTTCCAAGCATTACCGCCTTGGTTAAGTGAAGCGTGAAAGTGTATATCACGGCACTTCTTAATGACTTCATCTGTGCCATAAATTTCTGCGCTAGGGTAGGCAAATACCCATTCAGATAAGAACAAGTGGTGTAAATGATTAGGAGCGATTAAGTATTTCACTTGGCCTAGATTGTTGATTTGCTCTTTAATCGAATTTGATAACTGAATTGGACTATGAACCCAAAGGCCACCATCAGAAAGCCTAACAATAGTCATACGAGTGGTGTATGGGAGTCCTAAGAATTGGACGGGATCTCCGTCAAATATCCATATCTCATGGGCTAACTTTTTCATGTCTCTCCAACCGTTAACACTGTATTAAGGCGGCATTTTAGTTACTCAAAAGCTGCCTTGCTACACAATAAACGCTTCGCTAAGCGTAAACCAAAAATATTAGGTTTACCAAACCCTTATTGAGTGCAGTTGTATATCTTTGAGTATTTTTATACTGAACGGGCGTAAAGTAGTTTTAAGAGGATTATTTGACTTGATAGAACAAAACCCCGCTATTTTTGAGCAGGGTTTTGCAATTAGATAAAGGGGCTAACCGATGATGAAGAAGAAAATCGCGGTTGCAACAATACCAATCAACGCATAAGGAAACTGTGTGGTTGCGTGTTGCATTGCTGTACAGCCCGAACCTTGTGCAGATAACACGGTTGAGTCACTAAAGAAACAAGAGTGGCTCCCTGCCGCTGATGCTGAAAGCAGCGCTGCAACGGTTAAGTGTAGAGGCACACCAAGCTGTTCGCCCAAAGGTAGAACAATTGGCATCGCTACTGCAAACGTTCCCCAAGACGATGCCGTTGCAAATACCAACGCGCCCGTAATCATAAAGATAATCGCAGGGAAGTAAGACGCTGACAGGTAAGGGCTGACGGTCTCAATGACATACTGCGTGACGCCCAATGAGTCGTTGACCGATTTCAACATGAAACCACCAATAACGGTCGCAAGCGGCAGTAGCATAACCTTAATGCCATCATAAACAGCTTCGAACATGTCGTTCATCGAGATCAGTTTTTGTGCGCCGTAAAAGCTAATAGTAAAGATTAACGCGACGAAAACACCAGCAAGTAGATCGATACCAAAATACCAACTTGCGGCAACAAGTACGATCATTGGTAACAAGAAGTTGACAAGGCCCATGGTTGGGTTGGTATGTGCAGAGACATCGGGACCAAAGTCGACATCTGTTGCACCGTCTGGACGAACTTGACCATTCTTCGCACGCTTTTCTGCCTTTTTCATCGCGCCTAGATCTGGGATCTTTTCCATTGCAACCAGCAAAACAATCACCAGCGTTACCCAGCCGTAAGCCATGTATGGAATAGCTTCAATGTATGCTTTGATACCATCTCCCGCTTCTGCTACTCCGTTTGCTTCTAGCAAAGAACTGAAGAAAATTGCCCAAGTGGAAATTGGTACGAGGATACAGATAGGTGCGGCGGTTGAATCCACAAGATATGAGAGTTTTTCACGCGAGATTTGGTAGCCGTCCGTAACTTTTTTCATTGAGGAAGAAATTGCAATCGCATTCAAATAATCGTCGATAAAGATCAGAATACCTAAAGCAAAGGTCATCAGCATCGATTGCTTACGGCTTTTTACTTTCGTGACTAGCATGTCGGAGAAGCTCAAGATACTGCCGCCTTTCTCCAAAATAGCAATTAGGCCGCCCATCAAACCACAAACGAGGATGATCCAAGCAATAGTTTCATCCATCATTACACTCATGGAAATATCAACAATCTGTTCTACCGCTTCAGTTGGGTTAAGCAGAAGAACACCGGCAATAGCGCCGCTAAAGAGGGCTTCCACAGTTCGGTGTGTTGTCAGCGCAAAGACCAATACCAACGCCGTTGGTAAAAGACTCATCCATCCGTAGGCTTCGCCTTCCTCATGGTTCAAACCGATTGTGGTAAAAAAGACAAACGTCGCAACCGAGATTAAAGAAACAATAATGTGTTGAGAGTTGATTTTAAGAGGCGCATCCAGCGCCTTGGTCTGCGTAGTCATAAAGTTCATTTCCTTTGTTTATGCCGAGTGCAACATCCAGTCGATTTCCAATGGAGTAATCGCTCGCTCAAATTCTGCGAGTTCACTCTGTTTGCAAGCTAGATACAAATCGATAAAGTCTCTTGAGATGTATTGAGCCAGC
The DNA here is from genome assembly GCF_033340495.1 of Vibrio sp. 1249-1. Taxonomy (NCBI): domain Bacteria; kingdom Pseudomonadati; phylum Pseudomonadota; class Gammaproteobacteria; order Vibrionales; family Vibrionaceae; genus Vibrio; species Vibrio sp. 1249-1. Next base: position 463,555 of record NZ_JAWOWJ010000002.1, read on the forward strand.
TCACTGTGCTCCAGTCGCTCTAGAGCTTCTGACATACGCAGAGGTAACTCAATTGCATCATCACTGAGAGTCGGTGGACATTGATCTTTGGTGTAGCTTTCACTCGCTAATACTGCGGAAAGTACTACTGCAGCGAGAATGTATGGGTTAACGTCAGCGCCTGCTATACGATGCTCTATACGGCGATTTTTGCTATCGCTGATAGGCACACGCAACGCAACACCGCGGTGGTTTTCTCCCCAATCGGCTTTGGTTGGGACGTAAGCGCCAGGAACAAAGCGACGGTAAGAGTTAACGTTAGGACAGATTAGAGCCATGGCATCGGATGTTTGTGACAGCATCGCTGCCATGGTTTGATAGAAGAAGGCGCTCGCTTGACCGTCTGATTGGCTAAAGTGGTTGTTACCATCTGTATCAACCAAGTTGAGATGAATGTGCATGCCATTACCCGCTTGCTCACTAAAAGGTTTCGCCATAAATGTGGCGTCAAATCCGTGCTGATGAGCGACCTGGCGAATCAAGCGTTTTGCGATGATGATTTCATCACATGCTCGAAGTACATCTTTAGAATGGTTGAAGTTGATTTCGAACTGCCCTGGTGCCGATTCAGATAGGGCTCCGGAAGTGTTTAAACCTTGTTCTAATGCAGTTCGATTAAGGTCGGCCAAGAAATCAGCGTAGTCATCTAGTCCATCAAGGTCGTAAACCTCGGTATCTTTTTCTCGAGTTTTTTTCGTGGGGTTAATTGCCGTTAATGGTTCGCCATTTTCGCCGCGGGTTTTGTCTATTAAATAGAACTCCAGCTCGAGCGCGACACAAGGATATTGGTCTTTAGCATGCAGTGTTTGCAATATAGAAGCGAGAATGTTTCGGATGAACAGTGGGTTAGGGTGCTGCCCGGTTTCATCCATCATACTAAGCAGTAGCTGACCAACTTGTTCTTTTGCCGTCGGCATTAAGGTGCCGCTGATTGGATAGCAGAGGTTATCTGGTTCTCCGAGATCTTCTCCCAACCCGGCTGTTTCAACGACGTTACCTTTGGTATCTAGGGTGATGGTCGAAAGGGGGAGGGCAACACCTTTATTCAGTTTTTCTAGAGCATCTATCGGGATGCGTTTTCCTCTTGGGGTGGCATTTATATCGGTAAAGATGAGATCGATAAATTCAATATCGGGCCATTTTTGTTTAAAATTTTGTACTTCCTGTAGATACGATTCCATTTTCTTCTCCAAATAGCCTGACGAGTAGAAATTAGAAATAACCAAATTAACAAATAAATTACAGTACTCTGAGCGAGTTGTTTGTTTTTTAGGTTATTTTTAATTTAAACATGCACTTACACTGTGTTTTTGATGTTTAACGGCTGGTTCTTATGTCTTTCTGTTAACTATTTTGTAACAGTTGGTTTTGTTTTGTTCAATATAATGAGCATAAATATTCAGTTTTGAAGCCTAAAAAGTGCGTCAGATCACGTTGTGACGATAATAATGGTCATCTGTGTTGATAATTTTGTACATGGTTTGTAGGGTTTGTGTTAAATAAATTGAACATGGACATATCATGGCAGATACACACAAACCCATCATTGGTGTGGTTAGCTGCGCTAAAGAGTTGGGTGGCTATCAGATACAAGCGGTCAATGACTTTTACCTTCGCGCCATAAAGGATTTTGGAGGACTACCGATTATGTTGGCTCCCGACATGTCGGGCGATGACGTAACCACCATCCTAGACATATGTGATGGTTTTCTTTTTCCTGGCAGCCACTCTAACGTTGCGCCACATCGATACAATGCAACGCACGAAGAGAGCTACAAAGATGAAGCTCGTGATGAGCTCTCATTCACGTTAATTCGTCATGCGGTTGACCAAAACATTCCGTGCCTTGGTATTTGCCGCGGCTTTCAAGAGATGAATGTCGCACTTGGTGGCTCGTTAAACCCAGCCGTTCATGACTCCGGCTTCAATGACCATCGTGAAGCGCCTGTTGAAGATTTCGAACAAAAATACGCGCCAGCACACGCTGTGCTAGTTCAAAAGCAGAGCTTATTTCAACAATGGCTGGTGCAAAATCATTGGGAAAACACCACCTTCTTTGAAGTGAACACACTACACAACCAAGGCATCGATCAGCTTGCTCCTCTATTACAAGTAGAAGCTAAAGCCCCGGATGGCTTGGTAGAAGCATTTAGTCTTCCTAATCAAAAATTTTTCGTTGGCGTGCAGTGGCACCCAGAATGGGAAGCAAAAACCAATCATTTCTCTCAAATTTTGTTCAATGAATTTATGATGGCTACCTCTCGTTAAACGTTTGGAGCTGTATGAATGGACAATCAAGAGATTGGTAAAAATATTGTTCAGTTACGAAAAAAACATGGATTGTCACAAAGGGAACTAGCCGAGCGCGCTGGTATTACCCACAGTGCAATCTCATCCATTGAAAATGGCAAAGTGAGCCCGTCGGTCAGCTCACTACAAAAAATCGTTAATGTATTTTCTTTATCGTTATCAGAGTTTTTCACTTTTGAACAACCTTCGAACGATGAAGTGAAAGTAGTCATCAAGCCGTCAGATCTTGTGGAAATCGGGAGCGAGACGGTGTCCATGAAACTGGTAACGAATGGTGACAAAGATCAAGTCATCGGATTCTTGATCGAGGAATACGCACCTTATGGAACCACTGGTGCGGCAGAAATCAAACACGAAGGCGAAGAGATTGGCACCGTATTAGAGGGTGAAATCACTCTGGAATATAAAGGGCAATCTCATGTCATAACAGCGGGCGAGTCGTACATTATTGATACGACGAAGCCCCATCGATTTACAAATCACACAGACAAGGCTTGTCGAATGATAAGTGCGCATACGCCAACCACATTTTAGTGGGGGCTTGCCTTGTGTGACCACAAGGAGAGCGTATGAAAACCCAAGAGCAATGGATTGAACTAAAAAACAATCTAAACATCGAAAACAGGGCGTACATTAACGGTGAATACAGTGCCGCTTTAACAGGGCAAACCATCCCGGTAGTTAACCCAGCAACAGACGAGATATTCACCGAAATCGCCCGTTGCCAAAATGAAGATGTTGATCTCGCGGTTTCATACGCTCGCCAAGCATTTCAATCCGGTCAGTGGAGCGAGAGCAGCCCAGCTCATCGCAAAGCAGTGCTTAAACAGTTTGCTGACTTGATTGATCAAAACCAAGAAGAATTGGCTCTGCTAGAAACGCTTGATACTGGTAAACCTATCTCTCACAGCTTCTCTACCGATATTCCTGGCGCGGCGAGTGCATTACGCTGGTACGCAGAAGCAATCGACAAAGTATACGGCGAAGTTGCCCCAACTGAAAAAGATGTACACGCTTTTATTTCTCATCAACCAATTGGTGTGGTTGCTGCGGTTGTACCGTGGAACTTCCCCCTTTGGCTTGCGTGCTGGAAGCTTGGTCCTGCTTTAGCGGCTGGTAACAGCGTGATTCTAAAACCGTCAGAAAAATCTTCTCTCACCGCGATATTCCTAGGTCAACTTGCTTCTCGAGCGGGCTTACCAACAGGCGTTTTCCAAGTCGTTACGGGTTTTGGTCATGAAGCTGGCGACGCGCTGGCGAAACACCAAGACGTAGACTGCATCGCCTTCACAGGCTCGACGCGCATTGCAGGTCAACTGATGGTCAGATCGGGTGAGAGCAACCTAAAGCGTGTGTTTGCAGAAGCGGGCGGCAAGAACGCGAACATCGTGTTTGAAGATTGTGATGATTTAGACCGCGCAGCAGCAGACACCGCCGCAGGGTGTTTCTACAACCAAGGTGAGGTGTGCGTCGCGGCAACCCGCCTGCTTGTTCACGAAAGCATCAAAGAGCAGTTTATAGAAAAAGTTATTCAAGCGTCGAAAGCGTTCACGCCAAAAGACCCAATGGACCCAAGTTCATCCATGGGTGCGCTTATCGACCATGATCATAAATCAAAAGTGTTGGAATATATCTCGTTAGGTGAATCAGAAGGTGCAAACGTACGTTGTGGCGGCGATGTCGATGGGCAGGGCGCATTTGTTTCCCCAACCATTTTAGACAACGTCGACAACAAGATGCGTGTCGCCCAAGAGGAAATTTTTGGTCCGGTGCTGTGTGTCATTCCATTCAAAGACGAAGCGCAAGCAATCGAGATCGCTAACGATTCGAAGTACGGCTTAGGCGCGGCACTCTGGAGTAGCAATATCAACCGCGTTCATCGCGTAGCAAAACGACTGCAAGCCGGCTCGGTTTGGGTTAACAACTACAACGAAGGTGACATGACGGTTCCATTTGGTGGATTCAAAATGAGCGGAAACGGTCGAGACAAGTCTCTCCACGCGATTGAAAAATTCACCGAAACCAAAACCACTTGGATTCGCCTCCATCCTTAAGCCTGCTGACGATTACGATAAATAAAGGAATAGTTCTATGAACAAGCATACGGATTCGTTCTACGCGCACTCTGTGCCAAACATGCCGGAATACACACAATTACAAGACAACATCGAGTGCGATGTGTGTGTAGTCGGTGCGGGATTCTCTGGTCTTTCTTCTGCACTGCACCTAGCGGAAAAAGGTTTTAAAGTTGTTGTGCTAGAAAGCGCAAAAGTGGGCTTTGGGGCAACTGGTCGTAACGGCGGCCAAATCGTTAATAGCTACAGTCGAGATGTTGACGTGATTGAAAGCCGTTACGACCAAAACCAAGCTAAAGCTCTGTGCGATATGATTTTTGAAGGCGGCGATATCATCCGTGGTCTGATCGACAAATACGACATCAACTGTGATTACAAGCAAGGTGGTTTGTTCACGGCACTAAATAGTAAACAACTCAAAGGGCTAGAAGAGCATAAGAAGAACTGGGAGCGTTACGGCAACGACCAACTGACTCTGCTTGACGCAGGAGAAGTAGAACAAGCGGTAGGGACCAAAGTGTACACTGGTGGCTTGTTGGATATGCGCGGTGGTCACATTCACCCGCTTAAACTCGCGTTAGGTGAAGCCGCTGCGTTTATTTCTCTGGGTGGCCAAATCTTCGAACAGTCGGCGGTCGTGTCGATTGACAAAGGGATGAACCCAGTAGTCAAAACGGCGCAAGGTAGCGTGAAGAGCAAGTACGTGGTTTTGGCAGGTAACGCGTATCTTGGTGGGTTGGCACCAAACATCAGCAACAAAGCGATTCCGTGTGGCACACAAGTGGTGGCGACTCAGCCTTTGAGTGATGAGCAGCTAAAACAAGTGCTGACCAGTGACTACTGCGTTGAAGACTGTAACTACTTGCTTGACTACTTCCGCTTAACCGCCGACAAGCGTTTGTTATTCGGAGGTGGCGTGGTTTACGGCGCACGTGACCCAGAAAACATTGAAGCATTGATTCGTCCGAAGATGGAGAAAGTCTTCCCACAATTGAAAGGCATCAAGATTGATTATACCTGGACGGGTAACTTCTTGCTGACTTACTCACGCATGCCGCAATTTGGCTCGTTTGCAGACAACATTTACTACCTACAAGGCTACAGCGGTCACGGTGTAACGTGTACTCACCTCGCAGGTAAGTTGCTGGCAGAAGCATTGACCGGACACGCTGAACGTTTCGATGCGTTTGCTGCACTGAAACATTACTCCTTCCCAGGTGGCCGCCACTTCCAAATTCCGTTTACGGCAATGGGTGCGGCTTACTACAACCTACGTGACAAACTGGCGATTTAAGAGATAAGGAATATCCAATGAGCAAAGTGGTGAAATTTGCAGCCCTTCAACTGACGAAAAGCTGGGATCTGGAAGACAACTTGGCCAAAGCAAAAAAGGCGATTCGTGAAGCAGCACAAAACGGTGCGAACGTGATTCTTCCGCAAGAGCTGTTCGCTGCGCCTTACTTCTGCAAAAAACAGGAAGCAAAGTATTTCGAGCTTGCAGAAGAAACGGAGAATTGTCGTCTTATTAAAGAGATGAGTGCGTTGGCTAAAGAGCTCGGCGTGGTTATTCCAGTCAGCTACTTTGAAAAAGCGGGCAACACGTTTTTTAACTCGCTAGTGATGATAGATGCCGATGGCACGGTATTAGATAACTACCGCAAGTCACACATTCCTGACGGCCCGGGCTACAGCGAGAAATACTACTTTAGCCCTGGCGATACCGGTTTCAAAGTGTGGCAAACCAAGTTCGGTAAGTTCGGTGCTGGCATTTGCTGGGACCAATGGTTTCCAGAGCTTGCACGCAGCTTGGCTCTGCACGGCGCGGAAGCGATTTTTTACCCAACTGCAATCGGTTCTGAGCCTCAAGATTCGACACTGGATTCACGTGACCACTGGCAACGTACAATGCAAGGTCACTCGGCAGCAAACCTCGTTCCAGTGATTGCGTCAAACCGAGTGGGCACTGAAGTCGATGATGGTATCGAGACGACGTTCTACGGCTCTTCTTTTATCACTGACCACACTGGTGCAAAAATTGCCGAAGCACCGCGTGAAGGTGAAACCATCATCTACGCAGAAATCGACCTCGCTACGACAGCGAAAGCGCGTCACGCGTGGGGCTTGTTCCGCGACCGTCGTCCAGACCTTTACACCAGCGTTGGCAAACTAGCTGTTTAAAGAGACGTTAAAATGAAGTTATCGACAACACCAGCGCAGGATGGCTTCTATTTTCCGGCTGAGTTTCAGCCGGTTAGTGAAGTTTGGCTAGCGTGGCCAGAAAGGAAAGACAATTGGCGTGATGACGCATTACCCGCGCAAGAAACCTTCGCCAGAATCGCGAACTTAATCGCGGAAGTGACCAAAGTGTGTGTGGCGGTGTGCTCGCACAACTTTGACCGAGCGCGTCAAATGCTTCACTCAGATGTACGTTTGGTGGAAATCCCATTTAACGATGCGTGGATGCGAGACATCGGGCCGACCGTGCTTGTTAACCAAGCGGGCGAGCGCCGTGGGATTAGTTGGCAATTCAACGCGTGGGGCGGCGAATACAACGGCCTTTACGACAACTGGCAGCAGGACGATCTTGTCGCTGGTTCGGTGTGCGACATCATCGGTATTGATCATTACCGCGCACCGTTTGTACTTGAAGGTGGGGCGATTCACACCGATGGTGAAGGCACCCTTTACACCACAGAAGAGTGCTTACTTAGTCCGGGGCGAAATCCACAGTTGAGCAAAGCGCAAATTGAAGAGCAGTTAAAGGCGTATCTCGGTATCGAAAAAGTCATTTGGTTGCCAAATGGTTTATTCAATGACGAAACAGACGGCCATGTTGACAACCTGATGCACGTTATCGCTCCGGGTAAGGTGGTACTGAGTTGGACCGATGACCCAAGTGATCCGCAATACGCGTTATCTCGTCAAGCGGAACAAGTACTGAAATCTCAGCACGATGCGAAAGGGCGCAATATTGAAATTGTCCGTTTGCCATTACCGGGTCCGTTGCATTACAGCGAGCGCGAAGCCAATGGCATTGACGCCAGTTCGGGAATGAGTCGACAAGCTGGCGAACGCCTAAGTGCCTCTTATGCCAACTTTCTTATCGTCAACGAGCATGTGTTCTTGCCGATGCTGGACGAAGAGACCGACGCTATGGCGATCGATATTTTGCAAAACGCGATGCCGGAGTACCAAATCATCGCGATACCGTCGAGAGAGGTTTTACTTGGCGGAGGGAACATTCACTGCATTACGCAGCAGATCCCTGCTTAAACATAAACTCGCCGCTAGCTTAGCGGCGATGATGAGTTGTCAAAAGGAATGACCATGCAACAGATACAAAACCAAAGCCTTGTTTCGTTTATGGTAGCGAATCCACAACAGGGCATTGCAGTGACTAATCCGGCGACCGGAGAACTCCTCGGGTACGCACCAGTCTCAACCGAAAACGACATTTTAAATGGCATTGAACGTGCCAGTGTGGCGCAGAAAGAGTGGGCGGCACTGCCAGCAAAAATGCGTGCTGGCATGCTCAATCGTTGGTTCCAACTCCTGTTAGAAAACAAAGCCGACCTTGGCCGTTTGATGACGTTAGAGCAAGGTAAGCCGCTGGCTGAAGCTCAAGGTGAAGTGCTTTACGGCGCGAGTTTTATCGAATGGTTTGCTGAAGAAGCGAAACGTACCTACGGTGAGACGATTCCTGCCCCAAGTGCTGACAAGCGTTTGGTGACCATCAAACAGCCAATTGGTGTCGCCTGTGCGATTACACCGTGGAACTTCCCAATTGCGATGATCACGCGCAAAGCAGGTCCAGCTTTAGCGGCAGGCTGTAGCTTTGTCGTAAAACCATCTGAATCTACGCCGCTGTCTGCGTTTGCGGTCGCAGAGCTTGCCTATCAAGCGGGTATCCCTCGCGATGTGCTGCAAGTGGTATTGGGGGAAAACTCCCGTCAGGTCGGTGCTATCTTCACTTCGCATCCGTTGATTCGCAAGTTGTCTTTCACTGGCTCTACCCAAGTTGGTAGTGTGCTGATGCAGCAAAGCGCGGCGGACATTAAACGTACCTCAATGGAGCTCGGTGGCAACGCGCCGTTTATCGTATTTGATGATGCCGACATTGATGCAGCCGTGGCGGGTGCGATGGCGTCGAAGTTCCGTAACGCAGGTCAAACGTGTGTGTGTGCGAATCGTTTCTACGTACACAGCAAAGTGTATGACGAGTTTGTTGCTAAGTTCGACGCTGCGGTTCAGCAGCTCAACGTCGGTAACGGATTGGAAGAGGGGGTCAACATTGGTCCGGTGATCAGCGAGTCAGCGAAGCAAGGCATTCAAGCGTTGATCGATGGTGCTATCGAGCAAGGCGCGAAGCCGGTTTCAGAACTTAAAAAGCTCGATGGTCTATTTATGCAGCCAGTGGTTCTCAAAGACGTTACTCACGACATGAAGATTGTTTCCGAGGAAATCTTTGGCCCTGTCGCGCCAGTGATTCGTTTTGACAGCGACGAACAGCTGATCGAAATGGCGAACGACACCATCTACGGTCTCGCGTCGTACTTCTACAGCCAAAACATTCACCGTGTTTGGAAAATCGCAGAAGCGCTCGAATACGGCATGGTCGGCATTAACGAAGGTATGATCTCTACTGAAGTGGCTCCTTTCGGTGGTGTTAAGCAGTCCGGTATCGGACGTGAAGGAGCAAAACAAGGTATCGATGAATACATGGACGTGAAATATCTCTGCTTTGGCGGCAACTAATTAAGGACAAAACAATGACAAACCAACAACTACACGAAAGAAGAAGCCAAGTTATCGCTCAAGGCATGGGCGCACTGTACCCACTTTACGTCGAGAAAGCAGAAAACGCTTACGTATGGGATATCGAAGGCAACAAATACATAGACTTTGCAGCGGGTATCGCGGTAACTAACACCGGGCATTCTCACAAGCGCATTAGCGAAGCGGTAAAAGCTCAGCTGGACAATTTCTCACACACGTGTGCGATGGTTACGCCATACGCGTCATTCGTAGAGCTGGCTGAAAAGCTGACAGAACTTGTACCAGGTGAGACTAAGAAGAAAGCGATCTTTCTAACCACTGGCGCCGAGGCGGTCGAAAATGCCGTAAAAGTGGCACGCGCTCATACAGGCCGTAGCGGCCTGATAGCGTTTAAAGGCGGCTTTCACGGTCGCACAAACATGACGATGGGGTTAACTGGTAAAGTTGCGCCGTACAAAGCGGGCTTTGGTCCTTTCCCGAACGAAATCTACCACGCGCCTTACCCAAATGCGTTTCACGGCATCAGCGTTGAGCAAAGCTTACAAGCGATCGACGATCTATTTGCTTGTGATATTGAACCATCACGTGTTGCGGCGATCATCTTCGAGCCAGTACAAGGTGAGGGCGGCTTCTACAAAGCGCCTGAAGCGTTTGCACAAGGCTTGCGTCAGCTGTGTGACAAGCACGGTATCATGCTGATTGCGGATGAGATCCAAACGGGTTTTGCCCGTACCGGTAAAATGTTTGCGACGGAGCTCCTAGGCATTGAACCCGATCTAATGACAATGGCGAAAGGCATTGCTGGTGGTTTCCCAATCTCAGCTGTTGTTGGTAAATCGGATGTAATGGACTCCGCACTGCCTGGTGGTTTAGGTGGTACTTATGCAGGCTCGCCACTCGGTTGTGTTGCTGGTCTTGAAGTGCTGAAAATCATCGAAGAAGAAGATTTGTGTGCTAAAGCGATGGGCATCGGTGAAGTGGTCAATGCACGTATGACCAAACTGCAACAATCTGTGCCTGCTATTGGTGAAATCCGTACTACGGGTGCGATGATGGCGATTGAATTTACTGACCCAGAATCAGGTAAGCCGCTACAAGAGATGACCAAATCGGTGATTTCTAAAGCGCAAGAAAACGGCCTTATCCTGCTTTCTTGTGGAGTAAAAGCGAACGTGATTCGTCTGTTACCTCCACTGACCATCGAATCTGACGTACTGAACGAAGGCTTAGATAAGTTGGAAAAAGTGATTCTTGAAGTGGCGTAATTCACGCGCTTTTAAATAGCAATAACAAATCAAGGAAGCGGTTGGCATCAATCGTTTCCTTTTTGTTTTTTAGCGTATCTGCTGCCTATCTAAAAAGTATTGCTTAAGCTCCAAGTTGTCACTTTTATTACGGATGACTTAACAATTGGGTTCGTCCTTACTTTCCACTTAGTCGCTACTTTGTTCTCCTCGAGTGTGGTTTGGTGCTCGCATTCTAAATCCCGACATCTGAAAGCCACTTGAGTCTATAATTTTATTGAGCGTCATTCCTCACTTTTTGGACTATAAAAATGAGATAGTATTCATATCCCACTTAGGTTGCTTGACAGATTAGCAGGACGAACTTTGATAACAAAGTATACAAGGTATGCCATTTTACTCGGCTTAGTTCCCATCGCCATATTTGTAGTGGCCTTTCATTCGATAACCAACTTTTACGTCAACTCGGTAAAAGCGTCGAAAATAGATGCTTACGTAGATTATTTAAATCAAAGGTCTGCCTATTTGGACGGAGCAATAGTGAAGCAGATTGCTCAGTTAGATTTTACTTGTAGTGATAGTGATGTAAGAACTTTACGCGACTCACGTTTTTATAACCGTTACATTCGTTTTATTGCGATGACCACAGAAGGCGGAAAAACGTGTTCCACGGTTGGTAGTGAAGTGTCTCGCCCATCTAGTAGTGAACGATTTCAGATGGATGAGAACTTTTTCGCATCACTTATTTTGCCGCAACAGAATGACCAAATAGAGTGGATGGTCATTTATGATAATGAACACGTTGAAGTTTTCTGGGTGCTTGATAACAGTTGGGTTAACGAGGTAATAAAAACGCCTTGCAAAGACTGCCTATTTGTAGAGTTTAAGTATGATGAACCAATATTTGGTGATTTAACGATAAGCCGTGGCAAAGCGAATATTGCAGGAGAAGAAAGCGCACTCTCAAAAGAGTTTTTCTTTTCAGGAGAGTCTCAAGCCAACATGCTCATCAAGATATACAGCGGTGAAAAACTTAAAAATTATGCTCAGGAAAGAGTACTTTTGTGGGGCGGTCTTGTAAGTGTGCTTGCTGGTCTTGTGACTGCCTTTGCATACATATCTGGTAAAAGCTTGAGAAAATCCATTACAGGTCTAATTGAAAATGGGATTAGTAATGCAGAATTTATTCCTTACTACCAGGCGATTGTCGATAGTCGCGATGGTAAGACAGTAGGATATGAAGCTCTGATTCGATGGTCGCGGCGTGATGGAATGGTGCCACCAAATATGTTTATTGGTGCTGCAGAAGAAAGTGGCCTGATTATCCCGATGACCAATCAGCTTATTCGTAAAATCATACAAGACTTAAGTGACTTACCCGAGCATACGTGGGTCAGCATCAATATTGTTTCCTCCCATTTAGAGTCAGGTGTATTAACGAAGTTACTGTCGGAGTTAAATTGGCCAATCTCTAATAGAATTCATTTTGAATTGACCGAGAGAATACCAGTAAAAGACACTGAGGCCGCGAAAAAAGAGATTTTGTATTTAACGAATAAAGGCTACAAGTTCAAAATTGACGATTTTGGTACCGGATATGGTGGCTTTTCTTACCTACAAGATTTGGGCATCCGGTGTGTAAAAGTGGATAAAATGTTCATTGATCCAATAGGATCTGACGACCAAAAATTGAAAGTGCTGGACTCAATTGTGTCTGCAGCGAACAAAGCGGAATGTGAGATGATTGCAGAAGGTGTAGAGAGCCAGGCTCAAGTCGAATATCTGGCTCAGCATGCGATTTACCTTATTCAAGGTTATGTTTACGCTAAACCAGAGCCCCTGACTAACCTTGCAAGCGCTTAACAGCCATAATGTCAAAACGTACCGTTTTAAAGGTGTCAGTTGCCTAGGTTAGCGCTGATTTCTGCTGATGGGGTTGCACTTGAGGATTCCTAACACTCTCATTACTTCTAGAGTGTTAGGAATTAACGTTACTTAGGAGGAGAGTGCGGCTCTTTTCGTTTTGATTGACGTAATGAGCTGAGGTAGTAATGACATTACGATCATTCCTAGCATTAAGCTGTATTGCAGAGGAGTGAACGTTTCCCCCAATAGCAGTAGGCCCGAAACAATGCCTGCGACTGGGTTTGCAATACCACCAAAGGTAAAATCTACGACCGACATCCGCTGTAATAACCATACATACATGCCATACCCTAATGCGGTGTTCAGAATAATTACCCACAGTAACCCTAGAATATTCGTCATGGATACGTCCTGAACGACCGTAACATATGGCTCTGGATTGTTTATCGCCAGCACACTTGTTGCGATAGACATAATCACGCCACCCAAAATGAGCTGCCATGTTAACACTGTCCACCAGTGCATTTTTGTACCTAGTGACTTTGTTACGCTACTTCCTATCACGATGCACATAATGGCGGAGATCATCGCAAGTAAGCCCACGGGGTCGAGAGAAATAGAGCTAGGATCAAATAAGAACCAAGCTAAAGCAATCAAAGTTGCGCCGCTTATCGCTTGAATGCCACTAGGCTGACGTTTGTAGACCGCCCAACCAAACAGCATCGCAAAAACGGGGACCGAAACCATACCAACACCAGAGATGGCAGAAGGAAGCGTTAACGCCATGACAAAAATAAGACCAAAGAAGCAAGCGATGTTGATGGTTCCTAAAACAAGCAGCACCTTCCACTCACTTCTTTTTGGAAACGAGGGCTTTATTGCCAGCAACAAAAGACCCGCAGGCAGTGCCCTTAGAGCGCCAAGTAAAACGGGAGGCCAGTCCGGTAGAGTAAACTGAGTAACAGCGTAAGTCGTCCCCCAAAAAAAGGCAGGAATCATCGCAAGTAAAATGTTCATGTTAAATATCTTTATGTAGAGATAATTAAATGTAACGATATCGGCAAGGTGGCTTTTTGTAAAGTATCTTTATGTTAAAATAAAAAATATATGATGTTTGGAGAGAAATAATGGATGCAATTGATAGAGTGGTAGAGCAGTGGGCTAGGGAGAAGCCAGACCTCGACACTGAACCGATGGCAATAATGGGTCGACTAATGCGAATTGCAAAACACATGGAATCTAGGGTCGCCGAGCTACATAAGAAGTACGACCTGAAAATGGGTGAATTTGATGTGTTAGCGACACTGCGTCGAGCTGGTTCACCATATTGTCTTACTCCCTCAGCGTTAATAGAGTCGATGATGCTCACTTCGGGTGCGATGACTAATCGCTTAGATAAACTAGAGAAGAAAGGGTTTATTACCAGAACCCATAGTAAAGAAGACCGACGTAGCGTCACCGTTGAACTAACAGGGCAAGGCTTAACCTTAATTGACAAGCTAATTTTGGAGCATGTAGACGTTCAGCAATCGTTATTGGATGGTTTAGAAGGCAATGAAAAAGAGCAGGTTAACCAGGCGTTAAAATTGCTATTGCCACAATTTGAGTGAGAACGCAGAAGGAGGTAGGGGATATGAAAAGCAAAGAACTAGAACAATACTTAAGTACCTTCATGTGTGCAGAAAGTGATTTCCCATTTGGGCCTGAAGCGCTTGTATACAAAATCAAAGGCAAGATGTTTGCCATCATTGCAGAGAGAAACGGTCGGGAGTATGTCAGCGTAAAAGTAAAACCAGAAGATGGAGAAGTCTTAACGTCGCAGTTTACGGATATTATCCCGGGTTATCACTTAAATAAGCGTCATTGGATAACGGTTTATTTTAACGGTGATGTCGAGGATGGGTTGATTCAAGATTTGTGTGAACGCTCTTATGCTCTTGTCGTTGCCAAGCTGCCGAAAGCACAACGAGCGTTGCTTGGTGAGTAATCGGCAACGCACTGGCCTCTGTTGTCTTGTCGCTCGTTGCTCGTAGCCTTTACGGAAAAATTCGCACCTTTTTCATCCTCGGGCTATATAAGAATAAGAAGGTGGAAAAGGGGAATGATATGCGAGCATTATCTGAATGGCTAAAAGAATATGGTGAGAGTCACCAAAACCCTATCAACCAAAAGATTCACACAATCGCAGTTCCAGGTATTTACCTTTCTGTGGTTGGACTTATTTGGTCGATTCCCCAGATTTCATTATTAGGCTTCGAACTTAATTGGGTTTGGGTAGCGGTGATCCCCACTTGGGTTTTCTATTTTCGTTTGTCTCTGAGCGTATTCATGATGATGATCGGCTACACATTAGCGTGCATTGGCCTTATTTGGTCTCTAGAGGTATTGATGTTGCCCGTTCTGCATATTTCTATGCTTTTGTTTGGCGTATTGTGGATATTGCAATTTATCGGTCACAAGATTGAAGGTAAAAAACCGTCGTTTTTTGAGGATTTACAGTTTCTACTCATCGGCCCGATTTGGGTGTTCAGAAAACACTAGCGATAAGCAAAATCAGGCATCATCCGAATGACACAAGACATATAACGTTCAGAGATTATGTAGCTCTTACTACAGAATACCTCTCCTTCTTATTGCCACGACAAGCATTCACTTTAGATACGCACTATGATTAAAGAGGTGCCAACGCACTTTACGCTATCGAGATGCTTAAACTTACGGCAAGTTTACTTTAGGGGGGGATGAATGTACGATCGACAATATAAATATGCCTATTGGAGAGAAGAGCGTAAAAAAGGCAAATGGCACTATATATTAAAGTCCTTCTTTATGATTTGTTGTGCATTACTGCTTGGTAAAGTCATCGGTTTGTTCATTTTTGGAGAGCTGCATTCTTTAAGCGACATTTGGGAACAACTCCCAGCGGATGTTTTTATTATGATGCTCGTGGGCTTTCCAATTAGTGTCCTTGGTTGGTACCACGAAGAGTCAAAGTTTTTCCGGGCACTGCGACGCAAAGAAAAGCGGTTAAAAGGCAATCAAAATAAACCGAAATAGAGTAACCTTTGTCTCTGTTTGGATTGCCACTTACCTATCTGATCGATTCTATCCCTTCCAGTTGTTTAGCGTTTAGTTACGTGTTGCAAAAAGCCTTCTTAATACAACAAACAGCCCCCAGTGTTGTGGAAGTTGGTACTGTAAGAAACATTAAAAAACGAAGTTGAGCATTAGCGTATAAAGGCTCGCACTGTCATCCTTTGGGGCTGATGAAAACGCGCCAGAGCTATTATTGTAGGCGTTGAACCTTTGCCATTCTGCGTTTAGGGAAACGTTGTAATCTAGGTCGTATCTCAATCCGAGTAAGAAACTGTCTCCACTTTTTTTATCCCGACTATTAAACTGCTGACCGTAAACAATATAAGGAGTCAGCTTGTTTACATTATAACTTGTTGTCGCGTACCAAGATGAGGAAAGATTGCTGGTCTGTCCTTCTACCATAATCACAATGTTATCGAGCTCGTATCTTAACCCTAGAGAGAACAGATCGATCGTGTTGTTTTTTTCTGTTTCAACTAGACGGTCAATGATTGTGGTTCCGCCACCGGGAGTGGACTGCTCAATGTTAGAGAGCGTCGTTGTTTGATCATAATCGCCGTGGAGGTAGGAAAAATTCCAACGATAGCTCTCTCCGCTTAGCGTTAAGTTCATCCCTGCAGTATTGTTTGACTCAATTTCCAATTCAGTACGTTCATTGATGGTTACGTCACTATTGTCTTTAAACCCGACAAACGGCATGGCAGTAAGTACGACTTGCTCATTGAGGTCATGAATCCAGCGTGCAGATAGGCCGTTATAAGCCGTGATACCTAGAATGCTGTCATATACCTCATTCGGTGGGCGGGCTTGGGTAAAAGCGTGGCCGACATAGTTGTACTCAGACATCAAAAACAGTGGCAGTCTTAAGCGTCCTCCTCGTATTTCTATGTTTTGATAGGTATAAGCCAAATACGCCCACTCGAGCTGAGGCGAGCTCCAATGGTCTTGCGGGCGCTTTACGACTTGTGCGGATGCCCGAAATGCCTTGTGAAAATAATCGAGCTGCATGCCGAAAGTGGTATCGCAATCGAAACAAGATTCATCGCCAATAAAGCGGTTAACTAGTAACGTAGTTGGGTTATCGGATTTTGCCCACGAAGTAGAGCCAAAACCACTTAAAGAAAGTTGTTCTGTTAGTTCAATCGTGGCTGAGCTCGGAAAGGTCGCGATACTCAGCGATAACATGGTTAAATATTTTTTCATATCAATTCTCCGAGCTAACCACACATAAAACATGAGCATTACTAGGGACGCTCGATGTTGGGGCATAACCAATTCTATTGGGCTTCTCTTGCATCCATGCTATGAGGTCATCAATGCTGGAGCGTGCAATCACTTTTGGCGGTCTAGCTTTACCTGAAAAAGACAAGCTTGCCCAATGCGCGTTCATTTGCGCTAAATTTTTGTTGAGAAGATAACGATAGAACTCAGCTCTTTCTGTTGATGTCGCAGGCCAGTCAGAGAGTTCAATTCGCTGGCCTTGTAAAAGTTGCGTCTTCCCTCTGTACAACTTTCGCGCTTTATTGACAGTGAGCGGAGAGAATTCGTCATTAAATGAGAAAACGGCGTAGCTCTCTGCAGCGAGAGCTTGGCAATTTAATGAAAGAAGGGCAATCAGAATAAACAGATAGCGTTTTATGTAACGCAAAGGAAAAGCAACGCGAGAATGATTTCTACTCATAGAATCCACCTACATTGCTTGTTCAATTTGATACAACAGTTTTTCTTTGCGCACAGGCTTTGGTACGTAGGCATCCATTCCTGAATCAAAGCAGCGTTGAATATCATCATCAACGACGCTTGCTGTTAATGCGATAATGGGCGTCTTAGCTAATCCTTTACTCGCTTCATAAGCTCTAATTTGCCTAGAAGCTTCAAACCCATCCATTATGGGCATCATGCAATCCATCAAAATAACATCAAACTTTCCATCTTTTTGGAACATTTCGACTGCAATTTGTCCGTTTTCTGCGACTTCGAATTGATAGCCTGCTTTAGATAGCAATAGAGAAGCCACTTTCTGGTTCACTCTATTGTCTTCGACAAGCAAGATACGTTCGGAGCGAATAGGCGTTACCGTTGCTTCTGGTTGCTCTGAACTCGCAGGTAGTTTATGAGTTGTATCGAGAGTAGTGTTCTCTTGGTGTGGTTCAGCAGGCGTCGTGTTGGAAACACGTAACCCAATTGCCTTATCTAACTTCTCTTTAAGCAATCCTGCTTTAAACGGTTTGGGCACATAGTCATCCATTCCAACGTCAAAGCATTTTTGTATATCGTCATCGACCACACTTGCCGTTAGAGCAATAATCGGAATTCTGAAAGCGCGTTTTTCTTTTACTTCTATTTGACGAATTATTTGGGTGGCTTCAAATCCATCCATTACGGGCATCATGCAGTCCATTAAAATTAGGCTGTATTGATTCTGTTGAAATTTCTCAACCGCTTCTTGTCCGTTTACTGCGACATCAAAGTCGAAGCCAGCTTTTGTGACGTGTAGCCCCGCGATTTTTTGATTGACCGTATTGTCATCAACGACCAAAATTTTCGGCAAAGATTTAACATGTTGCGCTGAAATGCTCTCTTGTTGTGCGTGCGAGAAATTTGCCGCACAACTTTCAAGTGCTTTAATTAAGCGCTGCCCTAGTAGTGGCTGAGTGACCAAGGCGCTGATACTGTTTCTAAAGTCGAATTGTGGGCTATGAAGGTGCTTGATGAGGCAGACACGAATGTTTCGTTTACAAAGGCTTTCTATCTCATCGATATGCATCGCCGCTGCATTTGGTGATGCTTCTACATGAATAACGATAACGCGCTCGTTATCAATCCACGTTGGCAACGCACTTAAGGTATCTACTGACTGTGTTATATTGATGTTGAAAAAACTTAACTCGTTACGCAGTTTTTGTTCTAGTTGAGTACTGCTGCATACAATCCATATGTCGTTGTGATTCAGAGCGTGATAAGCGTTAAACTCTTGAGTCACAACAGGAGCCGTTAGTTCAAAGAAGAAGCGACTGCCTTTACCTTTCTCGGATTCAAGTTGAATTTCTCCACCCATTAGCTCAACTAATTGCGTGCTAATGGCAAGCCCAAGTCCAGTTCCCCCAAATTGTCGGGTAGTAGAGTTATCCTCTTGGGCAAATGGAGCAAATATTTTCTTTTGCTGCTGGGCATCAATACCAATCCCAGAATCTTTAACGGAAAACTCGATGACCGCTTCACCATTTTTTATTTCGCGGGTGATGACCGATAGCTCTACACTGCCTTGTTCGGTAAATTTTACCGCGTTAGACATGAAGTTCATGACAACTTGGCGTATACGATGGTCATCCAACATTACGTGGTAAGGCGTGTTACGGCTAATGTTGACTTGCACATCGATGCCTTTTTCCTTTGCTTTCGGTGAAATGATAGAAGCAATGTCATAGATAGACTCTCGAACACAAGTTGAATGTGGGCTAATGAGCAACATCCCAGATTCAATTTTTGAGAAGTCTAGAACGTCATTAATTAAACTCAAAAGCAGTTGGGAGGAGGTTTCAATCGTATCGACGTAATCGCGTTGTGTGGCAGTCAGGGAAGTATCGGATAAGACTTCAGAGATACCAATAACGCCATTTAGCGGCGTGCGGATCTCGTGGGACATGTTGGCCAAAAAGCTACTTTTGGCTTTACTCGCCTTAATTGCATCATCTTTTGCTTGTTCTGCATCTTCTTTAGCTTGTGTGAGCTTTAGTCTGGACAACATCCGCTCATCACTAAGCTTTTTTACCTCTCGAGCAAACTTACTCAGCTCGTCTTTACCCTTTATTAGTTGAGCAAGAGGTGAATTTTCAGTGTTACTTTGTTCATTGCTTTCGTTACTGAGAAATTTGAGGACTAGATTCAAGTTTCCAGTAACTTTTCGCACCAATCTTAGCGTTAAACTTACGACCAACAGCGTTAAAAGGCTCATCATTGCGATAAAGGTAAAGCGGTGCTGTGTCGTCGTGTTGATTGTCTTTGATATATCATCACTCAGCTGCTGTTCCATTTTGTCGTCAACACTTTGTAATAACGATAAGCGTTTGTTGAGTGCAGATAACCCCGCATCAATCTCATCCGGGGTTAATGATTTGAGTTGAGCTGGTTGCAATAAATAAGCACGAAACTCTTGGCTTTTGATAAAGACTTCACCCGTAAACGTCTCAATGAGCAGATCTACTTGTTGTTGATTGGCATTTAGCGTCACAAAACGCTCTAGAAATAGTTGTTGGTTCTGGATTAAAGATTGGATAGAAGCCTGTGTTGTGAGGTCATACTCGTTATTTTCCTCTGAAGATCGAATCAAATATTCGCTTAATCTATGCTCTTCAGTGGACCAAAACATCAACCATTCAAGTTGCATCAAAGAAGAAAGGTGAGTGTTTGTTTCATAACTCACATTTCTAAAATAGACTTTGTCTAAGCTCATGAGGATTTCTTTGAACGTATCAGCGCGCCACTCTGCCGCATCTAACTTTTCTTCTTGATTTTGCGAAGAGAGCATCGAGAGGGTTGCTTCCTCAAAGCTTGTCAACTGGTTTAGTATCTCAGCGTTTTCACCGAATACTGGTGCTGCAGTGTCGCGTAACAATTGAGATATCTGCTGAGTTTTTAGTTGCTTATCTATTACATCAGGGTTATTCGGTAGGTGATAAAGCGAAGATACGCGGTCTATGTAGACAGAGAATAACTGTGCTTTTTGTAGTTCCTGAGCCTGGATAGAAAGGCTTTGTACATGTTTACCCGCGAGGACAAGCAACAATAAAATTGGCAGCAAAACCAACCCAAATAGCTTTTGTTTTACCGACAGGTTGTTCCAAGAAAAGATTCCTACCACGCGCATTTCCATATCCAAGAAGTTGATATGAAAAGTGTAGTTTATTTATCTCAGATGTTAGATTTTAAGAGAAAATTCATATTAATGAGGTGGGGAAGTGTGACCGATATTGCATTACGAGTACTAACGCGCTAAGCGGCAATAGTTAACAAAACGGCGTTCTAAGCAAAGTGATTGACGCTTTGAGCGCCACTCCCTCGTTGGTATTCAAATGCAATCAATTCCTCGGCAGGTACAGGTCTACCTAAGAAAAAACCTTGTACGACGTCACAGTGGAGAGACTCCATTCGTGTGAGTTGAGTTTGAGTTTCTACGCCTTCGGCGACTACTTTCATTCTTAGGTTGTGAGCCATGGATACAATCGCGCGAACTAATGAATCGTCTTGATCGCTTTTTCGAATTTGAGCGATAAATGAACGATCAATCTTGAGCCCGTCAAAAGCCATATGTTGCAGGTAGGCAAGGGCAGAATATCCTGTGCCAAAGTCATCTAGCCAAACTTCCACTCCGATACTTTGTAGTTTTTTAAGCACATATTGAGCTTTCTCTGTATCATCAATAAAAAGTGACTCTGTCACTTCAACATGAATGGTTTGAGGGGCGACATCATGTCGTCGTAAATACTTAGAAAATAATTGACTTAAATCTTGGCGATAGATTTGTCTTGGGGACAAGTTTAATGCGATGTGAAAATCAGTACCGAAATGTTCTGCCCACATTGCCCGCTGAGCAACTGCTGTCTCAATGATATGTTCTCCAAGCTCCAATATTAAATCACTTTGCTCTGCGATCGGGATAAACGATTCTGGACTGATATAACCTTTCTCGGGATGATTCCACCTAACCAATGCTTCGACCCCAATTAGGCGATAGGTTTTTAGATCAAATTGTGGTTGATACCACAGCTCGAATTGAGACAAGTCACGTACTGAACGACGCAGTTCTCGTTCTATGTATAAACGTTGTTTAATCGTTTCATCAAACGTGGAATCGTATATCGTCATAATGTCTTTACCGCGTCTTTTAGATTCCTGCGCCGCAAGAGAGGATAGCTGTAAAAGAGACTCAGCGTTTGAACCAAATTCTGGATACACAGCAATTCCGAGGCTTGCCGTAATTTGAATATCGTTCTCTTCCAAACTAAAGGGAGAGAGTAGTTGGCGATGAATAGCGTGTGCTTTTTCTCTAGCTTCATGATTGTCCGAGCACGGAAAGGCCAGTACAAATTCGTCCGCACCTACTCGACTTACGATGGTAGAAAGGCGGTAAAGCGGCTTAAAATAACTCGGCAAACGGCCTTGAAGCTCTGAAGCAAGATGGCCTAGCAATTTATCCCCAATGTTATGTCCGTAGTTATCGTTAATGTGCTTAAAGTCATCCAAGTCAATAAACACAACCGCAAGTGAGGGAGATTTGTGGTCAGTTATTTGCGTTTGAATATCAATGAGTAACTTTTCTCGGTTTGGCAGGGAAGTCAGAATATCGTGGTATGCCATGAACTCAACTCGGCTGGTGTATCGGTTCACTTTGTTTGACATTTTGTTGTACGCCGAAATAAGTTCTCCCACTTCATCTTTGCTTTGTATGTCGGTGACTGGCAGCGCTTGGGTATTTGACTCTGAAAATTGATCTTTTAGTTGCTTGAGTGGCTTAGTTAACGACCGCCCCAAAGCATAAGCGATGATGCTACCGAATAGAACGGATATCCCACTGATCGTTAGCAGCAAGTTAAACATCTTCTGTTTATCGTTTGAGGTAATCGCTTGGACTTGTTCAATGTTCTGTTCTTTCTCTTCCAGTAGATGTATCAAGTTAAGCTCAAGATACACCGCCCCAAGAGTAATGTTTGATTGCTGAATCGGCGCTGCGATCTCCAACTGATGCTTGGAAAAGGAAACGAGAGTTCTAGATTCTTCTATTGCTTTCAAAATAAAAGGAGAGCGGTAATGAGGTTGGGCAAACATCCTTAGCTGAGTAGTACCGTCGTGAAAGATTAGCCCTTCATTGTCAACAACATGTATTTTCGAGACATCTGGCTGGCTCAATGTTGCCTTAATTTGCTCATACGCTTGACTGATATTGTCTGTATAGAGTGGATCAAAAAGCTGTTTTGATAATAGCTCTGCATAAACCAACCCTTTTTGCTTAACGTAAGATTCTGTTTTTTCTTGAGAGTTGTTCGTGATTTGTTGAGTTAAGCTATTTGAATACGCATCGTAACCGTGCATGTATAACGCAAGATTTATCACCACAACAAACAAGACAACGAACATTGTCGAGCAAATGTATTTGGTTTCGAGTGAGAGCTTTTGAAACATCAATCCACCTTCGGTAACAAGTGAACTGACTTGCGCACTGTACTTAAGGAGGCTCGCATTTCTGGAGTAAGCGCGCTGAATTTTTTGGTGTTCTGAAACTTTTTAAGTGCGAGAGAGCCTTCGTGAGTTGTATCCATATCAAGCAGTATGGACGTGATTTTACGCTGTTGCTCTAGGCTCATGCTTGGAGAAGCGAGAATTAAATCCCTGGGTATTTCAACAGAACGAGAAAAAATCGCGAGTTTGTCTTTCATGTTCTCTGGCAAATCTTTGGGATTGTTCCAGTTGAAGTTACTGAATGCTCCTGCTGCAACTCTCTGTTTATATACCCATACAGATAGGTTGATTTCATTTGACTGAGCGAGTTGCTCATCAAGGAATAAATAACCAATACTGTCTTTGGCCGGTTTGTCATCAGGAGAGGGAAGGTATTGCAGTTTTTCTCCGTGATTCAGCAATGTAATCGCAGGTAGGTAATAGCTGCTGGTAGACGTGCGCTTTTCGAAAACAAGCGTTTTTCCGCGCAGGTCAGAAAATGACTCAATGCCACTCTCTTTATTAGTAAAGAACACCGTATGATATTTTTGCAGGCCTTTTTTCCATCGTATAGCAAGAACTTGGCTATTAGACTCCTTTTCTAAGGTCATCGCATTAAAGGGGGTCGCCGTTGCAATTTGAACGGTGCCATTTTCAAGCGCAACCGCGAGCTGACGATAATTTTTAAATACCTTTACTGCCCCTTTTGCGTAACCATATTCAGACATATTTTCAGTTACATACTGAGTAAGGGGCGTCGCTTTTTTGATTTTGCTTTGGGCTTTATTGGACACAATGCCAAACGTGAATGTTTTCTCAATATTTTCTTGTGCACTGACGACAAAAGGTGAACTCAGCAAAGTGAGTAATAACAGAGTGCAGGCAGGTTTCATCCGGCTTCAACTTCCTTCTGGTGCATGTCAGTAGTATTTAGTATTTATCAATGTGCCGAAATCAATCTTAAAAACAGTATGATGTACAAATTTCGTTGTGTGCGCACTTTTTATAATGTGACTTGGTCACTTATTCCGTTCAAATAGTACCGAATTTGACGTTTATGTACAGGATGAATGTATCACCGTGAGTCTGAATTCACTGGATTCTTGGTCAAGCGCTGTATTGGCTGTGAGCTAATGCGCCATCTGTATCGCTATTTTGTACTAAGAAAATTTTTCCAATTGTTTTTGATACTTTTTCTCGAGAGCTTCATTGCCTGCTGCACGTTCAAGTTGAATCATGAGTTGCAAAGAGGGCTTCTTCACGCCATACATTTGATTGAATCTCATTAATCGAATTCTAGCTTCAGTATAATCACCGCTATCAATTTCTATTTTAGCGAGTTGCAAAATCGATTTTGGTCTATGGGGATCATGATCGATGGCTCTAGTAAAGTAGTATCTCGCTTTGTCTTTATCTTGTGATTTTAGAGCACAAAAAGCTGCATTCTCATAGCTCGCTGGAATAAGGTAGTAATAAGGCTGCTCAATGGCTCGATTAAACATCTGATCGGCTTTTTCGAAGTCACCTCGCTTGCAAAGAAAAGTACCGTAGTTATTGAGCACATTTCCGTTTTTAGTGTGTTGGCGTAGAGAGCGTTTATACATCTGTTCGGCTTTAATATCTTCACCAACCGTTTCGTAGTAGTGAGCCATAGATAATTGCGCGCGATAGTATTGAGGTGCGTGGTTTAAGGCTTGTTGTAAGTTATCATGCGCGCGAATCATGTTACCGCCGTCTAAATAACCTAGGCCAAGTGCGATACGTGATTCTGCCATTGCCACAGGATCGGCTTTAACGACAGGGCTTCCATCTTCTTTCACCGTCACGCAACCCACGAGTGCAAACTGAGACAATAATATTAGTGCACCGAGCTTTGCTGTTTTCATTCTTTATCCCTACATCCCTGAATCTTTCTGCATGATATGAATTACTTAGCAAAAGCCTATTGAGGAAAAAACACTATGCGATCAGGTTTGCAAACTGTTATGAAAAAGCCGCCATATGGCGGCTTGGTTCACATATTACATTTCGGTAATGATGAGTGCTTTGTTTGCTTATTTTGAAGCTAATCGTCTTTAGTGAAAGCATCTTCACTGAAGTGATCGAGGTCGTACGGTGTTTGCTGATAAACACAGTAGTTCAGCCAGTTTAAAAAGAGGAGGTGTCCATGGCTTCTCCAGCTTGCAATTGGTGGGTTATCTGGGTTGTTGTTTGGGTAATAGTTGACAGGAATAGCGGGCTCCATACCTTCGCTTAAATCTCGGATGTATTCATTATGTAAAGTGTGAGAATCATACTCAGGGTGTCCTGTGACAAAGACATTTCGTTTGTCTTTTGTGGTGGCCAAGTACACACCTGCGACATCCGATGTCGCTAAAATGTCTAAGTCAGTATGCTCTTCTAGAAAGTGAGGCGAAAAATCTGCGTAACGCGAGTGAGGAGCCAAAAACGTGTCATCAAATCCGCGTAAGATAGGGTGAAACTGATGATGGATTTGATGATGATACACGCCTGAAAGTTTTTCTTTACGCGTTTTTTTAGGTAGATCGTAGAGTAGCTTTAACCCTGCTTGCGCAGCCCAGCAAACATAAAGAGTGGATGTCACATGATCTTTTGCCCACTCCATGATGGTTTTGAGATGATCCCAATAAATGACATCTTCAAATTGCACCAAACCTAATGGAGCCCCAGTAATGATCATGCCATCGAAGTTTTTATCTCGCACCATTTCAAATTGGCGATAAAACGTGTCTAAATGTTCAGTTGGCGTATTTTTACTCGGGCGGTTATCAATGCGCAGTAATTCGACGTTAACCTGTAGTGGGCTGTTTGAGAGTAGACGCAGAAACTGAGTTTCAGTCTCTATTTTTTTTGGCATCAGATTAAGGATCAGCACTCTTAAAGGACGTATTTCCTGACTCGCTGCACGCGTTTCACTCATCACGAAGATGTTTTCTGTCCTTAATACATCGGTAGCTGGTAATTGATCTGGAATTCTAATTGGCACGACTTTCTCTCCCTAAGCATAGTCAATCTAGACGTCTATACTTCTAAAGCTAACTTAATTAAGTTTAGATGTCGATACGAAATCCGACTTTTCAATCTACTCTTTACATTATGGTAAACCGTACTCGGGGTTGTCACACAATTGTGACTAAAGCAGAGTTTCTGATGAGATAGGTTTGAAACGCAGTGTGTACTATTTGCTGGTAATTATGCGATCACGTTAATATGTGAAGGTGACTTCGTAGTAAGGAAGTCTCAAATTAATGAGCCATACTAAAAACAATCAGCTCACCATTTTGCATTAATGTGCATGTTTGGAAACATCGTCAGTGGAGGACATTATGTTCGGTATTTTCAAGAGAAAGACAAAGATTCAGAGCATCGCTCAAGAAGTTCCTTGCGTGCTACTGCATTCGTTTGGTGATAAAGACATTTATACGCCGGAAGAGATTGATCAAGCTCTTCAAAAGCTGGGTTATGATAAGAGCAAGGATATCAGTCATTATCAGTATGCGTATGGAATGTTTGCCGATGAAGCCTCTTACGAGCTCCTAGAACTAACGGATGAGCTAGGTAATTATGGTCATTTCCAACGTGAAGTAGGTAAGATGCTACTCAATACACCTGAGCCGATTGATATGCATATCTACTTTGAAATTTCTCGTCAGCACCAAAACGTCAGCCTTTCACCTGGTCATCAAAAAGTAAGCGAAAGTGATGGTGTGTAAACATCGTTAGTGGTATTCCATCGTGAGATGAGTTGGGTATAATGCGCGGCCTAATTATCCGGACATGTTGTCGGTTACATTTCTGTTGAGCGTTAATGCCTTATGTTCAAAATGCTTGTCTCTATGCCACCAATGTTGGCGCTGTCGATAGCGATTGTATGTGAAGTGATTGCCACTTCTTATATTCCCAAAACAGAGCAATTTACGAAAGTAATGCCGAGCACAGTCGTTTTGATTGGTTACGGCATCGCTTTCTTCTTGCTTTCCGTCACAGTGCAAACAATGCCTGTCGGGGTTGTTTATGCCATATGGAGTGGTGCTGGGATCGTTTTGGTTGCGACGGTTGGTTACTTTGTTTACGGACAGCGTCTAGACTTACCAGCCCTAGTTGGTATTGGGTTTATCATCGCTGGTGTGTTGATCGTAAATTTATTATCCAAAACAGTAGGGTACGAATAACGCCACTCTACTTGTTAAGTGAATAAGAAGCCGCAGCGAGAAATTGCTGCGGCTTTTTAGTGCAAATTCAATCGCTAATGGCGAGTATTGATATGATGTCTTATTGTTGCATTCATCACGGTCGCATTATGTGATTGAAAAACAGGCATTATTTAGCGCATTGAAAATACAAAGTTATGTTTCTTCAAACTTTAGGAAAGGGCAGTAGATAAATCACTCCGATAGATGTTAACGTGGCGACTCATCTTCACTGCTTTTTCATTCCCTACATATTTCTGCAAAGTTCTTATTGTGTAGTGTGTCGAAGAACCATAGAATCCGCGCGCTTTAATTTATGTTATTAGCGTTATCAATGATAAAAGTGCAGTCCATTATCATTGTTTTTATCACTTATAGATGGGCACATCTGACAATACTTACATGAACAAATACAAAAAGCCTGCATTCAAGGCCGAATTTCTTTTGCCTCGTTACTGGGGAACGTTAATTATCATTAGCGTGATGTACTTACTTAGCCTCCTTCCTTTTAAAGTTCAACTAGCTTTGGGACGCAACATTGGTCGTTTAGCTATGCGACTCATGAGAAAACGTCAAGTTACGATCAGACGCAATCTTGAGCTTTGCTTCCCTCATATGGAAAAATGCCAACGCGAAGCAATTCTAAAAGACAACATCGACAATACTGGCATCGCACTTTTTGAGACCGCAATGGCATGGTTTTGGTCAGATAAACGGGTAAACAAACACGTCACGATAAAAGGCATGGAGCATCTAGAGGCTTTAGAGAAGTCAGGCAAAGGTGCATTAATGTTGGCCGTACACTCAATGAATCTAGAGTTAGGTGCTCGAGCTTTTGGCATTAAAAAGTCTGGAACCGGTGTTTATCGCCCAAACAATAATCCGTGCTTTGATTATTTTCAGTATAAGGGACGCTCTCGCTCTAATCGTACACTGATTGATCGTAAAAACGTCAAAGCCATGCTTGAAGCACTTAAAACGGGTGAGCGGGTTTGGTATGCACCGGACCACGATTATGGTAACCGACGCTCGACATTTGCACCGTTATTTGCCGTTAAAAATGCTTGTACTACGACAGGTACAAGTTTGTTGGTTGATTCTACAGATTGCGCCATTGTGCCTTTTACGATGGTAAGAGGAAAAGACGGACACTATACCCTAACCATTAGTGCGCCCGTCGAAGGTTTCCCGAAAGAGGATCATCAACGCGCCGCCGCATTCGTGAATCAAATAGTTGAAACATCAATCATGGCAAGTCCGAGTCAGTATATGTGGCTTCATCGTCGGTTTAAAACTAGACCAGAGGGTGAGGACTGTTTGTACAAGCCTAGGCTCATCCCTAGCTTGGCATAACACATAGAGAGCCTACAAAAAGCCCAAGGAACGTACGAACCTTGGGCTTTTACTTTCTATTCTTTTCGCTTTATAAGTAGCGATCTTTTAGGTGAGCTTGAAAGTGTTTAGCATTCAGTGTTTCACCCGTGGCTTGTTTTACCAACTCATCAGTGGTGAATAAGCTACCTTTACTCCAGATGTTTTCCGAGAGCCAATTGAATATCGGAGCTAAGTCGCCAGAACGAATAACCGCATCTACATCGACGGTTTGTTTCATTGCTGCCATAAATTGTGCAGCGTACATCGCACCGAGCGTGTAGGACGGGAAATAGCCAAAACTTCCATCTGTCCAATGGATATCTTGCATACAGCCATTTTTGAAGTTTCCTTCGGTTGATAGCCCCAAGTACGCTTTCATCTTTTCGTTCCAGAGTTCTGGTACATCTGTATGTTTGATTACGCCGTTCATGAGATCTCGCTCAATTTCATATCGAAGAATAACGTGAGCAGGATATGTGAGTTCGTCAGCATCTACGCGAATAAAGCCTTTTTCTACGCGAGTGTAAATTTTGGCTAAATTGTCTTTTTCGAATTCACTACCAGAAAAATGGTTAGAAGCCAGTCGAGCGAGGTGATCGATAAACGCGCTGCTTCGTCCTATTTGCATTTCAAAGAAGAGTGATTGTGATTCATGAATACCCATAGAGCGAGCTTCTCCCGCGGGTGTTCCTGATAAATCTTTTGGTAGCCCTTGCTCGTATCGAGCATGGCCAGTTTCGTGGACAATCCCCATCAATGATTGGACAAACTCGTTTTCATTATAACGTGTCGTAATACGCACATCTGTCGGTACACCGCCACAAAATGGGTGGGTACTCTCATCAAGTCGACCGTGTTCAAAATCGAATTGAAGCAGTTTCATGACTTCCAAACCGAGCGCTTTTTGCTTTTCCGCAGGGTAGTGTGCAGTTGGCAATAAGATGTTGTCTGATTGTTGTTTTTCAAGCGCTTCATCGATCAAAGTAGGAAGCCAGGTTTTCACGTCAGCAAAAAGAATGTCTAACGACGCAGACGTTGTGCCAGGTTCATAAACATCGAGCATGGCATCATAAGGAGTCGTGCCATTTGCTTCGGCTCTAATTTGCGCTTCTTCCTGCGATAGCTTTACGACTTCAGCCCAGTTCTTTTCAAAACCAGCCCAGTCATTTTCTCCACGTTGCGTACGCCATGCATGTTCACATTTGGAGCCAGCAAGAGATTGAGCTTGAACTAATGATTCTGGTAGTAAGTTAGCTTGCTGCCACCCACGCTTCATTTCTCTTAGGATAGATTTTTCTTTTGTAGACAGCGTCTCTTCTTCTGCCTGAGCGAAAAGCTCTCCCAAGTGCGGTTGAGTCATTAAAGAATGGATATGTACATCGAGCTCTGCCGTGGCATTCGATCGTGCTTCAGCGCCACCAGGTGGCATGACCGCTGCTTGATCCCAATCTATGATGGCAGATAGATGCTCAAAATTTGCCACTTTTTTGGAATGTTCAACGAGTTTTGTAAATGCGTTCATGTGACTACTCTTATTCTTTTGTTCTTTCCCTAAACACCCGATAACGGGTCCTTCATATGGTGTTGCACTAAGCAACCTGCGTTAATTTACTAATAATTAACAATTAACTCCAACCCATTGTCCATAAACTCACCCAGTTGTATAGCTCTCTTAAAAAAGAAGCTTGCGAATCTTGTGGATTGGCGGTATTGATGAAGGATTGACAATTAATTATCACGATAATATGGATATTTTGAATTTCGAGGCATTTATTATTGCCATTACGATTTTAACGTTAACGCCAGGTTTAGATA
Source organism: Vibrio sp. 1249-1 (assembly GCF_033340495.1). Lineage (NCBI taxonomy): Bacteria > Pseudomonadati > Pseudomonadota > Gammaproteobacteria > Vibrionales > Vibrionaceae > Vibrio > Vibrio sp. 1249-1. The sequence goes on from NZ_JAWOWJ010000002.1 coordinate 493,576, forward strand.
CTGCACTTGTTATCCGTAACACTAGCCGATCGGGCCTAAAAGATGGATGTACAACCAGTCTAGGGATTTGCTTTGGCTTATTCGTACATGCTTTTTTTTCTGCGGTTGGTATCTCGGCGATTCTTGCGCAATCTGCAGAGTTGTTCCAAATCGTAAAAATGATTGGCGCAGCTTATCTTATCTGGCTTGGTTTGAGCAGTTTAAAAGCGCTAATGTCGTCGAAAGATGGATTGACCGTGACCGAGCAGATTCACGAAGTGTTTAATGGTAAGCGCTCTTTTAGAGAGGGCTTTCTTTCTAACGTCTTGAACCCGAAAACGGCGGTCTTCTATTTGGCTTTCTTGCCACAGTTTGTGAATCCAGAAGGTTCACCCTTGCTTCAATCAATGATGATGGCATCTGTACACTTTGCTATTGCGATGGTTTGGCAGTGTGGTTTAGCTGGCGCGCTTAACTCGGCTAAAAATCTACTAAAGAATGCAAGCTTTATGAAGTGGATGGAAGGCGCGACGGGCGCAGTATTAGTCGCACTTGGTGTGAAGTTATTAATTGAAAAACCCGTTTAATGCGTAATATTTATCGATTGTTGATACTACTCGCTGTATTTATTGTGGGGATAGGTGCCGCTGTCGCTTGGCATACGTGGCCACAAGTACAGTTTGCGCAACGCGGCATGATCTGGTCTTGGCACTGGGGCTACTTCGAGCCTTTTGCTAATGGAATACAACAAACGCGAACTCAAGACACTAAACAGTTATTGCTCAGGCGTGTGTATTTGCATGACGCTATTGTCGTTTTTGTTTCGACAACTATGGACAATAAATTTGAGGTCGACGTTGTAAAAGAGCAAACCTGTGAACCTAAAACGACGACTTGGGCTTCGGTCTCTGTCAATCATCAACGTGTCAGGCATGTACCTATGGTGTGCGATGCGTTTGGGCAAGGCTACTTTTATCGCTACATCGGGAAACATCTGGAATCGATTGAGGTTGGTGTCGGCGACTCGTTTGTAACAGAAGCATTTTTAGACTGGCCGCTATCAGAGTTGAAAGCGGATCAATTCAAGCAAAAAAATGCGAAGTTTTTTGAAGAACGTGGAGAAAACGTTGAGCATCAATGGTTGAGAGATTAACCATTTAACCGAAGATAAATAAAGCCCGCTAAATAATAGCGGGCTTTATGTTTTTACCATTTCTAATGTGCTTTGCTCTCTGTGACTGACAGTTTGTGACCGCAAACCTGCCGTTTCACTAAGCTTTCACTGCTTCAACTTCACCTGATTGCGATGTTGAGCTAAAGAACAGTTTGGTTTCTGCCAGTACGACGTGACGCAGTGCGATCAAACCAATTAAGTTAGGAATTGCCATCAGACCGTTTACGATATCAGCCAGTAGCCAAATCATATCGAGGTGAAGGAATGCACCAGATGCCACCAAGCCGACGAAAATCAGTTTGTATGGAAGCACAGCTTTAGTTCCGAACAGGAACACAACGCAACGCTCACCGTAGTAGTTCCAACCAAGAATGGTGGTAAAAGCGAAGAACATCAAACCGATTGAGACGAGCATAGGGCCAAATGTATCTGCATTTAAACCCACCGCAAAAGCATGAGTCGTCATCGCGGCACCTGCAAGGTCACTTTGCCATGCACCGGTCAGGATTAGAGCAAGGCCTGTCATGGTACAAATAATGATGGTATCGAAAAAGGTACCCGTCATTGAAATTAGGCCTTGTTTAACACAAGAGTCTGTCTTCGCTGCTGCTGCTGCCATAGGCGCGCTACCCAAACCTGATTCATTTGAGAACACACCGCGAGCGATACCTGATTGGATTGCCAACATGATGCTTGCACCTAGAAAACCACCAGTCGCTGCTGTTGATGTAAAGGCTGAAACCAGCACTAATTCAACGGCATTGAACAATTGGTCTGCATTCATGATGATCACGCTTAAACACGCCAACACATAAAATACAGCCATGGTAGGAACCACTTTTCCTGCAACGTTAGCAATGGATTTGATGCCACCCAAAGTTACGAAAGCAACCAAAAGAGTTAGTACAAAGGCAGATAGCTCACGGTTAACACCAAGAGATATCTCACTTGCATCCAGAATCGCGTTTACTTGTGGAAACGTACCGATACCAAAACAAGCAACACCCAAAGCAAACACTGCAAACATGATCGCGAGAGCTTTTGAGCCAACACCGTATTGCAAGTAATACATTGGGCCACCAATCATTTGGCCTTTATCATCGACTCTTCGATACTTAACCGCCAACAAACATTCGGCGTATTTAGTCGCCATTCCGAAAAGGGCAGCGAGCCACATCCAGAATAGAGCGCCTGGTCCACCGAGTTTGATTGCTGTGGCAACACCAACAATGTTACCAGTACCAATTGTTGCTGAGAGTGCAGTACAAAGAGCTGCAAAGCTAGAAACGTCACCTTGAGTATTAGATGACTTATCTTTACTGAATACCATCGCTAGCGCTGTTGGGAGGTGTTTAAACTGGATCAAGCCAAGGCTAAAAGTGAAGTAAACACCTGTACCCACTAGCAAAATAAGCAGCGGTGGACCCCAGACAAAATTATCGATGGTTTGTAGTAAAGATTGTAGGTTGTTCATGATTTCCCCTTAATAAAACAACTAATAAGGAGAAGAGGGAAAGGACGAGATCAACGATCTCTAAAAGAACTAAGCTATTGGTTGTAGGCGGGAAGGCCAAGCAAAATAGTTAGGTTGTAACTTTCCACTCCTCTGTCCTTTTGCCTGAGAGTTTCACCTTGCGTGAGTGCAAGACTTGCTCCTTCGGCGACCGATTTAACGGTTCTCTCCAGAGGTTCCTCCAACTACAGTCCCCGCTACCTAGGTAGCACCTGAAATAGTTAATTCTTCGGCGAGTTATGCTAATCAAATGTTAAAATTTGATTAATAACCACTCTCCTGCAGTCTTCATCGGAACAATTACTCAATTAAATGAGTAAAGGTTAGTTAATGATGCTGGTCATCATTAACGTGTGAACTTTATCATGTTTTTGGTCCATTTCAACACCCTATGTCAATTTATTCTTAATGAAATAACCTCATCTATTTTCATGAAGGTATGTTTGCCAATCTTTTTGTGCGAGTCACGGCATAAATAAAATTTATTGGGTTAGGGAATGGAACCCAAAAACACTTCAGAACGATAAATGTGTTTCGATTGTTACGACATAAGTTATTCAATTAAGGACACAAAATTGATTAAAATCGGAGCACTTATTTTAAAATCTACGCTAAGTTGACCTTATGGTACGTATAAATGGGTTACAATGAACCTTTGTGAAACAGTCTACGGACCTAGGCAGTTTTTCATGAGTGGACAAGGAGGCGGTATGACCAGATTATTAGCCATTGCGGTGTTGATTGCAGTAGCATTTGTGTTGTTTCGTTATCGAACCAATGAAAAAGTCCAAAAAGCGACCGTTATAACATTAATTGGCGCATTTCTGATTTATACAGCATCAATTATGTTTGCGGAATTGATCCGCTAGCAAAGTAAAAGAGTCCTTGGAGTAGTATACGGTGAGTTCTCAGAACAAAATGGAAGAGCAAGACGACGTAGTTGTCATTGAAGAGCGTGACAAACGTACGCATATCTATATCGCAATCGCTGCGGTGTTAGGCTTGGCATTTGGTGGCCTTGTTGGATCGGTTGTCACTGCGAACAAGTGGGAATCGACTTACCACGTATTAGAAGAAAAGTATCAAGCACTAACGCAAGATAAAACCCAGTTGGCATCTCAAGTAAAAGTGCGTGAAGAGGCGCTTGACCAAGAAATACAAAACCAAGTTAGTGAGTTACTCGCCGCGAAAGATGAAGCTCATCAGAAAGCACTTAAGAAGTTGCAAAAGCAGTTGACTGAGGTCGAGAAGGTCAACTTGTCACTAGAGTCTCAATTGAAGCAGCAGGCAGATAAGATCAACACGACGAAGTCAGAAAATGAGAAGTTGAGTCGTCAAGCGGATATGCAAGCGACTATGTTTGAGCGGTCCCGCGAAGTATTCCAGAAAGAGCTAAAAATTTCGCAAGAATTAGAGTCTCTCGAGAAAGAACGGTCGAAATTATTACCTAAGATTGAGAAACTCAAGAAAGAGTGTGACGTATTTTTAGAAGGCAAATCTTGGGACGTGAAGTCGGACGCGTGTGATAAACATGATGAAGCTAATTCACGACTAAGTCAGGTCGATCAAATGATTGAAGTCTATAAAATGGACCTCAAACAAATCAAAGCAATAACGGAAGATATCGGCCTTTAAGTCTTTTGTATCCGGTTTTGAAAAGCAAAAGGAGCTCTTTAAGAGCTCCTTTTTCGTTGTTAGCTATGACTTTTAGCCTGTCGCGTATATTAGATTCGTGAGGCGTCATAGCCTGAGGCGAGCAGGAGCTCTCGTTCGTGTTTAATCAGCTGAGCTCGATCTTCAATTAGTTCATTGAGTGCTTGAGATGGCTTACCTGCTAATGCTTTGAACGAAGCAAAAGATTCCGCGGTGTCGATTTTATCAATCATCTGACTGATGACATTACGAGCCTCACACGGGTTACTCGTCGTTGTAAAGTATTCTACTTGCTTTGCTGCCGATTTCATCTCAGTTAATAGCTCAAGCGGGCTACTTTCTTTGGCTACTGCCATGTAGTTATCCAGCACGCGCTTTGCATAAAGCAGTTCTTTGAGGGGGATATCTCTTCCGCTCTCGATTAGGGATTCGCTAAGGATCATACTTGAGCTCATGGGCATTCCTTCTTATTACTACGCCGCTTTTGATGTTTCCTTGAGTCTAATTTATTGAAGTCACATTGGGAATGGGTAAAAAGCATTTTTAACGCATTTTTATTCATTTATGAAAACGCGAATGCGATGCTTATCTGGATCGATAGCCATAAAATTTAACCCATACACTGATGTCGCTGGTGGTTGAACAAACTCAACACCTAGGTCTTTCCAGCGCTTGTAAATGCGCTCTAGCATATGACTATTGGGCACCGATAAAGACAACTCGGTGCCACCACCTCTAATTCCGCTGTAGGGTGAAAGATTATCTCTTTGCTTGAGTGTCAACGTTAAGCCTTCGGTCAGTGGAATAGCGGCGAAGGTTGGAGACAACTGCGTGACTTTGCGTTCGAACAGTTTCGAATAAAAAACTTGGCTTATGTGGATGTCCTCAACGTAGAGAACGAATGAATTGATAGTCAGCATGGTTTGTTCCTTAATCAATTAGAAATAGTAGGGGCAATCTAACGGAAAGGAACGACAGGAGTTGTCAGTAGAACATTCTCGAAGGTAAGTGACAGAATAAGAAAAAGGAGCCGTTTAGCTCCTTTTTATCAGCGGAATCATTGGTATTAATGAGTGTGTTTGGAAGAATACCAGTTGTTTTGATACGCTTTAGATGCAAATAATGCGTTTGCTTTTGCACGCTCGATAATAGATTCGTCCACCTCTAGCGGCTTCATGGTTTGGTCTTTAAAGTCGTACGCCAGGGTCGATATCTTTTCACCAGGGGAAAGCACAACGAGATTGTCGCGCGTTAAATAACCAAAGTTTTTGTCGTATTGCATCATTGCGCGTTCATCTTCGCGAGCCAGTGGCTTCGTTAAATCACGACCAATCATCGGTGTTTTAGCATCTACCCCAATCAGAGATAACAGTGTAGGCGGCATGTCTATGTTGTTTGCTATGCGGTCATCTTTACGTGGTTGAATGCCTTTACCAAGGATCAATGCTGGAATGTGAAAGTGCTTAACTGGAACAAGGTTAGCGCCAGAAACACGTGCATCATGATCTGCAATTACAATGAAAATGGTATCATCCCAATAAGATGACTTTTTCGCCTTTTCAAAGAAAGTGCCCAAAGCGTAATCGGAATATTTAACGGCGTTGTTACGCGTCATATATTCTGAATCGTATGGCTCAATTTTGCCTTTTGGATACTCATAAGGGCTATGATTACTTGACGTAAAAACTAAGCTAAAAAAAGGTTTGTCGCTTTTTGAAAGGCGTTCAAACTCTTCGTTTGCTTTGTTATATAGATCTTCATCACTAACACCCCAAGAGCCAACAAAGCTTGGGTTGTTATAATCGTCTTCTTCTACTATTTGATCAAAACCGTTACCAAAGAAGAAAGTTTTCATGTTGTCAAAGTTGGCTTCACCGCCGTAAATAAATTGCGTGTGATAGCCTTGAGCTTTCAGTAAGTCCGCGATGGTAAAGAAACCCGTTTGGCTTTTACTCAGCTTCACTACCGCGCGAGACGGAGATGGAGGAAAGCCCGTGGTTACGGCTTCAATTCCACGAACAGAACGAGTACCAGTGGCGTACATTTGTGTGAACTGCCAACCTTCCTTCATGAGTTCATCAAGGTTTGGTGTTAGAGGCAAACCACCCAAAGCACCGACAAATTGGGCGCCTAAGCTTTCTTGTAGCAAAATCACTAAGTTTTTATGTTTACCTTGGTAAGTCGCGGGGTTACTGTTCATGGTTGGGAGTAATGAAGGGGTGAAGTCGGACTTTGTTGATGAAGTGCGAACTAATTCCAACATCTTTTGAGTGTCCATTTTTCCGTAGAACTGCTCAGCACTCTTTTCTGACTTCATGCTATTAACCGCAAACAACAATGAGTAAGATGAGTTCAGTGCTAAGTCGTTAAGCAGTGGATCGTTAGAAAAGGCGACCATAGCAGGATTTAGCGGGCGGTGACCTAAAGATGAGCGAGCACCAGCAACCCCAAAAAGAACAACGAACAGTGCCAATAGTGGTCGCCATTTCCAGTTGACCTGCTGCGCCTTATCGGTCAGTTTCTTACTCCACTTCCAACCTAAAGTGATGGTTAAAACTGTACCTAACGCACCAATAAACAGTTCTAATTTGTAGCCAGTCCAGAGCATACTCAAGACTTCTTTTGGGTAGATTAAGTATTCCACAAACAGGCGGTTTGGACGTAGGTCGTATTCCTGAATGAATGGCGCTGTTGCGAGCTCCATGTATACAAGCACCCAAAGCCCTAAAACCATCCATATGCGTAATATTCGCTTCCAACACTCTCCCATCTTACCGGTTAATGGCATGAAGGTTGAAAACAGTGCTGGAAGAATAAATAACCAGCAAAGCGTTGCAATATCTACGCGCAAACCTTGACCTAGGATGTAAATTAAGTCGTTTAGAGAGTCAATACGGTCAATCTGCCAAAAAGCTAGCAAAACTCTTGAGATAGACAGAAATAGAAGCGAAAACAAAGAAAAGGCAGCAATTGGCTGCAAAGGCCCCCACACAGAGCTCCTTGATAAGTTTTTCATATTTATTCGAATAGTTTAATTGTTATGTTGTGTTGTTTTTAGCAAAGCAAGCGTGAAATAAACGTGAATTATAATGTGGGTTTATGGTCGAGTAGTGTAAGTGTTGGTATGTCTATGTAAGGGGGAGGGGCGTTTGTGTAAAAAAAGAGCCAGTTGATAACACCAACTGGCTCTAGAGGTTGATAAAGGCATGATTACATTGCGGCTTTCTTCGCTTCTTCGACCCATGCGTCGAACTTTTTCTGGTTCGCTTTGATCCAGCCATTTACATGAGACTCGATGTCCGCTGAGCTGTTCTTACCTTGGCTCATCATCATATTCTGAGCACTAACATCATTGATATTTAGTTTGATGATTTCAAACAGCTTTGCAGCAGCAGGGTTGTTTTCTGTAAACTCTTTATTGGCAACGATGCGCATAGAGTTCATCTCGAAGCCGTAGTTCTTACCGTTCTCTAGTGTCGTATCAATGTCCTTACGCTCACCAGGAAGTGAAGAGAATGGCACTTCTAACCACACAACATCTTTCCCTGGAACTAAAACGCCACTTACCCAGTACGGTGTCCAAGTGTAGTAAAGAATCGGATCGCCTTTTTTGTAACGTGAGATCGTATCAGCGATAATCGCTGCGTAGTTACCTTGGTTGTGTGTTACTGTGTCACGAAGTTTGAAAGCATCCAACTGATGCTCAACAACCATTTCACAACCCCAACCTGGGTTACAACCAGTTAAGTCCGCTTTGCCATCGCCGTTTGCATCGAATAGCTTCGCCAATTTTGGATCTTTTAACTGACCAATGTTCGTGATGTTATATTTTTCCGCGGTTTTCTTATCGATCAAATAACCTTGCGCAGCACCACTTACGTATTGGCCTTTACGGAAGAACTTATCATCACCGCCAGACATCGTGTACTTATCGGCGTGAAGAGGGAACCAACCAACCGCTAAGAAAGTAGCATCACCTTTAGCAATAGAGGTGTAGCCTACGTTGTAGTCCACTTCTTTGGTCGGTTTAACATCGTAACCAAGCTCTTCAAGTGCGCGGTTTACGATCAACGTTTGAAATGTTTCTTCTGCAACGGTTGATTGAACAGGCTGAACAGTGACACCTTCACCCGGTAGTTCACTTGCCACACCATAAGTTGAAAATGCGATAGTACTTAGAGCTCCAACAGAGAGCGCTTTCTTCCATGAATTATTCATTGATGTTTCTCCTAAGTTTTAGATCGTCTTGGTTCGTCTTTGTTTTCAGTTTTAATAGGTATGAAACAGGACCTGTGTGATACCAGCGAAGTTTAGTGTTGCCCGCATTAACCCCTAACACCTGGGTGATACGGTCTAACAAAATCGCAAGAATAACGATGCCTAAGCCACCAACGGCAGCAAGACCCATATCAAGTCGGCCAATACCACGAAGTACCATTTGGCCTAAGCCGCCAACAGCAATCATTGAAGCAATCACTACCATAGAAAGTGACAGCATTAAGGTTTGGTTTACACCTGCCATGATGGTTGGTAACGCCAACGGTAACTGGATGCGATAAAGCATCTGTTTTTTGTTTGCCCCGAAAGAGTGGCCAGCTTCGATAAGCTCTTCAGGTACTTGCTGAATACCCAAAATAGTCAGGCGCACAACGGGAGGCAGGGCGAAAATGATCGTTACTACTACGCCAGGAACGTTACCAATACCAAACAACATAACAATTGGCACAAGGTAAACGAACGCGGGAGTCGTTTGCATTGCATCTAATATTGGCCTAACAAATTTGGCAGCGGTTTGGCTCCTTGCCAACCATATCCCCATTGGTAGCCCTATAAGCAAACAGAAGAAAACGGCGGTTAACACCAGTGCTAGCGTTGTCATCGCTTGTGACCACGCACCAATTAGGCCGATGAAAACAAGGGATACAAGAGTAGAAAAACCAAGTTTTACATTGGAAAACTGCCACGCTAGCAAAAATAAAATGAGTACCATTATAGGCGCAGGTGTAGACACCAAAGCAGTTTCAAACGACGTTAGAATAAAGTCGATTGGAACTCGTATTGCTTGGAAAACAGGTCGACCATGTTCCACCAGCCAGTTCAAACCGGATTCTACCCAGCTATCGAGGGGTAAAACCGCATCTTGGAATGGGTTCATAATATCGAATGGCGCTTGCTCTACAGTTTCTGAGTTGAGCCAATCATTACTTGGCGCGGCCTCTGTACCTTGCGACCAAGGATCATCTTGCGCAGGAGCAGTATTTGACCAGGGATCATTGTTAGTTTGCTCTGAAGACATCGTGTTAATCCTTATCTAGTGTTTGTAGAAGACGTGATTTAGTCACGACACCAAAGTAAGTTCCTTTCTCATCTACGACAGGCACGGCATAAGGAACACCAGCAACCAGACCCAAAATGTCATTAATTGACTGATCAGGCTGAAGAGTAACTTCATCCGGTAATTGAGCACTGGCTAACGAACGGTTTTCTTTATGAGCCAAACGTAGTGAATCAAGAGATACGATGCCGGAATATCGGCTAGATTTATCGACGACAATGCCGTAATCACGGTCGTGATCCATCAGAATCTGCATCGCAGAGCCTGGACCGTCATTTTCCGATTTCTTAAAAACAGCCGCTGGCTTCTTGCGCGCGATATCTTTTGCTGTCAAGACACTTGCGATGTTTACGCCGCGGAAAAACGCTTCGACATAATCATTTGCTGGACTGTGTAATATTTCATCAGGTGTACCAACCTGAACAACCTCACCGTTTTGCATGATGGCGATACGGTCGCCAATGCGCATTGCTTCATCCAAATCATGAGAAATGAAGACAATTGTGCGTTTGTCATCGTTCTGTAGACGAATAAGCTCATCTTGCATCTCAGAACGGATCAATGGGTCTAAAGCGGAAAACGCCTCGTCCATTAATAGGATGTCTGGATCACAAGCTAACGCCCTCGCCAAACCAACGCGCTGTTTCATACCACCGGATAATTCGTCAGGGAAAGATTCTGCATAAGGGTCTAAACCCACTCTTTCTAAGGCGGAAAGGGCACTTTTCTGACGCTCATTAACATCGATGCCGGCCAGTTCTAAACCAAAAGCGGCATTTTCAATCACCGTCATGTGTGGCATGAGTGCGAAACTTTGAAACACCATTGAGATATTATTACGACGAACTTCTCGAAGTTCATTCTCGGAGATGTGGGCGATATCTCTTCCTTTGAGATAAACACTACCTTTAGTCGGCTCAATGAGCCGGTTAAGAAGTCGAACAAGGGTGGATTTCCCGGAGCCAGAAAGGCCCATGATTACGAAAATTTCCCCTTCATTTATGGTGAGAGATACATCGTTTACGCCGACTGTTAAACCTGTCTGTTCAAAAATACCGTCTTTATCGACGCCTTTGTCGATAAGCGAGAAGGCTCTCTCTGGGTCTTCTCCAAACACTTTATACAGTCCCTTAACTTCCAGTATGGGATCCATGTTATCTGTCCTTTTTCGTGTGTTTATAACTGTTTAACGATTTGTACTCTAATTAATTTTAGTTCAACTTTCAACGAAAGGGGGTTGGTTAACTAGTTCTTCCGTGCATAGAGAATTCGTTGAGCAAGGTATGTTCAATTCTTATTTTTTATATTTAAAACAATTGCTTGTGATGTGTTTTTATCCGCCATAACGTTTCCCTGACGTAGGGTTGAATTTATTTTGAATTTTTTTGTACATTTCAACTCAACTCGCTTGCATAGATATAAGCTGTGATAGCTTAGAACTCTACATATAAAAAGGTTAGAGCTCTAATTTTTGGTTAAGGCTTGGTCCTGTGAAATCGGTTAGGTACTGTTATCCTTAGATTTATTTATTGCTTGATTTCACTCAGGGTGATATTTATCGCTGTAGTTTAGGCAACGTATGGAATAAAAAATGGAAGCCGAACAGTTAGAAGTGCTCAATTTCATTAGCCAGTACCCACCTTTTGATGACCTACCTGAAGAGCAGCTTAGAAAAATTGCTCTCAATGCCGAGGTTGCATACTTTCGGCAAGGAACAAAAATCCTTAACTTCGGAGATACGATCCGCGACTTGTATATGGTGAGAAGTGGGGCGGTAGAGATTTATCGACGTAAAGGTGAACTTTACAACAGGATTGATGCTGGTGGACTGTTTGGTCAGATGGGGTTGTTGATGAACAACCGCGTACGTATGCCAGCCAAAGCGATAGAAGACACTCTCGTTTACTGTATTCCGGAAAACATCTTCAATGAACTTTGTGATGAGTTTGAAAACTTTGCGGACTACATGGAACTGGAAGATAGCGCGCGTTTGCGAAGCGCAATATCTAGCCGCTCCGAAAGCAATGACTTTACCACCGCTAAGGCACGTAAAATCTTAGCAAGAGATCCAGTAACTCTGGAGGCAACGGCTTCAATTCAGGAAGCTGCGATACTAATGGCAGAGGAAAATGTCACCTCTCTGCTCATTATTCGCCCGACAGAGGAGCTCACAGAAGAAGATGATGAACAGCTGCTTGGAATATTGACTGATCGCGATCTTTGCATTCGCGTACTAGCTCAAGGTATTGATACCAATATTCCAGTGAGTGAGGTCATGAGTTATGACGTGGTTTCATTGGATTATAACGCCTATGTGTTTGAGGCCATGTTAACCATGTTGCGTTACAACGTGCATCATTTACCAATTTTAAAAGATAAAAAGCCGATAGGAATTATTGGCATGACGGACATCGTTCGTTACGAATCTCAGAACAGCCTATTGCTAGTGAGCTCTATTTTTCAGCAAACCAGTGTCGAGGATCTCAAGCAGGTTTCTGAACAAGTAAAAGACTGTTTCGTAAGAATGGTCAATGAAGATGCCAACGCGCACATGATTGGTCGAGCCATGTCGGTTATAGGCAGTAGTTTCAAACAACGCCTCGCTGAATTAGCTGAGCAAGAGTTCGGCCCAGCGCCCATTCCTTATTGTTTAGTCGCAATGGGTTCAATGGCGAGGGATGAGCAGCTAATTGTAACGGATCAAGATAACGCCCTTATTCTCGATAACAGTTATGACGTTGAGATTCACGGAGAGTACTTTGAAAAGTTTGCTAAATTTGTTTGTGATGGTTTAGCGGCATGCGGCTATGCTTATTGTACTGGAGACATTATGGCTACCAACCCAGAATGGCGAAAAACTCGTGCAGAATGGGAAGAATGCTTTGGAAACTGGATAGACAATCCAACCCCTGAGAGATTGTTAAATAGTAATATCTTTTTTGATCTCCTCGGTGTGCATGGGCGAGTGAAATGGGCGGAGCAATTAAGCAGCTTTATTGTGAGACGAGCGAAAAGAAATAACCGCTTTCTTGCTTGTATGGCGTATAACGCAATACGTAGGACGCCTCCACTGGGCTTTTTCAAAGACTTTGTGATGGAGAAAGATGGTCGTCATCGCAACTCGATTAACTTGAAGCGAAGGGGGACGGCTCCGTTGGCCGATTTAATACGGGTGCATTCTCTGGCAATCGGTTCGCGATCGCAAAACTCTTTCGACCGTTTAGATGACATTAATGATGCTGGCATTTTACCGAAAGGTCGAGGTTTGGATTTAAGGGATGCGATGGAGCTAATCTACATGGTTCGAATTCGTCACCAAGCCCTTGATATAGAAAATGGAGAAGAGCCAGACAACAATATTGAGCCGGAGAACATGTCTGAATTTGAACGTCGAAACTTAAAAGCAGCATTTCAAATTCTAAGTAACGCTCAGAACTTCATTAAGTTTCGATACCAGAGAAGTAGCAAATAATGTGGTTCTCAAAAAAAGTAGAAAAAGAACAGCCGTTGTTGGATACATCCCAGACGCCAGAGTGGTCAATGTTGTTCAAACAACTCGCTAAAGAAGCGAAAGACCAGAGGCTCAAACGCTATTATTCGACACCAATGGTTAATGGGGAAACACCAATTGAACAAGTGCCATTTGTCTCGGTAGACTTTGAGACAACAGGATTGAACTCGGAAGAGGATGTCATTCTCACGATCGGACTTGTGCCGTTTACTATTGATCGTGTTCAATGTAATGGCTCTGCTCATTGGGTCGTTAACCCAAACAGAGAGTTAAACCACGAGTCTGTCATTATTCACGGTATCACTGACTCTGAGGTTAAAAACGCGCCGCAGCTGTCTCAGATCTTGGGTGAAATATTGGATGCGTTGTCAGGCAAAGTGGTTCTCGTTCACTATAAGAACATTGAAAGGCAGTTCTTTAATAACGCCTTGCTAAATAGCATCGGAGAGGGGATACAGTTTCCTGTTGTTGATACGTTAGATATTGAGTATGCGATACAGCGCCGTGAATGCAGAGGTTTTATCAATAAGTTGAAAGGCAAGAAACCCGGTTCTGTACGATTAGGGCACGCTCGTGAAAGATATGGCCTCCCTGCTTATCAACCTCACCATGCCCTGACGGATGCGTTAGCAACTGCGGAGCTGTTTCAAGCACAACTGCAGTATCACTTTAATCGAAACATGCCAATATCTTCGGTTTGGCAATAGGCGTTATTTATGGTGAAAACAATAAAATGCAATGAGAGATAGGGGGCTTTAAGATTATGATGGCGGATTGAGTAACCGCTTATAAGAACAATGTTTTATGAACATGTGCTTGGTAGTGATGAAGACGTTTCATTACTCGAACTCCGACGAAAGTAATTTAAACTTGGTCACGTATTTTTAAGGAGATTATCCGTGAGCACCGATAATAACGGTGGCATTCAACGCCCCGATGGAAAAGTAAACGCAATAGATACTGACTATCAAATTGGTCAGGATAACGTTGCGCTAAAGGTAGGCCCATTTGGCCTTGATATTCATAACCGTGTTTTTGCAATTTCTGGCTTAGCAATCGTCATGTTTGTTGTGATAACACTATTATTCCGAGAACAGGTAGAGCCGTTTTTTGCAGACCTACGAGCGGGTTTGTTACACAATTTAGACTGGTTTTTTCTCGCTTCAGGTAATATTTTTGTCATTGTCTGTGTCGGATTGATCTTCACACCATTGGGCCGTGTGCGAATCGGTGGTACTGAAGCAACACCGGATTACTCCTATGCCGGATGGTTGGCAATGCTATTTGCTGCAGGTATGGGCATTGGTCTCGTATTCTTCGGTGTATCAGAACCGATGTCCCATTTTAGTTCTGCGATTGGTGGCGTGAGCGTTGAGAATGGTGTACGTACTGACTGGGCACCGCTAGGTGGTGCAGAGGGCGATGCAACTGCAGCTTCGGCATTAGGGATGGCTGCGACGATTTACCACTGGGCACTTCATCCGTGGTCAATATACGCGCTCTTGGCTCTTGGACTGGCTATCTTTTCATTTAACAAAGGTTTGCCACTCACCATGCGCTCAATTTTTTACCCTTTGTTTGGTGAGCGTGTATGGGGTTGGACTGGTCATATTATCGATATTCTTGCAGTGGTAGCGACGGTTTTTGGTTTAGCAACATCGCTAGGCTACGGTGCGTCTCAAGCCGCAACGGGTTTGAACTTCCTGTTTGATGTCCCAATGACCAATACCACGCAGGTTATATTGATTATTGGTATTACTGCGCTCGCTTTAATCTCTGTTGTGGCTGGACTCGATAAGGGCGTGAAAATCTTATCTGAAATCAACATGGGTCTTGCAGCGCTGCTATTGCTATTTGTTATTGTTGTTGGCCCGACGATTGCGATTTTAACTGGTTTCTTCGAGAACATCGTTTCCTATGTGGCTAATATCCCTGCCTTATCTATGCCATTTGGACGAGAGGATGTGAATTACTCTCAAGGCTGGACGGCGTTTTACTGGGCGTGGTGGATTTCTTGGTCACCATTTGTGGGTATGTTCATCGCACGTGTGTCTCGCGGTCGTTCAGTTCGTGAGTTTATTATTTGCGTTATTCTTATCCCATCTTCAGTTTGTGTGTTATGGATGACGGCTTTTGGCGGTAACGCAATTAGCCAATACGTTAATGATGGCTACGAGGCGGTGTTTAACGCAGAACTACCTTTAAAACTTTTTGCCATGTTAGATGTTATGCCATTGGCTGAGATAACATCTTTTGTCGGCATTATCTTAGTCGTGGTGTTCTTCATTACCTCTTCTGACTCAGGATCACTGGTTATTGATACTATTGCTGCGGGCGGTAAGGTCGATGCACCAACGCCACAACGCGTGTTCTGGTGTACGTTTGAAGGTTTGGTTGCGATTGCATTGATGTTGGGTGGTGGTCTAGCTGCTGCTCAAGCAATGGCGGTGACGACTGGTTTACCATTTACTATTGTTTTGCTTGTTGCAACGGTATCTTTGATAAAAGGTTTGATGGATGAACCTCGTCCAAAGGCGGTTTCTAAGAAATCAAAATAACTAGTATCAGCAATTAAATTATTGATAAAAGCGGTATGCGAAAGCATGCCGCTTTTTTTTGGATTTCTATTTTTCTCTGAGAAATGAACAGCATGGAAAATGGTCTTATTCTGGTTGTTTTTTGTACTGCGCATTTAGGTGACTATTTAATAAATTAGACCTCGAACTATTTTAACTTTTGGTTAATAGGCTTGTTTTTGTGATGCGAATCACAAAAATACCGATAAAAAGGCGGATTATTTGATTTTTAGTCGCGAGGGATGCCCATAATAAAAAGGAAATTTAATTAGACCTCAAAGGATATGTATTTTCACATGATCACATCAGCACCTTGGGTCCTTTATCCAGAGATTGGAGAAGACTCAAGTAAAAAATGGATTTTTCGTGAGCCTAAAATCTCTGATGGTGACGACATTTACAGCTTAATTGCAGACTGTCCTCCATTGGACATGAACTCATCTTATTGCAATTTCCTACAGTCTACGCATTTCAGCAAAACCAGTATTTTGGTTGAGCAAAAAGGCGAAATCGCAGGTTTCATTTCCGGTTATCAGAAACCAGACGAGCAAGACGTTTTATTTGTCTGGCAAGTTGCAGTCTCACCTCGCTTTAGAGGTCATGGTTTAGCATTCCGCATGTTGAAAGAACTTCTCACCCGAGAGGAATTAGGCGGTGTTAAATCGGTAGAAACTACCATCACGGAAGATAATAAAGCCTCTTGGGCACTATTCAAAAAGTTAGATGCGATGAACGGCAATTCTGGCCAAGTAAGCACATTTTTGGATGAAGAAGCCCACTTTAAAGGCAAACACGATACAGAATATTTGTATCGCATTCCTCTCAAATAATCCTCAAACAATAGGAATTAAAAACGGTCTCATCATGGATATTTTCAAAAAGCAGGAATCCAACGTACGCTCATATTCAAACAATTTCCCGGTCGTTTTTCGTAAAGCGAAAGGCTGCTGGCTAGAAACAGAACAAGGTGAACGATACTTAGACTTCCTTGCTGGAGCGGGATCTCTAAATTACGGCCATAACAATCCAGTACTAAAACAAGCGTTGCTTGAGTACATTGAAATGGACGGTATTACTCACGGTTTGGATATGCACTCAGAAGCGAAAGCATCGTTTCTGGAAGCGTTGGATACTTACATCCTTAAACCAAGAAACTTGGATTACAAGGTTCAGTTTACGGGCCCAACAGGTACTAACGCTGTTGAGGCGGCATTGAAGCTGGCTAAAAAAGTAAAAGGCCGCGACAGCGTCGTTGCGTTTACTAACGGTTTCCATGGTTGTACTGCTGGCGCACTGGCTGCAACGGGTAACCAGCACCACAGACAAGGTAACGGCTCTAGCCTAAGTAACGTCACTCGTATTCCATTTGAAGGTTACGCTGGCGTAGATGGTCTCGCGCTGTTCGAAACCATGCTAAATGATAACTCTGCAGGTATGGATAAACCAGCTGCTGTACTTCTTGAAACTGTGCAGGGTGAAGGTGGTTTAAATGCTGCTTCAAACGAGTGGTTACAACGTTTGAGCAAAATCTGTAAAGCCAATGACATTCTTGTGATTGTCGATGACATTCAAGCAGGTTGTGGACGTACCGGTACTTTCTTTAGTTTCGAGCCGTCTGGTATCCAACCGGATATCGTGACGCTATCGAAGTCGATCGGTGGTTACGGTTTGCCGATGGCTGTCGTATTACTTAAGCCTGAGCTTGACCAGTGGAAGCCAGGCGAGCATAACGGTACGTTCCGTGGCAATAATCACGCCTTTATTACTGCTGCAAAAGCACTAGAAATTTACTGGGCAAACGATGATTTTGAAACACACATCAAGCAGTGTTCAGACAAGGTGAGTGCAGTTATTGACCGTTGTGTTCGTCGCTTTCCACAAATGTTTGTGCAGAAAAAAGGCCGCGGCATGATGGTTGGTATTGAATGTATCAATGGTGACATGGCATCTGAAATTGCGAAAAACTGTTTCGAGAATGGAATGGTGATAGAGACAGCGGGTCCAGACGATGAAGTTGTGAAGTTCTTCTGTCCACTAACCATCAGCGAATCAGAGCTAGATCAAGGACTAAGCATCTTTGAAAATGCAGTAGAGACTATCGCTGCGAAACATTTCAAACAAGCATCTTAATAAGGATTTTAATTATGATCGTCAGAACTCTAGATGAATGCCGCAACAGCGAACGACGTGTTGTTTCAGATAACTGGGAAAGTGTCCGCATGTTGTTGAAAGACGACAACATGGGTTTCTCTTTCCACATCACAACGATTTATGAAGATACAGAAACTCATATTCACTATCAAAACCACCTTGAATCGGTGTTTTGTATGAGTGGTGAAGGTGAGATTGAAGTTGTAGGTGGAGAAACGTACCCAATCAAACCAGGTACATTATACATCCTTGATAAACACGATGAGCACTACTTGAGAGCTTATAAGAATAAAGAAATGGTAATGGCGTGCGTGTTTAACCCACCGATTACTGGCGCTGAAGTGCACGATGAAAACGGTGTTTATCCTCTCGTTGACTAAAAGATGATGGTGGGGTGCTTTGCCACCCCACACTTTACTATCTCTTCTTTTTTCTTTTTAAAGTTACCAATCAAAAAAGGCTTATCATGACATTTACCGTAGAAAAAATCGGCGGTACATCAATGACAGCATTTGATGCTGTTCTCGACAATATTATTCTTCGTCCCAAAACACCATACAATCGTATTTTTGTCGTATCTGCATACGGTGGTATGACCGATGCGCTGCTCGAGTGTAAAAAAACCAGTAAACCAGGCGTTTATCAGCTTATCGCGAAACGCGACGACAAATGGGAAGAAGCGTTAGCGTACGTTGAAAGCCGTATGTTGCTGACCAATGAAAATATTTTTGCGGACCCAATGAATCGTATCCGTGCGGATAAATTCATTCGCTCCCGTATTGCTGAAGCGAAAAACTGTATCGCGAATATTTTAGAAACCTGTCAGTACGGTCAATTTTCGTTGCGCCAGTACTTGCCTCAAATTCGAGAGTTTCTCTCGTCTATCGGTGAGGCACATAGTGCTTACAACACAGCACTAAAACTAAAAAATATGGGTATTAACGCTAAGTTCGTTGACCTGTCTGGTTGGGATAATCAAGCGCCAAGAAGCCTTGATGAGTCGATCAGTGACGCGTTTGCTGATATCGATGTATCAAAAGAACTGCCAATCGTGACAGGTTATGCTTACTGTAAAGAGGGCCTAATGCACACTTATGACCGAGGTTATAGTGAGATGACATTTAGCCGAATTGCAGCAATAACAAAAGCGGATTTAGCAGTAATTCACAAAGAGTACCACTTGAGCTCAGCGGACCCACGCGTTGTTGGCCCTGAAAAAGTATTACCAATTGGTAGTACAAACTATGACGTAGCAGACCAACTTGCCAACCTTGGCATGGAAGCGATTCACCCAAATGCCGCTGCGGGTTTGCGTGAAAGTGGTATTGAGCTACAGATTAAAAATACATTCGAACCTGAACACGAAGGTACTTTGATCTCTTCAAGCTATCGTCCGGAAGAAGACAAAGTCGAGATCATCGCAGGTAAAGAAAAAGTATTTGCACTGCATTTGTTTGACCAAGCAATGGTAGGAAAAGCCGATAACGTTAGTTACGAATTGATGGAAATCATCTCCGATGCTCGTGTAAGTTTGGTTGGTAAAGAGATGAACGCGAACTCTATTACTTACTATCTAGGTGGCAGTACTGATAGCTTAAACAAAGTATTGTACAAAGCAGAGAAACGTTATCCGAATGCCTCGATTAAAGGCCGTATGGTCGCGCTTATCTCAGCCATCGGTTCTCAAATTGATACCAATAAGACGTTGGCGAAAGGTGTGCTTGCATTGATGAATAATGGCGTTACGCCAGTTGCACTGCACTCATCATTGAGAAATGTAAATGTTCAATTTGTTGTCGGTGATAAGGAATACCAGCACGCGATTTGCGCATTGCATGATGAGTTTTTCCAAAGTAGCAGTTTAGCTAAATCGGTTAATGTGGCTTAGTTTATCCACGGTTAAAATACAAAGGAGAGCAGGTTAGCTCTCCTTTTTTTGTTTTTCAGTTTGTACTCACAATGCCCACTTTGTATAGGCTAAACAGGCGATTTAAGTAAGTTCCTATGTGGCGATACACATAAGCCAGCAGAATGGTCTGCTGGCTTATGTTACTGATTAACTAACGTTAACTTAGTTTACTTAAACTTGCTGATTTCTTGTTCAACTTTGTCTAGTTGTTGCAGCTTCTCTTGCATTTTTAGAGAGTCGTAGTTTAGTGAAGCAGGGTTCATCGCTGTGCCACGTTGCATTGGGTATTCTGGAAGTGTTTTAAAGAACTCTCCCACAACGTCTTGTACAGGTACAAATAGCCACATGTTGTCAGCCATCCAACGCAAGTACATTTGTGATTCGCTTGGGCCTTTTTCGAATGGGTCAGCACGTAGGTGGATGATTTTAGGCCAGTTCGGAGCAAAACGAACTGCGTTACTTAGGTTCCCTTCAAGCGTTGCAAAGTGAAGTTTCCAGTCATTCCAGCGGACAGCGTTTAATTCACCATTAGACGTAAAGTAAAGCAGCGACTCACGAGGGCCTTTTTCTTCCTTACCTTCAAAGTATGGCATGAAGTTGTAACCATCTAAATGCACACGCCATTCTTTGCCATTTGCTTTGTAGCCTTCTGCCAGTTTTTCTTTTACATCAGGTACGCCAGCAGCTGCCAATAATGTAGGCAACCAGTCTTGGTGTGCCATCATTTCATTGATCTTGGTTCCTGGCTTAATGACGCCTGGCCAACGAACCAGTTGAGGAACACGCATACCGCCTTCCCAAGTTGTACCTTTTTCACCATGGAATGGTGTTGCGCCACCATCTGGCCAAGTCATGGTTTCTGCGCCGTTGTCCGTTGAGTAGATAACGATAGTGTTGTCTGCAACACCTAGCTCATCCAGCTTGTCGAGTAAAACACCTACATGATCATCGTGTTCCAGCATACCATCGGCATAAATGCTTACACCTGATTTACCTTGGTATTTTTCCTGCAAGCGAGTCCAAACGTGCATACGAGTGGCGTTATGCCAAATAAAGAAGGGTTTATCCGCCTTAACTGCTTTTTCCATAAATGCCAAAGAGCTCTCTAGGAACTCTTCATCTGCGTGCTCCATACGTTTTCGTGTCATCGGGCCAGTGTCTTCAATCTTACCGTCGGCATAAGACTTAATGACACCACGAGGGCCATAGTTTTTACGAAACTCTGGGTCTTTAGGGTAGTAATAAGTTTCAGGCTCTTCTTCTGCGTTTAGGTGATATAAGTTACCGAAGAATTCGTCAAAGCCGTGTTTTGTCGGTAAGTGCTTATCTTGGTCACCTAAGTGGTTTTTACCAAATTGACCCGTCATGTAACCTTGTTCTTTTAACAGATCTGCAATGGTTGGCGCCCAATCAGGTATGCCGTGGTCAGAGCCTGGCATACCAATTGTTAACAAACCCGTACGAAATGGCTCTTCACCCGTAATAAAGGCCGCGCGACCAGCAGTACAAGACTGTTGTCCGTAGTGATCTGTGAACAACGCACCTTCATTCGCGATACGGTCGATGTTTGGCGTTTTGTAACTCATCATACCTTGGTTGTATGCGCTGATATTCCAGTAGCCGATATCGTCACCAAAAATTGCCAGAATATTCGGTTTGTCGGCTGCCATAGCAGCACTGGACGCCGCTAACAGTCCTGCGCCTACAGCGATTTTGCTCAATTGATTTGCCATAAAAACTCCAGATTGTTGAGAGTAAAGATAAGCACAAGTGAGCCTTATGCTTAGTTGCTGCATAAGTTAATGATGTATATAGAAAAATCCTCTTATACTCGATATAACCATAAGTTATTGTTGGGTGGTAACTATTTGTTAATTAAGAAGAAATAGGATTGTCCTGTTAGTTTGTAGAGATTCGTAAAGTAGATTTAGATCACTGAAGAGCCTTATTTTTATTGCGTAGTAGAAGAGGGGATGGAAATGAAAAACAATAGGATGCTCGCTTGTTTTACGGTCCTAAAGCAATACTAAAGTCGTTATGTATTGCTTGTAATTATTTGTATAACCAGTGATTTAGTGTCTATATTGATTTAGGTTGTACATTATAAATATAAGGATATCTATGAGTCAGTGGGCAGGCCGGTTTCGCATTTTATTGCTGGTCAACGTTGTTGTCAGTTTTATGGCTTTTTCTCAAGAGTTATTCACAGAGAAACCAAATATTCCTTCAGGCTTAAATCCAGAATATGCTGGCACACAAGCTTGTGCAGAGTGCCACCAAAACGAGGTGGAGGCTTGGAAGGGGTCACATCACGATATGGCCATGAAGCATGCAAGTACAACCTCTGTACGTGGTGATTTTGATAACCATGTTGTAACGCACAAAGGAATGCCTAATCGGTTTTTTAAAAAAGGCGGCGAATATTGGGTCAACATTCAAGGCTCTGACGGGCAATGGCATGACTATAAGATCAGCTATACATTTGGCTGGGAGCCACTGCAGCAGTACATGGTCGAGTTTGAAGATGGCCGCGTGCAGCTTATTCCTTTTGCTTGGGACACAAGAGCTAAAGTTGAAGGGGGACAGCGTTGGTTTCATCTTTATCCAGAAACGACAACAACGGATGAATTCTATTGGACCAATACCGGGCAAAATTGGAACTTCATGTGTGCTGATTGCCATTCAACGAACCTAAAGAAGAATTACGACGCTGACAAAAACACTTACAACAGCTCATGGTCAGAGATTAATGTGGGATGCGAAGCATGCCATGGTCCCGCTAGTCAGCACATAGAACTGGCCAAGAAATACAAAAATGCTGGCACTTCTTTTGAGCATGACGGCCATTATGGCTTTGATCGAAATTTGTCTAAAGCAGTGTCGGATTGGGTGTTTGAGGAAGGCCATAGTACGTTACAGCCGAAATCAATTGAAGCAACCAATCAAGTGCAAACATGCGCTCAATGCCATAGTCGCCGAACCCAGTTAAATGAAACAGGTGATCATGTTAAAGGTTCTTTTTTTGATAAATATCGCTTAAGTCTTATAACACCTGAACTCTACTATCATGATGGACAGATTTACGACGAAGATTATGTTTATGGTTCGTTTCTTCAATCTGAAATGGCGGAGAAGGGGGTCACGTGCACTAATTGCCATGATCCACACACGGCAGAGTTAACGATCCCAGAAGAGGCAGTATGTTCGCAATGCCATATTGCATCGGAATATACACCTGAAAAGCATACCTTTCATAAGGCTGGATCTGAAGCATCGCAATGTACGGCTTGTCACATGCCAGAAACGACTTACATGCAAGTCGATCCTCGTAGAGACCACAGTTGGCATATTCCACGACCGGATTTGAGCAAACACATTGGAACGCCCAATGTTTGCATGTCATGCCATGAAGATAAAAGCAATCAATGGGCCGATGAACAGATAGCAGAATGGTACCCGAATTCGAAGTATCGTAATCAACAACATTTTGCTGTCGCATTTTATGCGGATTCAATTGGTCATCAAGGAGCAGCAAATGCGTTGGCATACTCTGCTCAGGATTCGTCTTTAAAAGACATTATTCGCGCCTCAGCCCTGGAGAGAATGGGGGGCAACACTGACCAAAATACAACAGTATCTTTGGCTAGGGCCGTTAAGAATGAGAATGAAATGGTTCGATTAGGGGCAATTTCAGGCTCGTCTGGTTATGAATTTCATGATCGGTGGCGGATTCTAGAGCCATTGCTTGGTGACCCGGTGCTTTCAGTGAGAGCGGAAGCTGCCTCGGTGCTGGTAGCGAACTACGAACAAATGACCCCTTTACAAAAAGATATCATTAAATTGCCCTTAGAAGAGTACATGGAAATTCAAGAGTTTAATGCCGATCGTGGTTTCGGAAGAACCAATTTGGCGAATGTGTACCGCAGCTTAGGTGAAATCGACAAAGCGGCCGAGCTGTATAAACAAGCGATCAGCATCGAACCCTATTTCGAAAATAGCTACGTTAACCTAGCAGATTTGTATCGTCACCTAGGTAAAGAAGAAGCTGCGCTCACGGTGCTACAACAAGGGATGAAAGCTCAACCTAAATCCAGCACGTTACCATACAGCGCAGGTCTTTCTTTGTTGCGTCAAGGCAAAGCTGATGATGCGAAAAAGCTACTTAGACGCGCCGCAGAAATTGGTGAAACTAATGCTCATTATTGGTACGTGTACGGTCTAGCTCTAGAAAAAAGCGATGTTCTAGAAGCCAGTAAAGCGTTGCAAACAGCATTTGAAGTCGGTGGCAATCCACAGCACTTGTATGCTCAATGCGAGGTTCTAGCGAGAAATCATAAAAAAGGTGCTGTCGCTTTTGCTTTCGATAGGTGCATACAAGAGCTTAGTCAATATGCACCTAAACAAGCTATTGATCAGCTTAAAGCCTCTATTGTCGGGGTCAATAGGAGCTAATTACCAAAAGTGGAGCTTTTATCGCTCCACTTTTTTCTTGCTTAGTTTAATCAGCGTCTTTCGCTAATCTCAGCCCCATGTCGGACATGATGACTGACTGGCTAGCAAAATCGCGACGATAGTTTTCGGATTCGTCAGCATTATAGGCAAAGCTACCACCTCGTACAGACTTGTGTGCAAGGCTTTCTTTTTCATCTTTTGCGTTTACCGGATTATCACTTGGTGCTGATTTGTAATAGCCTTCATCAAACGCATCAATAACAAACTCACCAACATTACCCGTCATATCGTATAAGCCAAGCTCATTCGGTTTTTTCTGACCTACCTTGTGTGCCTTATTGTTTGAGTTACTGGCATACCAGGCAACGTCGTTAATATCATCAGACCCCGCGTAAGTGAATCCTTGACTTAGATTCCCCCCTTTCGCTGCAAACTCCCATTCTGCTTCGGTGGGTAAACGATAGTGCTCTCCCGTTTTTTCATTCAATTTCTTTATAAAATAATTGGCTTGTTGCCAGCTAATGTTATTCACGGGCGTATTTGGGTTTCTAAAATAACTCAGAGAAGAGCCTGTAACCGATTCGAATAACTCTTGGGTTACCTCAAATTTTGCCAAATAGAAATCATCCACGCGAACGGTGCGAGCCGGGTGCTCGGATTTATTTGCTGATGGATTATCCGAGCCCATCATAAATTGTCCACCTTCAATAAGAACCATATCTTGATCGATTTTTTGAGCAAGAGGGCTAGGTTGTGTTGTTGCACATCCAGTCATAATTAGCGAAATCGAAATAGCGGCACCAAGGTAAAGAGTATTACTTTTGGAATGCTTCATAGGGGAGCTCCATCAACATTTATGATCAAAGAATTTTATCAGGCAAGTCTATGAAAAACAGTTATACACACTATAACAAGCGCCACGAATAATTGAACATTATCATCACACTAGGCGATTAACTTAATGATTAGTCTTAACGCCGTTGGGCACAGGCTAGCAACTAAGAAGGTGATGAATGCACATAACTCAAGGTCCGCAGTTCAATGGAAAAGCATCCAAGCGATTACATGTCATGGCGAAACCTATCGGTGCAGTGTGCAATATCGATTGCACCTATTGTTATTACCTAAGCAAACAAGATTTACTTGAGTACAAGCCAGGCTGCTCACCAGTCATGGATGAGGAAACGCTAGAGACCTATATCCGTCAATATATAGCGGGACAAAATACACCTGAAATTATTTTCTCTTGGCAGGGTGGTGAGCCGACAATGCTAGGTTTGGATTATTTCAAGACAATTGTTGAGCTACAGAATAAATACCGTCCCGATGGCATTACGATCTCCAATGATCTCCAGACTAATGGCACACTGCTTAACGATGAATGGTGTGAGTTTTTAAAGGCGAAAAACTTTCTCGTCGGTTTAAGCATTGATGGTCCAGAAATGATGCATAACGCTTATCGAACAAACCGAGCTGGTAGAGGCACATTCCGGCAAGTCATGAATGCGGTTGAACTATTACATAAGCACGAAGTAAAGTTTGCTACGCTCACTTGTGTTAACAACTTGACCAGCCGTAACCCACTTGAAGTGTACCGATTCTTGCGAGATGAAGTACGCTCCCCTCAAATGCAGTTTATTCCAATAGTTGAGCAGAAAACATTCAGAACAACCGCCCCTCAAACTTGGGAGCCAAACGAGCAACTAAAGCAAGGAGATAAACGGTTGATCCCAGGTCATAAAGATGCCGTTGTTGAGCCTTTTTGCGTTGCGGATGAAGCATGGGGAAATTTTCTGATCGCGATTTTCAATGAATGGGTTTTACACGATATCGGCAACGTGTTTGTGCAGTACTTTGAAGCCAGTATCGAAACCTGGATGGGCAGAAAAAACCCACTGTGTACGTTAGGTGAAATCTGCGGGAAGGGCTTAGCAATGGAGCCTAATGGTGATGTGTTTGCGTGTGATCATTACGTGTACCCAGAATATAAGGTTGGAAACATTCATCACGAAAAGCTCGATACGCTCGCTTATAGCTCTGAGCAGCAGAAATTTGGGTTTGCTAAAAGTCGTACGCTGCCCCAACAGTGCCTTCAATGTGATTATCAATTTGCATGTTTTGGAGAATGTCCCAAAAACCGTTTTATCCGTACTAGGCAAGGTGAGCCTGGTCTTAATTATCTCTGCGCGGGTTGGAAGAAGTTTTTTACCCATGTTGATCAGTCGATGGCGTACATCTTACGAGCGACAGGTAACCCAGTTGTTCACGGTAAATACAGTGAACAGATTCTACGCCAGCAAGCTACTCAAACACAGACTGTGTTTGAAACGAAGTTTTAAGATAGTCACTACGCCTGCTACAGGCCCGGAAATGAAAGAATATAGGTTATTGAATGCAAAAAATTAAGCTGCTCTCTAAATCATTACTCGTGATCTCGATCGGCATTGCTGCGAGTCAAGCAGCAGTGGCACAAGAAACAACATTGCTAGACCCAGATCAAGTATCGCCGACAACGGTTGTCACTCCACAAGAAGCGAAAATGACACCGGCGCAACGAGTCGAAAAGCTGTCTTATGATTCGCAAAATAAAAAGTTGTCTTCAGAAAAACGTATTGATGCTTTACGTGAGTTAGCCAACTATCCAAGCCAAAATGCATTGGTTGCAGTTGCGCGTGGGTTGCAGGATGAAGATGCAGGTATTCGCGAAGCTGCGATTGTGGGAGCACAGCCATATATGATTGAGCACCGTTGGCGTTTGATTTCACCATTATTGAGTGATGACGCCGCCATGGTGCGAATTACAGCAGCGATTAACCTCGTTCGAGATTACGCCAATTTGAGTTCAGAGCAACAGCAGTCACTTGAAGGGCCTGTTTCAGAGCTGACAGCACACTTGTCCAGTAAGAACGATAATGTTTCCAAGTTATTACTTGCAGACGTTTACCGTTGGCATCGTGATTGGGATAAAGCGGCGCTGATATACCCAGAGTTAACTAAGCTTGAGCCAAACAACCCTCAAGTTTGGTTAAGCTACGCAGACAACTTCCGAGCGCAACAGCTAGACCAAAAAGCTATCAACGTGCTTGACGAGGGTATCAAGCTAAATTCAGAAGATGCCTCGCTGCATTATTCTAAATCTCTCGCTTTGGTTAGATTAGACAAAAAGAAAGAAGCGGCGTTTGAAATAGACAAAGCTGCGACGATGGCAAAGACGAACAGTTACTTTTGGTACTTAAATGGTGTTCTGCAAGAAGAGTTAGACTTGAAGAAGTCTGTCAACGCTTTTGAGCAAGCGTATTTGATATCCGGTGCTCCAGAACAATTGTATGCCGTGTGTGACATCTATGTTAGATACGGCAACCCTAAAACGGATGACTGTTTAACAGAGCTAACGAAGGTCGCTCCCGACTATGTTATTGAAGAGCTCAATCAGAAAAAGGGACGTAAAAGTGCCCCTACATCAGTTGAAGCCAATGAATTTAAACTCTAATCGTTAAATTCCATGTTTCTATTTTAATAAAATAGTGGACTAGATTAGTGACATTGTCACTTTTTGGTAGCCGTTGCATATTTCAGTTCAATATGCGCCTGTTTCAATTGAACTATACTTTTGATTGGATTCGCACCTAGCACCTCAATATAAGGAATTAAGATGGCTATAAAGTTAAAGGCGATTGTCTTAGCAACAGGTTTTGCTCTGTCTAGTTACGCTGTTGCTGCTGATATGCAAGATCCACTTCCGTCATGGAACAACACTGACGCTAAGCAAGCTATTGTGGCGTTTGTTACGAAAACAACGACCCAAGGTTCGGATTCCTATGTTCCTGAAAGCCAACGAATCGCGACGTTTGATAATGATGGAACACTTTGGGCAGAAAAGCCTGTTTATCTACAGTTGTTTTTTGCGATCGATAGAGTAAAAGAAATGGCCTCTGAGCATCCTGATTGGAAGACAACCGAACCCTTTGCTTCCGCATTAAAAGGTGACATGGAGGGGATTGGTAAACAAGGACTCGAAGGTGTAATGAAGCTTGTTATGGCAACCCATTCTGGAATGTCTACTGAACAGTTTCATCAAGAAGTTAAGGAATGGTTGAAAACGGCTGTCCATCCAACAACGGGTAGACCATACACTGAAATGGTCTATCAACCTATGCTCGAACTGCTCGACTATTTAAGAGCGAACGACTATCAGACCTACATCGTTTCTGGAGGCGGAATTGAATTTATGCGCGTTTGGGCGCCGGACGTATACGGCATTCCAACGCAAAACATCGTGGGAACGACGTTAAAGGCGGAATATCAAAGTGTTGATGGAAAACCTACCATCCAACGCATGCCGGAAATAGACTTCGTCAATGACAAAGCAGTAAAGCCTGTGACGATCCAAAACTTCATTGGCAAACGTCCGGTCATGGCGTTTGGTAATTCTGATGGTGATTTACAGATGTTAGAGTGGACGAAAGCAGGTTCAGGTCCAAGATTTTCTGCGATTATCCATCACACGGATGACAAGCGCGAATGGGCGTATGATAAAGATTCTCATGTTGGTAAGTTAGATAAATCGTTTAAAGTAGGTGAAGAGCAAGGTTGGCTATTTGTCGATATGAAACAAGATTGGAATCAAGTGTTTAAAGAGAGCACTAAATGATAATCTTTGTTTGACCATAAATTGCTGCAACCAAACAATTGCAACGAAATAAAAGGCCTCACAATTGAGGCCTTAGTTAATTCCACAGTAGCTTCGATACCTAGGGTCTAGTTTCTAGGTTGCTGTGTCATTGTTTCTACCACTTTTTCAATACTTAACGAGCTACCTTTCGTTGCAGGGAACTCCTTAAATGTCTCTAGGAACTTACGCACGATAGCTTGAGCAGGAACGAACATCCACATTTGATCAGCGTAAAAATGTCTGACGTAAAGTGCTGCATCTGGACCGACCTCAAATGGATCCATACGAAGGTTTACAATCAAAGGCCAACTAGGTGTTTTGCGGTATGCCTCATTAATGGCACCCTCCATAATACTGAAGTGGATCTTCCAGTCTTTATAACGAACGGCGTTTAAATTACCACCAGCATCGAAGTAAAAGATTTCTTTGCGTGCGCCTTCATCAGCTTTACCAGTCAGCAGATCAAGTTGGTTGTAGCCATCTAAATGTGCTTTAAAGGTTTTGCCCGCTGCTTTATGACCCTTCAATAGTTTTTCTTTCACATCAGGTTCGCCCACAGCTGCTAGTAGAGTTGGCATCCAGTCTTCTTGTGAAAAGATATCGTTGATAACCGTTCCTGGTTTAATGTTTCCAGGCCAGCGTACCATCATCGGAACGCGGAATCCGCCTTCCCAAGTCGTACCTTTTTCGCCCTTGAACGGTGTAGTACCACCATCTGGCCAGGTAAATTTCTCAGCGCCATTATCAGTACTAAAAACAACAATGGTGTTATCTGCTACGCCTAGCTCTTCAAGTTTATCAAGCATGACACCTACTTGATCATCTAGGTCCATCATGCCATCGGCGTATAAGCCGTAACCTGACTTCCCTTGATATTCTTCACTCAAATGTGTCCAGACGTGCATACGGGTTGAGTTATGCCAAATAAAGAATGGTTTGTCTTCTTTTACTGCTTTTTCCATAAATGCCAAGCTAGCATCCATGAACTCTCGGTCTACGTTTTCCATACGCTTACGAGTAAGGGGACCTGTGTCCTCGATTTTGCCATCCGCAGTCGCCTTCAACACGCCTCGAGGTCCGAATTTTTTACGAAACTCTGGATCTTTTGGATAAAACTCAGACTCAGGCTCTTCTTCCGCGTTTAAATGGTATAGGTTACCAAAGAACTCATCAAACCCATGGTTAGTTGGTAGGTGCTCATCTTGATCACCAAGGTGGTTTTTACCAAACTGACCAGACACATAGCCGTGATTTTTAAGTAACTCTGCGATAGTAGGATCTTTCGATTGAATACCCTCTTTTGCGCCGGGCATACCAATAGTCAATAGACCGGTACGAAACGGATGTTGACCCAGAATAAATGAGGCTCGTCCGGCAGTACAACTCTGTTGTGCGTAAGCGTCTGTGAAAATGGCACCTTCATTGGCGATTTTATCAATGTTAGGAGTCTTCCCTCCCATCATACCATTGTGATACGCACTAATGTTGTATACACCTACATCGTCACCCCAGAACACAAGGATGTTGGGCTTATCGGCAGCAAAGGTTGTGGACGCAGCTAATGTACCGACCAATGCCATTACCTTTTTAATCGAGTTTCGCATGAAAATCCTCCGCGATAAATGAATCCATTATCGTTATATAACGTTACTAATTGTGTTCATCATGGCGAAGTCGAGTGAGATGACACCAAATGAGACAATGTAGTTAGTTGAATATAGTAGAGGTTTTTTGTTGCTTCCAAGTAATCCCTGTTTTTCAAAAATGTTAATTAACATGAACTAGACTTTAGTGTGTTTTAAGTGTGATAAGACGCACTTACAGGATTAAATTTCAATGAAAGGCGACACTATGAAAAATAAACTAGCAACTATCCTGTTTCTATGTATCCCGTTAGAAGTGGTTGCGGAAGAGACACCAAATGTCGTAGTAATGTTGGTTGATAACCTTGGGTGGGGAGAACTAAGTTCCTATGGGAGTACCAGAGGTGTTGAAACTAAAAACTTAGATCAACTTGCTAGAGAAGGTGTACGCCTTACTAATTTTAATGTGGAACCGCAATGCACGCCAACTCGCTCCTCATTCATGACGGGGAGGCGAGCGCTTAGGTCTGGGACAGATAAGGTTGTTTGGGGAGTGCCTTACGGTATGGTGAACTGGGAGATAACCATTGCAGAGAAGTTTAAGGAACAAGGATATAACACGAGCCTTTACGGGAAATGGCATTTGGGAGACCAAAAAGGGCGCTTTCCAACGGATCAAGGCTTTGATGAATGGTATGGCATTGCAAATACGACGGATGAGTCAGAATATAGCTCTCAACCCGGTTATAAAGCTATATTACCTAAACCTCAAATCCTTTCAGCTAGAGCAGGGCAGGATCCTAAAGGGGTCAAAGAATATAATTTGGACTCACGTAGAACGATTGACAGTGAGCTAGTTGAACATGCCACAGATTTTATAAATCGAAATGTGAAAGAGAATAAGCCATTTTTCTCTGTAATTACTTTTACTCAACCACATTTACCGACGCTACCTCATCCTGATTTTATTGGTAAAACAGGCAAAGGAAATTACTCAGATGTGTTAGCTGAGATAGATTTTCGAGCTGGGCAAGTTATTGGTGCAATAGAAAAAGCAGGAATTAAAGACAATACACTAGTGATTTGGTTTTCTGACAACGGTCCAGAGTGGCATATGCCATACCAAGGCTCTAGCGGACCATGGCGTGGTGCGTACTTTACGGCTCTTGAAGGCTCTCTCCGAACACCATTTATTGCCTCTTGGCCTAACCACATCAAACCGGGCAGAGTGAGTGATGAAATTATCCATGTTGTGGATCTATTTGCCTCACTTTCTCATGTCGGTGGATACAAATTACCAAGCGATAGAACAATAGATAGTATTGATCAGTGGGCCTTTTTAAAGGGAGATAGTGAAAAGTCTAATCGAGATGGTTTTATCGTTAACAATGGCTCTGAAACCTACGCTTATAAGTGGGAAAATTACAAGATGCACTTTATTGATCAAGATATCATGCCGGAGAAAGGGCGCCCATTACAGATCCCTGAAATATACAATTTGATTGATGACCCTAAAGAGGAGTTTGATTTAAGAAATAATGCCACATGGTTATTTCCTATCATGATAGGAAAGAGAGTAAAGTTTGAATCTTCCGTTTCAACAAGCTGCGATACGATTCCTTTCCCTGCTCCATTTGGATATGAGCCCGATTGTAGCAAGGGGAATTTCAATCAATTTCCAGTGGATGGATTACGCCAGAAGTAGTTTACCCCAATGGCTCTTTCTCGCATACATGAGGTATGTTTTTGGTTCAATATCTCATTAGAGCCATTTAGGGCCATGTTTTTTCTAGTTTCATTTGAACAGTCATATTCGTCGACCATACTTAAAGTTCGTTGTTTCATATGGGGCGAATTATGCAGCCAATACTCTACATTCAAATCGGTAATGTTCTTTGGGCGGTTTTAAGTGACGGTTCTTGGATCCAAATGTTGCCCAACGAACAATTAGTTCCAGAAGTAGAGGTGGTTGTTCTTAATACTGACATTCTCGATATTACATTTAATGAAGATACAACAAGTGAGGATGAATCGAGTTCGAATGATCTTTTAATTGCATCTCAAAACGGTATTGAATCCACTTTTAATCAGAGCGTTCGAGATTTTAGTGAGTCTTCTGGTGGGTTAAGTTTTGTTGCCTATATTCGCGCTGTTTTACCTGAGCAACTCGTTTCTAATGGCTATGTTACTAGGCCAGCAGTGCAAGAAAGAGAGAACCCAACTTCTGAGACTCAGGCTCCTGAGCGGTTGAATCCCGATGCTATATTAACGGTGGATATTCTTGATGGCGGCGATGGATACGAAAACCAGTTTGAAGTTCCTAGTGTCACGATTCAAGGTGACGCACTCAAGATAAGCGATGAGTGGCTTGTTACTATCACCATTACCGACAGCCTCAATAATTCCATTACTGTTACAACGACCGTAGAGAATGAGGCGTATACCCTATCAGGCGTTGATCTGTCTTCTCTTGCTGAAGGGCCGCTTACGGTGACTTCTGTGGTTTCTGACATTTATGGCAATAACCTGAACGCCGTCGATACGACCATTAAAGATACGCTTGCAACGGTGAACGTCAATTTTGATGGTGGAGGGGATGAGTATTTAAATCAGTACGAAATCGCGACTACTCGCCTCGAAGGAACGATTGAAAACATTGAAGATGGCCAGCGTATCCAAGTTACGGTAACCGACTCGTTAGGAGCGATCATAAACTTAGAAACGGTGGTGACTGGTGGAAGTTGGTCTCTGGACGACGTTGACCTTTCTGGATTGTCTGAAGGTACGCTGACCGTTGTTGCTGAGAGTATAGATATAGCGGGCAACCCTGCAACCAGTGAAAACACCATCATCAAAGATACGCTCGCAAGTGTGACGGTGGACGTTGACGATGGCGGAGACGGCTATTTAAACATTGAAGAGCGCCAATCTGTCACTTTGTCAGGGCAAGTCAGTGATGTTGAAAATGGTCAGACGGTTTCTGTCACGGTTCAAGACAGCTCAGGGGTGATGCTCTCGTTCAATGCCGTTGTCGTTGATGGTATGTGGCAAGTCGAAGGGGCGAACTTATCCACGTTAGCCGATGGGGCGTTAACCGTATCTGCCTCCGTGAATGATGTGGCGGGCAACCAAGCGAAAGCAATGGATGAGGCTACGACCATAGATGCCACTGCTCCCACCATTGATATCGATACGGATTTTTATATTAGCGGTGGTCTTGCCATTGATGATTTCCGTGAGGGTATAGTCACGGAAATGAGAGGGACAACCAGTGGTGTAGAGCAAGGTCTGGCAGTGATGATTCGGGTAAGTGACGGAGACAGCACGCTGAATTTTACTGGCCTTGTTGATGCATCAGGTTCGTGGACAGTAACCGGAATTGACGTAAACACTCTCAATCTAAACAGCACGTGGACCATTGAAGCTGAAGTGTTGGATGCCGCCGGCAACCATGCGGTCGATACCATGCCGACAATAGTGCTACCCGGTTCAACGGTATTTTCTGAAAACATCGTTGGATTTTTTGGTGAGCAAAGCAGCTCGGCAGCCATCAACATAGAAAATGGTGTGCCAGCACTGCATGCAGAGCAACCAAGTTTGAGCGCGCTTACATCGGTCGGTCAATCTATAAATGTTGTTGTTGCAGAAGATGGGTTGAGCTTACAAGGAACATCGACTGACGACCGATTAGTTTTCTCTGCAGAGGTCAATGATGATGGTACGGTTCAAATTACTTTTTATGAAGCGATTGATCATGGTGTAGGTCAAGATGAGCTGGTGACTAACGTATTGGTTGAAAGCATTCAAAGTGATGCTGATGGTACACAAGAGACGGTTGTGGCCCCCCTAGAAATCGTCATCAGTGATGCCGACCCAGTGATCGCAAATGAGTCATATAGTGTAACCGAAGGCCAAGTCATTTCTGGCAATGTACTGGAGAATGACATTGATATTGATGGTGACTTGTACATTCGATATGTCAGAGCCGGAGGAGAGATCCAGTCTGTCCCTGATGGTGGCTCAGTAAGTTTTAGTCTAGATAAGGGTGAATTAACCGTATTTTCAGATGGCTCTTGGCAGTTGAATGCCAGTCGCAACTTAGATCACACGGTTGAGCAAAGTATCGTATTTGATTATCTCGCAGCCGATGATTCAAAAGATTACGGTGTAGCAACCGCAACTATCGACATTATAGATGGCCAAGCGGGTTATGTAGGCAGCGCTACTATAAACACAGCAGAAGTACCTCTGGGAGAGGCATTATTAACCACCGAAGGCAGTGTTAATGTGATTGCTGGCTCTGATAACCCTGATCCGACTAGTTTGTATTTTGGTGGGGCATCCATTACTAAGTTAGAGGCATTAGGGCTTACAAGCTCAGTCTCTGATAATGAGCTTAGCTACACGTTAAGTTCCAGTGGAAAGCAAATCACAGCATTTGCCAATGGTGTGACTGTATTTACGTTAACATTGAGTGGCATTGAGTCGGGTAACGATGTACTAGCTTCAATCTCGCTTACTCTTGATCATCCTATCGATCAATTCAATAGTAGTGATACGGTAACCTTCCCGCTGACCATTGGAGGGACAGATCTAGACTCCACACCGCTTGTAGAGAATGAAATTGATTTCGTGTTGAAAGATGGTGTTGATCCTACGTTGAGCAACTTGACTGTTGTTGCAATGGAGGAGATTAATCTAGAAAGTGGGACAATCTTTAAGACTGGGAGCCTTCAACTCGATATCGGGAGTGATTATGTTGACTCTCTTCGATTTAGCGAATTAAACCAGCCCACATTAGTGAGTAGTGAAAGTGAGTTGCTTTACCGGCTGTCTGATGACGGTACGACAATTACTGGCTATATCTTAGAAGGTGGGGTTGAAGTAAATATTTTTCAATCGAAACTATTATCCACATTACCTTTAGAGTCGAGTAGTGAAATAGAGTATTCCTTTGAATTATATCGCTCTTTCGATCTGTCAAAAGATCAAATCCTGGATATACCATTGTTAGTTAATGCAACAGATTCAGACGGTGACACCACCTCCGTAACATTGGATATTACCTTAGAGGCAATTGAAGGTTTGAACGATGATGCCTCTTTAACGGTGGATATTCTTGATGGCGGCGATGGATACGAAAACCAGTTTGAAGTTCCTAGTGTCACGATTCAAGGTGACGCACTCAAGATAAGCGATGAGTGGCTTGTTACTATCACCATTACCGACAGCCTCAATAATTCCATTACTGTTACAACGACCGTAGAGAATGAGGCGTATACCCTATCAGGCGTTGATCTGTCTTCTCTTGCTGAAGGGCCGCTTACGGTGACTTCTGTGGTTTCTGACATTTATGGCAATAACCTGAACGCCGTCGATACGACCATTAAAGATACGCTTGCAACGGTGAACGTCAATTTTGATGGTGGAGGGGATGAGTATTTAAATCAGTACGAAATCGCGACTACTCGCCTCGAAGGAACGATTGAAAACATTGAAGATGGCCAGCGTATCCAAGTTACGGTAACCGACTCGTTAGGAGCGATCATAAACTTAGAAACGGTGGTGACTGGTGGAAGTTGGTCTCTGGACGACGTTGACCTTTCTGGATTGTCTGAAGGTACGCTGACCGTTGTTGCTGAGAGTATAGATATAGCGGGCAACCCTGCAACCAGTGAAAACACCATCATCAAAGATACGCTCGCAAGTGTGACGGTGGACGTTGACGATGGCGGAGACGGCTATTTAAACATTGAAGAGCGCCAATCTGTCACTTTGTCAGGGCAAGTCAGTGATGTTGAAAATGGTCAGACGGTTTCTGTCACGGTTCAAGACAGCTCAGGGGTGATGCTCTCGTTCAATGCCGTTGTCGTTGATGGTATGTGGCAAGTCGAAGGGGCGAACTTATCCACGTTAGCCGATGGGGCGTTAACCGTATCTGCCTCCGTGAATGATGTGGCGGGCAACCAAGCGAAAGCAATGGATGAGGCTACGACCATAGATGCCACTGCTCCCACCATTGATATCGATACGGATTTTTATATTAGCGGTGGTCTTGCCATTGATGATTTCCGTGAGGGTATAGTCACGGAAATGAGAGGGACAACCAGTGGTGTAGAGCAAGGTCTGGCAGTGATGATTCGGGTAAGTGACGGAGACAGCACGCTGAATTTTACTGGCCTTGTTGATGCATCAGGTTCGTGGACAGTAACCGGAATTGACGTAAACACTCTCAATCTAAACAGCACGTGGACCATTGAAGCTGAAGTGTTGGATGCCGCCGGCAACCATGCGGTCGATACCATGCCGACAATAGTGCTACCCGGTTCAACGGTATTTTCTGAAAACATCGTTGGATTTTTTGGTGAGCAAAGCAGCTCGGCAGCCATCAACATAGAAAATGGTGTGCCAGCACTGCATGCAGAGCAACCAAGTTTGAGCGCGCTTACATCGGTCGGTCAATCTATAAATGTTGTTGTTGCAGAAGATGGGTTGAGCTTACAAGGAACATCGACTGACGACCGATTAGTTTTCTCTGCAGAGGTCAATGATGATGGTACGGTTCAAATTACTTTTTATGAAGCGATTGATCATGGTGTAGGTCAAGATGAGCTGGTGACTAACGTATTGGTTGAAAGCATTCAAAGTGATGCTGACGGTACACAAGAGACGGTTGTGGCACCGTTAACGATTACTATTTATGACTCTGATCCGGTGATTAGAGATGACACATACTCAGTCGTAGAAGATCAAACAATTACGGGCAATGTTCTTGAAAATGATATTGATCTTGATGGAACACTTTATGTGAAATTTGTAGAGGCTGGCGGGGAGCAGAAGTCAATTCTAGAGGGGGGATCCGTAAGTTTTAATTTAGAAAAAGGCGAATTAACCGTATTTTCTGATGGCTCTTGGCTGTTTGATGCAGGTCGAAACCTAGATCATTCGGTCGAGCAAAGTGTTTCTTTCAGCTATTTAGCTGCAGATGACTCCCAAGACTATGGCTTGGCTAACGCGACCATTGACATTACTGATGGACAAGCAGGTTACGTAGGCAATGCGACTATAGACGTAACAGAAGTCCCTTTGGATGGCCCGATATTGAACTTTGAAGGAACTGTCAATATTGTCGCGGGATCTGACAACCCTGATCCGAGTAGTTTGTATTTCGGTGGGTCATCTATTACTAAGTTAGAAGCATTAGGGCTTACAAGCTCAGTCTCTGATAATGAGCTTAGCTACACGTTAAGTTCCAGCGGAAAGCAAATTACAGCATTTGCGAATGGTGTCACTGTATTTACGTTAACATTGAGTGGCGTTGAGTCGGGTAACGATGTATTAGCTTCAATTTCGCTTACTCTTGAGCACCCTATCGATCAATTCAATAGCAGTGATACGGTCACTTTCCCGTTGACCATTGGTGGCGTAGATTTAGATGCCACACCGCTTGTAGAGAATGAAATTGACTATGTTCTAAAGGATGGCGCAGACCCAACTTTAAATAATTTGAATGGGGTAGAAGTAAAAGAATCTGATCTCGCAAATGGAAGTGTGTTGAGCTCAGGGAATTTTCAAGTTGAGGTTGGCAGTGATTACCTCGAATCTTTGTCGTTCATCGTCTCTGAACAACCCTTGTTGACGAGTGGTGAACAAGTTGTGCTTTATCAAGTCTCTGCGGATGGCAAAACACTTGATGGTTATATTCTTGACGAAGATGGGCAAACTCAGATTCCCATCTTTCAAGCTACCCTCAATGCTTCATTACCTATTGATGCAAATAGCGACATTACCTACTCCTTTGAGCTTTTTCAGGCTCTCGACCAACAAGAAAATACTGATCCAAACGTACCTCTCGTTGTTACTGCAATGGACTCAGACCAAGATAACACGTCGGTCGTTTTAGACATTAATGTGATAGATAACGACAATGGACAAGCGCTAATCAATAGCGGCAAT
This sequence comes from Vibrio sp. 1249-1, assembly GCF_033340495.1. NCBI lineage: Bacteria > Pseudomonadati > Pseudomonadota > Gammaproteobacteria > Vibrionales > Vibrionaceae > Vibrio > Vibrio sp. 1249-1. The sequence continues at coordinate 532,040 of NZ_JAWOWJ010000002.1, forward strand.
GTCGAGTTAACCGAAACACCTGTCGATACAAACATTGCTCCTGATGGGGTTTCAGCCATAGCGAATACGGATGTGATAGTTACGTCATCATTCGATCCGATTGTGTATCTGGGTGTTGACATAAATGATGGAGATACTGTCAAAACTACGCTTGGTGATGCTGTTACTTATAACGGAGAGGCTGTCACTTGGTACGATAACAATGATGGAAGCTTTGACGCAATTTCAGACACTGGAGACGTTGTATTTAGGGTCACGTTACCTAGTGACTTCTCTTTGCCATCAAATGATACGTCTACCGTTAATGTAACTGTAGAGCTTTATCACTCGCTTGACCATGTTTTAGGTGATGGGACGCAATTGTCGATCTCTATGCCCATCGTGGCGAGAGATTCTGATGGAAGCGAGATCTCTACGGAGTCCAACATACTGGTCTATGATGGCTTGTTTCCGGAACTAGTAATTACAGAGGGAATCACAGTCAATGAAAGCGGGTTGAATGATGATTCGCTTGATTCTGGCATCGAGGGCTCGTCACCATCCATTACGCTATTACAAGGTTCAGACTCTATCGCCAGTGTGAGCGTGAATATCGATATGTTCAATGCGCTCGGCTATAAAACAAGTAGTGGTAGCCTGGTTTCGCTTGATTCACCGGACTCGAATGGTTGGTTATATGCAAGAGATGAAAGCGAGCAAGACGTCTTTAGAATTAGATTTAATACCGATGGGACTGTCGAGTTTGATCTATACCGTGCACTTGAACACGATGAACCTGACGGTGTTCCAGCGGACGACAACACATTAGAACTCAGTTTTTCAATTTATGCCGTTGATAAGGATGGCGACCAGTCTGAAGCTGAGACATATACCGTAAGTGTAGTGGATGATATCCCCGAAGACACAAGCTCACCAATAGAAATTGAACTTACCGAGGGGGATGAGTTTTCGGGAAACTGGTTTAGCAATAATGCCGACTTAATCAGTTCAGATGGCACGTTGATTTCAAGTTTGACCTATGCAGGTGAAACATACGATACGGCGAGTTCGGTATTTAGCGATGATGCTTGGACCATCGATTTAATCAATAGTAGTGATGGTAACTTAAAATATGGAACGCTGACTATTGCTCAAGATGGGACATTTACGCTAACTACCGAGCTTATTGTTAATACGCCTGTAGGTGGTTTGCTTGATGATCTAACGATAACTGTGACGGATGCAGACGGTGACCAAGCAAGCAGTGAAGCTCAATTAATTCTTGATGATGCCAGGGGCTTTATTCGAACCGTTAATGTAGATACGTTAGAAGATAATGGCGCGAATAATAGTGGAGACCCTACGCCAGTCGCGTTACCGATTAGAGTTTCTCCTGGGGATACGGAGAATAATGAGCGTGTTGAAGCGATAAGGATCTCTATTGAATCTCTACAAGGAGGGGCTCTGTTTTTAGACGGAGCGCGCCTTGAAGATGATGATAATGACGGATTTATTAGTCTTTCTGGTACAGAGCTAATGGGGGTGGGTATATTCACTGTTCCAAATGGTGATCTCACTTATCAACCAGCACTAAACCTGTCGGGCAACACTATCAAAGTTTCGTTAGCAGTGTCTGCATTAATCGTATCTGATGTCGAACCAGATGGTTTTGTATTACAAGGCAATAACACGTTAAATGTTAACGTTTTACCGGTTGCAGATTTGCCAGAGTGGTCTAATGATTCGGACTTTTCTTATCAAAGTGTTGAAGATTCCGCTGAATCACTTTCACTCAATATTGTTGCTGAAAAGTTTGACCAAGACGGTTCTGAAACGCTCCACTACCAAATTTCGAATATTCCAGATGGACTTATATTAACACTTAACGGAAGTGCTATTGAGGAAGGGAAAGCGTATAGCCAATCCGAGTTAGATCAAATTGAAATCACATCTAACGAAAACTTAGCCGGAAGATTTACTTTTGATGTGACGGCAGTAACGACTGAGTCGGGTAGTGTGTTTGCCGATGAGCAAGATAAAACAGCGGAGATCACTGAGCAAGTTGTTATCGATATATCTCCAGATGCCGATGTGCCTACGCTGACCGTTAAAAACATTCAGGGGCTTGAAGACCAAGCGATTGACTTAAAAGAGTACATCCTAGGGCGGCTCACTGACACAGATGGCTCGGAGTCTCTGTCTTATCGCATAGAAGTTCAAGATGGTTGGACATTGCCTGTCGGAGCTGGGATTACGCTTATCGGTATTAATACCTACCTAGTGACCTCCAATGCTCTAGCCAATTCAGAGGCGTTACTTCAACCAAAATCGGATATCAGCTCATTTACTGAATCTCTATCCCTTCAAGTAACCGCCATTTCAACAGAGTCGACTATTGATGGCTTAGCACCTCTTAATGAAACCGCCGAGAGCCAATCTGCAACCATTGACATTAAGCTAAAAGGCGTGGTCGATGAACCAATGGTCCTAGATGGTGGACAGGGGAATTGGCAATATGATCAAGCGACTAAAGTAATTAGTAATCTCTCTACGTTAGACGAAGATAACCTGATACAACTGGATTTTATCATCCAGACATCAGACGACGATCTATCAGAAGAAATTAATATTTTGCTTCAGAACATCCCTTTGGGAACACAACTGACAGATGTAAATGGTGACCCTATTGTTCTTCCAATTGCTTACGTGGACCCAATAACTGGGCCAGTTTATCAGGTCTCGAATGCTGTTCTTGAAAACACTTACCTCAAAACAGAGCAAGATTTTAGTGGAACACTGAGCATGGATGTTATCGTCGTTTCAACTGAGCCGGATGGTGATTCTGCTGAAACCCCTCTTAAAGTGGAAATGGAAATCTCACCTATTGTTGATCAAACTGACGGTCAAGAATTACAAAGCAATGGTATTGAGGACAATTTCATCACACTAAATCTTGAGCCTGTCGTTAATCAAGATATAGATTCTAGTGAGTCCTTGACAGGATACACCATTGTATCCATTCCAGATGGCTTAACACTTTACTTTGATGGTAATGCAGTAGAGGAAAGTAATTTACCGTTAGAACTCAATGAACTACTCGATGGTAGCTCGGCAACATTATCTGAGTTGTTAAACAGTGGACGAATCACTGTAAAAGCTAATGAAGACCTAAGTGGGACATTTAGCCTGGAAGTTCAGTACGAAGTGACAGACACGTCTCCTACGATGGAGACTGATGTAAAGGCAATCAATGGCTCTTTGAGCGTCTTGGTTTCTGGAAAAGTGGATATTGGTAATGAAGATATTGACAAAACACGTTTAGAAGGCGCGACTGAAGTATTCACAAGTACGGATGGGTCTGCTGTTGACGTGAGTGGAGGCATTACATTTACAGAAGCGGATATTGATGGTTCAGAGTATCTCGATTACATCGTTTTACAGATACCGCAGGGTCAAGACCTCATTGTTACTCATCCGAATGGTGCTTCTCAAGATGCCGATGGGAACTGGCTGATTCCAATGGAAGGAATCACAAGTGATAGCATGTTGGAAACCGCTCAAGATTTGCTTGCTGGCGCATCGATTTATAGCCCATCTAACACAGAGATACTTGATGTGAATGTGTTAGCGTATGTTCGAGATGGAACGGATGCTCAATACATCACAGGTCAGTTCCAAATTCAAATTACTGGCCATGAAGGAGATGGAGACCAGTGTGCTGATCCTGGTGAACCGGGAAGCGTTCAAAGTGGGGATATTGTAGGTAAAGAAGGTGAAGATGTCTCAATTGGGGCGTTTTTAAACCCTGATGTGGCGAGTAGTGATGGTAACTTAGTTTCCTTCTTTGTCGCCGCAGATTCTTTACCTGAAGGAGTCGAGCTTACTGGCGAAGGTGTGATACCTGCTTATGATAATGCGGGCAATCTGTTGGGTTATTCAATTTCTAGCGCTGGATTGTCTTCCTTGACGCTTACTGGCGTGGATGAGGACTTTGCTGGTTGCATTACTTTCAATTTAGAAGTGACAGAAACGGCCCCATGCGATGGTGACTCGAAAACAACCGCTCAGACCATTACGGTACAAATCTCTCCTGTTGTCGATGATATCGCGATAGCACCAAGCCAAGTTACGGTTCAAGAAGATACTATAACCAACCTGAATCTTGCTCTTGTATTGGGCGATAGTGAAGGGCCAATGCAGTCCATTACTGGAGAAGGTGACGCAGCGACTGGCCTTGAAAGTGTCAATTGGGTTTCTTTATCGGTGTCTGACGAGAATGCGCGGTTTACTGCCGTGGACCCGAGCCTACTCATTGACAACGGTGATGGAACATGGGTAGTGACAGATGTTACGCGTCTAAACGAAATTCAGTTAATCCCACCTGAAAACTACAGTGGAGAGCTTGTTATTTCCGTTGACGCAAACATTACTGATGAAGTCACGGGAAGTTGTTTAAGTACTGACAGTGCGAAAGATACTCAAACTAAATCAACAGAAGTTACCGTTACCATTGCCCCAGTGGTTGATAAAGCGGTTCTGGAAACAGAAGACGTAGTTGGTAATGAAGATAATTATATTTATTTAGGAAACTTATCTGCATCATTAATCGATCAAGATGGTTCTGAGTCGATGTCTTTGGTCATGACAGGAGTGCCAGTCGGAGCCGTGTTGGTTTGGGACAATAATGGGACGTTCGAATTACTCCCTGATAACGGTTCAACGGATGGTGAGAGCAAGGAGTGGCAGCTAACTCAAGCACAACTTGATAAGGTTTACTTTCTACCGCCACTAGATTTTAGTGGGGATATTTCATTAACACTGCAAGCTATTACCCAAGAGTCTGGATCAAACGACTATAACTATACCACTTCTCAGTTCAACGTCGGCGTAAAACCGATTGGCGATGATGTATCGTTGAATACAACCTCTAACACGTTCACTGGAGATGAAGGTGATTCCATTTCGATTGACTTTTTAGCGAGCGGTTTTGAAACAAATAGCAACGAATATATAGAAGTGTCGATGTTGATCAAAGCAAGCTCTGAACCCTCTGCATTGGAAGGCTTAGGTAGGATTCGTATTGGAACTCAATTCTCATCCTTTACCTTCGATGACGCGGGCAATGCCGTGGCGACGGTATTAGTGCGAGCAAATGAAGTGTCAGGTTTGGAGTTCGTTCCGAAGGATGCATTTGGAACGATGGATGTTGCTCTCAATGTTAGAACGTTTGATCAAGCGATAGTGTCAGAGACACTCGAAACCGATTTTGGAGATGTGCAAACCACCGATCTAACCATTGTTGTTACCCCTGAAGCTGATGAGCCAACACTAACGGCCGATTATCAGTCTATTGTGTCTGAAGCGTCTGGGAGTATTCCTTTAGGGTTGAGCATGAATTTAGTCAACCCTGCACCCGAAGAGTTTGGAAGTGTGGAGATTCGCGGATTACCAACAGATCTAGAGTTGAGTCATGGTGAAAGATTGAACGGCATTTATGCTGTTGATCAAGAGGATGTCGCTGATCTTTCCATCGTTGGCGGGTTTAGCGGTGCAAGTGATTTTACGTTGTCGATAAAACCGATTGCAACACTGGGCGCCACTGTCGCAGAAGGTTCTGCTCAGGTAGTCAATGTTACCTTAGTGGAAGAAGGGGGCCAAACATTACTTGCGACAGATGCTAATGATTTGCTTATTGGAGGAAGTGGCAGCGATGTATTCCAGTTTGACAGTTCAGGGCTCGGTAACGAGTTAAAGCCCTCGTACGATGTGATCAACGATTTCCAAATATCCGTTATTGGTGATGATAATGACACAATTGACATCGCCTCGATAATCACCGCTACCTCGATAACAGAAGTCGATAATAAGCTCGATTTAACAGAGAATGATGATGGCGTAACGCTTCACATAAAACCAGAAGAGACGGGGACAAAACAACAGATTCTTATGCAGGGCGTCACTCTCGATCAGCTTTACAAAGGTGACTCGACTGGCGTAGCCGAAGAAAATGTCTTACAGAAGATGATTGATGACAACAACTTGCTAGTAGGTGGTATGTCATGAAGCATCACTCATCCTCATCAAGTGAGCTGACTAACGATCCTTGGGGGCAATCGTTAACTTGGTTGATGCGTTATTTTGAGGTTAGACACCATACAAAAAAGGTGCTTTCTGGATTACCTCTTGTTGAGGGTAGATTGGATAGTGACTTATTCATCAGAGCCGCTGAGCGAGCCGATCTTGAACTCACATTAATCGATTTAAAATCCACCGCAATGTTGAGCTTTCCATTGGTGGTAATCAATAGGAAGACGTTACAACCCGCTATTATATCTGAGCGACATAACAGCGATTATCAAGTCACGTTATTTAGTGAAGATCAAGGTGAAACGCAATACGTCACGAGCAAGGAACTGCATAATCAATTCCAGCCTCAAGCATGGCAAGTTTCTATGCGTCCAGAGCTGGACAAACGGATAAGTTCTATTCAAGCGGATTATAATGAACATTGGCTTTTCGCCGTAGTGAAAGAAATGTCTCCGTGGTATCGAGATCTTTTGATTGCCTCTTTCCTTATCAATACGCTAGCGCTAGTTATTCCGCTTTTCACTATGAACGTTTACGATCGTGTAGTGCCTAATCAAGCTTTCAGTACATTATGGGTTTTGGTCGCTGGTGTCTCCGTCATCATTATTTTTGATTGGCTATTGCGTAAAGCAAGGGGAGTTGTCACTGATACCGCGGGTAAGTACATCGATAACAAGCTTTCTTCGATACTTTTTTCTAAAGTTATGGGGATGAAACTTGAACACCGTCCTGCATCAGTCGGTGCATTCGCTCGACAACTACAAGATTTTGATAGTGTTCGCGATTTTTTTACTTCTGCATCTCTTGTGACCTTAGTTGATCTCCCATTTACGTTGTTATTTTTAGTCTTAATCGGTTGGCTAGGTGGGGCAATGATGTTCATACCTATTGCCGTCATGTTTATCCTGCTGATCCTTGGCTTTGCGGTAAAAGCAAAAATAGAACAATCACATACGGAAAGTGCTGCACTATCCATGAAGCGACAAGCTCACTTGTTTGATTCATTGTCCTCTTTAAAAGAGATTAAGCAAAATAACGCTACGGGAGAAGCACAAAAGCGTTGGGAGCAAACGGTATCCATGCTTTCTGATTGGCAAAATCAATCGCGAAACTATTCGAATATCGTTGCTTACTCCATTCAATCTAGCCAGCAGATAATTACCGTAATGTTACTTGTAACAGGCGTGTACAGAATTTCTGAGGGATTGCTCAGCATGGGGGGGCTCATTGCTATTGTCATGCTTAGCGGTCGTGCTGCAGGGGCGATTAACCAGTTAGCTATGCTGTTACTTCGCTATCAACAGACAAAAACAGCGGTTGAAGGCTTAAATTCTATCATGTCTTTACCTCAGGAGGTGCAACGCAGTCAGGTCATTACGTCTGCCGAATTTGCAGGGAATATACGTTTAGAAAACGTGAGCTTCCAATACCCAGATGTTGATATGCCATGTTTGAGAGATATTAATCTTACTATCAAGCAAGGCGAACGCGTTGGCGTTATTGGTAGTGCAGGAGCAGGAAAGTCTACACTCCTTTCTATTATTACCAATCAACTCAGTACCTTACAGGGTAGCGTTTATTTTGATGACATTGACAGTCAGCTTTGGCCCGCCGAATTGATAAGAGAGAAAACGGGTTGGGTTGGCCAAGATTCGCATCTTATATACGGCAGCATTATGGAAAACATAGTATTAGGACATCATGTTATTGATCAAGAACGATTACGCCGTGCGATAGAATTATCGGGTTTGAACCAGTACATGAGCCGCCTTCCTCATGGTCTAGAAACGCAAGTCGGAGAAGGAGGGCGTTATTTGTCGGGGGGGCAAAGGCAAGCTGTAGCGATTTCAAGAGCGTTTTATCGAAACCCTGCAGCATTAATTTTAGACGAGCCAACCAGTTCCTTAGACCAGCCAGCTGAGAATGCGTTGTTTAATGCTCTTAAATCGTTGCCGCACTCGACGACGATGATTATTAGCTCTCATAAACATTCCTTATTATCGCTTTGTGATCGAATTGTTGTGTTTGATAAAGGCACAATTTTGAGGGAAGGAGCGCCCCAAGAAATTTTTGCTAAACAACAGTCTAACGCGAAAACGAACAGAGTACGCGCAGTATCAATTGTACGCGAAGGAGGTCAATGATGAGCACAGTTCGTTGGAGTAATGCTCATTTAGCAAACCGTTCGAGAACGTTGATTTGGTTGTCTGCCGCGTTAGTGCTAAGTGTGATTATTTGGGCCTCGTGGGCGAGGTTAGACGAAGTGGTTGTCGGCGAAGGAAAGGTTGTTCCTACTTTGTCTGTTCAGACGATTCAGAGCTTAGAGGGAGGCATTCTAAAGGAGTTACTTGTCATGCCTGGTGAAAGCGTCACTAAGGGGCAAACCATCGCTATTCTGGATGATACAAGGTTTAAGTCGACCTATTCGGAGACCTCTGAACAAGTTGAATCTTTGCTCGCCAGAAAGCAGAGGCTTCAAATTGAATTAGAAACGGTAAAAGTGAATAGCCTCCAACTGGATTGGAAACAACAAGTGAGTATCGAGCCTCAGACATTTGATATTTCGATGACCGGCCACTCTGCCTATCTGAATGCCAAAGCAAACTATCTTGAGCGGTTGAGCCAACTGGAGTCTGAGCTGGAGGAGGCTAAATTGCGAATTGAGCAACAATCGCAAGCTTATCTAGATACCTTGAATACCATTCAAACACTAAAAAGCAGTCTGGTTATTGTCTCGAAAGAGCGAGATATGCTGAGAGAGGTGGTTTCTAGTGGCGCGGTAGCTGAAGTGGAATTATTAAAACTGAATAGAGACGTTATAAAGCTCAAAGGAGACATCGCGAGTTCACAAGCTGCTGCCCAAAAACAAAGGGCTGTGTATTCTGAATCCATCGCAGATTATCGTGGTACTGCGCTTGCTTTTAGGGCAGAGGCACAAGGGCAGCTCAATGAAGTTGTGACGCAACTAGCGCAGCTCAATGAAAGTCGTCAGGCGATTGCGGATCAGTTGAATCGAACGCAGTTACTTTCTCCGGTCGATGGAACCATCAAAGATGTTTTTGTCAGAACCATCGGAGGTGTGGTTAAGCCGGGTGAGCCTATTTTAGAAATAGTCCCTCGTAATAGCACGTTAATCGTTGAAGCGAGAATTTCTCCTCAGAATATCGCCTTCATAAGGCCTGGCCTGCCGGCAACGGTAAAGTTGTCTGCCTATGACTTTGTCATTTACGGAGGCCTAGAAGGAGAAGTGACCTACGTAAGCGCCGATGCACTTCAAAATGAAGAGGGCAATGCCTACTACCGTGCCAACGTTACTTTCAAGGTTGATGATAAGTTTACGATCATCCCGGGAATGCAGGTTGTGGTAGACATTCTTACAGGAGAAAAAACAGTACTGAATTATTGGTTAAAACCTATATTACGTGCGAAAGAGAATTCGCTCAGAGAAAGATAGACATAAGGATATAAGATGCGGCTTAAATCAACGTTATTGGTCTTGTTTGCAGTATCATCGTCGCCAAACGCTTTGACTTTAGAAGAGTCAGTTACGTTATCTCTCGATAGCTCCCCCAGTTTGCTTGCTCGCTATTCTCGCTATGAGTCGATGGTACGAGACCGAAATGCCATAAATGGTTCATTTCTTCCTCAGGTTAATTTGTATGCAGCAGCAGGGTACGAAGGTACTCGATATAACAACGGAAACTACATCGACAGTGAAGATAGAACATTAGAAAGAACGGAGATGGGCGTAAGAATCTCCCAACTGTTATTTGATGGATTTAAAACAAGTGCTGATGTTGATCGCCTATCTTACGAGGCTGAAGCTGAACGCTTGGACTTATTGGCATCTGCGGAAAATGTTGCATTAGATACTGTCAGAGCGTATGTGGATGTTTTACATGCCCGAGAGTTGATGAAACTGACAGAAAGAAACCTAAATGAACACCAAGAGATCTACCGTTTCATTCTAGATAAAAAAGAAAAAGGTTTAACCAGCAACTCCGACTTAGCGCAGGTTTCTTCGCGTGTCGCGACAACACAGTCCTCATTGATTGCCGCCCAAAACAATCTTTCCGATGCTAGAACAAGATTTGTACGTTTGGTTGGTCGAGCGCCGCAAAACTTAGTTGAGCCTGTTTACCCGCAGGAATTGCTTCCGAATAAGCTTGACGAAGCACTCAAACAAGCGGTTAGGTTGCACCCATCCATACAGTCGGCGATGAAAGATTTAGAGGCGGCTCGACATGAAGTAAAAAGAGAAAAGGGGGATTACTACCCAGAGCTCAAGCTTGAGCTGTCAGCCAACAAAACAGACAACGTGGATAATATTGAAGGCATTAACGAAGATGCAAAGGTTATGCTGACGGTCAACTACGATCTTTTTAAAGGCTTTTCTACAGACTCCCGAGTGGAGTCATCTGCCTGGCGAGTAGAGGAGGCGAGGGCTATTCGAGCAAATGCAGAACTAGATGCGAATGAAGGTGTAAGGCTGGCATGGGACGCACATACATTGCTTCAACAGCAAATGGAGTTTTTAAAAGTCAACGTTGATGCGGCGAAAGTAACTGAATTAGGGTACATCCAGCAGTTCAATGTAGGGCGACGCAGTTTGTTAGATGTATTAGATGCCAAAGTTGAAACGTTTGTTGCGAGACGGAACTACACCCGAACAAAGTACGATCATTTGGTTGCCACTTACCGTTTATTCAACTCGATGGGGATTCTGACTTATGCGTTGCGAGTTGAGTATCCAGAGAACTGGAAGGAGAACAATAATGGATAAATTCGCAGTGACGAGTCTTCTAGTTTTCATGTTAGCAGGCTGTGCTGAATCACCGAATACGACGTTGACCACTTACCAGTACAACGACCTTAAAGACAATGATAGTGATGGCGTGATAAACCAACGAGATAACTGCGCAGATACGCCAAAAGGTGTGGTTGTTGACAGTGAAGGCTGTGCGAATTGGGTCAACGACTCGCAGACACACCTGATCAGCTTTTTCTTTGCGATGGATGAGCATCAGGTAACGCCATCTCATGATATGCCGCTAAGCGAGTTGAAAGCACTGCTTCAGAGTAACCCAAATGCGCAAGTCATACTGATAGGAGACACAAGCCCTGAAGCGTCACTCGAATACAACAAAGCGTTGGCAAAGAAAAGGACGGCAGCTATACGAGAATTGCTAGTGAGAAACGGCATTCAAGACAATCGAATTGAAGAGCAAGAGTTTTATCAGAATACGGCATTGACGGTACAACTAAAAAAACGGGAAAGGCGCACAATTGCTGTTGTAAACACGAAAGCTGAAAGTACTGAACAAGCGTGGACTATATTTAGTTCGGACAGCGAGTTGACACCTAATTCGAAGTTGGAGTTGAATTATGAAAATTAAAGTATTGCCTTTCTTTGCTCTAGCGTCATGTTTGATTTCACCGCTGGCATTTGCTGACTCTGAGGCTCGAACATCGATTTTTGTCGAACCAGAAATATTAGAAACGATAGAAACATTGATAGATGAGCCAAGTGTAAATGTAGCGCTTGCATCTCAGTCTGGTGGTTTTAACGACATGCTAAATGACGGAGCCTCTATTGCAATCACATCTAAGAAATGGTCAGATGAAAACATCTCCCGATTTCAACGAGAAAGAGGCCACAGGCCTACACGTTTGTTTTTAATGGCAAACGCTATTGTCGTAATCAATAGTCAAAAGAGTACGGTAGATAGTGTTTCCGTTAGTGAATTGAAACGCTGTGATGCAAATACGTATGCTTTCGGGGAGATGCGTTTAAGTAACCCAGATGTGAGCTCTAATGGTTGTCAATCATCGATTCAAATGCTTGATGAAGACCGATTGAAACGGGCTTTAAGCGACGACTTTTCAGCCAAAGCTTATATGCGATACTCCGATTTTAAATACTCAGAACAGTGGTCGAGCTACAAGGCTCTCTCTGTTCATCATAACGATGACTCATGCTCTTTGAGCACAGATTGCATCTATTCTCTTCGCTATCCATTTTCCGTGGTCTATTACGTTTATATAAATAAACAATTCGACACCAATCAGAAAATCACAAAATCAAAACTATTTGAACTCCTTACAACCGACAACAATACACAACAGGTACGAAATGCTGGGTTTATTCCACTACCAAAAGCGCTTATTAAAATAAATAGAGTGAAGTTAGGCCTAGATGAGCCAGTTGTTTTAAACGGGTATAAATAAACTTCATACGCCTAACTATGTGGGCTTGAGTGAACGTACCGTCCTAGGAAGTTTTGCCTTGCTGCTCATTTATCTTTGGTTAACTTTTGGTCAATTGAGTTGGTTGTAAGTGGTTTTGTTGGTAATTTTTCTATCATTGTGGCAAGTTTACTTAAAATCACTTAAGTGAATTTAAGTTATGACACAAGAAGAAAGACTCGTAGCGCTCAGAGCGAAGCTGGATCAGCAAAATAAAGTAACGTTGTCTGAAGTTTGTGAGTACTTTGCTATCTCGCGAGATTCAGCTCGTCGAGACTTAGTTAAGTTGAGTCAGCAACCTGGGTTACAAAGAATACGAGGTGGTGTCATGCTTGCGCCGATCTCTTCCCATACCGAGGCATACGCGAGTCGACCCGTGAGTGACGTTAAACATCGACTAGCTCAAGCTGCCGCAGCGTTGTTGGATGAGCGCGACCATCTTGTTATTGATACCAGCACCATTTTGTCTCTGCTCCCACTCTATGCAGGAAAAGCGCGTTATGGAGAAAACAAGCTCAACGTCGTTACTAACAGCATTGATGTGCTGACTGCTGCTGAGACAAACGACACAATGGACGTTCATTTCTTAGGCGGACACTTTGACCCTTATGCCAGAGCAGTTTTAGGGGCGCAAGCAGAGCAGCAAATGCAGCATTATCACGTGAACAAAGCGTTCATTGGCGTGTGTGCATTGTCATCCCGAGGGCTGACAACAAATAGTTTGTTAGAAGCAACAATGAAACAAGCGATGATTGCTCAAGCTCAGCAGGTCATCGTCGTTTGTGAATCCCGAAAAATTGGTAGCGACAATTTCCACCACGTATGTGATTTGTCAAAGATCGACATCATTATTACAGACCATCCCCCTCAATCAGATTTTCAACAACTCCTCGATCACAATGATATTGAATGTATTGTTGTATCACCGAAATAAGGAATCTTACAATGGCTTACGATCCCGTAAAAACCGCTGTGATTGGTTACGGATATTCAGCAAAAACGTTTCATTTACCCTTCATTAAATCGCTACCAAATTTAACGCTGAGCGCGATAAGCTCTCGTCAACAGGAGGCGGTTCAAAATGATTGGCCAGATGCTAAGTGGTTTTCTGATGCGAATACTTTACTCGATGATAGTGATGCAGAGCTCGTAATCATTACTGCGCCAAATGACGTACATTACGAACTTGCAAAGCGTGCGTTGAACAATGGGAAACACGTCATCGTCGAGAAACCGTTTGTTACTCGGATAGAAGACGGTAATGAACTTATCGCATTAGCCGAAGAGAAAGGTCTGGTGCTGAGCGTTTTTCACAATAGACGTTGGGATGGAGACTTTCTCACGGTTAAATCTCTTATCGAACAAGGTAAGTTAGGTGATATAAAGCTGTTTGAGTCGCACTTTGATCGCTACCGCCCTGAAGTTCGTCAACGCTGGCGAGAGCAGGCTCAAGATGGCGGTGGTATTTTATTCGACCTTGCTCCTCATCTTCTCGATCAAGCATTGGTGTTGTTTGGCTTGCCAGATGCGATAGACGCACAATGTCGAATGATGCGCCCGGGTGCGACAACGATTGATTATTACAACTTGATACTTCATTACCCTGAGCATATTGTGCACTTGCATTCAAACTTGTATAGCCCAGAGCCGAATCTCCGCTACAAAGTATTGGGTACGGAAGCTAAATATGAAAAGTTCGGATTAGATCCTCAAGAGGGCTACTTAAAAGAAGGCCGTTTGCCGGAAAACGATGCTTGGTCGGAAGAAGATGAGGCGTTATACGGCGTCCGTTACGACGAAGACGGTGCGCAAACTATCAAAACGGAGAGAGGCGCGTACCAAGCTTACTTTGTTGGTGTGGCAGATGCCATTCGTTTGGGCACTGATAACCCAGTTCCTGCCGCTCAGGCAGTACAGAATATCGCTCTGATTGAGATGGCATTGGAAAGCAGTAAAACGGGTAAAACGATTCAGGTGAAACCATGAGTTTGACGCTTGAACTCGTGGCCCTGCAAGAGCATGAACTTCAGTTGGCGGAATTTAATCACCATATTGCGTGGTCTATCGGCCTCGCTCTAAAAGAAGAGGCTGAAGCTCGCGGCGCGGCTGTTGCTATTGAGGTTTACGGCTTTGGACAAACGCTATTTCAATACGCGATGGCAGGAACCTGCGCTGATCATGTAGATTGGGTCCGTAGGAAGCGAAACTCAGTATTAAGGTATGGCCACAGCTCTTACTATCTTTCTCTGTACAACAAGCAAAAGCAACGTGATTTCGAAAATCAGCCTCATCTCGATGCTCGTGAGTACTGTGCTCATGGTGGCGCGTTCCCAATTCGGCTTTCTGGGTCTGGTTTGGTTGGGGTTGTGACGGTATCGGGTTTACCGCAGTTAGATGATCATCAGCTAGTTGTGGATATATTAAAAACGATGACAGAGACAAAACCCTCTTAAACGCCAAATATGAAAGTAGCACGGTTTCTTTATCGTGCTACTGAATTCTCTTTTTAGCTCATAAAGTGTTCTTTAATGTGAGCAAATATTAACATTGATCCCAACTTACTACCTGAAAATCAAATCAATTTCATATAACCTATACGCTCATTCATATAGAAAGCCTTCAAAGTTGGCCATTGGCAATGTCTTTTAGAAGAAAAGAAAAACTCAATCTTAGAAATCTTATTGTCACCCTATGTGTGTTCAGTGTGCTTGTCACTTTGATCAACGCATTCTACTCGATTTATCGTGTTCAAAGGGATCTCATCATCAATAACACGTTAGAATCAAACCGTGTTTACGCCCAAAAAATGTCTGAAATGACAGACTCTTTCATAGAAAGCTCAATGTCGCAGCTAAAATACAGTGCGAACGTGCTAAAAGACAAGATGCATGACGCTCAGCTTCTTGATAAAGAGGCTGAGAGATTAAGAACGCAAACCAAATCATTTAACTCTGTGGTTGTCGTTAATGCAAAAGGGGTTATTATTTCCGTATCACCTGAAACACTTCAGGTGAAAGGTGTAAGGTTAGTGGGTGAAAGAAAACGCCAATCTTTAAACGCTCAAGCACCAGTTGTTACTGAACCATTTATATCGCCCGCTGGAAATTACTTGTTAACCATCTCATACCCTATATTTTCTCAATCTAATGAATATTTAGGTTATATCGGCGGCACTATTTATCTAGAAAAAGAAAATATTCTCGCAGAGTTACTCAGCCAGCACGCATACAAAGATGGTTCTTTCCTTTACGTTGTCGATGAGAGTAACACTCTGATTTATCACCCAGATCAATCGAGGGTTGGTGAAGTAATCGACGATAATGAGGCAATCAAAGCGGTGACGATGGGGCAGAGCGGCAACAAAGAAATTGTTAACTCTCGCGGCGTCGAAATGCTTGCTGGTTATGCGCCAGTAAAGTCATCAGGATGGGGAATTGTTGCTCAGCGCCCGAAATCGATGACGTTATCTGTGCTAGATGAACAGATGTGGAATGTTTTCCTTAAGTCGATTCCAATTGGTTTATTAACTTTGTTGCTAATTTGGTTCTTGTCCCTTCTTATTTCTAGACCACTTTGGCAGTTAGCGGGTGCTGTGCGAGGTGTCGAAGAACATTCATCATCTATCGATGATCTCAAACTGGTTAAGTCTTGGTATTTTGAGGTCTCACATTTGAAGCTTAGTTTTCTTAAAGCATTTGGTATCGTGTCAAAAACCATTGATAAGCTGCAACTGGATACATTAACAGATTCGATGACTGGATTATTGAATCGACGTGGATTAGACAAAGTTCTTGGTTTGTTTAAGCAGGAAAATACCGCGTTCTCTGTTTTGGCGCTAGATATTGACCACTTTAAGAGCGTAAACGATAACTATGGCCATGACGTGGGTGACAACTTACTTAGAGAGTTTGCGCAGTTAATGAAAGACCAAGCTCGCTCTAATGATCACCTGTGTCGTTCTGGCGGTGAAGAGTTTATGATGTTTTTGGAAAAAACAGACGTAAACCACGCTATGGATGTTGCAGAGCGTATTAGACACAACGTGGAACAACATGACTTTCAGGTGGTTGGTAAGGTCACGGTTTCGTTGGGCGTTTCTCACTGGAAAGGCAATGACACACCAATTGAAGCGGTAATGAAAGACGCCGATAATGCACTGTATAAAGCGAAACATAATGGAAGAAATAGAACGGAGTTGGGTGACGACGCACAATAGATATTGCGCTTTATGCTGAACATAAAACGAGCCAGTGACTAATCTTTGCTGTTAATCGCTGGCGTAACCGCTACCAATTGCGCGAAACGGCAAGTTCAGCTCTAATTCTGGAATTTGTTTACCCACCCAAGCCGGAAATGTATTGCTATTTGGCCCTGGAAACAGCGTATATTCTTCAGCCCAAGGGTATTGGTTAATAACACTTTGTATTTTAGGGATAAGCTGGCGGGCCTTTTCACCTTGTATGGAGAGGATCTTTTCTGGTTTTGCACCATACCAATATCGATCTGGCGTCCCAGTTTGGTACTGATATAGAGCGGGTTGTCCGCGATTCACTCTCCAGCCGACTACTTCATACACTGTATATTCGTTCGCATTTTCAGGCTTTATTGCAAACCATGTATGAACGGCAAACCAGCCTCGCCAACCAAACGCGTCTGCGGCGTAAAACTCAATCACAGCATGCTTAACATTGGAAGGATCGGGTGCGATACCCGCAGGTCCTCTGCTTGCGGTACGCCAATCTCCTTGAGTGCATCCACCCAGCATAACCACGATTGACATGAGCCAAATTTTTACAAGGTGAGTAAAGTTGAGAGGGTCTTTCATTTATTGCTCCTAGACCAACCGATGCTGGTAACGCTCTATTGATTTTAGCTATAAAAACGTGGCAAGTCTGATTGTTGAACTCCTCTCCTTATTAAAAGAGAGAGGGAAGTTAGTGCCATAATTCCAGTTCATACGTAATAATAAGGTAAGCCGATTTGTAACATGTGGCATAGACGATGCCGTATTTCTCGAACGATTCGTCTAGTTGCGTATGAAAAAGTAAGAGGTTGTATGTATTCCTTACACGGTCACATGAATTAAAAGCATAAAAAACAGAGGTTTACAGTGGCCTTTGACTGGTTGAGTGAGTTTGGGACCCTCACATTGTCTCACATTTGCTTGTTTTGGACGGAATTTTCATCGCTCATCTTTTTGCGCGTTTAGAGTCAGCGTTCAGCTATGGCAAAATAGGCGCTCACAGAACAAGTGCTGTTTGGTCATGCAAATAGCAGAAAAATAACTAGAAATAGAATAATTAATGTTTAAATCAAAAAGTATACTCGCATTAAGCATGTTCGCATTTGGCTGTTTTGCCAATCAAGATAGCGAACCAACGTCCGTTGTGCTGAACTATGGTGACTCCTCCATCAGTACTGATATTCAAGCCAATCGAAAATTTCATGTTGTCCGAGACAATGAAAGTGAGCACGTAGAATTTTCCGGCGGAATCACAAAGGAGTATTCCGATTATATTGTGAATATTCATATCATAAGAAAAAGCAATATACGCAGATCAAGACGAGAGCTGAATACAACCGTATTGATGAACAGTGATCAGATTGGGAAGCCTTTAGTGATTGGCATTGAAAATGATGAGTTCACTAGTATCACTTTGCGTTAATGCTTAGTATTTATTGAATAGGAATGAGGAAATTGATGCTCTCAATACGCAGCTATCGCACCGAGGATGCCCCAACACTGTGGGCACTCTTTTACCATACTGTGCGAATCATTAATCATCGCGATTATACGGAATCACAAGTTTCCGCTTGGGCACCATCAGATTTTGACCTCGATGTGTGGCAACGAAAAATGGACGATATTCAACCGTACGTCGCGGAGATAGAAGGGCAGGTCGTTGGCTATTGTGATTTGCAAGGTGACGGCTTGATTGATCATTTCTTTTGCCATCATGAATACCAAGGACAAGGTGTTGGTCGTGATTTGATGTCTTTTCTTTTTTCACAGGCGAAAGTACAGGGGATAAAACGACTGTATTCTGAAGTGAGTATTACCGCCCGACCTTTTTACGAGAAAATGGGTTTCACAGTTAAGTCTCGACAACGTGTTGAGGTTAGGGGAGAAACCTTAACTAACTTTATGATGGAAAAGTATATTTAACTTAAATAGTGAGCATTTAGTGAGCTTGAACACAGATATAAAATGTTTTCCAATGTGAAAACGAGTTCATTGATCTCGCACCAACGTTTTGTTTGAAAACAGTGTACATAATCTTCTCTGGAACGCCATTACCGCATTTCGTCTCTGAAGGCTTAAAAACAGTCTGAAAGTTTTGGTTTTGCGGCGGGTAATAGCGTTCCAAACGCCAAATGTGTCTGGCTAACCATCTCAGGAAGAGAAGTAGTACTATGCGCCCTTATCTCAAATACGTTGTTCCAACATTGATACCATTGCTTGTTTGGTTAATGCCTCTCTCTGCGTTCCCATTTGATGGCATTACTATCGTCCAGCAAAGAGTGATTGCAATCTTCTTGCTTGCCGCACTTTGCTGGGTATTCGAGCCAATTCCAATCTACGCCACTTCGGTTGTGATCATTGTCCTAGAGCTATTGCTTGTATCAAATAAAGGTATTGTGCTCTTTCGTTTGCAAGAAGGGCAGCCACATTTTGGTGAGCTATTACAATATAACGAGATAATGGCGACCTTCGCTAGTCCGATTATCATGCTCTTCCTCGGCGGTTTCTTTTTGGCTATGGCGGCGACAAAGTACAGGTTAGATGTCAACTTAGCCCGAGTGTTACTCAAACCATTTGGACAAAAACCAAAGTTCGTTATGCTGGGGTTGATGCTGATCACAGCTGTTTTTTCCATGTTTATGTCAAACACCGCAACAACAGCGATGATGTTGTCCATTTTAACCCCTGTGATAGCAGTTTTCGGGCCTAAAGACCCAGGTCGAATTGCATTCGCTTTGTGTATTCCTGTTGCGGCCAACATTGGTGGCATTGGTACTCCAATCGGCACGCCACCGAATGCCATCGCCCTAAAATATTTGGTTGGTGACAACTTAATTACGTTTGGTGAATGGATGGTATTTGGTGTGCCATTCGTTATTGTGATGATGGCGTTAGCCTGGTTTCTGATTGGCTTTTTGTATAAAGCCGAACAAACCACCATCGATCTGAACATTAAAAGCAAGTTTTTGAAAACACCCAAAGCAATAATGGTTTACGTCACCTTTGCCGGCACGATTATTCTTTGGTTGATGGGTTCTGCACATGGAATGAATTCTTACACAGTAGCATTAATTCCGGTCGCAGTGTTCTCTTTGACGGGCATCATCAACAAAGAAGACTTGAAGAAAATCTCTTGGGATGTGCTTTGGTTGGTGTCAGGCGGTATTGCTCTGGGCCTTGCTCTAGATAAAACCGGGCTTGCGAAGCTGGTGGTACACAGCATACCGTTTGATCAGTTCTCGCCATATGTTGTCTTGTTTGGTGCGGCTTTCTTGTGCTTGTTAATGGCAAACTTTATGTCGCATACAGCCACCGCAAACTTGCTGATGCCGATTATGGCTGCGCTGGGTACTTCTATGGCTTCGCTAACGCCTCTCGGCGGTGAAGTTACTCTAATCTTGGTCGTGACATTTGCCGCTTCACTCGGTATGTCGTTACCAATCAGTACGCCACCAAACGCGTTAGCTCATGCAACAGGGCATGTCGAGAGCAGCCAAATGGCTCGTATCGGTGCCGTGCTAGGCGTGATTGGCGTATTACTCAGTTTTGTGATGGTGTGGATTTTACATACTGTTGGGCATATTGGATAACCCATGTACGAAACGAAGTTAGACGCGTTAGTACAACGCTACTTTAATCACCTTGAACGCCGATTAACGGTTTTATCCGGGTCGGTGCTTATTGAGCAAGCAGGCTACAACGATCGCTTGTACTATGTGCTTTCGGGAGAGCTGGCGGGCTATTACGCGGAAGATGACAAGAAACCGATCCAGGTATTTTCTGCGTCTCAAGGTGCGTTTATTGGCGTACACAGTTTCTTTTCTGGTACGTGGACTGCCTCTTCGACAGTGATTGCTCAAACCGATGTTGAATTGGCTTGGATACAGCGCGATACGCCCGCCGTGGAAGAGGCGACATACGGACCATTGACGACACAATTTATGCCTGTGATGGTTAACGAATTATCTCGTCGTCAACGGCGCGCAATGCAAGAGGCATTGGCTAAAGAAAAAGCACTACAAAAGCTTCATACCGCAGAGCAAATGACAACGTTGGGGCAGCTTGCAGCGGGTATTGCTCATGAGTTGAACAATGCGATAGGCGTTGTAAGCAGTAAATCAGAACGGCTAGAGACAGTTATCATGGAACTGCTTGAAGAAGTTCATCCGGAAGCGAGTCAATTTTTTGATTTTGGTTTAATGCAAGGGCAGAAAGTCTCTTCTAGCGAAGCGAGAAAGCGGGGGCGCCACTTCGAAAAATACTACGGTTTAACCAAGGAGGTTGCTCGTGATCTTGCACGTGCCGTTCCAAATAATTTCCTTTCGGAACATTGGCTAAAAAGACCAGAAGAAGCGATACGTTTCTGGCAAATGGGACGAGATCTCCATGACTTACGCATTGCCTCTAAACATACCGTTGGCATTGTACGATCCGTAAAACAATTGGGGCGCACGGATATCGACTTGGATGAAGCGATTAACATCAATGATTCAATCAATCGCGCCTTGGCTCTATTGCAAAGTGACTTAAGACGAGTGAGTGTTCGTTTTAGCCCTGCGGATTTACCTGCTTTTATTGGTTCTCAAACCGAACTCGTCCAAGTTTGGGTAAATATATTAAAGAATGCGTGCGATGCACTTGGTGAAACGGAGAAACCCGGTATCGAAATACATACTCGGGAGAGTAAGGGTAAAATTTTGGTCACGATTGCTAACAACGGACCAGAAATTGATGAAGCGACACGTAGAAAAATTTTCCGGCCAAACTTCACCACTAAAAAGGGGGGATTGTCGTTTGGTTTAGGGTTAGGTCTGTCGATTGTGAAGCGCATTATCGCCGGATATAACGGTTCTATTGTAGTAAAGAGCGACAGTGAAAAAACGATTTTTAGAATCAAGTTACCAGTAGAGGGTGAACATGGAGAAGCTTAATGTAATTTGCGTTGATGACCAACGAGAGGTACTAAGCGCGGTTCTACAAGATTTAGAGCCGTTAAATCAGTGGTTGAATGTCGAAGACTGCGAATCAGCAGGTGAGGCTCTAGAACTGATGGATGAATTTGATGCAGAAGGCGAGATGATCGCATTGATTATTTCCGATCATGTGATGCCAGGTAAAACGGGAGTAGAGCTGCTGACCGATGTATCAAAGGACGGTCGTTTTGGCTTTACGAGGAAAGTGCTTCTTACCGGGCAAGCGACGCACACCGATACGATTAATGCGATCAACTCCGCAGGCATTGACCGCTACTTTGAAAAACCATGGCAAGCAAGCCAATTAATAGAGTGCGTTAGAAACCTGGTGACCCAATATATCTTTGATGTGGGCTTAGATTACACTCAGTATCACGAACATTTAGATCAGAGTGTGGTGTTTGAACGTCTACGTTAATCGGGGGACATTAAGCTTGTTTTCGTCACGGCCAGTTAGTGTCTGAAATCTATAGTGAATAGTTCAGCATGTTTAACGTGGCCGTGCGGAATATTGCTATAGTATGCTTAACTCAACGAATAGCGGCTTGCACTGGCAACAGAAAGTGGCTTAGAGAACCAATAACCTTGCAGATAATCGACGCCCATTTCGGTAAAAAATTCACACATTTTGGCGTCTTCAATTCCCTCAATCACTACTTCAATATTATTTTCCTGGCACATAGTGATAAGAAACTTCAGATATTCTTGTGAAGAGCGGTTGGTTAGTGTTTTCCACGCCATCGACCTATCAATTTTGATTTGTGTCATCGGGAGGTCGAAGAAGCTATTTAATGAACTGTAACCAGATCCAAAGTCATCCAGAGAGAGTGCAAATCCTAGTTCCCTGAGGGTATTCAGAGGGGCAATGGCTGTCTGATTATTATCCAAAATAAACGTTTCTGTTAGTTCCAACACAATAGACTCAGGATCGACACCAACCTCATCCGCCATGGCTTTAATTCGCGCAGGGAATTCACTGTTCATTAACTGAAGTACAGAAACATTCACGTTGACGCGAACTTGGTTTTGGTAACGCTCACGGTAGTTTTTGATAAATTCACACGCTTTGGCAAAGACTTGATATCCGAGCTCGACAATCAAACCTTTGTTCTCTGCGACGGGGATGAATTCGTCTGGGTAAATTTCGCCAAACTCTTTGCTACGCCAGCGAACCAGAGATTCGAAGCTCACCACTTTTGAGCTTTTGGCGTCAATAATTGGCTGAAACTTAACGCTTAATGTCTGTTTTTCTAGTGCACTTTTTAGACCTTGTTCAATAAAGAAATAACGGTCTACGGCATGCTGAGTTTTCTCACTGTAAACCGCAACACGGTCTTTATTCTGCTCGCTTGCGTACTGACAAGTTCGTGCTGCTTTACGTAATATTTCCTCTGCTGAGTGACTTGGATCTATGCAAGGATACAAACCAATACTAATGTTACTTCCTAAGTATTGGCCCTCTTCAATCACTGCCTCGTGGTAGGTTTCCTTTAAACTTTCGGCATAACTTTGCAGCGTTTCTACCGAGCATTCATCGTGAATCAAAATCGCAAAGTCATCATCATGTACGCGATATACAGAACTATTTGGAGAAGGTAGGTGACTGAGAGTTTGTAGCAATTTTTCCACTAACCCATCGACCAACTCGCTGCCATATTGATTTAAGTAAGATTTAATCTCTTCTATCTGAATGTAACAGATAGATGCACAAGAATCGGTGGCTCGCACACTATCTTCAATATCCAGCAAGAGATGGGCGCGATTAGCCATACCTGACGCATTGTCATGAAATGCGACTTGATGAATGTAGCTTTCCATCAGCTTGCGTTCAGAAATATCACGGTGGCTACCAACCATATAATGACCATGTTCTGTTTCTTTGGTCATGGCTACGCCTTCAATCCAGACGTACTGTCCATTGGGTTTACGCACGCGGTAGGTCGTTGTGACCCTCGTGTTGTTGGTAATGATGTGAGCATCGACCCGAGTGGAGAGTCTTTCTCGATCGAGAGGGTGAACAAGGTCTAACCATTGCTCTAAGCTGATTCGACCAGCGTTGATACCAAGCTGCTCATAAAAGCCCTTGTTATAAAATACCATGGTGCCAAACTCATCCATGTAAAAGAGGCCTTCGTTAAATACATCGAAGATATGAATGAATCGTTCTTCGACGATTTTTAGGAACTCTCGGTCACTATCTGAGACTTGTTGGTCAAATATGGTGGTCAAGATATTTCCTCCTCGAGCCTTTTAGCATCAGAGATGAGTGTTGGGGTTGATAACATAGAGTGGATCTGCTGGCGTACATTACAATCACAAAAGTGTCAGTTCAAATTGTTTGGCTATCATTTTATGCGCTACTAGGTTAATAACATACTAAGATTAGGCGGCTAATCATCGACATTTATAAAAAATAGTCAACAGTAAAAATCATTTATAAAATACAGTTATTGATGCCGTCCGCAATCTATAAATATTTATGAATAATTATCCTAAAGTTATTTTCAGTTGTGTCGGTATCAATGTGCTGTTTTCTAACGTCATTTGTATATATGTTATCTTGGATAAAACCATAATAACAAAAAGGACTTAATGAGCGCGACCGATTATTAATTGACAGGATGCTCATTAATTATAATCAATTCAAATTTATTATCACGCCAAGTAATCAAATCTCTTATAATGCGGACGTTAATATCGAGTAAGCCTTCTTTATATGCAGTACGATCCGAAAAATTCAATCAAAATTGCGCTCGCTGATATCGGCGTTGGTATGTTTGTTACCGCGATAGAGCACAACAAGCGCGTCAATTTAGCCAATGCAGGGCGGATATCTAGCCCTGAAGGCATTAAGAAGCTTGCTACAAGTGGCGTAAAGTATGTTTGGGTAGATCAAACATTATCTTCGCAGCAGTGTGTCTTCAAGCCTGTAGATGAATCAACTGATGCCACTAAAGAGACGAGAGAGCAGAAACACTCAGATTTTAAGAGGGGTCAACGAACTTATCGTTCGAGAGACATCCAACACAAGCGAGCCAAAAAGCTGATCGCCGAAGCAAAAGATTTGGCGCAGAAACTATTGAATCAAACTTTTGAAGGAAAAATCATTGAAGTTGATGAAGTAGAAGCTTGGGCTGACGATGTCATTGAAAGTGTTTTGATTGACTCAGATGCGTTGCAGTGTGTCTCTGCACTCCGAAAAAAAGACTCTTACTTATTGGAACACTCCGTCAATGTCGCTTGTCTTTTAGTGTCATTCGGTAAGTACTTGGGCTTGGATAAGCCAACGCTAAAACAGCTTGCTGTAGGTGGCATTATTCATGATGTAGGTAAAATTAAAGTCGATGATAAGATCTTGCACAAGCCAGCGAAGCTAACGCCTGAAGAATTTGAACATATGAAGCTACATCAAGTGTTCGCAGGTGAGATTATCCTTCACGTAAAAGGACTTAGTGACGTAAGCCGTGATGTTTGTTTGATGCACCACGAGAAGTTAGATGGCAATGGTTATCCTAGAGGCTTGAAGGGGGAGGAGATTCCAATTCACGGCCGTATGAGCTGTATTGTAGATATCTACGATGCGCTAACGGCTGATCGCTGTTACAAAAAAGGCATGAGTTCTGCCGAAGCGTTTAAAATCTTGTTGAGTCTAACGCCATTTCATTTAGACGCCGACTTAGTTTACAAATTCATTAATTGCATTGGGATGTACCCCGTAGGCTCTATTGTCGAGTTGAACGATGGGCGTGTTGGTATTGTTTGGTCTTCAAATGAATCTCAAGCATTAAAGCCAGAAGTGAAATGTTTCTACTCCCGCAAGTATAAACGATACATTGATGTCACGATGGTGGATTTAAAAACGAGTGCGTATAAAATTGAAAGAGCGATAGCACCTTCATCGTTAGAGATCGATCCTAAGCCTTTTTATGATTAAGAGAAATAGATAAGCTTATACAACAGGCTTTACATCCTTGCATGTAGATCGTATTTTATTTGCATAACTATCTATTAATTTTTTCTAAGTTGTTTAGATGCAAGATGGTTATTAAGACCTCGGCTTCATGGATAGAAACCGGGCGATAAAATAGTTCTATACACAATGGGCTATAAACCTCATTTTGCTGGAAGGGATGCCAATGCAAATAGATACATGGATTTTTTACACTCTTGCCATTCTCGTGCTCACAGCTTCACCAGGACCAAGCTCACTGTTGTGTTTGAGTAAAGGAGTGAGTAGTGGGTTTCGTATTGCTTTCATGACTGCGCTTGGCAGTTTGTCTGCGATTACGATCATCCTTACGCTCTCATTTACCGGGCTGGGAGTTGTCATTGCTTCATCTGAGTTGGTTTTTAATATTATTAAATGGTGTGGTGCCGCTTATTTAATCTGGTTAGGTATTCAAGCGTTGCGCTCATCTCAGACAGATTTTAATAAAACGGCAACGACTCAAAGTTCCGCGACAGCGTTTAGCGCGTTCACTAGTGGTTTCATTGTTGGCGCTAGTAATCCCAAAGCGATAGTCTTTTTCACCGCTTTGTTTCCTCAATTCATAGAACCTTCCGCACCGCTACTGTCTCAATACGCGATTTTCGCGTCTACATTTGTGGTTTTTGAGCTTAGCTGGCTAACATTTTATGCATTGTTAGGGGTAAAAGCCTCCGATTGGTTGTTTGTCGCTGGAAGAGCGAAGTTGTTCAATCGTTTGACTGGTGGAGTATTTATTGGTGCAGGCGTGATGTTGTCGACGGCAAACCGATAAATAAGACAGACTTCGGTACGCAGTTAGGTTTTCCCATATAGTAAGTTGGAATGCGCTAATTTAGCTTTGTCTTATTTCCAGAATGGAAATAGACGTTTTGTTTATTTTCATTAGTGGCAACAGCCAAGCAGGAGTAAAATCACGTTACTCTTTAGGGGTAGAGCTCGTATTTTGTCTTGTGGGCTTGTGGTTACTTTGTAGGAATATCTTAGATGACAAGCCTTTCTAAACTACAACAACGTTTGCTAGATATCGCGACCGACGTCCGTCTTTCTCCAAAACAGAAGTCGAGTTTTTTAGCTTTAGAGGCGGAATCGTACATTCCTTATATGACCGTATCTCCATCACTGAGACAAGCAATGGATGAAGGCATCATCTGCGATATGTTTGAAGGTCATGCACCGTTTAAACCTCGCTATGTGTTGCCTGATTACGCTAAATTTCTATCGCAAGGCTCAGACTATTTAGAGTTGTCTCCGGCTGATGATTTCGATGATGCGCTGAATATGCTTACCATCATTTACCATCATGTTCCTTCGGTAACGAACATTCCGGTTTACTTAGGTCAGTTAGATGATGTCTTGTTGCCTTACATAGGCGACCTAACAGAGAGCCAGATTTACAAAAAGTTAAAACATTTTTGGATCATGCTGGATCGCACATTGCCAGATGCGTTTATGCATGTGAATGTCGGACCGACAGACAACATTATTTGTCGCACTGTTTTAAAAGTAGATGCGGAGCTCAAGCAGATCGCACCGAATCTCACCTTTATGTACGACGAGACAGTTACACCTGATGATTTACTTCGTCAAGCGACACAGAACATTTGTGAATGCAGTAAACCGCATATCGCCAATTACCCAATGCACGCGAAAGCCTACAACGGCTCACGCTTTGGTATTGTAAGTTGCTACAACTCGCTTCCATTAGCAGGTGGCTCGAACACATTGGTGCGAATGAATTTAAAAGAAGTTGCAAAACGAGCATCAGACTGTAACGACTTCTTAAACAGTGCGTTGCCTTCTTACCATCGATTAATGGTCGAGCTCATAAACGCAAGAAGCACGCACTTGCATGAAAAATCGAACTTCTTTCAAGGCTTTTTGACGCAAGAAGGGTTGATAAAAGAGTCCTATTTCGCGCCAATGTATGGCGTTTACGGCATGGCCGAAGCGGTAAACCTTCTATTTGAAAAAGAAGGGCAAATAGGGCGATACGGAAAAAATGATCGAGCAAATACTTTTGCTCATGATGTTTCAGCAACACTGGCTAAACTGGTGGACTCAACCCCGGTGAAATATGGTTTAGATGGCAAAGCGCTCTTACATGCACAAGGCGGCATTAGCTTAGATCATGATGTTACGCCAGGTGTACGTCTGCCTTATGGTGCAGAGCCAGACCCTGTCACTTATGTACAAGCAACGGCGAAGCATCATCAGTATTATCGTGCGGGTATCAGCGATATTTTGACGATTGATGAAACGGTGAAATCTAACCCAGAAGCGATGTTCAATTTATGTAAAGGGGCACTAAATGCTGGTTATCGTGAGTTTACCGCGAATGTCACTTCAAATGACTTAATTCGCGTGACAGGCTACATGATCAAACTTTCAGATGTCGCGAAACATGATAAAGAAGGTTCGAGAACCAACACGACGTTTCTAGGTGCAGAAGCAGCAAAAAATACCAAAATTTTAGAACGCTCGCCACGTGTGGTGAGTCATGAAGTAACACCGACTTACACGCAGGCATAAGTTCGGTTTAGGAAAGAACAAGATGTCTAGACGAAGTGGAAGCCTTTTGGCAAAAGTCACTCGTATCCTTCCTTTCTCTTGTGTTGATGGGCCAGGAAATCGTCTAGTCATCTTTCTACAGGGTTGTAACTATCAGTGTTTGAACTGCCACAATCCTCACACGATAAACCATTGTAATCATTGTGGTGAGTGTGTGAGTGAATGTTCAGCAGGCGCATTGAAGTTCGACGAAAACAACAACGTTGTTTGGCTTAAAGAGGAGTGCACCCACTGCGATCATTGTATAGAGATATGTCAGAACCAATCTAATCCAAAAATTACTGACTACTCTGTAGTAACAATGCTCGATTTGATACGCAAACATCGCTTTTTCATCAGTGGTGTTACTGTATCCGGTGGGGAATCTACCTTACAACTTCCTTTCATTATTGAGCTGTTTAAAGGGATAAAACAAGATCCTGAATTACGGCACCTCTCTTGTTTCATCGACAGTAACGGTTCTTTAGCGGTTGCTGGTTGGCAGCGTATTCTACCTTTTCTGGATGGCGCAATGATCGATTTGAAAGCGTGGCAGACGGAGACGCATCAGTGGCTAACTGGGCGTGATAATCATCGTGTATTTAAAACCCTTCAGTACCTTGTTGAGCACGAAAAATTGTACGAGGTCCGCTTACTGCATATTCCCCAAAAAAGTGATTTAGATATAGAAATCGTAGCAATTGGACGTTACTTGAGTACTCTTCCTGAATCGGTGCTTATCCGTTTAAATGCCTTTCAGCATCACGGAGTAGTGGGGGAGGCGTTAACTTGGGATATGTGCTCTCATCATGATATCGAACGCTTAAAATCAGAGCTTCGATGCTACGTGAGTAACCCTATCACAGTGCCGACAGTACTCACGTAGTACCGTTGTTTATCTATACTTACGCATCACAGGCATCTAACATGGCGCAGGCGTCGAGTAATTGTTGCTGTAACCATTTTAAAGCGGGATCGTTTAAGCTCGCTTTGTTCCAAACGAGGCTGTAGGCTACCTGTCCGTAATCGAATGGAAGAGCTTGTTCAACCAAACCTTTTGCTTGCATTGCCGCTCTTGCCCAAAGCTTGGAGCATGTGAACAAGTAATCCGAGTGCTGACACATCACCGCAGCTGAACCAAAGTCGGCTACACGCATGGCCAAGTTTCGCTTTGAATGCCTTTGGGTGAGATTTTGCTCAAAATAAGGTTGTGACAGATCTTTATCATGAATACCGATGTGTCTTGCACAAAGGTAACTTTCAACAGATAGGGGTTGCTCAGCGAGTGGGTTCGATGCTCTCATTAAGCAAACCATTTCGTCTTTCAAAATGGTTTTCCAGACCAAGTCTTTATTTTGTGTGGGTGGTTGGCTGAGATCGTGAGGAAGCAACAAAAAATCCACTTGACCTCTTGCTAATGCATCGAAGCTCATTTCCTCTTTCGCATGGACGTTCAAGTGCGCGTGATTGCTCAGTTGTTGGGACAGATGCTGTAGAACTGGCGCAAAGAGCTCAAACGAACTTTCACGCATTGCTAATGAAAAACTACCTTGATAGTAAGCCGGATTAAAAGAGCCTTGATGTAATAACCCATTCATACTGGAGAGTATGCCATGGATTGATGGGCCTATATGCAGCGCAAATGCTGTCGGCACTAAGCGAGTGCCATCACGATAAAAAAGGTCATCCTTTAGCGTTTCGCGCAACTGTCCGAGCGTTTTACTGACGCTCGATGGTGTTACACACAAGCGTTCTGCCGCAAGTGTGACGCTGTGAGTGGTTAACAACATATGTAAAACAGTTAGATGTTTAAGGCTTATACGCGAAAGAGCAATGTAGTCCATAAATAGCATGGTTTCTTATGATTTTTGGCAGTATATCAGCATGAAACAAATTTTTACTATTGTTTATCTCGGAAACACGCCTGTTTCTCTTTGAGCTCAATGCATTTAATGGGTTGCATAAGGGTTGATGGTGCTTATAAGTCTAGAAATTTATCTTAGTTTTGTTGGACTTTAATGCTTTCATTTATTCAATTCTAAAGCTTCTATGTAATTTTAATCAATTTGGAGGAGTTGATTGATTTGTACACGAATTAAACTTGTTCCTTGTTAATTAAAATAGATATTGTTTTGTTGATTGTTTGGTGATTTACTCATGATCCCTCAGTAACAAAGGTATAAATAATTAATGGACGACCCCTTTAGTCGACAAAACCCTTCACCATATGTCTTCTTATTATTGGAGACATGCTCATGCTAGAACTTTTTATGCAACCAGAAGCTTGGGCTATTTTCGCCACTTTGTTTGCGCTTGAAGTTGTCTTAGGCGTTGATAACGTCGTTTTTATCTCTGTCTTATGTGAAAGACTGCCGCTGCACCAACGTAAGCTGGCAAGAAACCTTGGTATTGGTCTTGCTGTTATTGCTCGTATTGGTTTAGTGTTTTCAATTTCTTGGATCATGCAACTGACTCAACCGCTATTTTCTTTGGCGAACCATGCGTTTACCGGAAGAGACGTTATCATGATTGCGGGTGGTGCATTCCTCTTGGCTAAAAGCCTGAAAGAGTTGTGGAGTTGGTTAAATTACAACGAGTCGGCTCACTCAACTCACGCCCGTACTGGTTTAGCGGTAGTTCTGTTGCAGATTGTTGCCGTGGATGCTGTATTCTCGATGGACTCGGTGATAACCGCCGTTGGTTTGACAAGTGATGTCCCACTTATGGTCGCAGCGATTGTTTCGTCTGCTATCGTGATGGTCATGACAGCCGAAAAAATCAATAACCTGGTGTCGTGTTACCCTGGTTTTAAGACACTTGCTTTGTTATTCCTCGTTTTGTTAGGTGGTTTATTGATGGCAGAAGGCTTCGAAATTCATATCAACAAAGGTTATGTGTACTTTGCGATGGCATTCGGCTTAATTCTGGAACTTTGTCATATCCAGTTAAAAAACAAACAACGCCCGACTATTAAACGTCTTAGTCCGTTGCGAGTTCATCCAACCAGATTAGAAGCTCGTCAATAATAAAAGATATTGCCGCTCATATGAGCGGCATTTTTATATTCGTCATCACCTATTTTTACTCTCTTTTTATTTTGTTGTCGTTTCGACAAAAAATCGCATTTGTTGTGGGGTTGAAGATTTTTTATATAGACCGCCCAACTAATATGAGTGAACGACAATAATGGATAAAATGATCGATGCGTTAGCAACCCATGGCTACTACATCTGGGATGATTTTCTTTCTGAACAAGAAGTGGCTCAATTACGAGACTGCATTCCAAGTAACTGGAAAAAAGCGCGTATTGGTCGTAATGACGATGTGACACGTATTGAGTCAATTCGAAGTGACAAAATTCAATGGTTATCGCCCAATATGGGGCACGCGGTTACTTCTTACTTAGATAAGATGGAAGAAATACGCCAAGAAGTGAACCGTCACTTGTTTCTGGGACTTTTTGAGTATGAAGCTCACTTTGCCAAGTACGAGGAAGGGGATTTCTACCAAAAGCATCTAGATTGTTTTAAGGGCAATGAAAACCGTCGATTGACAACCGTTTTTTACATGAACGAATCTTGGACGGAAAAGGATGCAGGTGAATTGGTGGTTTACGATCTAAATGATAATAAGATAGCAACCATCCCTCCTCAATCAGGACGCTTACTTTTATTCTTATCTGAGCAATTCCCGCATGAGGTTTTACCGACCAATGCTGAGCGTTTCAGTATTGCAGGTTGGTTCAGAATCAATGGTGTGCGAGACAATGTACTTGATATTGCAAAATGATTGGTTTGCAACCAGCATAAAATCAGCAAAGGGCGTAGATACGCCCTTTATCGATTAAACATTAGTTGATAGCTCGTAACACTCGGTCATGTTTCGCTCTAGCACTGCATAGACGTCAGAACAAAGTTCTTGTTTAGCGACTTGCTCACCCATAATCGCGGCGATTTGTGCTTGAGCCATTCGTCCTCGGTAGGGCCGGTCCTGAGACAGAGCTTGAAAAACATCGGCAACCGCGACAATACGCGATGGTACATCGAGTTCGTCTCCTGTTTTATGATAAGGATAGCCAGAACCGTCCAAACGCTCGTGATGATTAGAAGCCCACTCCGCTATTTTAGCGTTGGGAAACACTTTGTGTAATGCGAGCTGAGTATCAATTGTATGGCGTTTAATACGCGTATACTCTTGTTTATTAAGAGAGCCTTCTTTATGAAGAATCTCATCTGGTGTTTTTAACTTTCCGATATCATGCACCAACCCAGCAATAAATAACATCTCTTGGTCGTGCTCACAAAACCCAAGCTTGATGGCTAGATACCGAGATAACTCCGCCACTTTTTGCGAATGTTGATAAGTAAATGGGCTTTTTGCGTCAACAATTCGAGCGATAAACATTCCCAAACTATTCATATCTTGGATGGTGAGCTGTTTTTGAAGCCAATCAATGCTTTTAAAGTTTAATCCGATGGTTTCTATATTTTCAGACTCCATCGCGAACCAAAATGCGTCGGTCATAACGAGCTTAACCATTGCCTTAGCCATGTCTGGATTAAACAAAGTTCCAGCGTTTGCCATGATGCATTCTGCAATTAGTTCTTCATGAAGTGTGACAATGTCACAGTGGCAGTTCATGACGTATTTGGAACGCATAAAATCGAGACGATCGGCTAAATAGAGTAGGGCAGCGACCTCTTTTTCAAAAGGCGGTAAATCAAGATATTTTAATTCACTCCAATGTGTATGGTGGTAAAGAACAGGTGTAGCAAACTGACGCAACAAACGACACTGCTTGAGGCTTCGGTATCCTCTTAAGCAATGTGTTTTTACATCTTGTGGCACCAACTCCTCAAGTAACATTTTATGTTCTTGTGTTTCGGAGACCCCACAATCGTGGATCATCCCTGCGAAGTAGCAAAACTCCGCTTTTTCTGGTTCCCAGTTCATGACCCGAGCACATTGGTAAGCGATGTAAGCGACACGATGGCTATGGTGCGTATCATCAACACCGACATAGTCGAGTGCTCGAGCAACCCAGATAAGTGCTTGTTTCAGATCGACTTCAAAGCCCATGTCCGTATGGGAATGGCAAGAATGATTCATGGTTTATACCGACATTGCTAATTAGCCCACGCTAAACCCAAATCAGAAGGTGATAGGAAAAATTGGGTACGACAGCGAATAGACCCCAAAAAGGTGGGCGTTTAGACATAGTTTTGATTATGGGCGGGATAATAATCCTAGTTGCATAATAATATCACCTGAAGCTCATGGTTAAGAGTCAGATATTTGAACTAAGTATAAGTTTTGAAAGATTATTGTTGCTCTTGTTGACTTATTTGAAAACGACAATAAATCATGATGTAACGCATTCTTATTTTTATTTTTGTAGATCGTGTTCGGGCTCAACCAGAGACACACGGTATTGATGTCTGATTAACAGAATTCATATTGTTGCTTTTGAAGGCAAAAAATAAGAAGACTTCTTCGAGGCTTGCTCTGTAACTAACAGAGTAATAGGGAAAGCAGCTTGTTAACTACATGACAATAGAGCGTCGTTGAAAACATTTTCTCTGTAGCTCATGTCGTTGAGGGAAGATAATAAAATGGTACGGTTTCCCAGCGATGCTAGCCCTTTTAGTGAGATAAGTTTATTGAAAATGTGTGATTGCAAAGTAAGCATAGGTAGTAAAAGTAGCTAGAATGATAGCTCTAAATGAAAAGGATTTCGTATGTTGAAGCATCGTTTATATCGGACTTACACCGCAGGGTTAAAAATAGCAGCCCTTATCCTTCCTATGCCGAGACCAACCTTGTTTTCCGGCCCTGGTTCGATGAATGAGCTATTAGAATCGATGACCGAGCTGGGATTTAAACGCGTTTTGTTAGTTACCGACGAAGGGTTAGTCCAAGTCGGTATTGTAGATAAGGTGCTTGAGGCTGCAGCACAACTCGATTTACAGTTAGATGTTTTCTCGCAAGTTAAGCCCGATCCTACCTATGATCAGGTAGAGAGCGGTCTAGAGGCTTATCATCGTTTTCATTGTGAGGGCATATTAGCTTTGGGTGGCGGCTCTGCAATGGATTGTGCAAAAGTCATCGCTGCGAAAGTTACCAATAAACGGCCAATAAAAAAATTAGCTGGACTATTGAAGGTATGGCGAATGCCAGCGCCGCTTTTTGCTATTCCAACAACGGCTGGAACCGGAAGTGAAGTTACTATCGCTGCGGTCGTGTCAGATCCCTCCTCACACATTAAAACCCCTTTAATGGATCCAAAGTTGGTGCCACTAATGGCAGCTTTAGATGCGAATTTAATGATTGGTTTACCTCCTAAGATCACGGCTGATACTGGCGTTGATGCATTAACCCACGCTATTGAGGCCTATGTATCGAAAAACGCTACTCAAGAAACGATGGCTTATTCGGTTGCCGCTATTAAACTCATTTTTAAATATCTTCCTAGGGCTGTGATGCAAGGGGATGATGTCGAAGCTCGTCATAAAATGGCTATGGCATCCTATTACGCGGGTTTAGCATTTACCAAAGCGAGTTTGGGTTATGTTCATGCCTTTGCTCACACATTCGGTGCGAGATATGGAATACCTCATGGTATGGCAAACGGATTAGCCTTGTTGCCT
This sequence comes from Vibrio sp. 1249-1, assembly GCF_033340495.1. Lineage (NCBI taxonomy): Bacteria > Pseudomonadati > Pseudomonadota > Gammaproteobacteria > Vibrionales > Vibrionaceae > Vibrio > Vibrio sp. 1249-1. The sequence continues at coordinate 566,750 of NZ_JAWOWJ010000002.1, forward strand.
GTGCTGCGCTTTTCATTATCAGAGATTGAGCCTCAACTAAGAAAGCTCGATGAGTTGACGGCCGAGGGGCAGTTAGGTAACGCAAGTGCTCAGCATTTTTTGGCGAATCTGGAGTCCTTGTTTTCAACTATTGATATTGAGCAAACCAGTGCGCTCATTCAACGTGAAGATGCTGATGCGCTTGTTGATTTAATTCTGAAAGAGGCGCACTGGAATTACCCTGTTCCCAAGTTCATGAACAGGGAAGAATGCACACAGTTATTGTTAAATATCAGCAAGGTGTAAATTATAGTTTACATGTGTGGTTTTTTATCCTTACACTTTGCTTGATCTTCTGCTAAAGATCCTACAATATCGACGGCAATACAAATATGGTGTTGGTTTCGGTCCGCCGTTGCCCGATCTAATACTGATAATTTCTAATAAAGTGTAAAGATTAATATACAATGAGTCGTTCTAAAGTATTCGGTAGTACGCTAATTATTGCGGGCACTACAATAGGCGCTGGTATGCTAGCGCTTCCACTTGCCTCTGCCGGCATTGGTTTTTCAACTTCTATTATCATCATGCTAGGCTTATGGGCTCTGATGGCTTTCACTGCCTTGCTTATGCTTGAGCTTCATCAACATGCGGAGAGTAGTGCTACACTTCATACTTTGGCGAAACAGATCCTAGGTCAAAAAGGCAAGTGGGTGGCAAGTTTTGCGATGTTGTTTCTTTTCTACTCATTATGTGCAGCGTATATCGCTGGCGGTGGTGCTCAGTTCGGAGACCGCCTTGCACAATGGTTTGACCTCGATATTTCAGGGCCTACATCAACGATAATCTTTACCTTGATTGTGACTTTAGTTGTGACAGTGGGTACCGGTACGGTCGATAAAGTAAACCGAGTCCTGTTCGCGATGAAGCTCATTGCGATGGTTGCGGTGCTTTCTTTTCTTGCTCCAAACGTTACGGAATCTTACTTGTTAAGTATGCCAATCGAACAAGGCCTTGTTGTAGCGGCGATTCCGGTGATCTTTACTTCGTTTGGTTTCCACGGAAGTATACCTGCAATTGTGAATTACTTAGACGGTGACACTTCTTCTTTACGCAAAGCCGTTATTATTGGTTCGACGATTCCACTCGTTATTTATATCTTTTGGCAAATCGTGACGTTGGGTGTGGTTAGCCAAAGTACGCTTGTTGAGAACGGAGGGTTGAGCGCACTGATTGGTCAACTATCTCAGACAGTACACCAATCAAATTTGGGTAGCATTGTTGGTGTGTTTGCTGACTTGGCATTGTTGACATCGTTCCTTGGCGTGAGTTTGGGTCTATTCGAATTTTTGGGTGATACCATCAAAGGAAGTAACGATAAGCCTAATCGTTTGATTGCGGCACTAGTGACGTTTACTCCACCGCTAGGCTTCGCACTTTTCTATCCTCAAGGCTTTATTATGGCTTTGGGCTATGCAGCGATTGCCTTAGCGATTTTAGCCATCTTTTTGCCTTTGGTTATGGTGATCAAGGTTCGTAAATCGGATGATTTTACTGGGGAGTACCGCGTCGCAGGTGGTCAAGGTGCGCTAGTGATAACGGGCATCGCTGGCACTGGCATCGTATTCGCTCAGGTGTTAATTACGCTGGGTGTGCTTCCTGCTCTAGGCTAGTTGTTCAGAACGTTCTTTGAATAACCTCTAGTTACTGAATCCATCGTAATCAATCAGTATTGTTAAGCCAACGAGTTTTGCTCGTTGGCTTTTTTAATCTGGATCAAATTACCGTAAGATATCCGGTGAAAAAATTGGTAGAAATGTGCTTTTATTTCGTACACTTAAGTTGTGGTATATCGATAGTTTAAGTGGAGAAAACCGCTCAAAATACCATTGAATTTGCAACACAATGAGCTTTTCTTGTTTCTCTGCTTTGGTGTGGAGGTGAAGCATGGCGCACCGGAGTTTTTACCCGTTTGCAAAACCGCTTAACGAGCAACTGCAAACGCTAAAAGGCAGGATGCAGGCGCACTTGCCATGTATTGATAGGGTGTCATTTGCAAAATATCACCCAGACCAAGATGTGCTCAAATCATTTGCAGAAAGTGAGTTCGACACTTGGTGTCTAGCCCATCACGAATCAGCATTCCGTAAACTCCACCACCTCAATATTGCCTCTAAAAACGCGGTTCCTCGTATCGTCGAAGACCTTCATGATATTAATCACTGTCCTCGGGTTCAAATTTTACTCAAACACGGATATCAGTCGTCGGCTGCTATTCCTTGTTATGACAATAAAGCTTTTACTGGTTTTGTATTTTTGAACTCCACTCAACGTGATGCGTTTAGTTTAGAAGCGCTGAATGGTCTTAAACCTTATTTCGAAATGATTCAATTTGCGGTTGAATCAGAAACTCAAGTAGTCAATGCGATAGAAACGCTAGCGAACCGAATGCAATGTATGATGCCAGGCTATTCACCTGAGTATTACGCGCATACCAAACGCATGAAGTACTACAGTCAAATTATCGCAACGCAGTTAGCGGATCGTTATCACCTGAATGACGAAATGGTCGAAGATATTGGTATTTTTGCTCAGTTCCATGCGCTCGGTGATAGTCAGCTGCCAGTTGAAATTGCTAGCCGCCGAACAAATTACTCTCAAGAACAAGAGGCGATATTGATTCAACATATTGAGCGTTGTATCGATTCAGCGGATGACATAGTTGCCCGTATCGGAAATCCGGTTCACCCGAGTGTGACTTTGTTTTTGCAGATGATTATTTATCAGTACGAAAATTTAAATGGCACTGGTTATCCTTATGGTTTAACCAATGATGATATACCAATAGTCGCCCAAATTACGGCTGCCGCGAATGCCTTTGATTTTATGACAACGCACCATCCGTATAGACAAGCGTGGTCCATCCCATACGCATTGTTAGAACTTGAAAAATGGGTATATCAGGGGTGGTTATCTCGAGAATGTGTTGATGCTCTGCGAGAGCATCAAGGTTATATAAAGCAAATCATCCACAAATATCCCGAGCACTATACAGGCTTGGGGTTAATGTGAAGAGCAGTAACAAAGTTGAAATGTTGACGAGGAGGAATATTTAAACAATACTGTTTTTATATACAGTAATAAGTTTGGAGGTGAAGTATGTTGTGGGAAACCCTTGAAAGAGTAAACCGCTTACGCCAACAAGCACTTGCAAATCCTGAGTTTGTTGAGTCAGCAAAAGAGCACGAACAAGCACTTCAGGAGCAAGAATACCATTATCAAACTAAGAAAAAGCGTTCAGCCAAAGACAAACAAGGTAAAAAGTCGCTGGCCGATATCTATAAAGAAGTAGAGTTTGGCGCTGACGCTCGTCATTAATGTATTCACTGCGGCATTTTTCATTTCTTCATACGCTGCAGTATTCGTTCAAATTTATGCGAGAGCAGTGGGAGACCGCTGCTCTCGTTGACCTGCCTATAATTTACTAATGAAGTTCAGCAGAGCAAATTATCACTAACACTTAGCAATTCTCTCAATGATCTTGTTTATGTAATGATAATGACAACGGTTTGCATTTGTATCTTTGTTGTTATATAAAACCTCCCTTATTAATCGCTCTGTTGAATAAGAACGGCAAACGTGATCAACGAATGAGAGCTTTGAATAACTGTTATTCGTAAATGGCTATTAGGTGAAGTAGGGATGTTGGAAGCTAAAGCACTCCAGTTTGAGATTGAAGGCAAGTCATTGCTAAAAGCGTTTGATGTGACATTTGAACCCGGAAAAACATACGCCCTTGTTGGACACAATGGTTCAGGAAAATCCACATTGTTAAAGTTGCTGGCACAGCAACAGCAATACACAGCTGGTGACGTGGTTCTGCATGGAACGAGCATTAACGATCTCTCAGCGAAAAAATTCGCCCAACATATTGCCTACTTGCCTCAGCATCTTCCGGTGACCGACAGTATTTTAGGTCGAGATTTAGTCGGTTTTGGTCGTTATCCATGGCATGGTTTACTTGGACGTTTGAGTAAGAAAGATCACGACATTGTTGAAGAAGCAATGGCGATGACAGGCACACTAAAATACGCAGATCGCTTAGTGGACACGTTATCTGGAGGAGAGCGTCAACGTGTGTGGCTAGCTATGCTGTTAGCCCAAAAAACCGAGTATTTGCTTCTTGATGAGCCTTTGTCTGCGCTAGATATCAGCCATCAAGTAGATATGTTGAAGCTTATCTCTAAACTCAGTCAAGAACTGGGTTTGGGCGTTATTATCGTATTACACGATATCAACTTGGCTGCACGATTTTGCGACTACATCGTTGCATTACATCAAGGTGATTTGATTGCACAAGGCAATGTTGAACAGGTGTTTACTGAACCTAAGTTGAGGGACATATATGGGATAGAGATGATGATCTCTGACCACCCTGCGGGTTATCCGGTGGCGATGCCAAGCTAAAGGTTGGAATAATGAGCAGTACAAACACTCGACTTAAACATTTCTCTTTCGCTCTCTCACTTAGTGCGCTTTTGGTCAGTTCTTTTCAAGCACTAGCTGACGCATCACCTCGGGTGATGTCGGTTGATTGGACACAAACTGAAACGATGTTGGCTTTAGGGGTCGTACCTGTAGGCGTTGCTCAAGGGCAAGATTACGATGCTTGGGTAAAATCGCCACCGTTACCACCTCAAACGAAGGATGTAGGGTTAAGAACTCAACCCAATATAGAGCGCATTTACGAGCTCAGACCTGATCGTATTTTTATTGCCCCGTACTTCTCCTCAATGAAGCATCGCTTAGTTGATATCGCCCCGGTTACCACCATTGACTTATATGAAAGCGGGATTACGGATTGGTCGGTACTTACCAGTTTCACTCGGAGGTTTGGTGAAGAGCTGGGAAGAGAGGCGGAAGCAGAGGCGCTTATCCAACAATATGAAAAACGTTTGTCTTTATTAAAACAGCGTATAAATAAAGGCCAGCCGCCACTTCTAATGATTCAGTTTATGGATACAAAGCACGTACGTGTTTTTGGTCAAAATAGTCTTTACTCCCAGGCTATCGAAAAGATTGGGCTGAGTAATGCATGGAATGAAAAGACGAATAGCTGGGGCTTCAGCCTAGTTGGCATCGACAAGTTAGCTGGCATAAAAGCTCAAATCGTTATCGTAGAGCCATTACCTTATGGTGGAGCGGAGCAGCTCTCTCAAGACCCATTTTGGCAATATGTTGTTCAACAATCTGGTGAAAAGGTCATGCAAGTCGCGCCCGTTTGGAGTTTTGGTTCTATGCCTTCAGCCCTCCGTTTCGCAGAGTTAGTTACGGCGAGTAAGGTCGAGGAGTTAACACAATGAAAACGATGCCTTTAAGCTTTGTGGTGTTACTTTCGGCATTTACCTTTTCTATTGGTGCTTTCCAATTGTACCAAGTAAGCTCATTTTCGTTAGCTCTAAGCAGTTTATGGGAGCCTAACTTTCAATCTATCGATTCAGTTTTACTTCACTTTAGCTGGTGGCCTCGAGTCTTCACCACGATTATATCTGGTGCTGGATTAGCGGTTGCTGGGGTATTGATGCAGCAAGTGCTGCGTAACCCTCTCGCTTCACCCACGACACTTGGTGTGGCGAGCGGTTCAAGTTTTGCTTTGATGTTAGCAACGCTATTCGCACCTTGGATGTTGGATATCGCGCCTAATTTGGTTGCTCTCATCGGCGGTGTGATATCGATGGGGTTGGTGATGCTGTTGTCATGGCGACGAGCGTTATCTCCAACGGTTGTCGTCGTTTCTGGGTTAGTGATAAACCTGTACTTTGCATCATTAAGTACGGTTATTCTGATGATGAATACCGAAAAGCTGAATGGGTTAATGATATGGGGAGCCGGTTCGCTTGTTCAGAGTGGATGGGGAGATTTCTCGTATCTTGCCCCTCGAATCGCACTTGCTACGGTCGTTGCATTTGTGATTGCAAAGCCGTTAAGTCTGTTGGAACTCTCCGAGCAAGGTGCCAAGAGTTTAGGTGTCTCGCTAGCTAAGTTGCGTTTTGTCTGTCTTGGGCTTGCGGTGTTAATCACTTCTTGGGTGGTTTCTGCCGTAGGAATCATCGGTTTCATCGGGTTAGCGGCGCCAGCGATTACTCGATTGATAGGTATCAATAAAGTCCAGCATAAGCTTTGGGTATCAATGCTAATTGGTGCCATGTTATTGACTTTAACCGATTTGGTTATTCAGCAACTGCCAGGGCTAATGGCGAGTTTTATACCAACGGGAGCAGCAACGGCTGCATTGGGCGCTCCGTTACTGTTATGGCTGTTACCTCGTTTATCACAAAAGACGCAGGGCCATACTCAAACAGTGTTAACTCGACACCGTCAACATGTTTACAAGCTAAACCCTAAAGCGATCTCATTGGCGTTGATCGGTACGTTAATTTCCGTTGTCCTTTTTGCCACGGTTGCTGTGCAAAATGAAGGGTGGACAAACTTAATTGCTAGCCAAAATTGGATTTTTTTGGAATGGCGCGCACCTAGATTATTTGCAGCAGCAATTGCGGGGGCAATGTTGGCGATTGCTGGAACCATGATTCAACGCCTAAGTGGAAACCCAATGGCAAGTCCTGAAGTGATCGGTATCAGTTCAGGGACAGCGATGGGATTGATCATCGCGATGTTTACTGGGTTTGGTTCGTCAATTTTCACTCTTTCTCTAGGCGGGCTCGTAGGCGCATTAGCGACGGTATTAGTCATTGTGCTGCTAAACCGTAAGTCAGGCTTTCAGCCGGAGCGTATTTTGTTGACTGGTATTGCGATAACCGCACTGATGAATGCAATACAGAGCTTTATTCTAGCCACTGGTGACCCAAGAAGTTATCAAGCATTGGCTTGGTTGTCTGGGTCTACCTACTATGTCTCGGTTGAAACGTTACTCCCATTGTCTTTATCTGCGCTTGTCTTTATAGGGTTGAGTTTTCTCTGCGTAAGATGGCTAGATATTCTTCCTGTCGGTGCCGCTTCCTCTAAAGCACTTGGAATTCGAGTTGATCGTTCACGCGCAATACTGCTTCTTTTAGTTGCTTGTCTCACGGTCAGTGCGACATTGGTTGTTGGCCCGATTAGCTTTGTTGGGTTGTTGGCTCCGCATTTAGCTCGCTTATTTGGTTTTAACAAAGCGTCACAACACATGTTATGCGCCGCGATACTGGGGGCAGGGGTGATGTTGTTGGCTGACTGGTTGGGACGACAGGTCCTTTACCCGCAAGAAATACCAACAGGGCTTATGGCGTCTCTCATTGGCGGTTTGTATTTAATGTGGGGTTTACGCCGCTTATAGAAATGAGCTAAGCCTCAACCAAGAAAGTACTTATACAAATAAGCACTCGTAGTGGCATTCGTAACCTATGCGAGTGCTTTATGCAAAACCTCTGGTTTGTCTTTTACGGAAACAACTGGCGATGCCGTAACTCGCTTTTCTTTCAGCGGTCGCTGAAGTCATGAAGGGTTGGTTTGGCTGCCGACAAAAAGGAGAAGAATATGACTCGGCAGTTTATGCTGACACCAACGTCGATGGCGGTTGTATTAGCTTTATCAACGCCAAATGTCTTGGCTCAGGAAGATGAAAATATAGTTGTGATTGGACAGCAGCAAGACAGTGCAGTTGGTCCTGATTTTAGTTATCTTGGAGCGAAGAGTCGGGCAGCGACGAAAACTGATATTGCCATCAATGAGACTCCAAGAGCGGTGTCTGTTGTTACGCGAGAGCAAATGGATGATCGTGCCTCTATTAGCATTTCTGACGCGCTACAGTACACACCAAGCATTCAAACTAACTATTTTGGCGAAGATAACAAGCAAGATTGGTTTATTATTCGTGGTTTTAAACAGGCGAACAGCGGGTTGTATCAAGATGGTACCCGTTTATATTCTTCTGGCTTCTATAGTTGGCAAATAGATCCGTTTGCGTTAGAGAGGGTTGAAGTTTTACGTGGTGCAGCGTCTGTTCTTTATGGGCAAAACCCTCCAGGTGGGGTTATCAATGTTGTCAGTAAGCGACCTCAATTTGATGGGGGGTCAGGACTTGTATCTTTGGAGTACGGTTCTGAAGACCGTAAACAACTTTCTCTTGACGTAAACTCTGAGGTGAGTGAGCAGCTAGCTTTCCGCTTTCAAGGGTTAGCGAGAAAAAATGGGACGAGAATTAGTGGGGTAGAAGCAGAGCGCATTCTTCTCTCTCCATCGATGACGTACAAATTTAATGAGACGTCTGAAATTACCTTTCTAACGAGCTATCAAAAAGACGACTCAGATCCTTATCTGCAATTTTTGCCAGTTGAAGGAACGTTAACGCCAAACAAAAATGGAAAGATCAGTGATAGTTTAGCGATAGGCAATCCTAACTGGGAGACGTTTGAGCGTGAGCAGGTGTCTTTAGGCTATGAGTTTTCTCATGCATTTAATGATACCACTTCATTTGTTCAAGCAGCTCGTTACAGCGAAATGGATGTTAAGCTAAGACAAATGTATTCGTACGTTTACTCGGCTGACGTGCCTGCGTTGGGGCCGGCTTTGGACCCATCAAATGAACGCAAAACCATACTTCGGGGTGCTTCAACAGAAGATGGCTCATCTGATGCTTTTAATATCGATAATCGTTTGATGCACCAAGTAAATTGGGGAAGTGTTGAGCATAACTTGATGTTGGGCATAGATTTTCAAATGATCAGTATCGATGGTAAAGATTTTGCCAATGACCCTATCGTTGCTAATGGTAATGCATTATTAAACACACCAATGGGAGCTTTGCCCGATCCTAGGTTTAATGTATTTAATCCTACTTATTCGGATAACATAATGTTACTCGATCCGAATACGCTACAACCATTGAGCGAAACCGATAAGCAAAGAACGAAAATCGATAATCAGCAGCTCGGCGTCTACTTTCAAGATCATATGCTGATCAACGATAAATGGGCGATGTTATTGGGCGCACGTTACGACGATACAAGTAATGAAGTACATAATGTTACCACGGGTGCTCGCACGAAAGTCGATAATGGAGAGTGGACGTTTAGCGTGGGAACGGCTTATATTTCTGATTCTGGCTTCACGCCATACTTTAGTTACTCTCAGTACTTTGATCCAATTATTCAAGAAGACAGCAATGGTAAGCCAGCGAAGCCTGAAAGCGGTGATCAATTTGAAATCGGTATGAAATACCAACCGGATTCATTTGATGGCTATTTCAATATTGCAACGTATCGGGCAACAAAAGAAAACTTGGCTCGTATCTACTTGAGTGAATTAACGCAAATAGGAAAAATAGAAAATAACGGCGTTGAGTTTGAAGCTGTAGCTAATGTGACACCATCCTTAACATTGATCGGGAACATTGCGTACGTTGATGCAGAGATAAAAGAAGACATCAATAAGGCATGGGTTGGCAAAACACCTTCCCAAGTGGCGAATACCGTATCATCAGCTTGGGCACATTATCGTTTCTTTGATGGACCTCTTGATGGCTTTGCTGTTGGCTTAGGCGCGCGCTATACAGGTGAGTCATACGGAGACAATGAAGAGAGACTAAAAGTACCAAGTTATTTCTTAATGGATGCGACGGTCAGTTATCGAATCGGCGATTACAAGCTACAAGTCGCAGCTAAAAACATCGCGGATAAAAAGTACATAGCGACATGTGATGGCTTTTGTTGGTATGGCGACCGACAAAATGTTATTGCAAGTTTAACTTACGACTGGTGAGTTAACGTATAAATAAACACCCCTCACTTTAGGGGTGTTTATTTAGAAATCGGCTTTACGGACAAAGTGCGGGTTTTTGTACTTTTTCTGCGGGCCAAACGATGATACGACAAGTTTGTTCCATAACGTTTTGTCAAACTCACCCTTTGGAATCGAAGGGTAGAGGGTTTCCTCTTCTTCTCTTGCAAAGTTCATATATTGTTTCTTTTTAATTTGATTGTACTTTTTGGCGATCTGGTTATGTTTTCTTACCCACTCCAGCTTGTAATTGTGGAGCACTTTTTCACCTTCTTCGAGAGCCATTCGAGATAGGAACAGTCGCTTGTATGAGACCTTTCTGTCCAGCATTGTGCGCATAACGGTTTGGATATATTTACCGTGATGCGTAATGGTAATGTCGTTTTCATCAATAGGAGTGACACACCAGCCTTTAGGTAAAAAGTCTGGCTTCTTAAATTGCTTATTACGTTCCATTAGCGCCTGATGTAAAACTAAATCAGAGGTGCCGCGGAACGTCTTTTGCCATTTACCGATACGAATTTGAATCGAACCAGGCAAGCGATAGATGTTAGTAAACTTATCTTTGTCCATGGACTTGTGTCATGAGATTAATGTGCATAATTAGAAAGCGGAATTCAGTCCAATGCCACAGGCAGTAGACTTAAGTACCGTACGATTTTACAACGACCTTGCGCGATATAGCGAGGGGTTATGTCAATAATAGGTAAGAAATAGAAAATTAGTTCACATTATGAAGAAATTGGAAGCTAACAGGTTAAATTTTGAAGTTACACCAATTATGCCCATGCCGACTAAATAAAAAGAAGGCACGGGCATAAAATCACACCGCTTCTTCGAGTTGCTTGGTGTCTTCTTCAATCTGTTGTAGATGTCGGTTTGCTTGCTGTAACTGATACATTTGGGCATAGCGACCATTTTGCGTTAAGAGTGCTTTGTGTGTGCCTTTCTCGACTAACTCCCCATGATGAAGAACAATGATTTGGTCTGCATCTAGGATAGTTGAAAGCCGATGAGCAATAACAACGAGCGTCATGTCTTGTCTGAGTACCGCCAAGCTCTTTTGGATTAAAGCCTCTGTTCCTGAGTCAATATTTGCGGTTGCTTCATCCAATATCAATATCTTAGGTTTTACCACAAGCACACGTGCTAACGCCAAAAGCTGTTTCTGACCTGCAGATAAATTAGTTTCGCCTTGACCTAACTGCGTGTCTAGCCCGTTAGGGTAACGATGAATTTGTTCTGCCAAACCTACCTTGTCTAACGCATCCCATATTTGATTGTCATCAACCGCCCGACTGAGAGAGATGTTTTCTCTGACTGAAGCAGGGAGAATATGTGGATCTTGTTGAACCATTGCCACATCTTTGCGAAGTACGTCTTTCCCTAATGTTTTAAGTGGACGACCATCTATGAGCAGTTCACCACATTGCGTTGGATAAAAGCCCATTAACAGTGACGCTAATGTGCTTTTACCGCTTCCTGTATGCCCGACAAGCGCGATAAAGTCTTGGTGGTTGGCCTTCAACGAAATGTCTTTTAGGACGTCCTGTTTACCATCGTAGCTAAATGTGAGGTCTTTAAGTTCGATAGCACCTGACCTTAATGGTTGATGATCGCCCCCGTAAGTTTGTTCTTTCGCATCAATCAATTCAAAAACACGTTCGCTTGATACTAACGCCTGCTGAAGTAGAGCAAGTTGCTGAGTCATCTCAATTAGTGGTTCAGTAACTCGCGCAAGATAACTGATAAATGCATACAGTACCCCCACACCAATCAACTCAATACCATTAAAACCAAAGATCGCAACCAAGCAAAGCAACGCAAGACCAGCGAGTAAGTCCATTAATGGTCTTAGCAGATAGCCGTTTAGCCGAATCACTCGTTTAGATGCCACCAGATGCTCTGCGGTTAGCTCGTTGAACTGTTTATTAAAACGCTCTTCTTGTTGCATTAATTGAATGACACTCATCCCTTGAATGGATTCACTCAGATTCGCATTTATATCGGTCAATAGGTCACGCATCTTTCGGTAGCTTTCTGTACTTAGCTGCTTAAACAAGTACATAAAGCCGATGACGATCGGCAGCAATACAAGCACAACGAGTGTGAGCTTCCAGCTCATGAAAAACATAACGCCAAGCATTACGACAATCATGACCACGTTTTTCACCACGGTCGCGATCAAAAGCTCATAAAATTGCTGTAAAGATTCCGTATCGTTGGTGATTCGCGACACCAATTTTCCAGCAGGAGTGTAATCAAACGCAGATAACGGCTGCTTAATCACGCCAGAAAATACTTGCTTACGAATCGCTTTGATCGTGTTAGCCGCGACAATGCTAAATTGCAATGACTGAAAATACTGGAATGTTGCCGATACGATCTGAAGAGCGATATAACCTACTGCTAGCGAAATCAGAACACTTTGTGAATAGTCACCTTTAGCGATGTGCTCATCAATGAAATATTGAATCAACCAAGGGCCGCCGGCGCTAGCTAACGCTGCAATAAACAGCAAGGCGAGTCCTTTAATCATTGGCTTTGGTTGAGATAATGGGTAAGACATTAACCGTTTAAACGTGCTGGTCTGGTTCATTCATTATTCCTCCATCGCCTGCTCTAGTTTTTGGTACTCTAACATTTCGGCGTACCATCCCTGATGCGCTAATAAAGCGCTATGTTGCCCACGTTCAGTAATGTGGCCGTGATTCAAGACAATGATCTCGTCTGCTGCTTCCAATGCGGTGAGGCGGTGTGCAATAACGATTAGGGCTTGATCACGGTAGTGTGTTTCCAAATTCTTAAGGATTTGATGTTCGGTCCGTCCATCAACAGCGGAAAGTGCATCGTCCAAAACCAACACTTGGGCATTCAGCAGCATAGCGCGTGCTATCGCAATACGTTGTTTTTGCCCGCCGGAGAGTGTAATGCCTTTTTCACCAACTTCTGTTTGGTAGCCTTCAGGAAACTTCTCAATATCGTCATGTATACAGGCTAACTTTGCTGCTCTATAGACTTCTTCTTTCTCTGCATTAGGGTTGCCTAAGGCAATATTGTCGAAGATAGATTTGGAGAATAGAAACGGACTTTGGTTAACGACAGCAAAACGGTTGCGCCACTGTGGAAGTAGGGCATCCTTGATCTCGACATCACCGAATTTAATTGAGCCGTTTTCTAAATCATGTTGACGCAAAAGTAGTGTTAACAGGGTCGATTTTCCGCTTCCTACCGGCCCTGCAACTCCCAACATTTTTCCGGGTTCCAGTTCGATGTTTACTTCCGTCAAAGCGGGCGGTAAATCACTAGACCAATGGAAATCGTCGATATCAATTTTCAACGGAAGTGGTTTATTTTCTATTGGCTTATTGCCACTGATAATTGCTGGCTTTTCATCAAAGATCTCTTGTAATCGGTTCCATGCAGCAGAGCCTCTTTCTAAAATGTTAAATAAGAATGCGAATGCCAGCATCGGCCATATCATCAACCCTAAATACATCGTAAATGCGGTCAGATCACCAAGCGTGATCTCACCTTTATCAACAAGGTAAGCACCAGCAGCGACACTAAGAAGGAAAGAAAGACCGATGGTTAACTGAATTGCCGGGTCAAATCTAGCATCGACTCTTGCAACAGCGATGTTCTTTTCGCCAGTATCATCCACAACCTCTTCAAAACGTTGCTGCTCTTGGTTTTCTAATCCGAAAGCACGCAGCATTCGCACGCCATTAAGTGACTCTTGTGTCATGTCTGACATGGTAGAAAAGGCTTCCTGAGCGACACGAAAGCGTTGATGTAGGATGCGCACAATAAAGAAGATGATGATGGCAAGAAATGGCATTGGAAGAAGCGCCATTACGGTGAGCTTCCAGCTTACTTGCGTTACCATAATGATTAAAACCGCAATACCAGTGATCAAAGAGTCTGCGGCGGTTAAAACCCCTTCGCCGGCTGTCATAACGATATTACGCACATCATTAGTGCCACGAGCCATCAGATCCCCCGTCTTGTAACGTTCAAAAAAACGAGGTGGCTGTGTCGATAAATGCCTATATAGACGGTTACGTAGAATGGTCCCGAGCTCCCAGCTTGCGCCGAAAAGCCAAATTCGCCATAAGATGCGACACCCATAAATGGTAAAGATCAGTACAGTTAACCCTGAGAGCCATAGAATCAGCGTATTTGTATCTAAAGTGTTGTCTACGACGCCGTCAACTATGATGCCAACTGCTTTGGGCGGAACAAGCTGTAGTGCTGATATCACAGCGAAAAGCAGAATGGATCCGACATAGTGCCTCCACTTTTGTTGGAAATACCAACGTAGCTGCCAGAATATTCTCATTACGCCTCCCGCTTTAAATTATTGAATTTGTTATAGAACTATTATTGAGCGAAATGATGAGTTTACAAGCACAAGTTATAGGCGGGTTTAAAAACGATAGATTGTTTCAATTATAGCCATGTGTCGGCGCAAATTACTGGTTTTATCTCTATGAGCTAACTGTGCGACGACATTATGTGAAATAGTTGTTAATGGTTGTTTTGGAGCCATTACCTTGCAATAACGATGAAGACACCAAAAGTAAAAGTGTTACTGCCACTCTATATGGGAATTAGCAATCGTCAGTTTGTATTTTGTATTTCACTTGGCCACCTGGAGTTTCTGGGTAGTAAACTTCGACATAACACATATGTTCTGGACCAACAGGCTTGTTTGCAAAACCAATAAGGAAGTAGGGCTCGTCTGGGCTGTCTACCCCATACCAAGTGTTGATAGTGAGTTGCGGATCAAAGCCTGCTAGCTCTTTTGCTGGAATAACATTTTTGATAAATCCAAAGTAACCAATTAGGTCGTTATGGCCGTCATTATCTAGATCAATGTTATATTGTATGCCGCCATCTACTGTCTCTTGAGATTGAATCACTGCTTTGGTGTAGACAAAGTTGTTGGCGGTCATGAGTGCTTCTCTGGCTCCATATAGAACCGCCACTCTGGCATCTTTTTGTAAGCCAAGAAATTTAGGAAATGCAACGACGCTTACAATACCAAGAATGATGATGCACACAATGAGTTCAATAAGAGTAAATCCTTGAGAGCGACGCACAGCTTTTCTCCATGTTTTAGAAACGAATAGGCGGCTATTCTGATATAGAAACTTTCAGGTCAAGTATTAAAAAAGAATGATAGTAAGAGATCGGGATTGCAAATCTCAAATATAAAACAAGTTGCTTATTTTCGGAATGAGGAGTGATTTTGATAAAAACCAAGGAATGAACTCGAGAGGATAAAATCCTCCCGAGTAAAGCGACTAAGATTCGTGTGTCAGAGCACTGCGGTTACGTTTAAAAATGAATCGCCAAATAAATAAGACAATTGCGATGTAACCTAATCCTACCCCAAGCGCTTGCCAGTGCATGCCGTTATACATCGCGATTGGCATCAAAGAGATGATGAAGATGTCAGTGATTGAGCCAGGGACATAAGCGATGGCGTAATCATCAAGCACCTTGCTACGCATTTTTGGATCAACAATACGAAGCAACGCAATACCCATGGCAACCGTACCGGTTAACCAACCCCAAGAGAAAATGCCTTTCTCGAACCAATCTTCGCCCATGATACGTGGGGCAACCCAGAAGATTAGCCATAGTGTGAAGGCGATACCGCCGATTGCAAGCACTACCATCGGCATTAAATACTGGGCTAAGACGGTAATCTTGATGGCTGAGATACCAAAGATAATCAAATAATCGGTACTGATGCCCGCAGCGTGTTTGAATGCACCGTCACAAAGATAGCGTGAAGCCTTCGTTTGTTTCGCGATGATTCGCACAAGCATGCCGCCAAGGAAGCCGGTTACGAACGTAGGAATTTGTACCTTATCGTGGAAAGAAGATAAGTAGTTAGCCGCTACATACGAGAAAGCCGTTACCACTACAACCAACGCCGCGTGAATCGCAAAAGAATCAACCGACAGGGAAGACATGGTGTCTTTCATTACCGGCGCTTGATCATCAGGCTTAACGAGCCCCTTGCGTTCGTGTTCATCCATGCTATCGAAGGTCGTAAAGCTACGAATCCAACCCATCTTCAATGCGAATTGCAGCATGAGCATGCCGACAGAAATTGAAATGAAAATACCCACGGTTGCGAACGTTAAGCCAAGTGTGAAGCCATCTTCCCAGCCAAGCCCCGTGAAGATTTCACCAACAACAGAGGCAGACCCGTGACCACCCATAAAGCCCGCAGACATTGTCACACCAAAGCCGGGATTAATCTCTGGCCAGAAGAAGGTTGTGAGAACTAGACCAAACATTGCCGCAAACAACCACTGAGAAACAGAAGCGATTTGGTTAAACGCCCACAATGAGCCAGCACGCTGTGCGACGGTTTTAGGTGATGGAACATCCGTTGCCAGACCTAACGCAGAAAAAAGTGCAGCAGTTAATAGGCTTGCGTTAGCGGTAAACGTATCGGTCCAAGGCAGTACGTCTAACAGGGCTGGTCCAAAAATTAGACCGAATAATCCTGCGAGAACCGCCGATGGAATGTACATACGCTGTAGTAATGGCGCGTGAACGCGAATGACTTTTGCCAAAATCAATAGTAAGCCAGCGATGGCTAAGTCAGTCAGCATTAGACCTTTAGGCATCTTATCCTCCAGTAAATGCAGTCAAGGGGTAGCGTCCTTGTGACCTACCTTGAATAAAAATCTCTCTCAAGCCAAAAAGCCACATACGTGACTAAAAGCGTTGAGAAATCAATGTCGTTTTCATAAGCAAAGGAATGTGCTTATGCAATTTGAAATGAGTGTAAATGTTGTGATTGCACACGAACAGGAAGAGAAATTAGATTAAATTTCTCGATATTTTTTGATAGTTCACTCAGGAAAGGCGGCAATCCTAGTCACTTTGTCAGAGCAATGCAATTGATGGGAATCAACAAATAGTGTTCACTAAGTGAGCGTTCTATACTAACGGCCTGAAAAATAAAGACAATTAACAAGCAATAATATTTGTCATATCGACAATAAAAGTTGATTGAGTGGTTAAATTGTCGCCGCTTTATGAGGTGGTGTTACGGATTCACATGCGAAAGAACAAAATCAACCAAGGTGCGGTTTTTAAGGGAAAGCTGTTTTGAACGGTAAAGCAGGTGGATCGGTTTTGGCTTGGGAGTATGTTGCTGGAGAATTTCTACCAAGGCACCAGATTGAATTTCCTGTTCAACTAAGATCTTTGGTTGAAGAAGAACACCAGAGCCTTTTAACGCGGCAAACTTAAGCACATCACCATTATTAGACGTTAATCGGGTGTTGCTGTTTCCAAAGGTATTAGATGGCATGTTCACCACCTGTTGGCTTTCCCCTTGGTGGTACTGAAATCCCAAACAATGATGATGTTCAAGGTCATCAAGCGATTGGATAGGGGCATGCAGCTTAAGATAAGAGGGTGAGGCGCAGTAAGTCATGTCGTATTGCCCGAGTTTTCTTGCAACTAACGATGAATCGACCAACTCACCAATACGAATAATCACGTCTGCTTCGCTTCGATATGGGTCAATCAAACTGTTATCCAACATTAACTCAACGTTCAGTTCGGGAAATTCTGCTAAGAAGTCAGCCACGATGGGCGCAATCACCTTTTTACCATACGTGACAGGGCAGTTAACTTTTACAGTTCCGGTTGGACGGTTGATCAGCGTCTGGATCAGGTTCTCTGCGTTGGTGATGTCTTCAATAATGCGGTGGCACTCTTGGTAGTAGAGTCTGCCAGCTTCGGTCAGGGACTGTTTGCGCGTGGTGCGATGAATCAGCTGTGTACCTAAGCTTTGCTCAAGAAAGTTCACGTGCTTGCCAACCATGGTCGGTGAAATATCAAAGTGGTGTGCTGCATTACGAAAGCTGCCGTGTTCGACCACGTAAGCGAAAACTTTCATGCTTGTTAATTTATCCATTGCACACCCAGAGTTGATAAAGAAATAACTAAAGCAGAGTTTATCAATCAAATGAGGTTAATTACAGTGGGCGTATGATTAAGAATGGAGAAAGAGATCCATCATGAGCGAGACGATTTTTGTTACCGCCGAACTGAAAATGAATGCCGATAAGCCAAGACAACAAGTGGTTGAAGCCATTGAACAATTTTGCCTTGATATGCAAAGCGAAGCGGGGTGCTTGCAAGCGAATGCGACCTACGATTCTAAAGATCCAAAACGTGTGATTCTTTGGGAGCGATATGAAAACCGCACCGCGATTGAAGCGCATTTTGCTATGCCGCATACACAAGCGTTTATTGCGGCTGAAATGGCAGAGTTAGTTCAAGCATTCGAAACCCAAGCTCAATAGGAGAGGCGAACATGAAATGGGGTATTTTAGGCACAAGCTTTATCTCAGGTGTCATGGCTGAGGCAATCCAAGGCGATGACAAGAGTGAACTGTACGCGGTTGCTGGGCGTTCGGAGCAGAACTTAAAGACATTCGCTGAGCAATATGGCATCGAGAATACGTTCAACGATTACGATGCGTTGATTGCCGATGAGCAAGTCGACATTATTTACATCGCATTGCCAAATCACCTTCATCATGACTTTATCGTTAAAGCGGCAGAGCAGGGAAAAGCGATCCTGTGTGAAAAGTCACTGTCGGTAGATATGGAAAAAACCGAGTTGGCACTAAAAGCAGTCGAAACGCACAAGGTATTCTTTACTGAGGGTTTGATGTACTTACATCACCCGTTGATTAGCGAGTTGGTTTCTGTGCTTAAATCGGGAGAGATTGGTGAACTTCGCTCCATTCACACGTCTTATATTGCGTCGATTGCGCAGTTTGTTAATCCAGACAGTAAAGGTGCTTTGTATAACTTAGGTTGCTACCCAATGTCATTGGTGCATTTGGTGGTGAAAACCATGTTGGGTGAACAAGCCTTTGGAAACCGCTCTATGACGGCGATTGGTCGACGAGGTAACGATGGGAATATCTGTGAATCGAGTTTGATGATGCAATTCGGTGAGCAACAAACGGCGAGCGTACACACCGCCGAAGATCATGGATTGAAACACCAATTCACCATTCTGGGTAGCAAAGGCTGTATTACGTTAGATTCAAACCCATGGCTACCAACGCAAGAAAACCAGTTTAGTGTGGAAATTTACGAGACGTCGAAGC
This sequence comes from Vibrio sp. 1249-1, assembly GCF_033340495.1. NCBI lineage: Bacteria > Pseudomonadati > Pseudomonadota > Gammaproteobacteria > Vibrionales > Vibrionaceae > Vibrio > Vibrio sp. 1249-1. The sequence continues at coordinate 585,673 of NZ_JAWOWJ010000002.1, forward strand.
GTGAAGTGTCTGTACCGGCTGCAGGGGGCGCTTTCTTCTATCAAGTGCACAATATTCGCCAAGCGGTTGAAGCAGGGCGTACCTCGTTAGAAAACCCTTGTGCAACATGGGAAGACTCTCACCGTATTATGCAGCTACTGACTGAGTGGGAATCACTAGCTTCAAAGTAAGTGTGTAATTGAACCAATGAAAATAAAAACGGCGCACTAAATACAATATTTGGTGCGCCGTTTTTTATTTTGTGTTCAGTCTGGATTAAATGCGATTATCGCCGGTGCTGAACGCAATGATTTGGCTGATCTCAGTCAGGCTTCGACCACTTTCTTGTTGCCATTGAACAAACGCTTTGTTGGTTGCATCGAGCGATTTTTTCGTATCTTTGCCACCTTCAATGATTTTGCAATTGCGCAGGTAAGCCTCGACGTCACTAGACAAGATAAAGGTATCAACGCCCATTTGGCGAAGTGTGTAAGGACCGGTATTCCCACCTAGGCGATTACCGCGTTTCTTTAAATATGCCCATAGGTCGGTGATTTTCTCTTGCGGCCAATCGGCAACCATTTTGCCAAACGAGCCGTATTCGATTTTTGCTTCGTGGATCATACGAGCGTTGGCAGGAATCGACATGACTTTAGTGAGATGGCGAATGATGCGTTTGTCGGTTGCTTTGGTTTCCCATTGCTCGTCTGACAGCATCAACAGCGGCTCAATCTTAAATCCGAAGAACACTTCTTCGAAGTTCGGCCATTTGTTGCGAACCACGCTCCATGAAATCCCACTTTGGAATACCTTCATCGAAAAAGCGGCCAGCCAACGGTCATCTGGAATCGCAGCCAGTTCCTCTTTGCTTAGTGGATGAGACAAAAGCGCTTCAAGTTGATCTTCACCACCTTTACGCTCGGCAGCGCGCTGATAAATCGCGTCAAATTTTTCGATACTCATAAAAGAAGTTAGTCCTAGTTTATGTCGATATTTGCGAAACATACTACGCTTAAGTGGCTGAATCGTAAATTGATGGAGTGTCACAAATGAAGAAGGTCACATTAACGTTTGTCGGGGAAGGTTCGGATCGTATTGCAGAAAAATTCTATGCGTGGATGACGGACGGTGGGTTAGAAGACAGCATGATTGAGAATTTATCTGACCGTGAAATCTCAGTTGTCGGCATCAGCGATATGGATAACGAAACGCGTGATGTGGTGATCAATACGGAAATGAACTAACGAGTCTTCTTTCGTCAGCTATTAGAATTAGATAAAACAAAGCCCTTCACGAGAAGGGCTTTGTTGCGTTTATAAGCGTGAGAGCCTAGTTATTTACCAGCGTCAGACCGCTTGGCAGTGCATCACCGAAGATACGCTTCGATTCGCTCTCAGATAGCTCTTTGACTTCTTCAACCAATGATACCCAAGATTCAGGTACCTTGGTTTGCTTCAACTTAGCCAGCACTTGCTCACGGTAGTCGTCAGAGATATCGAATAGTCGGTCGCCCGTCTTACGACAAATCATTACGGCTGCGAAAGCGATCATTGGCTCTTTCTGCCAGTTCTGCTCTAGCAGCTTAGGCAACCACTGTTCCGCTTGTTCACGAGGAACGACGTTATGCTGACTGCCATATAAAGGCGTACGTGATGCCAAGCGACCCATTGCCCACCAGTGTGCTTGTTCGAACTGGTTATGGTTGATGGCTTTGCTCAAGAACCACGTTGCCAATAGAACTTTGTCTTCGACTTCTAAATGCTCCAGAGAGGCAGACAAGCGCACCATCGACTCGTAACCCATATCTTGTGCCGCTTTGGCGGATTGTGGGTTTTTCATCGCACCAGGATGTAGGTATTTCGCGATGTCCGCCAAGATGGTCTCTTGTTGCTCTTGGCTTAAACCACCGGCAATACGACGCCAGAACACCCACCAGTCGGTCCAACCTTGATGGTTCTTAAACTGAATGTTTTGTTGGTAGAGACCCCAAACTTGCTCAATACGCCATGAGTCGGTTGGATCGCCAAAGCCCGGACGCAGTGCAAAGCCAGCCAAACGAAGCCAGTTTTTCTCGTGTTGTTCTGAACGGCGGCGACGCTTACGACCTTGTGCAAAGGTATCGAACAGTTGACGTAGGGTCGTGAAATCCCATTCATCGCGTTTGCCAAGTTTCTTCTCAAGATCTTTGGCTAAGGTTTTGATCTCTTTGCTTTCCGCGCTTTTCTTATTACCGCTGTAAAGGCGAGCGATCAGCTCCTTACATTCGTTCAACTTAGGGTGAAGTTTAACTTGCTCGCTGTCATCGGTTTGCTTGTTACGAACTTCGAACTCCAGCTCCCAACGTTTGCTATCGTCTTCTGCGCTGACACATTCCATCTTAAGCGTGCCGACTTCAGTCAACTGACACGCCAGTTGCACTTCTACGCGCTCTTTCTGGTTGGCTTGCAGTTCGGCACCTTCACCTTCAAGGGTGGTGATATAAGGCGGCAGGGGAGCAAACAAGTCCGGATCAACGTCAACCATTACACCGTTTTGAATGGCGGTGTTATTGGTTAAGGTGTCGTGGGTAGAAGTCAGCAGGTTAAAGCGAACGGGCTCACCTAGGGTAAGCGAGAAGCGGCGACCACTTAATCGGATCTCGTGTCCTTCTTCTGTGCCTTTTGCAAGCAAACAGAGCGCTTTGCCCATCTTGTTCTTTTCTTGAAGATGCAAGAAGTAAGAACGCGCTGCGCCACCACCAATTTTAAGTTGTGCGCCACGACGCGCTTTACCAAATGCAACAGCACCCAGTGCAACCGACCAATCTGGATGTGGGTTGTCTAATACCGTAACTGGTGCACCGCGCCAATCGGAAAGTAGGGTAGTGACACGCTCAGTCACAAGCTCACTGTTGAACACACCACCATTGAGTAGCAAACCGACTGGAATGGCATTTTGTTTGTCGTCTTCAATGCCAAGTGCGGCACGAGAGACTTGCTGATGCGTCGTTAAGAACTCGGCAACGTGTTTGCTCACTGCTGGGTCGGCAACGTATGGAAGACCAAACTCGACAACCGCGCTGCGGCGTTTATCTGGTACTTCACTGAAATCAGAAAGCGGGAAGAAGCCATCTAAAGCGATTTGGTGCACTTCTTGTTTGCTCAGCCCAATACTCTTTGTTCCGCCAAGAAGTTTCGAGCCGCTGCCCAGCATGGTGATTTTCACTTCTTCAGGTGCATTCGCTGAAAGCAGGTTTTCTTTCGCTTTACGCGTTTGCTGAATCAACTTAGTCAGGCTTGCGGCAGTGAGCTTCTTACTTTGGTTGAAGCGGCTTTCTGCAAGGTGTGCTAATGCTAAATCGAGGTTATCACCACCAAGCATCAAGTGTTCGCCAACGCCAATGCGGTCAAGGGCTAGCTCATCTTGAGAAGAGAAACTGGCTTCAATCAAGCTCAAGTCGGTAGTACCACCGCCCACATCACACACCAGAATCAGCGGTAACTCTTTGAGTTTATCAGCTGCGGTTTGCTGGTGGCGTGCGTACCAGTCGTAACATACGGCTTGTGGTTCTTCGAGCAGGACGATTTTCTTTAAACCAGCTAGCTGTGCCGCTTCAAGCGTGAGTTTACGAGCGGTTTCATCGAACGACGCTGGAACGGTCACAACCACATCTTGGTCTTCTAACTTATTGCTAGGATGACGGTAGTTCCATGCTTGGCGAATGTGGTTGAGGTAGCTTGCGCTGGCAATGACGGGAGAGACTTTATCTACGTCTTGCGCACCAGCCCAAGGAAGAATGTCTGAACTACGATCCACTGCTTGGTGCGATAGCCAGCTTTTAGCACTGGATACTTGACGTCCTTCCACCTTAGCGCCTAATTCACGAGCCCATTCACCCACGATCACATTACTAATGTCGCCAGATACAGGTTCGTTTTCCCAAGGAAGTGTTAGGTCAGAAGGGGAGATTTGACCAACCGCTGGGTGATAGCGGAAAGAGGGCAACAATGGCTTACGAACCACTTCACCCGGGCCAATCAATTGGTCGATGTCGAATAGGGATACTTCGGATTGTTCAAGGTTGTCGGTGATTTCACAGTACGCCACCACAGTGTTTGTGGTGCCAAGGTCAATACCAACAAGAAAACGAGGAGATGCCATACAAACCTTCGTGTATTTAAAAACGGCACCCGATTGGATGCCGTTTGATTTTCTATTTATTCTTCTTCGTTTGAGTTGCTTTTCGCGTCTTCGCGCACATCGAACTCAACATGCCATTTTTGACCGTTATCAGCGGCAATGGCTTCTAAGTAAAGCGTACCAAGCTCTGTGACGCGAGAGGCTAGGGTTACCGGAACCACTTCACCTTCACGACGACCTTCAGATACAGGCAGCGTTACTTGAATTTCTGGTAGCTCTTCGAGCTCTTCTGGTGCCCAGTAGTCTAGGTGAGTACCCGCTAGGTCATCACGACGAACGGTTGAGCCGAAGAATTGGAAGTTAACCGGCTGACCGATGATCAAACCAAACTCTTGGCTTGGTACGTCAACGCTTGAACCTTCTTCCATACCAAATGGTGCAACACAAAGTGCTTCCATTGGAGGCGCCATGCCCGGAATCGCTGGCATCGCACTTTCGATACCCACGTAGTACGCCGAAGCAATACCACCGCGGATACGAACGCCTTGACCACGACGCACAGAGCCGTAGTAAGCCGCTCCGCTAGCAACTGCAAGGTCTAGATCCACACCTGTTAGGCGTTTTGCCATTTCAGCATCTGCTTCAATTAGCCATTCGTTGATCGTGTCTTCTAGACGAGTTGCTAGAAGTTTCGATTTCAGAACACCACCGTTGAATAGGATTGCTGTTGGCTTGATGAAGTCAGCTGATTGGGCTGCATCCGAACCTGGCATACCAGGCATGTTAGCGAATGGGTTGAAATCTTGAGCTGCTGCTTCTGCGCCATTTCCTGAAGCAGAAAGAGCATTGGCTTGCTTAGACAAGAACGCTGCAATGTGACGAGTAATGCCTGCATCTTGTGCGTAAGGCAGACCCATTTGCGTTAGTGCACCACGGTTACGTTGAACAGGGTGATCGGTAATCGCAACTTGAGGGAAGAAACCGTCAACTAATGTTTGTTGTACTTCTTCTTGAGTCAGTTCAGTTTTCAGCGTTGCACCAAGCAGTTTAGAACCGCGACTTGGTACAACGATTGGCACTGACTGAAGCTCGCTGTCGTTCAATAGCGCTTCTTTAGCGTCACGACATGCGTGCGTCATCGCCTGAACTTGCCATGGCTGTAGCTCTTTGCCTTCTTGCGCTAGCTTCATCTTCAAGCGGTACGCAAGTGCAAGGTCCATGTTGTCACCGCCAAGTAGGATATGTTCACCTACCGCGATACGGTTCAGAGTTAGGTTGCCTTCGTCTTCTGTTACTTCAACCAAAGAAAGGTCGGTTGTACCACCACCGATATCGACCACAAGCACGATGTCGCCAACTTCAACTTCATCACGCCATTTGTCGTTACTGTTGTCGATCCAGTTGTAAAGCGCAGCTTGTGGCTCTTCTAGAAGCGTTAGGTGCACAAAGCCAACGTTGCGTGCTGCTTCTGCAGTTAGATCGCGAGCAGCAGGATCAAAAGAAGCAGGAACTGTAATAGTTACGTCTTGATCGGCAAGGTTGTGATTTGGATTGGTGTGATTCCAAGCATCTTTTAGGTGCTCTAGGTAAAGCTCTGTCGCACGAAGAGGGGATACTTTTTCCACTTCTTCTGGGCTACCTGCTGGTAGGAAGGCATCACGACGATTCACACCAGCGTGGCAAAGCCAAGATTTCGCACTTGCAACAAGGCGAATTGGCGTTTTCGAACCTAGGTTACGTGCAATTGCACCAACCAGAGCTTTTGGCTCGCTCGACCACGGAAGAACGCGTGATTGCGGGTTCATTTCGTGCTCGTGCGGCTGGTATAGGAAAGATCCTAATTGGCTGCGAGTCTCTACCGTGCCCGGCGCAGTCAACTGCGGGATAGGCATCACTTCAACGCGAGCGTCCTCGTTGTGTGTATCAACAAAAGACATCACACAGTGTGTTGTACCTAAGTCGATACCAACACTGAATTTAGGCGTCTGTTGAGTTTCAACAGACGCTTCTTGAGAATGGTTTTCTTGGTTCATGTGTTCCATTACAGCTCAACCTCAGCTGGAGCGATCACAGATGCATCGTAGTTCTCAGCAAGTTTAGGCAACGTCATTGATGTTGCTTTCCAACCTTTGTGAACTAGCGTGCCGTTGAATGGCGCGCTGCCTGTTACGTTGCCAGTTAGGCGGATTTCTTGTGGGTTGAAGCCTTCTTCAACCGTAATGCGAGTTTCTTCGTCTTCGTTACGAACGTGCGCTAGCGTCACGTAGTCGTTCAGTACTTTCTGACCGCCAGTGTGGATTACGCGAGCGGCTGCGCCTACTTCTTCATCAGAGAATGACGTTAGGTCTTCTTTTAGGAAGTCAATCAGACGAGCTTCTTGTTGCATGATAGAAAGCAGCTGCATTGCAGAGTCCGTTGATGCTGTTGCAAGTTTTGATTCAACTTCTACAACACGCTCTACGACTTTCTCTACTTCCACTACTTTTTCTACTTCAACGATCTTCTCAACTGGTTTCTCAACCTCGACGATTTTCTCGACCGGTTTTTCTACCACTTTCTCGACCACTTTTGATTTGCGCGACACTGCAACTAGAAGAAGCAAAACGCTCGATGCGGTTAGGCCAGCGTGAAGCATATCGAACGTTTGAGGAATTAGGTTCAAATCAATGTTCATGACGTTTTTTCTCTTTCTATTGATTTATTGGTGCTCAGTATTGGCTCATATTTGTTCACTAAAACGATCGTCTTTGCGATCTTGCACCAAGTTTAGACATTAAAATGATGACGGATGGTAGCATATTCAAGGCTTAAGGCTGTAATAATTCGTGACTATACCGTACGAACAGCGTGAAAAATCGACGATCAGACTCCCCAATATAGGTTGTTGCTTGATGTTTGTGCATTGCTAACGCAGTATTTCAATAGATCCCGAAGTTTAACTTACGGAAGTATCAAAAATTACGATATGACACAAAGCACCGCTCATAAGAGCTTTATAAAACGACATTCAGACTCTATTTTAGCTTTTTTGGCGACTTTATGTGTCACTGCTGGTGTAGTTGGTGCTGCTTATACAATGCAGCAACGGTATACACAGACTACGTTTGATACTTTAGCCGACCGACAAGCAGAATCACTTAAAGCAAACGTCGAGAATGATCTAAAGTTCATTGGTGCGGGCGCAAACTTTTTCCATTCGATTGAGCGAAGCTATTGGCCATCGTTTCCCATGTATGCGGAACAAGTGATTAATAGCTCACGAAGTCTCATTGGGCTTCAATGGATGCAAAAGGTCGAATTCGAAGATCTTGATGAACATATTTTAAAGACCCGTCAAAAATTTCCAAACTTCCAACCGTTTACCGTTCCTAAAGATGGTCCCAAAACCTACGGGTACATTTTTGAACACAATGAGCCAATTTTTATCGCGTCGGATATCTACCCAAGAACACCGGAAAACCTTTCTCTATTGGGTTTCTATTTTTCGCGTAAACGCTTCGATTTAATCTTGGATGATATTTCCGAAAATGGGCGAGCGAATGTCTCGGATAAAGTTCGCTTACTGCAAGATGGTTATGACAAGTCCATACCTAAGACTGGGTTGCTGGTGTTCCATCCAGTGTTCGACTTCGAGAACAAATATTTATTAGGAGTAGTGACCGGCGTTATCCGAAGTACGGTTTACTTTGAGGATTTGATTACGAAAACCGCGACGGAGCTCGATATGTCGGTGCGCGTAGAAGACTTGGGATTCGACGCAGCAGATGACCCTGTTCTCTTTCAAAGTGCGAGCTGGGACAACATTCGAGGAACGGTTATAAGCCGGACCATTCAACTGCCTAACCGTGAATGGCGTATTGACTTTAAGCTTTCTGACGCAGTCTCAGCTTGGGAGCGTTCTATTTTAGCGGGCACGACGCTAGCCGGATTGGTAATCGCCTTTTTGATCAGTTGGATTGTGAATTTACAGTCTCGAGAAAAAGAGCGCTTAGCGGTCATGTTGGAGCTCAAAACTGTTGAATTAAAAAGAATGGCAGAGCGAGACCCTCTAACTCAACTACTGAATCGCCGAGCATTCAACGATCATTTGCTTAATCAGATAAACAAAGGTGTTAACTTCGCCTTGGTTGGTTTTGATATCGACCACTTCAAAGTGATTAATGACAAACACGGCCATTTAGGTGGAGATGAAGCGTTACAACATGTCACTAAGCTGGTCAGTGCTAATTTAAAACCGGGAGATAAGTTTTACCGAGCTGGTGGTGACGAGTTTTGTATTATTTCTAAAGTCATTGATAGAGCAGTGCTAGAAGCTTACCTAGAAAAATTACGGAGTGTTGTGGCAAGTACGGCTTTTGATTATGGTGATGCGTCAATCATCTGTACGTTGAGTATCGGTGCGGTTATCCATAAAGAAGAAGATCCTGAGAGCTTGTATCACAAAATGGATAGTCAACTCTATTTGAGTAAAAAAAACGGCCGTAATAATGTGTCGATCGGCGATTAAATGGGCGCACAAATTCGAGTTTTACGCCGTGTTACGATAGAATCGCACGCTTTAAATTTTTATGTTAGGAACCAAGGCAAACTATGAACCATAACCGTATTGTATGCTTCGATTTAGAAATGTGTTGCTGGAACGAAAATGGCGTCGGCAGCACGGGTGAAATTATCGAAGTGGGGTTAGCTGAAATAGATTTGTCTAAAGGTGAGATAGTCAAGCGTGCTCAATACTACGTGAAACCAGAACACGATGAAGTCTCTCTATTTTGCGCTGAGTTAACGGGCATCACACCACGTAAGATTGAAAAACAAGGACGCCCACTAGAAGAAGTGCTTAAATCCATGGTTAAGAACTTCGGTGGTCGCAACAAAATCTTTGCATCTTGGGGGCGAGATGACCTCATTCTTCTAGAAGAGTGTAAGCAAAAAGGTATTGAAGCACCGTTCACAGAGTTCATCAACTTAGCGACACTCTACCGTATTCAAAATCGTCTTAAAGATAAACGTATAGGCCATCGAGCCGCTCAAGAAGCAAAAGGAATAGACTGGGAAGGGCGTCAACACTCTGGCTATGTAGATGCATATAACTTAGCTAAGCTTGCTTTGACCATGTTTTAGTTATTCGAACCTAGCTAGCTTGTAATTAAATAATCATCCAACCATTGTTGTTTTGTCATGCAGTCTGTTTAGTGTGGAAAGAGCTAAACACATACCTTGACCAGTATTTTAATAACAATGTCGTTGGCTTATTGAAAAACGCGCAGAGTGCGCGTTTTTTTATGGCTACAGAAGCGATATCTGTTGTCATTCTAGGGGTAGCTTAGAGTTAGCCAGCGACTTATATACTCATCTCGTCACTTTACTGAGACTGTAACTTCGCTCGAATGAACTCGCTGTGATCAACATAGAGTAGCTCTGCTGTTTTACGGATCACCGCGTCTTCTAGCGGGTCAATTTCGCCGTCTGCGTAAGCGACTTCCCACATGCTTTTGATTAAGTTGTAACGAGTTTCTTGAGTCAGTTCTCTTAGTTGAGAGGTAAAGTCGTACAGCGAAGCGGAATCTTTTATTTTCTGTTGCGCTTGCTCTAACAAAGTATTTGATTCCTCTTCATTTAACGAAAGCAGTTTCATCAATAAAGAGCGCTTTGTTTCTTGTTCTCTATCATCGACACTATGGTCTGCGCCAGAAACTTCACAAAGCAAACACGCGATAGCCATGTTAGGGGAAAGTGTGTTGGTTTGGCTTAAATCAGAGCCATCAATGAGTTGTTTAAATAATGATGTGAGAGAATTAAACATAATGAACACCGAGCTATTGTTTATTTGGTTAACATGGTAATAAATACGGAAGATCTCAAGGTGCGATACCAAATTTAGCACGCCGTTGACATTTAAGAACGGCCACTTTCTCCCCAAAAAAACCTAAACTCCTGAGTTAGTTCAAGGTGACTTGCCTCTTACAAAGGGCAAGTCATTTTGGGATTGATACTCAGCTTTCAGCACGTGTCGGTGGAAAATGAACTTCGTCACCATCACTCGTCAGAATACTAATTTGACTTGGTTTGCCTTCATCATCAAGGCGTAGCTCACCAATGGCACTATGGTTAACCAAGCGATAAAAGTTGTGCGTACTTGGTGCGCGTTTGTAAATCTTGAGTCGTTTACGTTTTGTGAACCAGTTTAAAGGTGAGCGAGGGCTGTATAGCAGTCTATCTAGGCCATCACACATATTGAGCAGTTGTGTAGGGAACTGATTTTTAATTCCACTACAGGTGATTTGATAGATATTCGGACTGTTTTTTCGATAGCGGAGCTTAATATCGTATGCAAAAGAGTAGTGCACGTCGCCAGAGAGAATAACAAAGTTAGTTGGTGTCTTTGTGTGTGTGAAAATACTAATAAGAGTATTCGCACTTCCGGGGTGAGCCATCCAGTTTTCAGCATCAACCATCAATGGTTTACCAAGCATGGTCACCACACGTTGTAGTGCTTCGATAAATTTCACACCAAACATTGGCGCGGCAGAAACAATAACAACCTTGTCTTGATGCACGAGCTCCTGATGGAACTCAATCATCGCTTCCCAGTCCATTAAGCCAGAAGGTTTGTTCATTTTAGACTCAGAACGCCAGCGTCTGGTTCGTGTATCTAGCACGACAACTTTTGGTGTCGTAGGAATAGTGTAGTGCCAATTCTCAAAGCGATACAAATATTGAATAAATGCATCTTGGGTTTGCGAGGTTCGCTCATCGATAAAGCGTTGAGCGAGGCTCATAAATTCATCATTGAATTTTTCTGGCGCATTTCCCCAACCTTGGCAAAGCCAGTAAGCAATCAAGCTATTACCGATAATGCGTTTTGCAAACGTGTTGCTGTATGCGGCTTGTTCCCAGCCTATGGTGAGATTCCAATCGTCGGTGACATCGTGATCATCAAAAATCATATAGGTTGGAATGTGAGCGAGTAAGCGTTGAACCTTGTCCAGACCTGCGACGAATTTATCAATTTGCTTTTTTTCTTCGCGCCATTGCTGCTGCCATTTGGGTTCAAGAACTTCTCCGCCGACAGTAAATTCGTTTTCTAACAAACGATCCGTTCGAACAAGCTTCCACAAGGTCGGAGACCAAACCAATAAGTACATTGCAAAGCACTCAGCAAAGCTTATTAGGTGATTCTCACACTCTTTGGCGCTGAATATTGGTGTCCCTCGGTGTGGAAAAAACTTACTTAGTAAACTGTCATCACTCACATAATGAGGCAACAATTTATCTCGACCATAATAGCAAGCAGGGTGTTGGTAGAGCTCATTGGTATTTTTTATCGGAGCTTGATCGAATTCTTCGCCTGGCAAACCCAATAAAGCTATGACTTGCTCAATGGCATCGAGAGTGGGGCCTGCAACATGGTCTGCATAGATTTGATCACCACTCATGATGAGCATATCCGGTCTTTCTTCAATGGATTGAGACGCGATTTTATGATCCGCAGCGACCAATGTATCATCACTGAAGTGATGGGGATTACGGCAAGAGCCATGTAGGAGATAATCCGCTTTTTCACTAACGAGGAACTCAATACCCAAGTTTGGCGTATTATCTCGCTCATAAGTCAGGTGAGGGAGCAGTTCCGTCACTAATCCATATTGCGTTTTTATTTGATAGCGTAACGCTTGATGGGTTGGAAACTCGCCTTCTAATTTAAGTAAGCAACACCACGCATTGAGGCCGATTTGAAGCTGTTCTTTTTGTTCACTTAAAGGGGCTTGATAAAGGATGGAGGCATTTTCATCCGTAATTTGCACCATACCCTCCAAGCGTTGGGTGGTGACTAGCCAAATATTGATTTCAGTTGCGGTCACTTTACGTAGGATCGGACCTGCAACGACAAGAGGAAGTGAAGAAATTTCAGTCGTGTTCATCAATGCTGGCAAAACGGCTCCTTATGTGTCAGCTTCTTCTTCTAATATTTCGATAACTTGCGAGCTACTAAGTTCATGTCCCATAAGGAACAAACCAAGCATCGCATCGGCTTTTGACGCGTTATTACTGTCTTCATCCAAAATTTGCTGAAGCCGAGTTCTAATTAGGTCGATTTCGTGTTCGACGAAGCCACGCCCTTCTTCGTCACCTTGACCATCTTCTGGTGCATTATCAAAGTGCAAAAACAACATGTCACCATCGAGTTGAGTCCCTATCAACCTCTCTGGCAGCCATGCTTCTCCCATCACAATGTCTGTGTCTGCGGGTAAATGATTCAAGGTAGAGATGAGTTCTGATGCTTTCACTTTTTACTTCATTATGTTTGATTTAGAACTAAGCTAGAGTTTAAGCGCTTGTTGTAATGGTAAAATATTCGCAAACAAGCTCACCTAGTCGTGCAATATTAATATGATCTTGGGACTCAAACTGTCACGAGGATGACAACATTTTCCATTGTAACGGCTATCATCAGCAGAACATAAGCTTTTAATGGCAAATCATTGATGTTTGCCTGCTTCTCAACCAACATTTTTCGAACTCATGAAGAGATTAATTCTAACAACACTCGCTTTACCTTTAGCTGCGGCAGTTTCTTCTGCGCATGGTGCAGAAGAACAAACGTGGGGGATTGCTGCGATGTATCGCACAGCATCGATTCCGTTTTATACCGCCGATAATGACTCTACGGTGAGTACATTTGTACCAATGATGTTCTTTGAAAACGAACATGTGTATATCAATGGCATTGAAGGTGGCGCTTTTTTGCATAACGAGAGTGATTCCGACTGGCGCGCGAGCGCACTCATGCGATTGAGATTTGTCGATATTCCCATGTCGCTACAAAATGCTAATGAAGGAGACAGAGTCGATTTCGGTGGGCAAGTGCGTTATAGCATTAACGACAATTGGCGCGCAGAAGTAGAGCTGATGACGGACGACGAACTCCAGTTTCACTCTAATTACCGCCTTGCTGCCAATTATGTATTTGGGGATTGGGAATTAGAGCCATCGATTACGATTCGATACAAAGACGCTGATTTCAATAGTGAATATTATTCCTTTAAGGATATTACTGGCGAGAGAATTGGAGCTGGACTTGACACCAATCTTGGTATTAAAGCGCGTTACCATGTAACTTCAAATTTGTATTTACTGGGTGAGACGAGTGTTACTCGCTTAGATGATAACGCCTACAACAGTCAGCTTGTAGAAGATCGATATCAGGGAGAAGTGTTTGTCGGTTTTGGCTTTTTCAACGATCAAAGCAAAGTTCCGAAACCGACACTGAGCAATAAAGCATATCTACGTATTGCGCATGGTTGGGCGACGCCTTCGAACATCGGTGAAATATTTAGCTTTGAGAGAGAAAAAGACCCATACGACAATCAACTTACTTCATTGTTTTATGGGCATCCATTAACGGATGAGCTGTTTGGTTTTCCTCTTGATATTTATTTAACGCCAGGGTTGGTTCATCACTGGTCGTCCAATGTTCAGTCTGCGAGCACAGAATACGTCATGGCGATTAAGGCTTATTATACGGTTAATTGGCCTACAACTTGGCGATTTGGTGTAGCGGAAGGTGTGTCATACATTGATAGCATTACCTATATTGAAGGCACAGAAATGGAAGACAAGGGTTATACACCAAGCAAGTTGCTCAACTACCTAGATTTCTCGTTTGATGTCAATGTAGGCGATCTCTTCAACCAAAAGAGCTGGAACAATATGTGGGTGGGCTATTCATTGCATCACCGCTCGGCGATTTTTGAAAGCGCTTCCCAGTTTGGGCGAATTAAAGGTGGGAGCAACTACAATACTATTTATTTCCAGTTCGAGTTTTAGCGCATCGCGAGATGTATATAGGTCGGATTTGCAACTGACTTATTTATCGCCCATTATGAGTAATGATGAATAATACTATGCTGCTTTCAACGAGAAATTTCGTATATCGTGCCAGAGTTAAGGCTGTTTGTGATGCATCTGATGAATCGGATGGCATAAGCACCATGAGTATCGACTCCTCATTCAATCTTCAAATTGAAGCGATAAATTGTACCAACGCTGAATTTGCCAAACGCTTTTTTGCCATTCACGGAGAAGGGCACTTGGAGGGCGATGAATGGTTGGTGTTGTACGTCAACTCTCTTGACGTTAAGGCGGGAGACAATATAGAAGTGCGTAGCGATGTCGCGTTTAATGCGATGATCGAGAACATGATATGCGAAGCTGAGCGGTCTTTAGAAAAAGTCTACCTCGATGCAATACGTAACTTGGAGAAAATGAATCGTCTTTGACGATGTAAGCGACCCTATAAATACGATCAAGGCATCTTGATCTAAAAAGGGATTGGCGCGAACCAATCCCTTTTGTATTCTGGTTTATTCTAACTTACGCCATTGTTGCAAGTTGGCTTTGCGCTTCTGAAATGCCTTTTGCAGCTGCATCTTCACCCATGTTTAGCGCTTCTGCGTAAACAAATTCTACATCAGTGATTCCTACAAAACCCAGTACAGTGCGTAGGTATGGCGTAACGTTGTCAGTTGGTGAATCTTTATGAATACCACCACGAGTCGTTATTACAATCGCCTTTTTACCTTCAATCAAACCTTGAACGCCGTTTTCTGTGTATTTGAATGTCACGCCTGCACGAGCAATCAAATCAATCCAGTTTTTAAGCTGAGTCGGGATGGTAAAGTTGTACATTGGAGCGGCAATAACCAAAGTGTCTGCGGCCTTTACTTCTTCAATAAGGGTGTCAGACAAGTCGACCACCGCTTGCTGTTCTTGTGAAAGATCTTCCGTAGCGCGCAGTGCAGTCGCAACGGCGAAGTCCAAAACAGGTAGCGGGTTTGCAGCCAAATCACGAACAGTAAGCTTGTCTTGGTCTACATTTTTGATGAAGTCTTCAACCAATTTGTTTGATTGAGAGTAATCGCCAAGGATGCTTGATTTTAGAGCTAGTACACGAGACATAATGGTTATTCCTTAAATAAGTGCTTTCGACTATGGGAGCCATTATAAGCAACGTAAGTGAGTTCAAAAGCCTAGCGATTCGCTGAACATGTTCGAAAAAATTGAATGAGCTTTCGGTTATCTTGTTACAGATCTTGTGTGATACAATCCGCGCAGTTTTTGTAATGAAAAGAATAGGAAACGCTTTGACTTCGTCACAGCCCCCAAAAAAGAATCTATCTGAAGAGCAAGCGACACCGTCAAATGGTGCGCAAAAAGCGACAGCGAAACAAGCTCAAACACCTCAGGCTCAAGTTAATAGCGCGGCATCTCTGCGTAAAGCGCTGAATCAGTGCATGATGCGCGACCGTTTCCGCTTGAGTAAACGTATTTCTGGTGCAAGCAAAATTAAGAAGGACGCAGCGCGTAATGCTGTGTTCGACGAAATCGCATTAGACATCGCAAAATCCATGATGGTTGCAGAGCAGCGCAGCAACTACAAACCAACGATTGAATACCCAGAAATCCTGCCTGTAAGCCAAAAACGCGACGATATTGCGAAAGCGATCGAAGAAAACCAAGTGGTTATCGTCGCGGGTGAAACCGGTTCTGGTAAAACCACTCAGCTACCAAAAATCTGTGCTGAGCTTGGTCGCGGTAAATTTGGCCTGATTGGTCATACTCAGCCTCGTCGTCTTGCAGCGCGTTCGGTTGCTAACCGTATTGCCGAAGAGATGGAAACCAAGCTTGGTGAGTTTGTTGGTTACAAGGTTCGATTCAACGATCAGATCTCTGAAAATACCCAAATCAAATTGATGACGGACGGTATCTTGTTGGCTGAAATTCAGCATGACCGTTTCTTGAATCAATACGACACCATCATTATCGATGAAGCGCACGAGCGCAGCCTTAACATCGATTTCATCTTGGGTTACTTGAAAGAGTTGCTGCCACGTCGTCCTGATTTGAAAGTGATCATCACGTCGGCAACCATCGACCCAGAACGCTTCTCAAAACACTTCAACAATGCACCAATCATTGAAGTATCGGGTCGTACTTACCCAGTAGAAACACGTTACCGCCCACTAAGCGGTGATGACGACAATGATCGTGACCAGCTTGAAGGCATCTTCGAAGCGGTAGACGAACTGTGCGATGAAGGTTTAGGTGACATCCTGATTTTCATGAACGGTGAACGTGAAATCCGTGATACCGCAGATGCATTGTCCAAACGTAATCTGAAGAGCACGGAAATTGTGCCGCTTTACGCGCGTTTGTCGGCAGGTGAGCAGAATAAGATTTTCCAACCTCATACTGGTCGCCGAATTGTACTGGCAACCAACGTGGCAGAAACCTCGCTAACTGTTCCGGGCATTAAGTACGTTATCGACCCGGGTACGGCGCGTATCAGTCGATACAGTTACCGTACTAAGGTTCAGCGTCTTCCAATTGAGCCAGTTTCTCAGGCGAGTGCGAACCAGCGAAAAGGTCGTTGTGGTCGTGTGGAAGAGGGTATTTGTATTCGTCTGTACTCAGAGGAAGATTTTGAGTCACGCCCAGAGTTTACTGATCCTGAAATCCTACGTACCAATCTAGCGTCGGTTATCTTGCAAATGACGGCACTTGGTTTGGGTGATATTCAAGCGTTTCCGTTTGTGGAAGCACCGGATAAACGTAACATCCAAGACGGCGTGCGTTTGCTGGAAGAGCTTGGTGCGATTAACTCTGAGGTAAAAGACCCGAAAAAGCGCCTGACTTCCATTGGTCGCCAATTAGCGCGTTTGCCAATCGATCCGCGCTTGGCGCGTATGGTATTGGAAGCGCCAAAATATGGTGCGCTTAAAGAAGTGATGATCATCGCAGCTGCCTTGTCGATTCAAGATCCACGCGAGCGTCCTTCCGACAAACAACAATCTTCAGACGATAAACATCGTCGCTTCTTCCATGAAGAGTCGGACTTCCTGACATTTGTGAATTTGTGGGAATACATCCAAAAGCAGCAAAAAGCCTTGTCTAGCAATCAGTTCCGCAAACAGTGTAAGCAAGACTATTTGAACTACTTGCGCGTTCGCGAGTGGCAAGACGTGTACTTCCAAATTCATCAGTCGATGCGTGAGATGGAGTTCAAGCTTAACGACGAGCCCGCTTCTTACCATGGCGTACACAGTGCCATTTTGGTTGGTTTGCTGTCGCACATCGGCATGAAAGACCAAGAAAAGAATGAATATCAAGGCGCGCGTAATGCTCGTTTCCATATCTTCCCTGCATCAGGTCTATTCAAGAAACAGCCTAAGTGGATCATGTCTGCTGAGTTGGTGGAAACCTCAAAACTTTGGGGTCGTATCATCGCAAAGATTCAGCCAGAATGGATTGAGCCGTTAGCTAAACACCTTATTAAACGCAGTTACAGCGAACCACATTGGTCGAAGAAACGCGCTGCGGTGATGGCGCACGAAAAAGTCATGCTTTACGGCGTACCAATCGTACCGAAACGCTTGGTCAACTACGGCAGTATCGATTCGACCATAAGTCGCGAAATCTTCATTCGTAGTGCATTGGTTGAGGGTGAATGGGAAACCAAACACGCGTTCTTTAAGCAAAACCGTAAGCTTCTGCAAGAAGTGGAAGAGCTTGAGCATAAATCTCGTCGTCGAGACATCTTAGTGGATGATGATGAGCTGTTTGATTTCTATGACCAACGCGTTGGCACCGAAGTGGTGTCTGGTAAGCATTTCGATACGTGGTGGAAAAAGGCATCTAAAGAAAATCCGGAACTGCTGAACTTTGAAAAAGAGATGCTATTCAAGGGTGATGCTAGCCATGTGACCGATTTGGATTACCCGAACTTCTGGCATCAAAATGGTTTGAAGCTCAAATTGAGTTACCAATTTGAACCAGGCGATGATAGTGACGGTGTCACAGTGCATTTGCCGTTGCCGATTTTAAACCAAGTTGAACCAGCGGGCTTTGACTGGCAGATCCCAGGTTTACGCCATGAGCTTGTGGTTAGCTTGATTAAATCGTTGCCAAAGACAATTCGTAAGAACTTTGTGCCTGCGCCGAACTATGCCGATGCATTCTTAGCGC
Organism: Vibrio sp. 1249-1; assembly: GCF_033340495.1. Lineage (NCBI taxonomy): Bacteria > Pseudomonadati > Pseudomonadota > Gammaproteobacteria > Vibrionales > Vibrionaceae > Vibrio > Vibrio sp. 1249-1. Next base: position 603,796 of record NZ_JAWOWJ010000002.1, read on the forward strand.
GCGTTACGCCAATGGAAGCTCCGCTGTTAGATTCATTGGAGAAAGAGTTGCGACGCATGACGGGCGTAGAAGTGCTGCGTGAAGACTGGAACTTGGAACAAGTACCTGAGCACTTGAAAGTCACGTTTCGTGCGGTTGATCACCGAAATCGTAAACTGAAGGAAAACAAAGACCTTCATGAACTGAAAGAAAGTTTGAAAGACAAAGTTCAAGAAACGCTTTCCAAAGTTGCGGATGACGATATCGAACAGCAAGGTCTGCATACGTGGAGTTTTGGAGAATTGCCGAAAGTGTATCAACAAAAACGTGGCGGCTACGATGTAAAAGCGTATCCGGCGCTTGTTGATACCAAAGACAGCGTTGAAATCAAACTCTACGAAACGGAGTACGAGCAGATCACCGCAATGCGCGCTGGCCAGCGTCGTTTGATTTTGTTGAATGTACCGTCTCCAATTAAATATTTGCACGCTAACTTACCGAACAAATCGAAGTTGGGGTTGTATTTTAACCCTTACGGCAAAGTGCTTGATCTGATAGATGACTGCATTGCCTGCGGTGTCGATAAGCTTATTGAAGAGCAGGGTGGTTTAGTTTGGGAGCCAGAGAAGTTCGAAGCATTGAAAGAACACGTTCGTGCTGAATTGGGTGACACCGTTGTAGAGATCGCTCAACAGGTTGAGACTATTCTGACCACGGCGTTTAGCATCAATAAGAAGCTAAAAGGCAAGATCGACTTCACAATGGCGTTTGCTCTGTCCGATATCAAAGCACAAATTGAAGGCTTGATCTTCAAAGGCTTTGCAACGGAATGTGGCTGGAAGCGCTTGCCGGATATTCTTCGCTACATGCGCGCGATAGAGCGTCGTATGGAGAAGTTGCCAATCGATCCAAACAAAGATCGTTTACATATGCTGAAGATTGAATCTGTGACTCAAGACTATAAAGAGTTGCTGAACAAGATCCCGAAAGGTGTGGCCATTCCTGAAAATGTAAAAGAAGTGCGTTGGATGATTGAAGAACTTCGCGTGAGTTACTTTGCTCAACAATTAGGCACTCCTTATCCTGTTTCTGATAAACGAGTCAAAAACGCGATTGATGCTTGCTAATCAACCAGTAAAATAGTGTCAGATTTGTAATTATCGCTTAAGAAGTTGCTGGTACACTAATTGCTAGTAACTCAATAAGCATTATTTTTTAGTTCTGGGAGGCAATAGTTCGCCTCCCTTTATTTGTAGTACCAACGACTGAGTTATGCAGACGTGGGAATAATAAAGAGTAAAGGTAGATGATGAAAAAAACTCTATTAGCAGTGGCGCTACTTGGCGCATCTTCTGCGGCAATGGCGGATTCTTGGATTTACGGTGGTGCAACAGTAGGTCAGTCTGACTACAAAGGTGAAACGGACACATCATACTCTGTTCACGTTGGTACAGGCATTCTACCTATCATTGGTGTTGAAGCTGGTGTAACACAACACGGTGAGTTCAACGTAAATGGTCAAGACACTAAGCTAACTTCTTACTACGCAGCACTTAAGCCAAGCATCGACTTCGGTCCGCTACACGTGTACGCAAAAGGTGGTTTCCATCAGTGGGACAAAAAAGTGAAAGGCGGCAAAGACGATGACGATTTGGACCTAATGTACGGTGTGGGTGCTGAGTACTTCATTTTTGGCCCAATGTCTGTTGGTGCTAGCTACATGAACTACACTGCTGGTAAAGACGATATCAGCACGTTCTCTGTTAACGCAACACTACATTTCCTATAAGCGTCAAGCTTTCTAACACCATATGAAACACACCGGCTTTATGTCGGTGTTTTTTTGTCTGGAAGTCACAAAACAAAAGTTGAACATAAATTATTCACTTTTAGAGTCTTAAAATGCCTATGCTTTCCAATATATAGTGGCGATTAAATGCGCATATTTGCGTAATGTTTCGCTTAGGAATCGATCAGGAAGGGATAGTATGAAAAAAACACTCTCGTTATTCGCTCTAACGTTGTGCTCAACGTCAGCAATGGCTGACTCTTGGATTTACGCTGGTGGTCAAATTGGTCAGTCCGATATCGACAGCGAAAATGATACAACTTATGGTATTCATGTCGGTACTGGTATTTTGCCATTCATTGGCATTGAAGCAGGCTACTTTAACCACGGCAAAGTGGATTTATCTTTGAGTGGCAGCAGGGGTAGTGCTGATTTTGATTCATTCTATTTAGCGGCGAAACCTAGTATCGACTTCGGCCCGTTACACGTTTACGCAAAAGGCGGCATCAATGCATTCAACGTTGATTATGACGGCGGACTGAGAAACTTAGACAAAGATGATGGCGTCTCTTACATGTATGGTGTTGGTGCCGAATACTTCTTGCTTGACAATGTGTCTGTGGGCGCGAGTTATCAAGCGTTTGGCGTGGATATTGAAGGCGATAGCGATACCGTTAGCAGCGTAACAGGGAACATCACCTTCCATTTCTTATAACGCTCGCTGGATGAAAGGTTTGCTGATTTGGTTTCGTCGTTAATTGTGAAACCAAATCAGCGCAGGTCTTCTCTATTTGCGCTGTGACTGGCTATGAACTTAAGTCTTTCTTGTGTCTTTTCTAGTCTACAACCTACGACAAAATCAATCGTTAGACCTCATAATTTTTGTGTTGATATTATTCCCCCTTCATCTGTCTCGAATTGAGCTTAAAATGCAATAAATCACGACTTTTTGCAAAAATATGTGATTGCTGCTAAAATTTGTCCCGCTTTAAAACTTTAGAGTTCAAATTAATGGAGGGCGGTATTGGAGTTCTTCTCACCTGAGGGGCGTTTCAAATTCACGTTAAATTTGTATTTATGGATAATGCATTTAAAAAATATAGTATTGATACAACCGATTATCAGGTTGGACAGGATAACGTTCAAAAGTGGGGATTCGATATACATAACCCGGTTTTTGGCATTAGTGCGGGGCTCGTTGTTTTCTGTCTGATTTCACTTCTTCTTGTTGAGCCAACCACTGCTCGTGACGTATTAAACGGTCTAAAAAACGGAATTATCGAACAGTTTGATGCGTTTTTTATGTGGTCGACAAACTTCTTCTTATTGTTCGCCGTTGCTCTTCTTTTTTCTCCGCTAGGTAAAATCCGCTTAGGTGGCAAAGAAGCAACGCCGGATCACTCAACCGTTTCTTGGTTGTCGATGCTTTTCGCCGCGGGTATGGGTATTGGTCTTCTGTTCTGGAGTGTGGCTGAGCCGACCGCGTATTTCACTGATTGGTGGGGAATGCCACTTAACGCAGTACCATACACCGAAGAAGCAAAATCCCTTGCGATGGGTGCCACTATGTTCCACTGGGGTGTGCATGGTTGGAGTATTTACGCACTCGTTGCACTAGCATTAGCGTTTTTTGCCTTTAACAAAGGTTTACCACTTTCATTGCGCGCGGCGTTCTATCCAATTTTTGGTGACCGTGCATGGGGTTGGTTAGGTCACGTTATTGATATCCTTGCCGTTTTGTCGACGCTATTTGGTCTTGCAACGTCGCTAGGTCTAGGTGCTCAGCAGGCGACCAGTGGTATTAACCATGTCTTTGGTCTAGAAGGCGGCATTGGTACACAAATGATTGTGATCACCTTCGTTACCTTTATCGCGGTGTTATCAGTGATTCGTGGCATTGATGGTGGTGTTAAGCTACTGAGTAACGTCAATATGGTGGTTGCGTTTGCGCTGCTTATTTTCATTACCTTCATCACGTTTGATACGGCGTGGAGCTCGCTACGCGACACAACAATGGCTTACATTGAAAATATTATTCCATTGAGTAACCCTCACGGTCGTGAAGATGAAACTTGGATGCACGGCTGGACGGTATTCTACTGGGCTTGGTGGGTATCTTGGTCACCGTTTGTTGGTATGTTTATCGCGCGTGTGTCTAAAGGTCGTACGGTTCGAGAATTCTTATTCGCAGTCATCGTTATTCCTACAGTTGTTACTTTGATTTGGATGTCTGTGTTTGGTGGTATCGCGCTTGACCAAGTGGTGAATAAAGTTGGTGAGCTAGGTGCAAATGGCCTAACTGATATTTCATTGACTCTGTTCCATGTTTACGATGCGCTTCCGTACAGCTCAGTGATTTCAATGCTTTCTATCGTGCTGATTCTGGTATTCTTTATTACATCGTCAGACTCTGGCTCGCTGGTTATCGATAGTATTACCGCCGGTGGTAAGATTGATGCACCAGTACCGCAACGCATTTTCTGGGCGTGTATTGAAGGTGCAATTGCAGCCGTAATGCTTTGGGTTGGTGGTAAAGAAGCCCTGCAAGCATTGCAATCAGGCGTTGTTGCAACAGGATTACCGTTTACTTTTGTTCTGCTGTTGATGTGTGTCAGTTTGGTTAAAGGGTTAAGAACTGAACTGCCAGCTTACAAATAAATACAACGCGATCCATGATTGAGTTTAAATGCCGAGCCTTATGTGCTCGGCATTTTTTATTTCTACTTTTCTTTTCCAATAATTTCGTTACAGTTTAGGCTTATTTCCACCTCATTAAACTGCATTATGTCACTGGCTAAACTCATTCTTATTCGTGGACTTCCGGGTTCAGGTAAAACAACCTTAGCAAAACAACTGGCAATAGAGCTTGGTGCTAAGCATTTTGAAGCTGACATGTATTTTGAAAATGATGAAGGTGATTATCACTTTGAACCGGTTCAATTACCTCAAGCGCATGAGTGGTGTTTTCAGCAAACTAGAAAGTGGTTGAACAAAGGGAAAGTCGTGATTGTGAGCAATACGTTTGTTCGACATTGGGAGATGAAGCGTTACATGGACTACTGCATGAAGAAGCGCATCGAGGTGGAAATTAAAGTGTGTCACGGAGCGTATCAAAGCATTCATGACGTGCCACCAGCGACGATAGAAAAGATGCGCCGCCAGTGGCAAGAGTGACTGTTACCAGAACCGGAAGCTATTGACCTCGTCCGTCAATCATCACAACGAATGTTTTGCTCATGATTGAAAGGTCCATTGAAATCCAAGAGTAAAACGAACCTAAGCTTAGTGCGTAACTGTGGTCAAACCCAACTTTGCGTCTTACATCTTCAATGCATGCATCATAGCCTTGGTTAACCTGAGCTAAGCCTGTGATACCTGGTAACACGCCATATGTGCGCTCTACAAAATAGGGGATTTCATCTTCCAATTTCTGGTAGAAAGCTGGGCGTTCTGGGCGCGGTCCAATCATCGACATTTCACCTCTCAACACATTAAACAGTTGAGGTAGTTCATCTAAACGCGTTTTGCGTAAAAAGCGTCCTACTGGCGTGATGCGGGGATCATTTTCAGTTGCCCATACTGCGCCAGAGCGTTGCTCTGCATCAATATACATGGTGCGAAACTTCATGATTTGAAAAAGATCCATTTTTTCTGGTGTACAGCGCCCAACACGCAGTTGACGATAGATCACTGGGCCTTTCGATGTGATTTTTATAGCTAGCGCGATAAATGGGAATAGCGGTGCAGTGACGAGCAAAATAAACATTGCAACCAGTACATCAAACGTTCTTTTCGCGTGGCATACATTTGAATCGTAGCGTGAGTTTTTCATGATGCTTTCCTTATTGGTTGACGCGTTTCCAACGTCCATTTTCCATTCCGAGTAAATACTTCATACCGCCGATAAAGTTGGCGAGATGACCAATGACGATGTAGCTAATCAGCTTAAAAGGTTTAATTGTGTTAAGTGCTGGCATCAAGTAAGTGATAAGCGCGATGCTATAAATACCAACTTGTGCGGACAGCATTACTTGAAACAGCGGATTGTGTGCCAGTAGTAGTGAGCAAATAAAGCAAACAATCATCAAATAGGGTGTTGCTAAGCGCAGAACCTTTCCCGATAGAAATGCAAAGGCAGTGCCACGATAACGAGGTAGCAGTAATTTCTTTAATTGCATGAGCTGCTGCATGTTACCCGCTGAAATTCTTAGGCGCCGCTTGAAATCTGCGTTGTCTGAGCTCTGTTCTAGTTCAAGAGCCAGCATGTTTGGCTCGTAAATAGCGCTATAGCCTCGCAAAACGATTCTCATAGGGAGAATAAAGTCGTCATTAATGGTGCTAACTTCCAGTGGTTCAAATAAGTGAGTTCTGAAAGTGTAAAACGCACCGTGGGAACCAATCGTTGAACCTAACAAAGATTCTTGGTGCTTTACTCGAGACTGGTATTGCCAATACGCCGCTTCACCTTGGTTATCAGTGCTCATTATTTGATATGTTGCGTTAACCACTCCAACGTTCTCATTTTGATAATGCTGACTAGCTAGCAATAGAGAATCGCAAGAAATCAATGCCGACGTGTCACTCAGTGCGGTAATGTCCGAGCTAACATGACGCATTTCTTCGTTGAGTAGGGCAACTTTACCGCGATTGACTTGGTGATCATTAATAATGAACAGAGTATCAGAGCAGATTGCTTCTTGAATTGTCGCTTGAGCAATCTCGGCTGTGTTATCTGTGCAGCCATCACATGCGATCACTACTCTTAATTTATCCCTCGGGTAGTCTAGGCTCGCAAGGTTACGGATCTTCTCTGCTATCCATTGTTCTTCATTGTAGGCGGGCACGATGACAGTAATAGAGGGTAGCTGGCTGTCTGTTTTGGAGGCTTTGTAAGCTCGCTCTACAAATGGTGCTTTGGTTTCGTCTTGCTGTTTTAAAGGAAGCCACTTAAGGAGCAGTGGGTACCCAACGTGATGATAGACAATCAAAAACGCGGATAAACCAAACCCTATAATCCAAAGTAAATCATTCATAGCTAGCCTCCTTGGCCAAACGTGAGTAGCGACTCACCATGTCTCTGATATCAAAGTGTTTGAGAATAAAAGTTCGAGGAGAATGGTGTGATGATTCCAGTTGCTGTGATAACGCTTCGGCCAACGAAAACACGCGATTTGCTTCAACCAGTGTGCTGTTGTTCGGACAGAGCGTCTCTTTCACGCCGCCAACATCCGTCGCGACGCAAGGAATGTCACATGCTTGAGCCTCGAGGGTTGAGAGAGGAAATCCCTCTTGAAGTGATGGTAAGCAAAACAAGTCTAGGCTTTGGTAAAAGCTGGGCATATCGTCGACCAAGCCTAAAAAGGTTACTCGATCTTCAAGTTTTAACGTTCTAACTTGTGCTTCCAATTGAGCTCGCTGAGAACCATCTCCAGCAATGGCTAGGTGTGTGTTTGGCGTAAGATGAGAGAATGCTTCGATAAGCACTTTATGGCCTTTAACTGCTTCTAGACGCCCGGCAACGCCAATCACGATTTTGTCGGTTGGAAGTTCAAACAAGTGTCTTGTTGCCGTTTGGTCACCGCTTTTAAACTTCTGACAGTCAATCCCGTTATGGATAGTACAAATTTTGCGATACTTTAACTTAGTCTGTATTTGATGGGCGACAAAGTTAGCATCGGCAACTACTTGCGGGCGAATCATCGTTAGCAAAAGGGACTGTAGTCGAGCTGATTTTTTGTTATTAAGGTGCCATGCGTCGTGCTCGGTATGAATCACTACAGGTACGTGCGCTAAACGTGCAGCAATACCACCATACAGAAGTGGGCCGATATGATGGGTGTGGACCACGTCAGGCTTAAGTCCTTTGAGCATGGAAGTCAGCGTACTGATGGTTTTTCCGCTGAATCCAGGTTTCTTATTAAGAAAGTGCAGTTGGCCTTGGTAGGGCAATAGTTTTTGCCAGCCTTGTAGTGCATGTTCTTTGCTTCCTTCTAAGCTCACGACAAAAACGGAATGGTTTGGCTGCGCAAAACGAAGCATTTCTAGTACGAGCGTTTCTAAACCACCAGGAGCTAAGTGTTGCACGACGTGTAATATCACTTTTTTGCTGTGCTTAGTGTTATTGTGTTTTTGTCTGAATTCCATTTTCAAACCCTCGTTGAGTTCTTTGTTTATTTAGGAGTTGCAGACTGCGTGCCAAAAAATTAATCATTTAAAAACAATAAGTTAATATTGATGCTTGTGAGACTTTATGTTTATTCTCAATTTGAGATTCATATTAGTGGACATGCTATGAGGCTGTATAAGGCAGTAGTAAAAGAAAAGCACTCGCAGACCGAGTGCTTGTAAATGAGTTCTTATGGCGGTTAGTTTCCGTACACTACGTTAGGTAAAGTGGTGATGACAGGAACACCAAGGTGTTTTTCTAATGCTCTTTTAGAGCGGATAGAGTTATCGGCTAACTCAAGTATCGTCGCTAATCCAATGCCTAAACCAGCGCCACCAATAAATCCTAAAATGACAAATACAAAACTAGGTAAGTTAGTTGGAATCGTTGGCGTGAACGGTTCATCAATGATTTTTACGCGCTTATTCTCTTCAAACTCTCCCAAAGAGCCTGTTAGTTGGGCCATCTCATAGCGTTCGACGAGTTCGTCATACATTTCTCTCTTCACTGCGACGTCACGAGCTAAGCGGTTGATTTCTGTTGCCGTGCTCCCAAATTGGTGCGCATTTCGCTCTAATTCTTGGATCATGTCTCGCAAGCTGTTGGTTTCTTCCGTAAGTGCTTCAAAACGTCCGCGCATCATTTGTAATTGATGTAGTTGGGAGACAAGTAGAGGCTGTGCTTCGCCAAGACTGTTTACTGTGGTATTGCTCGCGATATCCCATAGTTGAGCACTGTTTAGTTCTGGTTGTTTAGAGTTCAAGAGTACCGAGCGTTCCTGCTCCAACCGGTTTAATTCTCGCAACTTACCTTGCACTAAACTATGCGCCTCTGTGTATTTAGCGCGAAGCAGGGTAAGTTCACTACGAATGTCGATGATTTGCTCTTCCAGTTTACCGATAACCGGGTTCGTTTTGGATAGTTGTTGATCCAAACTGCCTAGACTTCGTGAAACACCAGCAAGCTCCGCCTCCTTTTCGGCTAGCGTTTGTTTGAGGCTAGCAAGGCGAGTAAGGCTTTGAGCTTGCATTTCGGGCGTCGCGTCTGAGTAAGTATTTTTATACTCTGCAAAGGCTTGCTCTGCCTTGTCTAGTTCTTCCCTGCGTTTGTTGATATGGATAGTCAAAAAATGGCTCGAATCTTTAATCGAAGAACGCTCAGGAGCCAAAAGCTGTTCGACAAAATGCTCTCTGACAGACAGCAGCATCGACTCCATTCCTTCTGATTTACCACTTTGCAATTGAATTTGAATGAAGTCTTTACCGAGTGGCTGAACAGACAGGCGCGACGCAAGATCTTTTATGATGAACTCTTGCTCTTTTGCACTCATCTCGTCATTGATCAGCGATTGTTCTTTTGCGACAGAATACAAAACGTGTCGGCTTTTTAGCAGAGTACTGAGTGCGCTCAATCGGTCTTTAAGCATTGTTGAGACGGCAAGGTCTTGAAGGAACGGGTTCATTTTCGCTGTCTCTTGAATAAGCATGCTGGTATGAGCAACATAAGTCGTCGGAACCAGTTTACTTACGATGAAACCCAGCACAGGCAATACAAGCATAGGAATAACGATCATGTAGCGACGTCTCCAAGCTCCATGTAACAGTACGCTGAGGTTTTCTCTTAAATCGTTCATAGCGCCCTCACTAATTTCTCAACTTGGTTGGCTCTTGCTTCCCAGCTTTGCTGTTGAACATATTGCTTTGAGTTTGCTGGGGGTGGGATCAAGTGATCGAGACTGGCACATACGTCTTCTAAATTTTGAACTACATGTAGCATATGCTTGTAGGGCATTAATGCAGGAAACGGTGTGCTGATAACAGGGGTTCCTGTTGCCAAGTACTCAAGAAGTTTAAGCGGATTACATGCCTTGACTTGAGCGTTATCAACAAAGGGCAACCAACTGGCATCCCAGTGTTGGGAGTAACGTGGCAGAGTGTGATGCGCTCTCGGGCCCAGGTAGTATACGTTGCATCTTTGTGGAAGTGGATTATCACTGAACTCGTTAGGGCCGATGAACACGAGATCCCAGTCAGGCGCTTGGTCTGCGACTTGGGCAATTAAGTCGTAGTCTAACCATTCAGACAAACTGCCATAAAAGCCCAGCACTTTGCGACCATTATTAGGAAAATCTTCAGCCTTAGGTGCTGGCTCAGAAAACAGACTAAAGTCGACACCGTGAGGCAAAGTGACGGTTTTACCAGATGGAAATTTGGTGGAGAGTGTTTCGCTTGCCGTAAAGATAACGCTGGCCGCATTAACAAGAGTACGTTCGTGCTTGGCCACCGTGTCGTGGTCAACACCAGCTAAAGCGCTAAAGTCATCGCCACAATAGTAAATCAGTCCACGTGGGTTCATTTCTGCACAAAGATCGGCAGCAGTCGGGAGCGACGTCCAAAATACAGGCTTATCAAAACCAAGAGCTTGTAATTGTTTATTGAGTTGGTGTTTCATCATCTTAGCGGCCACTTTTCTTGCTAATGCAGAACTAGGGGCAGGAATGGTGAGCAAGTTGATGATGTGAATGTTTGGGTTTGTTTCAGAGTCCAATGTTGGCTTGTGTGAGCCTACGTTATGAAATACACGAGTGAGTTTGTTTAACGCACGCTGTATGTCTTTAGAATCCAGCTTAGGTTGACGAAGGCCAATGGAGTTAACCCAAAGGATTCGATGGTTCGCTGCTAGTTGCTTGACAATATGCTGAGTGGAAGAGGGTAACCCACCAAAATCTTCTCCAAATACTACGATGTCCGTCATGTGGCTCTCCTTGAGTCTTGGTTATTTGATTACTAATTAAGTGAGTAATCACAATGCGTGCCAAGGAATTAGCCATTTTAAAACAGTGAGTTATGGGTTTTGTTTATGTTTGAAACTAGGATTTCTCATTTTGACAGTCACTTTGAACAATTCGGCTAACGACAACTGTTAATGCCGCTAGAATGTAAATTGGCCAAGTGAAACCTTGAGTCAGAAACGTACCTGATACGATGGTACCGATAAGCCCACTTAACACGGCGTTTGCACCAACAGAGAGGGTGTAATCTGATTTTGGTGTCAACAATGAGATGGAATGCAAAGAGGTGCGGATCAATGACACAATTAAAGTAATGAACACCGCGAGCCCGACAAAACCCGTTTCTGCTAACACGCCAAACCAAGTGCTATGGACGGCGTGGTTGATACCATCCCAGTGTGGGCTGTAGAAATAGTAATTAAAGTAGAAGTTATCTAGACCTACGCCAGTCAACGGGTGATGCAGCGCCATTTTAAATGCCGCTTCCCACGCATAAAGTCGCCCCATCGCAGAGGCATCTATACCATCCTCAGCGGCTCCCCCCGATTCTCGTCCTGAAATACCAGCGAATGCGTAGAGTACGATCGCTGCGATAGCGCCTAATACCAAGACTAATGTTTTGCTTTTGATGTGTTTAAAAGCAAAGTAGGCAAATACAGACAGCGAACCTAGTAACCCCCCGCGGCTCTGCGTCTCAATGATCGCAAAGAACAAAACCAAACAGGTGATAAGGGCAAAGAGCCTGAGATGCTTGGGGGAATGCTTCTCCATCAATTGACTAACGGTAAAGGCAAGGGGAAACATCAGCACTAGTGCCAAATCGTTAGGATCGCCAAGTACTGAACCTATGGATCGTCCTATCGACACGCGCGTCCCTTCAACCAAATCAATGCCATTCGCAGCGTTTTGTAATGCCACTAAGCCAATCAATAATCCGGCGAAAATAATTGCTTTTGACATCTGTGCGAGCTGTGAAGGTTTAGTAATAAGCCAGGTGATGGCCAACGTCATAATGATGATTTTCCAATAGGTGTTTTTGAACACCGTTATTGCGATATCACGACTGGAAGCGAATATGATTCCGATGATCACCAGACCCCAAAATATACACAGCCACTTTAATGAAGGGTGCCAAAAAGCTGTAATCTGGCGGCTTATAAGAAGGTGAAAAGCGAGTGCGGCGAGTGCCCCCAATGATAACAGTAATGGGATCTTGAAGTTATAGATAACAGGAAAGGCTTCGTGAATACGAAAGAATGAAAAAATAACGAACAGTGTGACAAGCCAAAACGTTTGATTGAGAACAAACAGTAACGCGAGTGGTGCGAAACACAACGCAACAATCAAAATGGGATGAGGCATAACAATCCAAAGCAGGCCGATACAGACTGTAATCGTCAGTGCTGCGATGGACTGTTTTGTTCTCACCTTGGTTTCATTCATAACGAGTATCTCTTCACCTGTCCACGCCGTTTCACTATGTATCGAGTGAGAGCATTGAGCGTCTCTTTACTCATGTAGCGAGTGGCTATCCCTGCCAGCAAACTGCATGTCAAAATGCAAATTGCGATGGCGATTCCTATTGATTGTGAAGAGTGAAGCAGGAACAGTGCCACACCGGATATAATCTGTAATAAAACCATCAGACTGAGGTGAAAAGGCAACGTCATACATTGTTGGCCTACTACATAAGTCAGGCCCAACTTACACAGTTGTGCGTAATAAAGCGCAATGAACACCCCATAAATACCCAGAGAAGATAAGCCAAACAGCAAAGCAATCGCAACGCACGCAGAGACGACATTTATACCCAGTAGCCAGCGAGTACGACGCTTGTACAAAATGGAGATGTTAATCAACTCACTCCATTCTTTTAACATGGCGATAGGTAGCAAGAATAAGCTGAATAGTACCGCCTCATGATAGGTTTCTGGCAGTAAGTAGGTGATCATCACCATTGCTAATGTGCCGACCACTACACTCAAACCTGTAATGTAAATCATACCTAAGTGTGTGATGCGCACTGCTTCAGTGCTCTTGCGCCCTTCTAAGTAGTTAAATCGACGTGGCATCCACCACATGCCAAACGGCTGCACTAAAATACACATGCCCACTGCAAATTTTACCGCTATCGCGTAAATCCCTAACGTCGCAAGAGAAGTGTTGGCACCAATGAACCAGCGTTCAGCGCCATTGAGACAAAATGCTACTAAACCGGCCATCATCATTGGTAGGCAGTAGTTTAGGTATTGTTTTGCCAATGTCAGCTTAGGAAGGGTGACATTGTAACGGTTAACGATGTGCAGCCAAACAAATTGAGTAATAGCAGCCAACAAGCCCCCCCACAAAACAGAAATAACATGGGGATGAACAGACAGCGCCGCGACGATAAAAATGACCTGAAAAATGGTGGTAGTGACCATGACGTTAAGCAGTGTTCTTGCTTTGTCGTCTTGTGTTCTTAACCAGGCAGTGCCGATTGCAATACTGCCTTCTAGAACGATGGCAAACATAACAATAGCAAATTCGACTCGCGTAAAAGGCGCGGGAATGGGGGCGATTAAAATGATAGTGAGCAAGCTAAGAGCGACGACGCCAGCGATGAGTAAAGCAAGTGAGTACAGCTGGTTTAGTAGGCTTGTGCGCGTATTTTGATCCTTTTCAACGCCGACGAATCGATAAAGCGCTTCATGCAAAGCGAAACTGACAAACAAGGTCGTAACAACACCAAAGGTTGTTAGAAGCTCAAGCTTGCCCATTTGTTCTGGTGAGAGAAAGTGGGGCAATACAGGCAGCATGATTAGGCTGATGCTTTTATTGATCACTAAGGCGATAGCAAATAGCGTCATGTTGGTCATTGCTTTAGACATGATCATATCCTTTGATGTCTCGCGGTGTCTTGAGTGTGCAATCATTGTTGGTAGCAATTTCGGCAGCAAGGTGCTGGGCGATTGGCAAATAACAACGTTCGGCTGTGTATAGTTGAGAAACATTAAGTGCTTCGATACCCATCGTTACTTTCATCCACGGCGATTCATTCAAAAGGCGAATTGCGTTGTGTAGCGAAGCCACATTGTTAGGCGTGTATTTAATACAATTTCGGCCGTGAGTTAACACGCGGTCCCAATAACTATCATCATGTGGAATGACGACACACATACCTGCAGCGAGAGCCTCCAAAATAGATAACCCAAAAGGTTCGTTGATACTGGTGGAAACAAACACACCACACTGTGAACGCAATTCATCTAAGTTGTTTGGGCACTCATGCCATTCAACACCTTGTGTGTTGAAGTCCGGTGTTGAATATTCCACACCTGCCACGTTAGGTTTGATGTAACACACGGTGGATTTGATCTTTTTCGACTCATCAAGTGTTAAAGCATCAAGCAAAAGATCGATGTTCTTCCATTTTAGTAAGCTAGCTGCCCAGAAAACGCGGCTTGAAATCGGATTCGATTGTTTTGGCCAGCGATCTTTCGATAATCCATTAACAAACGTAGATGTATTCAAACCACACCAATAGCGTTCGGTGGCTGGCTTCTCTGTTTTGAGGTAGGCCTGTAATGCTTCTACCATTGATTCGCGGGTGTTTGCCAAGTAGTAAATTGCCGATGCTTTTACTAAGCAGTAGCCAGCAGATCTCGATCGTCCAATAGGGCCATGAACCATCTGTACCACAGGCTTTTTGCTAATTAATCGTAGTAAGTACAAAGGCATATCATTACTTGGGCAAGATAGGCCCAAAAAGCTATCTATTTTTGGCAGCTTCATGCACGCGTAGAGAAGTTGGAGAAAGTAGTAAGCGTTCATCAACCAGTAGGTCAGTCCATGAGTCGAGTTAAATGGTGATGGTTTTATTTTTATAACTTGCACACGCGGTGTATCACTAAGCAGTGACGCCCAATGCTCTGGATTTGTAGTGAGTAGATAACCAATCACGTTCAGCTTATCGCACTGCTTAAGGAGCTCTGCATTCGCGATTTTGGATCCACCTTGCATTGGGATGGCGTCGAACATCAATACACGTTTCATGACCGGGCTCCTCAATTGATGCTCAACCAGCGTGAAAGAGGCTTCATGCAGTGAGTCATTGGCATTGGTGTAATGGCGTTGTTATTAAGTTCACCTTCGTAAATACGTTCAATAGCGTTGATAGATGCAGTCGTCGTTAAGTTCTGGCTAGCATGTAGGTAAGCGTTTTCCGCCAGCTTGTTTCTTAATGCTGCGTCTTGCATGACTTGTTGAATCGCGTTTAACAGGCTCGCCATTCCACTGTTCTGGTACAGCAATGCAGAGTGATTATGCTCGAACAACTCAGGAATGCCTCCCGTTTTAGGAGCCACGATAGGCAGTTGAGCTAAAGCCGCTTCCCCGAGCACGAGACCAAAGGCCTCTTCATAGGCGCCGCTAATAAAAGCGTCTGCATTACCACACATCCACTCTCCGGCATTGTGTTGCTCCCCGACAAAGTGCACTCGCTCTTGGATACCAAGATCCGCGGCAAGCTGTTGCAATGCTTCTCTTTCTTCGCCGTCACCAACAATAACAAGGTGAGGGTTGTGGTGGTGGTAGTTGTGCATGCGCATTGCGCGAATAAGGCGGTCGAACCCTTTGCGCTTAATCAGCGAACCCACCGACAGAAAGGTAAAGGCCTGTGATGGGATTCCGAGTCGATCTTTAATGTCGATGGGTGTATCCACGCCTTGAAGTGACACGCCGTTGTGTACGACATGAAGTTGGTTTTGCGGGTAGCCGTCCTGAAGAATTTCGCGTCCAACATCTTTGCTAACGCAAATCAATTTTGGAGAGAGGTGAAGTCCGAGAGAGAAGCGATCGCGCAATGTATAATGGCAATGAAGTTGCGTGACAAGTGGTATATGATTCATGCGAGCAGCCAAACACATCCATTGACAAGGGCCGCCGCTATTGACGTGTACCAAGTCGATGCTGTGCTTTTCGATCAAAGCTGAGCCTTGTTTGATAAGGCTATTCCACCCGCTAATATCCCAGCGTGGAGCGCTCCAACCACCCACCAAATTGAAGGATGAATGTTCCGCTTCAATTCCGAGCGATTGGCACTTATCGATTAATGGTTGGCAGTTTGACCATACGAATGGCTCAAACTTATTGCGGTCGATTCCTGAAATGAGATCCAGAAGCACCACTTCACTGCCGCGAATCCAATTATCACCATAATGAACATATAGAATGCGTTTTGGCGTAGTCATAAGTCACCTCTGTCTCATCATTAATCTGCGTTAACTGCTGAGCTGCAATAGAGATGCCAAAATATGCCATTAGTTTATGTGACTGAATCTTATATGATATTTATGTTTGGAACTCATCATTCTCATATTGAGAACCAATATGGATTAGTGATCCGTTTCAATTTGATATTTTTGTAGCAATACGGGAATCACACTTTGCGCTGAGAAATCATCAATGATGGTTTGTCGAGCATTCTGGCGAATGAGTGATTGTTGCGCTTCACCAATCGACATCCAGTCATGAAGACATTTAGCAAGAGAGGGAATGTCTTCGACGATAAAACCATTTTTACCCGTTTGGATAATATCTGGAAGACGACCTACACGTAAGCTCATCACGGCAATGCCTCTCGACATGGCTTCAAGCGCCGCCATTGGAAGACCCTCATAACGAGAAGAGATAATAAGTACGCTGATATTTTCCCAAACACCTTCCATATCGGTTTGATGGCCGAAGAAAGCCACATTTGGAGGGGCAGCTTGATTAAGCGACTCTTTTTCCGGGCCATCACCGTACACACTAAACTGTAATGTTGGACAGAGCCTCGCTACCTCAATAAATTGATCGGCGCCTTTTTCCTGACTCAATCGGCCGACAAAAGCGATCTCCTGATAGTTGAGTTGACTGTTGGGAATCGAAACAAAGTTATTCAGCAGTTCTGAAGAACAAAAAACTTTGCGCTGAATACTTGGACTAACAGCAAAGCAATGGTTGGATAGGCAGCCTGAGCTTCTATCAAGCCAATCGTATAGCCATAGTTTCCCTGAGGACGATTCACCAGCATGATAAGTTGAAATCAAACGAGGAAACGTACGGGTGAGCAGTTTGGCGCAGCGCGACAAAATCGACGCTTTATAACCATGGGAGTGAACCACTGAGGGTTGGTGATTGGCGACGGCGCTTGTTAGGTGTTTAATTTTTAAAGCTTTATTGGGCTCGCCAGACAAATAGTTTAAGTAACTCACAGGGATCGCGACTTCTTTTGCCTTCTGTACAATCTGAGCGGCTGGCGAATACTCAGTGGTTAGCACAACTCGAGCTTTGTTTCCAAAGGCGATTAATCCCCGAGCTAGCTCGATAACGTGACTTTCAATGCCGCCGAATAGACGGCTATCAAGCAAGATCCAAATTTCACCAATGGCAGGTTTATCAAGATTGTTCGAGATTAATTTCATCCGCTTCCCACGCTTGTTTTTTTCGGTAAACCGTAGATGGGCTTAACTCCAGCATGACAGCGGCGTTGAGAACGTTGCCATCACAGTACGCAATTGCGTTTTGAATTGCTTCACGCTCTACTTGCCACATAGGGCGAATGGTTCCATCAGAGTTAAAGTACGGTGAGGTAGCAGCAGAGGACGGTGTACCAGGCTGCTCCGCTGCGGTAATCGACGGTTCGACCGCAGAAGGTGAAGGTTCCTCAGTATAACCAGGTGGTGGTGTGATTGGTGCAATGTTTGCTGACTCTTGAGCAACATGCGCAGGCGTCGTTGTTTTCGTCACTTTAGACTTTTTAGTAAGTTGAGCGGGTAGGTGGTTCACCGTGACTTTTTCGTCGTTATTAAGCACCACAATGTTACGTATGATGTTTTGTAGTTGCCTTACATTACCCGGCCATTCGTAATGCTTGATGATATGTTGAGCTTCGCTGTCGATTGTTGAGAATTTCTTTTTGTCCTGTTTGGCGTAAGTGGTCAAGAAGTACTTGGCAAGCGTGACAATGTCACTTCCTCGTTCACGTAATGGGGGCATATCGATAGGTATAACGTGCACACGGTAGTATAAGTCTTCACGAAAACGACCTTCTTCTACCTCTGTTAATGGATCTCGGTTAGTGGCACAAATGATTCTCACATCCACTTTCATTTCTCGAGTGCCACCAAGAGGGGTGTAAGTGCCCGTTTGTAGAAAGCGGAGCAACTTCTTTTGCATCTCTAGTTCCATTTCACACAGCTCATCAAGAAAAAGCGTGCCACCATGTGCCAGCGTCGCCGCACCTTTTCGATCTGTTGTTGCTCCAGTAAAGGCCCCTTTAACGTGACCAAAAATCTCACTTTCCATCAAATCTCGTGGAATAGCCCCACAGTTAATTGCAATAAAAGGCTTGTCTTTACGGTCGCTCTGGCGGTGGACGGCTTCAGCACAAACTTCTTTACCTGTGCCGCTTTCTCCCACAATAAACACACTGGCAGAAGTTGGCGCAACAGCATCAATGGTCTTGTATACCGCCTGCATCGGGAGGCTTGAACCGATGAATCCGTGATAGTTGTGGCGATCAAACTTGGACTGAATATTTTCCACCAAATCTTCCAATTTGGCGCGTTTGAGGTGCAATGCGACTGATGTTTTTAGGCGATCAGCGTTTATGGGCTTTTCTAAGAAATCTTCCGCACCTTTTTGAATTAGATTAACGGCTAAGTCGACGCTGCCGTGTGCCGTAGCAATAATAACGGACGTAGGAATGTCATTCTGGTTGATCCAATCCAACACGTCTTCGCCAGACATGTCGGGCAGTTTCAAATCGAGAATGATGAGCTGAGGTTTGCTTCTTTCAATAAATTGAATCGCGTCGCGACCTGTCTCGACATGAAAAATGTCATAAGGTTCGTCTTTCACATACTGCTTATAAAGTATGGCTAGTGAAGTAGAGTCCTCTACCAGTAACACCCTTGGTCTCATAGTCCCATCCCAACGTAGTTTGTTTCATTTTTTATGATTTTTGTCAGCACTACTATTTGGCATTATGAGTGGTTTATAGCTCTCTAGTGCTGAAAATTCTCAATTTGAGAAAAGCGTTATTTAAGTATTAGCACAAGGTAGGAAATTTGCGAAAAATCCATACTTTTTAATTGATTAAGTTATACCCAAATAATTTCAAGGTGTGTAGCTTGGCGAGGGTGACTGAATTTGGAGCCTAAATTTCTGAGATGATGTCGGCATCGCGCTTTATCAAACGCGATGCTTCGCTAGGGAGTAAGACACTGATACTACTCAAACCCTTGAGCTTTTCGCTTTTCTAACGCATCAAACGATTCATTGGCGAGTTGAGGAAGTGTTTCACAAAGCTCCAATGCTTTTGGTATTTTTCCTTCGACACAGTACTTCTCAATCATTCTTGCTTGTCTTGAAAGCGTTCGATTGCCTAGAGCGAGAGCAGAACTGCCCAGTGTGTGAACCTCGAACTCTAATGTTTGAAGGTCTTTTGTGCTTAATGCTTGCTCTATTTTCTCCATGCGATCGCGTGACTCTTCGACATAGTGATCAATCAAGGTAGGGATGATTTCGGCGCACGTATCTTTGATCATTTGCTGAAGAATATGCTCATCCACTAATTCTTGCTCGATAGTCAATGTGTTATTTATCGTCATAATAGCGCTCCCTATAACATAAACAGTTCGCTTTTTTTAATTTGCTGGGACAGTTTTTCTTTCCACTTTTTTGGTAAGAAACGCAGCTTGGAAACTTGGCGGATTAACTCATCTTTCAGGCTTGGAGTGTGCTTCATGTTCAGTACAGAACCAATCAAGTTCGCATCGCTAGCATCGAGTAGCTTTTTGGCTTGCTCGAGCTGGATTGCAGTCGTAGAGCCATAATGCGCTACTAACAAAGTAGCATCACATACGCCAGCAATCACTTGAGGCGCAATATTGCTTCGGTTGACACTGAGAAGAGGTGATGTATCTATCACGACGCGCTCGTACTGCGTTAACCATTGTGCAATGTTTTGTTTCAGCGTTGTTGGGTCTCGGTACGCTAACTGAGTGCTGGCGAGAGATGGAGCAGGGAGGCCGACTAAAGTTTGATGTGTATTCTCTCGTGTGATCAAATGGCCAACCTTCTCGTCATCATCAAATTCGTGAACAGTGTGATAAGCGGGTTTGAATAAGTTAAGGTCTACATACAAAGTATTGTGGCCTGCTAAAACCAAGCGCTCTGCAAGAGATGAAGCCACGGAAGTGACACCATCTTCAGATTTACAACCCACAACACAAATCGTTTTGTGGCCTTTCTGTTCACTCTGAAGATAAATTTGTTCAATCTCAGCGTGAGTTGCAGGAATAGTCATTACAACGCTCCTATTAACACGATGGTTGTGGTGATTTGTAAAATATCTCTTAATCCGGCCCTCGCTTTTTCAACAAAGCTTTCGTCTTTATGGGGAATGTAAATCGTGTCGCCTGCGCGAATGACTGGCAGCTCATAAATGTTGGCTGTTTTACTAAAGTTCACCAAATCAAATGTTCGGGCTTGGCCCTGGCAGCAAGACATATTGACCACACTGATCTTTTCAAGGTAGGCATTGTCAGTTGGTCCTCCTGCTTCCGCTAACAGATCAAGCACAGTCATGTTGTCATTGAATACGTATCGCCCTGGGTCTCTTACTTCACCTAATACGCGTACCGTGGACTCTTTTGAACGATCTAACCAGTTTTTGTTTTTTTCTGGAATGTAAATGGTATCACCAGGACGAACGTGGGGCAGAATTGATTCATCACCTGTTTCAAAGTACATCGATAAATTCAATTTACTCACTTTGGCATAACCTAGGCCTCGGTGTGTGACACGGATGTTGTGAATATCTGCATCCATTGTCGGTCCATCGGCGGCAGACAAAATATCCAGAAAATGCATATCTTCAGTGAAACGATAGCGCCCAGGTGCATTGATTTGCCCGAAAACGTATATCGATGCGTCAGAGCTTTGGCTTACCCATTGCGATTTATTATCGGATGGGTCGTCAGGCAATGCATGTACCCTTACTACTGTACCAGCGGAAACTTGAGGTAGGCTTGATGTTGGTGAGCCATCCAGAATGTATTGGTCTAAGTCAAATTGTGTCATTTGACCGTTATTGGCGACTTCAATTTTGGTGGTATCAGCTCGTCGAGTTGGGCCTCCAACGTGTGCAAGCAGATCAATCAAATCCATTTCGTCTGACCACTCGATGCGTCCAGGGCGAACAACTTCTCCCATCACTGCGACCGCTCGACTAGGTGCTACTTTTAACCAAGACTTCTCATTGAAATCGGTTTTCTCCGGTACGAAAATCGCGTCTCCTGATCCAACATTTGGTGGTCTGGCTGAAGATAGTCCTTCTGTATGCGCGGTAAGATCGAATTTGATGACTTTGCCATCGGCTTTTATAACGCGAATTTGGCGAGATTCTGCGTAGCGAGTGGGCCCGCCAGCGTTGGCGAGGATATCCATGAAGCTAGCGCCTTGCTTGCCTTCGTATGCCCCAGGATGGGCGACTTCACCCATCACGTAAACCACATTTGCACCTGCTTTGATTTCTTCTTCCTGTTTTGGGACAAAGATGGTGGCACCTGGCAGGATCTCCGGCAGTAGGCTTTGGTCTCCAGTATCAAGGTACTTTTTCAGGTTAAACATGGTTGGGTTATTGTTTGTTATCACGCGAATTTGCTCAACACTGGCATATCGTGTCACGCCGCCAGCTCGCATTACGACATCAACTAGCGTGGTGTTTGGCTTGTATGAGAACGAGCCAGGTGCGTTGACTTCACCAAAGACTTTGATTGCACGAGCGGAATCTGCGCTGTCACCTGAATTCGCGAGTTTTGCTGCATCAAACTCTTGCTCAATATTCCCTACGAGTGGGGAAGCGGGGACAAATAAGACATCCAGTGATTCTAGTTTTGGCAGTTGGCTATTGTCACCCGTATCAAGGAAGCGTTTGTAGTCAAATTCAATGTTTTTATTTCCACGTTTCACGATCATTTTATCAAGCTGAGCCCCAGCGCGCAGGCCGCCAGCTTCGTACACAAACATTTGAATGTTGGACCCAGAAGGTAAGGTATATTCACCGGGTTTGACCACGTAGCCTTGAACGGACACTAACAACTGTTGCTGTTTAATAAAAACTCGAGCGTTGTTAACGTCACGATACACGGTCTTTAGCCTGTCGATAATCACGTCTTGGAGTTGTTGTTCATTGTAGCCGGCCACTAACACAGGGCCGACTTCTGGTAAATTAATTCGTCCACGACGATCAACCTGAAACCCTTGGTTTAACGACGCCTCTCCAGGTAAGTTAATCTGTATTAAATCACCGACCTTAACAGTATTGCTCTCATCCGCTATGGAAGAAGGTACCCACGCGACCAGACACAACAACATTAAGAGGATAAATGGTTTCATCGTGTTCATAGCGCGCCTCCTGCCGTTGGGTTGCGGTTTATTGAGGTATCGCTATCTGAATTAGGGCTAATAACCTCGATGCTTACTCGACGATTAGTTAAACGCACGGCGGATGTTTCACCTTCATAGAGTGGCAGGTTGTCTCCGACAGATTTGGTAGTGACTCTCTCTGAAGTGATACCAAATACGGTTAGGTAACGCTTTACTTGTTCCGCACGCGCTTGAGCAAGTTTCTGGTTGTAATCGGGTGTTCCAGTTGCATCCGCATGCCCCGTTACTACAAGAGATAGGTTGGGGTGGTCACGTAAAATGTAGGCTGCTTCTGCCAAATGTCCCATGTACTTCGGGTTGATTTCTGCTGAATCGACAGCAAACTGGTTGTCGATATTAAGTAGTGCATAGATATCCGAGACTATGTTTAGGTCGCTACGTAGTGCTTCAATATCATCGGGCGGTGTGCAAGTTGTTTGGCTCAGTACGTAGTCGAGTTGTTGTTCGAGCTGGTTTAAGCGTCGACGCTGAATCACAAGGTCGTTGGCAGCGTCGAGTAAAAGCCCACCTTCTAACTCGCGCGCAATTCTATTTTGTTTTTCAAGGGCCTGAACAACTGCCGCAGGAAAACACCAGCGCGCGCCCTCTTGGATTAGTGCGTCTAGATGTAACTTGGTCAATTGCCAATCAAACCTTAACCCATGTTCTGGACCTAAAGGCTCGTCAGGCATTACTGGGGAAAACTGATAATTCTCGATCGAGATATCTTGATAGCTTTCCGCCAAGCCACCTTTCCCGTGTTCTGGGTAGTCAAACGACGAACAACCAAACATGCCGACAACAAGACCGCTTACTGCATATCGTCGTAAAAGATTTACCATGCCAACCTCCGTTTAAACCGGTATTTTTAGTGTCCTTTTGAGTTAACGGGAATGGCATGGTTGATACGAAGCAAGCTCATGATTTCTAAAGGTTGGCCTGATACGTTTTCAATACTCATGCTTCTTTCACGTTCAACTAGACGCTTATATAAGTAAACAATGGCACCAATCCCTGAAGAATCAAGAAATTGGACGTGCTGTAGGTTAATTTCGACTTCTTTGTGATGATTGTTGTGAATTACTTCATCAATGTGATGTTGTGCTTGTCGACAGCCGCTTGCGTCTAAGTCACCAAAAAACTCAATGGCTAACTTGTCTTGATTGATTTCTAGTTTGCGTAATTCCATGACTCTGTCTCCGTTTGTTTTTCTAATTGGATATAGAGCAGGTAACGTGCCAATTTGAAATTAATGAAAAATCAAACAGTTAAATATTGTTAATGATATTGTTCAATTTGAGAAAGGACTGATTCTCAAATTGAGAATCAAAAACGCACAGAGAAATGGTTTGCTTATAAGAGGTTTTGAGCCGAAAGAAGTCGTTAGACCGGGGGAGGCACGTCATGATTAGATTCCAACTCGATTGACGAACCATCCGCCTTACGAGAATAATGTGTAACGACTAAATGCAAAACCTGTCTAAAGTTTATGATTATCTTTGCAAATTATTACTAATGTTGATTGTTATGAGTCGAAGAATAACTAGTAATAAATAGGTCATCGAGAGGACTTACGTTTCAATAAAGGCGATTTTTTGTACAAGGTCTTCTTATGCCATTAAAAATGACATTAATTGCGCTGGCTGTTATGGCAGCGTCTTCACAGCCTCAAGCGGATGCGTCTCTCGCACCACCAGTTTCTCTTGCACAAAGCTATCAGGATGGCATTGATGTGTCTGAATATTGGTATAGCGAAAAACTTGATGGTGTTCGCGCTTATTGGACTGGGCAACATCTCGTGACGAGAAATGGTAATCGAATCTACGCCCCAGACTGGTTTACAGGACCTTTGCCTGATTATCCGTTGGACGGTGAACTTTGGGCTGGGAGAGGTAACTTCCATCTTGTTCAGCAAACGGTATTAGATAAAACTCCTGTAGAGTCTGCTTGGCGACATATCGACTTTATGATCTTTGATATGCCATATTCCGCTGGTGATTATCGGAAGCGTTATTACAACATCAAAGCCTTAGTGCTTGAAGTCGACCAGCCTCATATCAAATATGTCGAGCACCGAGCCATTCAAAATGAAGCTCATCTGTTTACACTGTTGGATAAAATTTCAATATCCGACGGTGAAGGGGTGATGTTGCGGAAGGTATCAAGCCGCTATCAGGCTGGACGCGGTAGTGATTTGCTTAAACTAAAACGATACGCAGATGATGAAGCGTTAGTTGTGGGTTATAAGCCAGGAACAGGGCGCTTATTAGGTATGATGGGAGCAATGTTAGTTCGCTTACCAAATGGCATTGAGTTTTACATCGGTAGCGGATTTACCGATGAAGTGCGTCGCCAGCCTCCGAAAATTGGTTCAACCATTACATTTAGATATAACGGTTTTACACATACTGGTAAACCACGTTTTGCTCGATTCTTGCGTGAAAGGTTGAAGGAATAGAACGCTCTGCACTTACTAGTTGCCAACGGTTACGCCACATCGTTTGAAGAGACCCTGCCAAAACTGAACGTGGTTTAGGGTTTCTTGCCTAAATGTCCTATGTGCCTCAATGATGCCATACTGGTGACCATGGAGTTGCATACGGTTCTCCACCAAAGTGGCACCATCATTAAGTTGTTGATAGGTGCTGTCTAAATAAGCCAAATAAGGTTGCACTTCTTCAACGTAAATGGATTGAAAGACATTTCTTAAGTAGCGGAACTGGGTGGTGTCTCTGTTCGGCCCGCACAATACATTGCTCTGGTTCTGCTCAAGTAGCTGAGTTGTCGCTTTTAACCAAAGGGATGTGTTTACCATTGAATAGTAAAGTCGTCCGAGTAAACGAGATTTCTCTAACTCTTCTTGATATTGCGTAACTTCCACATCGGGTAGACGTGAGACCGCGCGGTGGGGTAAATCATACATTTCGCTGAAAATACGATAGACATCGTTAATGCGTGCAATATCATTCGTCGTGTCTTGAGATAGCCAATCAGAGGCAGTTAGTTGCTTCTGCATGGCATCACTTACGAGTAGTAAGTTGTCGAGATGAATGTCTAAGTGTTGCCACTTGGTTGAGTAAAGCTCTGTCAATGTCGCGCGTTCTTCATCGCTAAGTGGAAACTCGGATAAACATCGATGCATGACTCTTAAAAGGGCAGTTTGATAATCAAAATCATGAAAGGCATCCTGCACCTTTCCAAGTTGCGAGTTTTTCTCAGCAAGTAAATTGAAGAGTCCGCACTGTCGTAATTGATAGCTCTCTAGCAGGCCAATAGATAGCCTTGGCAATGGCTCGAACAAAACGCGTTTCGCAGGAATCGTTACCGTAGACTGTAATTCTATTGGAATAGCAGGAGCTTCCAATACATTGGCTACACGTTGATGATACTTATCAAACATGGCGTTCTCTGGATTAAACCAGTTATCACAACCATTAAGAATCAAGATTAAGAACAATAAAATAGACCGCACAAATATCCTTTTTTCTAACTTCGTATCCGTTGTCTAGAGAGCAAAATCAACCGTTTTGTAATCTTGTTATAAGTATACTCAACCGTGTGATTATTCGATCAAAAAAGCCAGCGGATGCTGGCTTTTTTACTTTTTATTGAACTGAAAAGTTCAATTGCACTTCTGGCTCTTGGCGATGCATCCAACGCATTCTGACGCCTAACATAAAGGCCGCAGAAGATAGGCCGATGATAAAACCAAGCCAGAAGCCTTGTGCTCCCATTGGCTCGACAATCCAGTCTGTACGGCCAAGGACGTAACCAATTGGCAGCCCAAGAATCCAATAAGCAATAAAAGTACGGTTGAAGATGGCTCGCATGTCTTTATAGCCGCGTAATGCACCAGCTGCGATCACTTGAACCGCATCCGTACATTGATAAACAGCGGCAAACACGAGCAGGTGCATCGCCAGAGTGATGACCTCTGGGTTGCTAGTATAAAGCTCGGCGATCCACTCGCGAGACAAGACGGTTAAAATCGCTGTGAGAACGGACAAAGCTAGACCAACCATAATGCCGACTCGTGACGCTACGCGCGCGCCATCTACGTTTTCTTCACCAAGTCGATGGCCGACACGAATGCTTACTGCTGCACCAATACTCATTGGTAGCATAAATACCAACGAGGAGAAGTTAATCGCGACTTGATGCGCTGCCACAATGATAGGACCCAGTGGTGAAACGAGCAGCGCAACGACAGCAAACAGTGTCACTTCAAAAAACAGTGCTGCTGCAACAGGAAAGCCGAGCTTGAATAGACGAACTTGCGCTTTCCATTGTGGGCGATGCCATTCTCCAAATAGGTTGATGCTTTTCAATCGCTCTGATGTCATCACATACAGCAATAGCATGGCAAACATGACCCAGTAAACAATCGTGGTTGCTACACCACAGCCAACACCGCCTAATTCAGGTGCACCAAACTTGCCGTACACGAAAATCCAGTTTAGAGGAATGTTGAGCAGCAAACCGATAAAGCCAATCACCATTGCCGGCTTCGTCAATGACATACCATCCGTAAAGCTTCTAAGCGTTTGGAAAAGTAAAAAAGCGGGTACTGCTAATATAACGGCATGAATGTATCCCACCGTTTTTTCTGCCATCAGTGCTTCAACATCCATCAGCCCGAGAATAAACTGGGTTTGAAGCAGGACTGCAATTATCGGCACACTGATCAGCAATGCCAAAACGACGCCTTGCTGAATTTCAAACGGGATTTTCACTCGACGACCAGAGCCATTTAACTGTGCGACAACAGGGACCAATGCCATTAATAAACCCACCCCAAACAAAATGGATGGTAGCCAAATACTTGAAGCGACAGAAACCGCAGCCATGTCGGTGGCGCTAACGCCGCCAGCCATTACGGTATCAACAAACCCCATACCAGTTTGAGCGACAGATGCGATCAATACCGGGGTCGCCAATTTGATAAGACTTGATGCTTCTTCTTTATAGCGATGCACGAAAAATACTCCAGAGCGGAACAATAAGTTGAAAGAATGAGAGTACTCGAGGGCAAAAGATGTGGTGAACGGATCTGATGGTTGATTTTAGTCACGATAAGGTGAAAAAATGCCTCGGAGAAACTCCGCGCAAATGATAAACAATTGTATGTTTATATTCCATAGCTAGGTAGCGAATAGTCGATAACACTGACTGGACGCTCTCCACGCTAAGGATACGCTTTTACTGAGAACAGCAGCGAATCACGGTAATGTTGAAGCATGCATGAGAACAAACCAGTGTTCATTAAGCCATGGCTTTATCGTCTGCGGTCTTTATTTCCGACCTGTAGCGCAATGTTTAGGGCTTAGTCTTCGACTACAGTTGGTATTAAATCAATAGGTAAAAAGAAATGTTTACAGGAATAGTTCAGGGTACGGCGAAGGTCGTTAAAATTGATAAAAAAGAACGCTTTCAAACGCACGTTGTCGAGTTAAGCGATGAACTTTGTAAAGGGTTAGAAATTGGTGCATCCGTTGCACACAACGGATGTTGTCTAACTGTGACTAAGATCGAAGGCAACCTTATCAGTTTTGATTTAATGCAAGCGACATTGGCTCTTACTAATTTAGGTCGGCTGGTGGAAGGGGATAGCGTAAACATTGAGCGCGCGGCTAAGTTTGGTGACGAAATAGGCGGGCATAGCATGTCTGGTCATATTAGTTTAACGGCAGATATTGTCGATATCATCGATACGCCCAATAACCGCACGATTTGGTTCCAACTGCCGCAAGAATCAATGAAATATGTATTAGCGAAAGGTTACATTGGTTTAGATGGCTGCTCGCTAACTATTGGTGAAGTTGAAGCGTGTCGTTTTTCGGTACACCTAATTCCAGAAACCTTGCAGCGAACGCTTTTCGGAGTGAGACAAGTAGGGGAGCGTGTTAATATTGAGTTTGATCCTCAGACTCAAGCAATTGTTGATACTGTTGAGCGCGTTCTTGCAGCAAAACAGCTTTAGAATGAGAAAAAGGAGCCTAGTGCTCCTTTTTCATTTAAGCGTTTTTATATTTCTGATGTTCACATGCTCGAGCTGTTATTCGTAATTGTCATCGATAAATAGTTCGACCTTATCTTGTAACTCATCCACTCGCATATTTAGGTGGATAGCGTGGCAACAAGCTGGGCAATCATCATAAAACTCTTGGTCACCATTACTTGCATCTAATGTAATGCCGATAGAGTGTCCGCAATGCGGGCACTTTACATACCTTTCGGTATAATTTTTCATACAACAACTCCTAATCTCGCAGGGCTTTTAAACACACTATTCATCAATGAAGTACAGCCCTTTACTTACTTTGCCTACAAGGAAAATAGGCACAATCCAAAGTTAAGTCTCCTTTGATATTAGGCAGAGTTGTTGCTAATTGAGTCGAAATAAGTACAAAACTTGACCCCAAACTCAACCTTGAGCTTAGGGTGATTTTCTGTAGTGATGTGCCTCGAGATTTTACATCTTGAAATATGCAGTGGCTTCCAAATTAATAAGAAATGATTTTATTAATAACCAGTTGAGCCTGTTCCAAGTAATGGCCGCCAAACAAATTACAATGGTTGAGAACATGGTAAAGGTTATAGATATCTTTACGTTCCTCATAGCTTGAAGAAAGTGGCATAACCGATTCGTAGCCTTGATAAAATTCTGGCTGAAATCCACCAAAAAGCTCTGTCATCGCAATATCACACTCCCTGTCCCCCCAATAGCACGCAGGATCGTAACAGATAGGACCGAATGCAGTGAGTGCCGCATTTCCATTCCATAAATCGCCATGCAACAAAGAAGGTTTCGGAGCATGGTTTGCTAGCCGCTGTTTTACGACGTCGATAAAGTCATCGATATCAACCAAGGTGACGCCTTTTTCTTTAAGGAGCTGTAATTGCCAACCTATGCGTTGCTCAGCAAAGAATACACACCATTTCTTGTGCCATTTGTTGGGCTGTAGAGTCGAACCGAGATAGTTGTCGGTATCAAAACCAAACTCTTTTTGCTCGCCCCACTGGTGTAGGTGAGCTAATTGCTGCCCAAATTTAAAGCTGTTGGGACCATCTTCTAATGGTTTCGTTGGAAGGTAGTTAAGAATTAGGAATGAGGCATTTTTGGTTTTACCAACCAATACCACCTCAGGTACAAATAGGGTGGATGTTTCACGCAAAAGATGCAGGCTTTCAGCTTCTACCTCAAATTTAGACAAAAACTCGCGATCGTTAATTTTCACAAAATAACGTTGCTCGCCATCATTGATCATGTAGCTTTCACTGATATCCCCACCAGACAGCCTTACTTTTTCCGTGATCTGGTAATCGAACAATAAAGTATCAGAAAGCTGTTGCGATATTGCTTGCCACATACAAAACCTCGCGAATCTATTTGACCACCAATAGTTTAGGATAAATAGCAGGGAGTTGGCGCTATGTTGAGCATACTTAGTAAAGAAACCTTCCTCTTAGTGTAGTCAATTTGTATAAATGTGAATCAAATCGCTTATAAGCCTCTGATTTGTTGGCTTAGCATATGGAGATGAACGTTTACAACAGGTATTATGATTTTTTTGACGTTAGTTCCATTGGTGGCATGAAAATACTGATATGTGATGACTCAGCTGTTGCAAGAAAGCTTATTGCGCGTTCTATCGTACAAGATACATCATTGCATCTTATTGAAGCGCAAGATGGTTATGAGGCGCTTAATATTCTTGCTGAGCAAAATATCGATATTTTGTTTCTCGATTTAACGATGCCCATAATGGATGGTTTTGAGGTCCTCGAATCATTACCTGTTAGTCAGTACCCGACCAGCATCGTCATTATTTCTGGAGATGTTCAACAAGAGGCAAAACAGCGCTGTCTCGATCTTGGTGCTCAAGCTTTTATCGCTAAGCCTCTGACAGAAGAGCAGGTGCTCCCACTATACGAACAATTAGGGCTGCATTATGCGTTCAAACCTAGTCATTCGGTTGATTCTAAAAACCAGGGGTGCGAAGAGCTTTCCTTACTAGCCAAATTCCGTGAAATTGCGAACATTGCCCTTGGTAAAGGGGCTGCGATTATGGCCGACCATTTACATGAGTTCATCCAACTTCCTGTTCCTCATGTTGGACCTTTGTCCTACGGCGAGCTTCATATGACACTGGTTGATGTGGTTGGGCGTGACAGTTCCGTTGCGGTAGCGCAGAGGTTTGTCGGTGGTGGTATTCACGGAGAGGCACTGGTGTGTTTACGTGGTAGGGATATCAATCAGATTGGGGAAAAATTAGGTTACCTCCTTGAGTTTACGCCTCATAATGAAATCATCTTGAATATCTCTAACCTACTGGTTTCGTCATTTCTCACATCATTGGGCGATCAACTCGACAAGCAGTTCTCACTTCGTCAGCCAGGCATTGTGGATACCTTAACACCTTATTGTGAAGAGCAAGGCGAGTTGGGCGAGCTCTTTACTATCGAATACACCTACATGGCAGAAGCGCTCGATTTCGAGTGCGAGGTACTGTTTTTAATTGATAAGCCATCCGTAGAAATAATCTATGAAATCATGGAGCTAATCTAATGTCCGATATCACGCTGGACATAGCAGACTTTCATTGGGTCACACAAATTCTCGATACGATGGATTCAGGGCTTATTGTTTTGGATCAAGAGTATAAAGTGTGTGTGTGGAACAGTTTTATGCAGTCATACAGTGGCGTTCTATCACAAGAAATTCTTGGTGAATGTTTATTTGAGCATTTTGAAGAGCTGCCAAGAACTTGGCTAGAAACCAAGATAAAAGCTGCCGCCGATCTGGAAACTCGTTCTTTTTCTAGCTGGGAAAACCGACCGTACCTTTTTAAGTTCAACAATTTTTCTCCGGTTTCAAACAGCAGTGATTTTATGTATCAAGATATCGTGATCACGCCGTTAATTGGGCTTTCAGGAGAGGTCAGCCACATAGCGATTCAAGTCAATGATGTTTCTGAAACTGCGAGAAATCGCATTCATTTGAAAGAAACAAATCAACATTTGTCGGAAATCAGTCGCAAAGATGGTTTAACAGGTTTATTTAATCGCGCTTATTGGGAGCAATCATTGAAAGATGAGTTTGCTCACTTAAAAGTTATCGACGGACCATGCTCATTAGTAATATTCGATATCGACCACTTTAAGAAGGTGAATGATACTTATGGTCACCCGACAGGGGACGAAGTCATTCGTCGAACCTCTGCCTTGTTGAGAAAAACAGCAAGAAGCAGTGACATCTGCGGTCGTTTTGGTGGTGAAGAGTTTACGGTACTACTTCCTCACACAAACCAGGAGCAAGCTTGCTATTTCGCAGAGCGTTTGCGCAAAAGAATTGAGCAAGAGATCGTGAAAGTGGAAGATTTTTTGATTAATTACACGATAAGTATTGGTGTTTGCGAGTATAAGCCTTATTTTGAAACTCACACTCAATGGTTAAAGAGTGCCGATGCTGCGCTGTATCGTGCAAAAGAAAATGGTCGTAACCAAACCTGTTTGCATGAAAATGACTGAAATATAAAAAGGTTTGAAGAAACCCTGTATCCAAATTCAGTGAAGCAAAGCTCAATTGTTTGAAAATCATCCAGTTGGTTCGTGAATGTTTGTTAATATGAAATAAGTTAATGAAATTTTCTCGGCATGTCTTACTATTGAAACTATTCTGCTTTCAGCTTCGAAGGCTTGCAATAAACGGAGAAAAACAGTGGTTTTAGAAACCGATGGATATCTCGCTCTTATCGAGCACTTGTCTCTAAATCTAGATATTTTTACGACCGAAATTGGCGACACTGGATCCGAAAGCATCGAAGATGTTGTCACCGATATGGTGGCTTCAAACATCATGGCGATTTTTGAGCAAAATCCAGAACTTCACTCGAGCGTACGCTTCAAATTGTTGAAAGAGGCTGATGCAGTTGTTGAAGATCTTGGTGAGATATTGGCTGGGGTATGGCATAAAAAAGCGACCAATGAACAGATCACGTTCCTTGATGAATACATCGCTCTGGTCAAAAATCTGTTCGATAATGCTGTTGCGACTTACGACTGATATTGTTTTAACTTACAGCAATGTCCGGTTAAAGAGTGAGAGGAGTTACATTGTAACTCTTCTTATTTGCCAAAACTTAGATGCCCAGTATGGGTTGTCGATTCTTGAAATAATCACACCTCTAGACGTCGATGCATGCATGAACTGCTTGTTACCCAAGTAAATTCCGACATGATAAGTTGTACGTCTTGTTTTAAAAAACACTAGATCCCCTTGCTTGGCATCCGTCCAACTTAACTCCACACCTTGCTTTGATTGCTGCTTCGTTGTCCTTGGTAACGAGAGCTGATAAGCCTCAATAAACGCTTTTTGTACAAATGCTGAGCAATCAATTCCAGATTTCTGTGTCCCGCCTAAGCGATAAGGCGTGCCGTGCCACTCTGTGTAAAAGTCGAACAAGTCAGGGTTGTCCGACAATAGCTGATTTGTAGGTGTTGTCACCTGTGCTTGCTCACTAGGCTCAGGCCCAGAAGAGCAGGCGCTTAGTAGCACACTGATTATCAAAGGAAAATATACTCGACGCAAATCACCACCTGTCATCTCTATGACTCACAACTGAAATATTAGTGTCATAACCAATCCATAGTATGGGCTGCAAATCACGGTTTTGTCTCACAAATGTGACGGAATCACTGCAGAACCGATTCAACCTTAAGAAAGAATAAAAATTGATTATGGCAAAGCGAAAACGCTCACGCACATCACTTTCACTGATTCAGGCTGTCAGTGCAACATTTTTAACTATCATTGCTCTTGTTATAGCCCTTTCTGTCTCAAGTTTCAAAGGAATGGAACAGGTAGGGGAACAATTTGAAGACTTGTCGCAAAAAGCATTACCAATCGCGATGGCAAACGCAAAGTTAACCAGGAATGTATTGGAGATGGTTAAGCTACTCAACCATGGTATGCAGATTACTGAGCCGAAAGAGTTGCCTCTCATAAAAGAGCAAATCGACTCTCTTGCAACTCAAAGCACAACTTTGGTTGTGAAAGCGTCTGGTGTAGCTCAGCAACTCTCGGAGGAGTTAGACACCAAACTAGCGCGTTTACATAACATCACGCAGTCCATTTTGTTGAAGCAATCTTCGGTGATACAAATTCAAATGGATATTGATGCCGCTGTTGGTGGGTTTCGCTATGGGCTTAGCTCTATCGGTCCGGAAATGAATCGAATCAGTTCGTTTCTTAGTGCTGATAATCCTGAGTCGAGCGATGCCGCTAACCGTTTCATTGCTTCTGCAAGCTCAATGGAAAGTACGTTCTTAGTCATGATGATGCACTCAGAATTAAACAAAGCCGAAAAAGAATACCGAGAAATGCGAAATCGCATAGCAGGTATTAAACTCGCCTATGAAGACTTCCAATCTTTCCATCCTGAAGTAAGTGAATATGCAAGCTTAACCGCACCATATGAGATGGTGAAACAAGGCTTTAGTGAAAAGGGCGTGCTGCGT
Source organism: Vibrio sp. 1249-1 (assembly GCF_033340495.1). NCBI lineage: Bacteria > Pseudomonadati > Pseudomonadota > Gammaproteobacteria > Vibrionales > Vibrionaceae > Vibrio > Vibrio sp. 1249-1. The sequence goes on from NZ_JAWOWJ010000002.1 coordinate 637,498, forward strand.
TTGATCCTCGCCAAACTAGAACAAGGGGAATTGCAACGTTCAGAGTTTAAACAGGCTTCGATGCTTGCGGATGAAACCATGCGGTTACTTGATCAAATCTCCCAAACCGCTGGTCAGTTGATCGATGAAAAAGAGCGGGTGGTCAACGAGACCATTGAATCGGTGAGCGTTGTGCTCGTGTTTGCGGCGTGTGTGATTTCTTTTATTATTCTGGTTACTTGGTTTAGTCTCAAGTCATGGACAAACCGAGGGTTAAGGAATGTACTAACGCGTCTTTCAGCACTTACCGAACATGATTTTCGTGACAAGGCAGAAGAAGTCGGCCCCTATGAGCTGAAAGAAGTAGCACGAAAGTTGAATCAAGTAATCGATTCCACACATGACTCCATTCAAACGGTGACGCGCAATTGTGAAACGCTTTATCAGACGGCAGAAGTAAGTCACAGTGCAGCCGAACAAACAAGTGATGGGTTGGCAACACAAAATGAAGCGTTGTCGAGTATGATCACGACCATAACGCAGCTTGAAGCCTCTATTCGTGAAATAGCAATGGTGACAAATGCATCTTCACAGGACTCGCTCCTTGCAACCCAACACACTGAAAAAGGGGTTCAAGTCGTGGAACAAAACCGCGAACGTTTGGAGTCATTAGAAAGCTCTTTGGATGTAAATGAACAGTCAATGTTAGAGCTAGACCAGCGTGTTAAACAGATTCGTGAAATGGTGGATATGATCAGTGGGATCGCGGACAACACCAACTTGCTTGCTCTCAACGCGGCAATAGAGGCTGCCCGTGCTGGTGAGCAAGGGCGTGGATTTGCTGTTGTCGCTGATGAAGTTCGCAAACTTGCAAGTGATACCTCTCAACAAACTACGAACATCCGAGAAATGATGAGCGAGCTTATTACTGCCGCAGAGCGTTCGCGCCAAGCAGTCAATGATTCAAGAGAAGAAATGACCCACGCGCTAAAGTCCAGCAATGAAGTGAAATCGACATTCTCTGATATCAACCTCGCGGTTAAGTACATTCAAGAACGTGTTGAGCAAATCTCAGTTGCTACAGAAGAACAAGAACGAGCGACGGCAGATGTATCTCAATCCATCACACATATTTCTGATCTTGGCGAACGCACAAAGCTGCAGCTTGAGTCTATGGTTGAGAGTTCTGAGCAAGTGGCGGAAATTGCTGGGCACCAGCAGGCAATGCTGCACAAGTATGAGCTTCATCAGACTAAGTAAATGAGATGTTTCCACCGACTAAAAGCAGAACCTCGGTTCTGCTTTTTTATTACGGCTACTCATTTAATGGCTCCTATTTGCATTGCAAAAGTGAGTTACATCTCATCTCGTTCATTTCTAAAGGGTTTAGTTATCACAACGTGATGTTAATGCTTTGTTCGAGGGACTCGTTGACTAGAATGTCGCCAGAATTCAAAGGAATGAATCATGCAGCTTCATGCGATTTCTTTATATCCAGAGAAAGCTAAAGCCTTTTGCTTGAACCATAAGGAGTGGTTTTGTGATCGATAAAGTTTGCCCCGTCGTTCTACGTAATCAAAATCAAGAGATCCTACTTTTTAAACATCCGTTGGCGGGTGTTCAGCTCGTCAAGGGCACTGTTGAAGTGTTTGATGAAAGTTACATCATAGCGGCCAAGCGGGAGCTCGCTGAGGAGTCTGGTATCACACATGTTCGTTCCGCACGATATTTATGCTCATGGGACAGTGGCTTTCAAAATCAAGTATGGCATTTTGTTTTGTGTGAGTGTACTGACCTCGCTAATTCATGGCTGTTTCATACGCAAGACGATGGTGGACATGATTTCGCGTTCTTCTGGCACGATGTCGAGAGCGGCCTTCCCGCGAATGCACATACTGTGTTTCAGCGCGGGCTGGAAAAGGTACGAGAGTTGATAAACCAAGGCGTGATTTAAAGGAGGATTCTGTCGTTGCATTGGCGGATTTGGGACAATGACAAAGCAAACACTATGCTAAATAAAGAAGGTAGAGCAGCCGTTACTGTTCTCATCGTGTTGATAATGGCACTGTCGATCTCAAAAATGGCGATGGGATTACAAATGTTTAAGTGACTTCTATATGCTTTGCTCATTCATTCAGATAAGGAAACGGTAATGGATAAATTCGTCGTGTTTCTCTTATGCCTTTTTATGACAGTTGGCGGAGTGGTTCATCTTTATGACAACATTGTTGGTGGCTTTTTACCTTACGATTTTGCGCCACGCTGGTTGAATATGTATTGGAGCGCTTTGGGACTATTGGACTTATTAGCAGCGTATCTATTGGTCAAGCATCGCCGCTCTGGCCTAGTCGTTATGTTATTGATTCTTATAACCAATGTTATCTTTAGTTCCCACGCTCACTATACATTAGAAATATTAGATAACAACGTCGCCCTACAAATGAAGACACTGTTTTTAGGGTTCTCATTTGGGGTATCTATCTGGTTATGGAATGCGCGAAAACATAGTCAATCGCGCCAAATATTTCGTTAATTATTATTTTCACAACACTCGATTAAGGATTGTAAACAGGGACTCGTTATGAACGATTTTAAAGACTTGGCCAGTTTTGCTGGTTTCAGCGTACTGACAGGTTTGAGCTTTGTCACCACTTTCTTCAGCCTTGCTTTTCTATACAGCTCAATAGAGGCACAGCAAGTAATGAACACCAATGCTTTGGCATGTGCAGTGCTTGGTGTTGTTGGTTTATTTGTTGGTATTACTCAGTTAAACAAAAAGCGTCAGCTAGCAGAAAACTAATCTGTTCTTACACATCATGAGGATGAAGTAGTGTTTAACAGGGGTTTAGGCTTGGTCTATTCGTTTTGTTGACATACTTCATCCAACAATATTTTTTCAACCATTACTTCTTCTCTTTATTGTAGCGAAAGGGCTGCGTTAAAAGCTTATCTAATCTTTGCTCTTCTTCGTCTCTAATTTCCGGCACACCAATAACAACATCATCATGACCCAACTTAGGCTGAGCTCGGTATGTCCCAAAAAAGCGGTCCCAAACTGAAAGGAAAAAACCAAAGTTTGAGTGGGTCTCTTTTACTATCACTGAATGGTGCACGCGATGCATGTCTGGTGTAACGATGACGTTTCGCAGTTTTTGGTCTATGGATAAAGCCAGTTTTGCATTACTGTGATTAAACATCGCGCTCGCATTAAGCACAATTTCAAATACCACAATTCCGATAGGTGAAACACCTAAGATAAGCACGGCTGCAATTTTTACTCCCATTGAAATGATTATTTCGAAGGGATGAAAGCGTGCGCCTGTAGTGACGTCTATGTCGAGATCGGCGTGATGCATTCGGTGAATCTTCCACAGCGGCTTTACATGATGAAAGACAACATGCTGAGCGTAAATGACGAAATCAAGCAAAATGACGGTTAGAAAAATATTTAACCAAGCGGGGAGGGACAGAATATTGAGCAGCCCCCACTGTTGCTCCTGAGCTATGACCGCAGCTTGAAAGGCGGCGATAGGCATGATTAAAGCAATAACTAGGCTGTTAAAAGCGACCAATGACAAGTTATTGACCCAGCGAAACCTGCGCGAAGCGGTCAGTGTTTTTCTAGGCAATTTGTTTTCCCAAATGGCACAAAGCAATAATACGCCAAGGAAAAAGCCTAATCTGAGCCATGAGGGTTCTTGAAATGTCGTTTCTGTCACTGTCATTCCCTTATTTATTTCTTTATCTATGACCGAGATAAGAGTGAAATTATTTCAACACACTGCTGATGGGCTTATCTTGAGGCGAAACCATAATATCAGTAGAATCGCGCTCTACTTTTTACTTGGCATTACTTACCATGAGAATTCACGCTTTCCACCGTTTATATCAGTACCGACAATCTATCTCAACCAAGCCTTTCAACGCGCGTGGATGTAAAGTGGTTCGTTGCCAATATTGCCAGGTTTCTGAGCAACACTGTTTGTGCGACCTTCAGCCAAACATCAAGGCCAATATTGCATGTATGTTGATTGTTTCTGAAAACGAAGTGTTTAAGCCAAGTAATACCGGTCGTCTAATCGCTGATACGATTCAAGAGACTTACGTGTATCAATGGAACCGAACAGAACCGTCTGAAGAGATGCTAGCGCTACTACAGGATGACAGTTACCAACCGGTGATTGTATTTCCTGCAGACTATGTGGATGATCCCTCTCGTTTAATTGAAGATCTAGAGCCAGGGCGATTGGTAAAAGAAGATGTCGAGAACAAAAAATGGTTGCTGATCTTTATTGATGGTAGCTGGCGTGAGGCGCGAAAGATATTCCGTCGTTCTGATTTTCTTAAATCTTTGCCTGTGCTTTCCATTGAGCCGGAATCTCTGTCTGAATACATCATGCGCCGCTCCGAGAATGATCAGCATCTTTCAACCGCCGAAGTCGCGACATTAGTTTTAAAACAAGCTGGTGAGCCTAAAGCTGCGGAATGCCTTCAATTGTGGTTTGAAGCCTTCAGAGAAACTTACATGCTGAGCAAGACTCGAGTCAAAAGCGACCCTAACCAGCCACACTTGAAACGTTTCAAAGAGTGGATGAAAACCGAGAGCTGACTCTAAGGAATGAGCTTTTGTTGATGGTATGTTGTTCAACTGGCTTCGGTGAGGGGATAAATCTGCATTCGGTCACGGTTTGCAGGCGTACAGATATGGATAATGCCATCAGTTTATACTTTTGACTCTAGCCATTTTTGAGAGTCGTTTGAAGCATTTTTTAGGAGAGAAATACATGTATTACGGCTTTGATGTCGGTGGCACTAAAATTGAATTTGGTGCATTTAACGAGAAGCTTGAGCGTGTAGCGACGGAACGTGTACCTACACCAACAGACAACTACGAGCTGCTGGTTGATACCATTGCGGAATTGGTGAATAAATACGATACAGAGTTTGGCTGCGAAGGTACGATTGGTCTTGGCCTACCAGGTATGGAAGACGCCGATGATGCAACGGTACTAACAGTTAACGTTCCTGCGGCAAAAGGCAAACCACTTCGTGCTGATCTAGAAGCTAAAATCGGTCGCAGCGTAAAAATTGAAAACGATGCAAACTGTTTCGCGCTTTCTGAAGCCTGGGATGAAGATCTTCAAGATGAACCATCTGTACTAGGTTTGATCCTTGGTACTGGTTTTGGTGGCGGCTTTATCTACGAAGGCAAAGTATTCTCTGGCCGCAACCACGTAGCGGGTGAGGTGGGTCACACACGTCTTCCTATCGACGCATGGTTCCACCTGGGCGAAAACGCACCATTACTTGGCTGTGGCTGTGGCAACAAAGGCTGTTTAGATAGTTACCTATCTGGTCGTGGTTTCGAGCTTCTTTACGCGCATTACTACGGCGAAGAGAAGAAAGCGATCGACATTATTAAAGCGCACGCAGAGGGTGAAGAGAAAGCAGTAGAGCACGTCGAGCGCTTTATGGAGCTGCTAGCGATCTGCTTTGCAAACCTGTTTACTGCAACAGACCCACACACCGTTGTACTTGGTGGCGGCTTATCTAACTTCGAATTGATTTACGAAGAGATGCCAAAACGCATCCCTAAACACTTATTGTCTGTGGCTAAGTGTCCTAAGATCATCAAAGCAAAACACGGTGATTCAGGTGGTGTACGCGGCGCTGCGTTCTTAAACATCAAGTAATGACTTAAACCTTACTCGATATAAAGTAAGAAGAAATTTAAAGCCCCGTTTAGACTTTCAAGGTTAAACGGGGCTTTTACTTATATACCGAAGTAACTTGTATACCCAAGTAACTCATATACCTAAGTAATTTCGGTATGCTCGGGTATGGATCATGAACAAAAGTCGCATGCATAAAAAACTCACGACGAATCGTGAGTTTTCTGTTTGCAGCTAAGCTTATTTGTTCTTTTTGCCTACGCCCAGGTTTTCTTTTTGAGCTAGGGTGATTTTGCTAAAGCCTAATTTTCTGAAGTAGTTGTCGCGGTAGTTTCGCACCGCTTTAGTGTCAGACACTGCTTCGATTTGTTGCTCCATCTTTAGGAACTCAGTGATATCGATACCTTCGGCTTCTGCAACTGCTTCTTGAATGTTGCGGTGCTGCTGGTATGAGAACGTCAGTTCTTTGTCTTGGTCTTTGTAAGTGTAAAGAATGGTGCGAGCCATAGCTGTCTCTCTGAAAAGGTTTCTGTATTAAACAAAAAGGCCAGACTCGCTGACCTTTGAATTTCTAGTTTGAGCTAGATTCTGCCTTGAAGTGGGATAATTGTCACGCTTTCTCCCGCTTTTACTGTATCAATAGCTGGGGAGATTTCGATCAAACAGTTCGCCTCACTCATTGAGCGTAAAATACCAGAGCCTTGCTTGCCTGTTGTACGAACGGTTAAACGGCCAGTTTCATCCAGCTCATAGACGCCACGGCTAAACTCGGTACGACCTTGGCGAGAGCGAAGATTCTCAGTCGCGATGGCATTCACTTTCAGAGGCTTCCAGCCTTGTTCGCCTTGCATCTTACGCAGTGCAGGCTCAACAAAGTTGATGAATGAAACCATCACTGCCACAGGGTTGCCCGGCAGACCAAAGAACGGCTTGTTGTTGATTTGACCAAACGCTAATGGACGTCCCGGACGCATGTTGATTCGCCAAAAATCTATTTGACCAAGTTTATCCAAGGCAAGTTTGATGTAATCCGCATCACCAACAGATACGCCACCAGAAGTCATAACCACGTCCGCTTGCGCCGATGCGTTTTCCAACGCTTCAATCATTAACTTTTCGTTGTCTTCCAGAATACCGAAGTCCAAGATCTCGCAGCCGAGCTTTTCAAGCATGCCCATGATGGTAAAACGGTTGGAATCGTAGATAGAATTCGCTTTTTGCTCTGTTCCCGGCGCTTGTACTTCGTCACCGGTGGAGAACACGGCAACTTTCACTTTGCGGAACACATTCGCTTCACCAAAACCAAGCGAAGCGATCATGCCCATTTCTGGAGAGGCTAGGCGAGTGCCTGCGGTAAAGACGTCACTGCCGATAGCGAGATCTTCACCTGCTTGACGAACGTTTTGGCCTGCTTTGATATTCGCACCGTTAAAGGTGACCTTGTCACCTTCTTGAGAGGCTTGCTCACGCATGACCACTGTGTCGCCGTTACGTGGTGTTGGTGCGCCAGTCATGATCTTCACCGCTTGACCAACGTCCAGAGGTTGATCGTAAGCATGGCCCGCCATCACTTCAACAACCACTTGGTAGCTATCACGGTCAACATCATCACTGCGGATGGCATAACCGTCCATCGCGGAGTTGGTGTATTGCGGCACATTTACTGGTGAAACGATATGTTCCGCAAGAACGCGGCCATAGGCGTTTTCAATCTTGCATGCTTCTATTTCCGAAACCGTGTTCACCAAAGAAAGGATTTTCTCTTGGCCTTGAACCACAGAAAGGAAAGCAGGAGAAAGTGTGTCGCAACATGCGGCTTCTTTCTCTTTGTTTTTTGGTGCTTTCGCTTCTTGAACATACTGAATAACGAACTGAGCAATCGCTTCAAGATCATTGATGTTCATTTGTGGCAGTTCAGAGTCCAACTCGCCGCCGTCTGAAGCGATAGCGATGATGTTTTCATCGTTTGGATAAAGCCAAGGCTTGCCGACTTCTTCACGGTGCAATTCGATTTTAGGAAACGCGATGTTTTTGCAGCCTTCGACCAAAACCACATCAAGCATGTCTTCATCAAAACGTGTTAATAGGAATTCAAACTCCGCTTCGGCTTCTGGCGTTTCTGTCATTAACGCAAAACGGTTGCGAGAAGCAATCAGCATTTGAGATGCGCCAGCTTTGCGTAAACGGTAGCTGTCTTTACCCGGCTTATCGACATCGAAGTTGTGGTGCGCATGTTTTAGCATGCCAATGCGTAAACCTGCTTCGGTCAGCTTTGGCAATAGGGCTTCAAGTAGCGTGGTTTTGCCTGTGCCTGAATAAGCTGCAAAACCAAGAATAGGAATGTTTAGCGTGTGTTTCATGATTCTAATTGTCCAAATTGCGCCAGTTCTTCCGGAGTGTTCAAGTTGACGAAACAGTTTGGTGAGTCGCTAAAGTCAACGTAACTGGTATTGCACTCTTTGTAGAGTAGAATGATTTTGCGGTCGCCACGTTCTAAAAATGCGGTGAGTTTTGGCAGTACGCGTTTGTGGTAGAGCGTGAAAACAGGTTGCTGATGGTCACCATCATGAGCGACCAAAATATCGCTGTCTTCTTTGACGAACTGGCAGAAACGCTCGACAAGGTCGGTGTTGATTTGTGGGCTATCGCAAGGTACAAATCCGACCCAGTCAGTTTCAGCATGCATCAAACCCGCGTGAATACCGCCCATAGGCCCAGGGAAATCTTTGAATTGATCACTAAATACGAAACCAAATTTGCTGTACGCATCTTGGTTTCGGTTGGCATTAATTAAAATGCGTGGAGTTTGTGGAGATAAACGCTCAATAACGTGTTCGATGAGTGGCTTCTGATTTAACTCAATCAGACCTTTATCTTTTCCACCCATACGGCTGGCTTGGCCACCAGCCAAAATGACCCAACTAGTTTGTGTTGGTTGAAGCATATGCATTCTCTTGGGATGTTTCTTTTGGTATGACATACAACAGAGGAGACTCTATCAAAGTCTTGTCTTTAATCCACCACTGTTTTTTACATAAGTCGGTCAGTGCGTTGGCCTGATGGCTTGTCACCACGATACTGGAACCACGATCCAAAAGATCTTTCGCCATCATTACCAATCGTTCAATGGATTCTTGGTCTAAAGACGCACTTGGCTCATCCATCAATAAAATCGACGGTTTTAAAATCCAAGCCCTTGCCATGGCAACGCGCTGTTTTTCACCGCCGGACAACACGGAAATATGTTCGTCCGCTAAGGTTTCTAAACCTACCATGCGCAGCGCGTGAATAACTTGAGCTCGCTTATCTTTTTGCGTGTCTTGTTGATATTTCACTCCATAGACTACGTTTTCATATACAGTGCCGTCAAAAAGGTAAGGGGATTGATGGAGATAAATCACATCGACACGACCATTGCGACACGTCAGTCTTTTCAGCCACGTATCTTTTGGCGCAACAACATCGCCAGTAGAGGGTTTGAGCAAGCCAGCAAGGATTTTGAGTAGGGTAGTTTTGCCCACACCATTGTCACCCTTGAGATAAATGGCATCATTTGGGCCGATGGCTAACTCAGGGATGTGGAAAAGCACACGCTCTTTAAAGCGCATGGATAACTGTTCGGCGGTGATTTTTATAGTCATAATTCGCCTCGACATGGGGTTAATGGTGAGTCGTTTGTTTGCTTCATGTTCTATGTTCTGAGGTAGCCTTTGCCTCTCATGCTTGATAAGAAGAAGTTTAGAGCCAACGCTAAAGATAGTAATACAATTCCTAATGCAACTCCTTGCGCAAAAGCACCTTTACTGCTTTCCATTGCGATAGCCGTGGGAATATTTCGCGTCACGCCCATAATGTTCCCACCAACCATCATTGAGCAGCCCACCTCGGTCACGATACGTGAAAACCCTGCAATGATAGCCGCAAGTAGAGGAAAGCGGGTTTCCCAAATCATCGTAGCTGCCAAGCGCGGAATGGAGACGCCCAGCGTGATGGCAGTTTCCACTGCACGACGGTCGCTAGATTGTAATGCACCATGCATCATCGATACCAAAACAGGGAAGCAGATCACCATTTGGCCGAAGATCATTGCCTTCTGAGTGAACAGCATTTGCCAGTCTCCCCAAGGGCCAGCACGCGACAGCAACATGTACAGCAACAGGCCAATCACCACGGTAGGGACCGCTTGCAGCGTATTTACGATCGACAACAAAAACCATTTACCGCGAAAGTCGGTATACGCCAGTACAAAGGACATCAAAATAGCCGGCAATACCACTAGGGATATTGCCTTAATAGAAACACTAAAGGAGACCGCAACGATCTCCCATAGGTCTGCATCAAAATTCACCAGTAAGCGAAGCGCTTCCAGTGTTGTATCAGCAAGATTCATATTGCGTTATTTGCTCTCAGCATTCGCAACAAACAGTTGTTTACCGTTTAGGCGGAAACCATTGATAAGTTCCTGTCCGCGAGGGTTTACCAACCAATCACTGAATGCCTTCGCACCTTGGTAGTTGATCGTTGGGTAACGCTCAGGGTTAACAAGAATAACTTGGTACGGGTTAAACAGTTTTTCATCGCCTTGGAACAGAATTTCTAGATCCAATTTGTTTTGGTAAGCCAGCCATGTGCCGCGGTCCGTCATGGTGTAGCCTTGCATTTCAGACGCCATGTTTAGAGTTGGGCCCATACCTTGACCTACGCTACGGTAGCCACCAAAGTTCGGTTCGATTTTAGTTTGAGCCCAGAAGCCCATTTCTTTTTTGTGCGTACCAGAATCATCGCCGCGAGAGATGAACGTTGCGTTTTTGTTTGCGATCTCTTTGAATACATCTAACACGCCTTCGTCATTTTTGATTGTTGCTGGGTCAGCTTTCGGGCCTACAATCACAAAGTCGTTGTACATTAGCTTGCGAGGTAAAACGCCGTAGCCTTTCTCAACAAATGCGCCTTCAGCTTTTGGTGCATGTGTCATCACCAAATCTACGTCACCGTTTTCGCCCATTTTTAAGGCTTTACCCGTACCTGCAGCAATAACATCGACTTTGTAGCCCGTGTCTTTTTCAAATTGTGGAAGCAGGTAATCAAGTAAACCTGAATGGTAAGTACTGGTTGTGGTTGCAAGGCGAACATGTTCTCCGTCTTGAGCAGAAAACGCAGAGTAACTTACAAGCGTGATAGACGTTGCAGCCAGAGTTAGCGCAATTTTTTTCATTTTTATGTGTTCCTTTCCAATGATTCTTTGGAATCTCTCCAGGTTTTAGGGAGAAGCCTTTTTGGACGAGAGCGATTAGCGTAATACGCAAGTTGTCTTAGGGTGTTGGAATAAGCAAACATCAACATCCTGAGATCACTTAAATGCGCTCCGTATCCACCTTATAGCAAACAAGATGCCAACCTTTTACAAGCTTAAAGTGCTTGGTTTATGCACTAAATCATGGGGTTATTTGCATAAAAGTTTGCGTTGGTACAAAATGTCGCACTTTTTGTAGGGTATCTCTGTTTAAACTTGGTACACTCTGTCCCATCGAAATCCATCTGGGGTAAATATGTCTACTCAATCCCATCTTAGTACAAACCAACAATATAGCGCCTTTTCCGTACTGGTCGTCGATGATGAATTAGGCATGCAAGCCATCTTGAAAAAGGCATTGGGTAAGCTTTTTTCACATGTCGATACAGCTGGTAGCATCGAAGAAGCAGAACTACTGCGTAATTCTCGACATTATGATCTGATCTTACTGGATATTAATCTGCCAGGGCGTTCTGGAATTGAGTGGGAAGAAGCGTTTGAAGATGATGACAAACGTGCCGATGTGATTTTTATGACGGGTTATGCGGATTTAGAAATTGCCATTCGAGCGCTACAGCTCGGTGCTTCCGACTTTATCCTCAAACCATTCAACCTTGAGCAGATGTTAAAAGCGGTCAGTCGCTGTATGGATCGCCGTTTGAACGAACGCATGCAGTACGCCATGACACGCGATTACCAACGTCACAATACCTCAGAGATCATCGGCGGCTCAGAAAAAACGCGTCTGCTTAAGCAACTTATTAACCAATTTGCACCATCACGCGCTTCTGTTTTGGTGGAAGGTGAGTCGGGTACGGGTAAAGAACTAGTTGCACGAGGTATCCACCAGGCGAGTGGGAGAACGGGCCCGTTTGTGCCAATCAACTGCGGTGCGATTGCACCAGAGCTTTTAGAAAGTGAGTTGTTTGGTCATACATCGGGCGCGTTTACCGGTGCAAAAAAATCGCGTGAAGGTTTGTTCCGTGTTGCTAACGGTGGCACCTTATTTCTTGACGAAATCGGGGAGATGCCACTTGCAATGCAGGCATCATTATTACGTGTGTTAGAGCAGCGTACGATTCGCCCTGTCGGTTCAGAAAGAGAGATCAGTATTGATGTCCGTATCGTAGCGGCAACCAACCGAAACCTGCAAGAAGAGGTCAATCAAGGTAATTTCCGCAGTGACCTCTATTACCGTTTAAACGTTCTGAAAATTGAAGTGTGTCCGCTGCGAGAGCGCAAAACCGACTTATTTGAGTTGGTGCCATTTTTCAGCAACATGCTGACGCGCGAGCTAGGTATGCCCGCGCCCAAATGGGCGCACGAGGACATGGAAGCCATGAGTGAGTACGATTGGCCGGGAAACATTCGTGAGCTGAAAAACTTGATTGAGCGTTGTATCTTGCTTGGCAAACCACCTGCACACTATTGGCGAGAGCTGAATGGCGGGCATTCACTGCCTAATGTATCGATTACTGTTTCTCACTCAGCTGAGTTACCAACCTTTAAAGAAGGCAAAGAATTTACTGGCGAGGGCTATCCAAACAGCTGGACGTTAAAAGAAGTCGAGAAAGCACATATTAAACAAGTCGTTAACTTGCACGAAGGCAACAAATCAGCCGCTGCTCGCGACTTGGGCGTAGCTCGCAAGACCTTAGAACGTAAATACAAAGAATGGGATTCTGAGGATGAGGAATATGCCGACTAACGGCCCACAGCACAAAGGATTGTCAAAATGGACGCACCGTTTTAAAACCATGGTGCGTTATCGTTTGTTATTCTTAACCTCTGCGCCGATTTTCCTCACGTTGTTAGCTCTGATCGGCATTACCATTTATTGGTCTATTCATTACACGTGGCAAAATGCGCTGCTTGATGTCTCGGAGCGTCTTGGTGTTGCAAATAACAGCGTAACGTTGTTACAGCAAAAGCAAGCCAATTACGTGCGGGCGTTTGCCGATTCGTACGATTTCCGTATTCGCATTAATCAAGGAACGCCACAAGGTGACCTGCAAAAGTGGGTCACAGAGCAGAAGAAAAGATATGCTTTAGATTTTCTCTCTTTCCAACGCGTTAATTCCATGGAAAACAAATTCCGCTTTATGGATCTCACCAAGCGCGAATCGTTTTTTGATGTACTCAATAAAGAAGAACTCGAACGCCTCGATCCTGAACTCGCCAAACGAGCAGAAGTGCCTATTCTTGCTGATGGTGACAGGGAGGCGCGTGGGTTAGTCAGTCGAACCGTGATTCCGGTATACAGCCAAGCGAACGATTTGATCGGCTTTCTTGATGGTGGTTTGCTCCTTAACAACAGTACAGTGTTGGTGGATCAAATCCGCGATCTCATTTACTTAAGTGATAATGACCGCCTTCGCCCTGTGGGTACGTTGACTGTGTTTCTCGATGATTTGCGTGTGAGCACCAACGTTCCTCTAGACAGCGATCATAGGCTAGGGCGCGCCATAGGCACTCGCGTGAGTGCAGAAGTGTATAACCAAGTACTTTCGAAGGGTGAACAGTGGGTTGATCGCGCTTATGTGTATGACGCTTGGTATATTACGGCGTATCAACCAATCAAAGACCAATACGACAATGTTATTGGTATGCTTTATACCGGTTACCTCATGTGGCCATTCGTTAAAGCCTACATGACGAACATTGCCGAAATCAGCTTGATTACGGTTATGTTATTGCTGGTTTCCGGCGTGATGGTATATCGCGGTTCTTATGATCTGCTTCGACCGATCGAACGCATTCATAAAGTGGTGAAGCAGGTCCAACAAGGTAAAGAAAAACGGATTGGCCCGTTAGGATTAGATGCCGATCATGAACTTGCGCAGTTAGCCAGACAGTTTGATGATATGTTAGACGCGCTAGAAGAGCGCAAAATTGAACTGAAAAACTCCGCAGCTCAACTTGAATGCAAAGTTCAAGAGCGTACGGCAAGCCTGAGAGAAAAAACCCAAGATCTTGAACTGCATATTCAATTGCTCAACCAAACCCGCGACAAACTCGTTGTTCATGAAAAACTGGCAGCGCTGGGAGAGCTCACCGCGGGGATTGCTCACGAAATTAATAACCCAACCGCCGTGATTCTTGGCAACGTAGAATTGATCCATTTTGAATTGGGTGACGATGCAAGTCGAGTACAAGAAGAAATTGATGCGATTCACGCGCAAATTGATCGTATCCGCAATATCACACGCAGTTTATTGCAATACAGTCGCCAAGGCGGTGTTCAAGATGAAATCACTTGGCAACATGTCAATCCTATCATTGATGAAAGCATCACCTTGGTTAAAACTGGCACCAAGAAACGCGACGTTGAATTTGTGACTGACCTACAAGCGCATACGTCCGTTGAGATAAACCGTCACCACTTGCTACAAATCTTAGTTAATTTGCAAATGAACGCCATTCACGCAATGAGCGGTAAAGGAACTTTAACAGTAGTCAGTGAAGACTGGATTGAAGAGGGCGAAGTGAAAGGAGCCGCGATTCATGTTATCGATGAGGGCTGCGGTATTAAACCAGAAAACTTGAGTCGAATCTTCTCGCCATTTTACACAACGAAACGAGAAGGCACAGGGTTAGGGCTATCGGTCTCTCAAAGTATTCTCAGCCAAACGGGTGGTGAGTTAAAAGCAGAGTCTGAATGGGGAAAAGGCAGTAAATTCAGTATTTATTTACCTAAAAAAGCCGAACTGATCCTAGAGGTGACGAACATCGCATAGTCACTTTTTTGAAGTATTAATGGAAAAGAGCCACTGACGATAGTGGCTCTTTTTTGTATTTAATGACGCATTTATGTTTGCGCTTTTGCTTCTTAGAAACCTTACAATGATTTCACTTGGAGTGAATTAATAAAAACAACACTTGCAGTATGTAGCATGAACAAGTACCGTTGCCCGGTTTTTCTAAATACACCCCAATTGCTAAGGTAAAGGTTTTGATCTCCACAGCGAATATTACTCAACAATTCGGCGCTAAGCCGCTATTCGAAAACATTTCAGTTAAGTTCGGCGAAGGCAATCGCTACGGCTTAATTGGAGCTAACGGTTGTGGTAAATCAACCTTTATGAAGATCCTCAGCGGCGAGCTTGAGCAAACCAGTGGTAACGTAAGCTACGATCCAAACGAGCGCGTTGCAAAACTGAACCAGGACCAGTTCGCTTACGAAGAATTTACGGTAATCGATACCGTCATCATGGGTCATAAAGAGCTATGGGAAGTGAAGAAAGAGCGTGACCGTATCTACTCACTTGCTGAGATGAGCGAAGAAGACGGCATGAAAGTGGCTGACTTAGAAGTTCAGTTTGCTGAAATGGACGGCTACATGGCAGAAGCCAAAGCGGGCGAGCTTCTTCTTGCTGTAGGTATCCCAATGGAGCAACACTTCGGTCTAATGAGTGAAGTAGCACCAGGCTGGAAACTTCGTGTGCTTCTAGCGCAGGTTCTATTCGCAGACCCAGATGTGATGCTTCTTGACGAACCTACCAACAACTTGGACATGGACACAATTCGTTGGTTGGAAGATACGCTAAACGCGCGTAACTGCACAATGATCATCATTTCGCACGACCGTCACTTCCTAAACTCAGTATGTACACACATGGCTGACTTGGACTACGGTGAACTACGCGTTTACCCTGGTAACTACGACGAGTACATGACGGCGGCTTCTCAAGCTCGCGAACGTCTACTAAACGACAACGCGAAGAAGAAAGCACAAATCGCTGAGCTACAAACGTTCGTTGCTCGTTTCTCTGCAAACGCATCGAAAGCAAAACAAGCGACATCTCGTGCTAAGCAAATCGACAAGATCAAACTGGATGAAGTTAAAGCGTCTAGCCGTCAAAACCCATTCATTCGTTTCGAACAGTCGAAAGAGCTGTTCCGTAACGCTCTGATTGTTGAAAACCTAAGCCAAGGATTCGAAGAGGACTTGTTCTCAGACTTCAATGCAATTTTTGAAGTGGGTGAGCGCGTTGCGATCATCGGTGAGAACGGTGTGGGTAAAACAACACTTCTAAACACGCTTGCTGGTGTGCTTGAACCGCGTGCGGGTGAGTACAAATGGTCTGAAAACTCAAACATCGGTTACTACGCGCAAGACCACGCGCATGACTTTGCAGAAGACATGAACCTAACGGATTGGATGGGTCAATGGCGTCAAGAAGGTGATGACGAGCAAGTCGTTCGTGGTTTCCTTGGTCGTATGCTGTTTGGTCAAGACGACATTAAAAAGTCAGTAAAAGTACTGTCTGGTGGTGAGCAAGGTCGTATGCTGCTTGGCAAGCTGATGATGCACAAGCCAAACATGTTGCTAATGGACGAACCAACCAACCACATGGATATGGAATCGATCGAATCTTTGAACACTGCGCTTGAGCAATACAAAGGCACGTTGTTCTTCGTATCTCACGACCGTGTATTCGTAGACTCACTAGCAACGCGTATTATCGAAATCCGCGATGGTAAAATCACAGACTTTAAAGGCACTTACTCTGAGTTCCTAAAATCTCGTGGTGTTGACGCGTAATTACTCGCAAAGCGTTTAAAAAGCAAAAGCCTCGCTATTTAGCGAGGCTTTTTTGATATTTGGCCTTAATCCTTAAACTGACCGGTTATATACGCATAGAGCCCGACCACGCCAAAGGTAATAATCATAGAAAGCATGATACCGCTGGGCGTAAGCAGAAAATTCCACAATTGGTCATTATTCATAGTCCACATCCTCTGTGAATCCGCATTATTGGTTTTAGTTTACACTGAAAAGGTGTTATTGGTTGCCTTTTACATCAAATTCAACCTTGTCGGCTCCTGTAAACACTTGGAAGCGCAAACCTTTCGCACGCGCAATGGTTGTAATACCAAATTGCTTCGCTAGATCTAACCCCATTTGAGTAACGCCAGAGCGAGAAAGCAGAACAGGAATGCCCATTTGAGCCACTTTAATCACCATCTCTGATGTAAGGCGACCAGTTGTGTAGAAAATTTTATCTTCACCTGTTTCTTCTTTGAGCCACATCTCACCTGCAAGTGTATCCACTGCGTTGTGACGGCCGACATCTTCCACAAATGACAACACTTCATTACCTTTGCAAACCGCACAGCCGTGTACTGCGCCCGCTTTTTTGTAGGTGTCGTTGTAATGAGTTAACGCTTCCAGCGCAGAATAAATTTCTGACTGCTTAAGAGGAACTTGAGGCACTTGATAATTTTCAAGCTGCTTCATCACGTTGCCATACATAGTGCCTTGGCCACAACCTGAGGTGACGGTTTTCTTTTTCAGGGCGCCTTCTAAGTGTTCAGTGTTTTCTTTAGTAATCACCGCTGCGGAATGCGTTTCCCAGTCAATAATAACGGATTCAATCGCGGCTGGGTCGGACAGGAAGCTTTGGTTTTTTAAATAACCCAGTACTAGTGCTTCTGGACGCGAACCTAGCGTCATGAGCGTGACCACTTCTTTCCAGTTCAGCATGACCGTAAGAGGACGCTCGCACGCGATTTGCTTTGTCAGTTTTTCGCCGTACTCGTCGAACACATCGACTTCAATGGTTTGCAGGGGATTTTCACTGGTTTTAATAATGTTTGGTTTCAGCACAGTCGTGTCCTAGTGATTAAGAGCGTTAGGTTGCTACGCATTTTAGCTTGTTAAGTGGCTAGCAAATCTCATTCCAAAATAGCGGTTCCCACAGAAATTGCGAGGTTTTATGTCAACAATGCATTAAAACTGCGAGTTCGCAGTAATGACACATCAATACATTTGAGTTTCGTCTAGTTTGGTACTTATAGCCTGAGGGAGTATATAGACTAAGTTATATCAGCTTGGCGCGTTTATTGCTTCGAAGACAATAAAAATGGTCGAAAACGGGGGCAAAATGTCCTGTGTGTTTTCAGACCAAAAATAGAAAGACTGGGTGAGTTATGTCGGATAAGAAAGATTTCGAAAAAAATTACGAAAAGACTGAGGATACATGGCCAATCGGCGTAGAGCTTGTTGAGCATGAGATCAGTACAGGGATTTGGGTGACAACCCAATGGCAGTTGACAGGATTTGCGCTGAATCCGACGGAAGAGACTCCAGATGTTTGTCCGTTGCAATTACATAAAGATGAACGTACAGACTACCGCTTTAACTTAAGCTCTCTGCAACCTAAACTCTTTTTAGTGATGGATAACGTCGAGTCTGGTGAAAAACCAGCGATACAGTTACTGACGGCTTCACAATCTGTTGCGGCGCAATATATGGATGGTGATAACCTTGTACTATCTAACGATATGCCGTTAGCCGTTCAGGCTTGGATGGAAGCCTTTATCGGTCGCCACGGTGAGTTGTTAGAAGTAAGACGTAAGAAACGCAAAGGAGCGGGCAGAGCAAATGGCAACTAGTTTTTTAAGCCGTTGGTCGAAACGTAAGTTAGAAGAATCTTCCCAACATGATGAAGAGATCACGCCGATAGCAGAGACGGCGCAATCCGAAGATAGTGTCACAGCGCTTTCAAACGCTGACGAAAGCTCAGATGCTTTGAACGTCAATGAGGATAGTCAGGCTCCAGACATTACCGCGAGTGTAGAGACTGAAAAAACCGAAGAAATGTCTGTGGCGCAACTGCTGGTTTCTGAAGCCTCAGAAAGCGTCAAGAAAGCTGCGCTGCGCAAAATGTTCTTGTCCGAAGAATTTAACGTGCGTGACGGCCTAGACGATTACGATGATGATTACAGTAACTTAAAGTCACTTTCTCAAGACGTCGCTGAGACGCTGCGTGATTGGGTTAAAGACAAAGTGGAAGACGAACCAGACGCTGAAACTGCGCAAGGGTCTGAGCTTAACGTTAACGATATCGCATCTGGGGTAGTTGAAGACGCAGAGTCAAACACCGACAAAAGTGGCCAAATTACTCAATATGAAAATGAACTGTATATAAATACAGTTCCTGGCGAAAGTGATACTTTTGCTGAAGAATCACAGCCTAACGAGGTGAGACAAAATATACCACACAAAGAATAGGTACATTTTGACTAAACACTCAATGAGCCGGCTGAGACAAAATGTCTCAACCGGTTTTTTTATCCCTACTATTTGCCAGTAAAATTGATAACCTATTGATTTTTAGTTGATATTTTATTGGCATGACGCTTGCTATCTGTTGCTCAATACCAATCTGGTTGAAGTTAGTACGGACGCACTGCGTAGTATTCATCGCCTATAGATGGCGGAATAAGAATGCTCATTGATAAGTTAATCAGCAGAATCTCCGGCGCTAACTACACTAAGAGATGGAAAAGACTATCCATGTTCATAAATGGAATTGAGCAATGCTGAAACAATTATTAGAACAAGCAACTTCCAATAACGGTAAAGCGAGGCTGTACGCTTTCGAAAATACCGTAGAGTTGACCAATCTTATTCCACCAACCGTAAGCTATGAAAGCGGCGGTAATACTTTGATTGTGGGCCCAACAGCAATCATCGAAAGTGCGGCAGCGCAATTGTCGCAAATGAACAGCCTAACGCTGCTTTCTACCGATGGCGAAAAGGGCACAAATCCCGAGCTTTATTACGCCAATTCGGTTCAGGTTTCAGGGTTCTTAGGTACGTTTGAAGTTCTGATTGAAAATCATGGTTCGACCAACAATCTTGCCAAGGTCGCGATCAATAGCGATTGTTTCGATATCGTACTCGATCTTTGCCTTAACAGCTGCATGTCGGAAGAAGTCCCAGTACCGGGCTACTACCCAGTAGGTCGTGGCTATCCGAAACTGGCTGAAGCGTTGGAAGAGATTCCAACCTTAATGGGGACGTTCGATAAACCGAAATTTTTCCGTTTAGATACCGATTTATGTGCACACAGCTCTCGTGGCGTAAAAGGTTGCGAACGGTGTGTGGATGCTTGTCCGGCAGGGGCACTATCGAGTGAAGGCAGCGACAAAACGGGCCATCGCATCGAGATCAACCCATACCTATGTCAAGGCGTGGGTACTTGTGCTACAGCGTGTCCGACAGAAGCGATTCATTACGCACTGCCAAACCCTGAAGATACGCAAAAGTTTATTGAACGTACGCTCGCCAACTATGAGCAAGCGGGTGGTTTAGATCCTATCGTATTGATTTGCAGTTCTCGCCACGAGAGCTACAACGTGATGGCACTAAAAGCACTGCCAGATAATGTGATTCCAATTGTGGTGGAAGAACTGCCTTCGGTTGGTATTGATACTTGGTTCGCCGCGCTTGTGAATGGTGCTACTCAGGTGCTGTTTGCGGCTTCACGTTTTATGCCTCAAACCATTATTCGTGTGCTTAATAGCGAAGTAGGTATTGCTCAAGAGCTGCTCGGTCAGCTTGGTATCGCCAAAGAAACCATCGACATTCTGTATCTAGAGTCACTACGTGAAGGTGCTCCGACACTTTGTACCGAGTCTTTTGATTTGGCATTAGGAGACTTGCAAGGCAACAAACGTCAGCGTCTATTTACGGCGTTGGATGCGTTGTCCGCATCACGTATTCCAGTTGAGAACATTGTTGAACTTCCAGCGAACGCACCTTACGGCACAGTCTCTTGTGAAAGTAAAGGTTGTACGTTGTGTATGAGCTGTGTGGCGGTGTGTCCAACACGTGCATTGCATACGGACGGTCGATCTCCGTCGCTTAAATTCGTCGAGCAAGACTGCATTCAATGTGGGCTGTGCGAGAAAGCGTGTCCAGAGAAAGTGCTGACGCTTACTCCTCGTATGAACTGGGTGAAAGAAGAACGCCAGAAAGCGGTTGTGATTCATGAAGAAAAGGCAGCCGAGTGCATTCGTTGTCACAAGCCCTTTGCTCCGCAATCGATGATCGACATGCTACAAAACAAGTTGCGCGGTCACTCTCATTTCTCTGATGAAGCGGCGATCAATCGTATCGCGATGTGTGAAGACTGCCGTGTGATCGACATGTTTGAGTCGATGGCAGAAGACCCAATGAAACAATTAAAATACTAGGAGCTCGCAGTGGACACACAACAAGAACAAACACTGAGAACAGACATTTATCTCGTTCTATCTGCACTTTTTCGTAGTGCGCCTAGTGATGAAATGCTGGCGTTCCTGAAATCGCTAGAAATTGAACCGTCTGAGAGCGCGATGCAAAAAGCTTGGCTCGCACTGCAACAAGCCGCGAACGAAGCGCAGCGAGAAGCGTTAGAAGAAGAATATCAAGATCTGTTTATTGGCATTGGACGTGGTGAAGTTGTGCCATTCGGATCTTGGCATCGCACTGGCTCGATGATGGAAAAACCGTTAGCGGAAATTCGTCGCGATTTGGATCTTTTAGGCATCGAACGAGAAGAGAACGTGAAAGAGCCTGAAGACCATATTTCTGCACTGTGCGAAGTGATGGCAATGCTGACAGGTGAAGAGGAAGAACTTCAACAAGCGGTGTTTAACAAACACATCGCCCCTTGGTTCCAATCTTTTACGCGCCAACTAGAGAGCGCAGAAAGCGTGAACTTCTACAAGCCAGCTGCACAGCTTTGCGACGCGTTTTTAACGTTAGAGCAAGTGCGCTTTAGCGTGAACACCAAAAGCAGTAAGAACAAATTAAAAATTGATGTGAAAAACGTCACTGATTACGAGTAATCGAGCAGTACTTGGTCATATCGATAGAGAGGCATGAGTCTCCAAAGATCTACCGTAAGGTAAGGAAGCAATGATGAAAGATAATAAAGAAATAAACACGAGCCGTAGGGATCTCCTAAAAGGCTTCACAACCGCTGCCGTTGCCGGTGCTGTTGTTGCGGGAACCACGAAAGTGGCCGTTGCTTCAGAAACGGTTGAGCCTTCTGAAAAAGACGTGAAGAAGAAAGGGTATCGTGAAACACAACACATTCGCGATTACTACGACACACTTTAGGAGATAACGGATGAAACTTGTCAAACGCTCCGACAGTGTGAGCAAAGAAACGAACCAGCTTGGCGTATCTCGTCGTGCATTCATGAAAAACACTTCGCTTGCCGCTGGTGGTGCAGTGGTTGGTGCTAGTCTATTCGCACCGGGAATGATGAAAAAAGCGCAAGCAAAATCAGTCGATCCAGAAGCGAAAACAGAAGTAAAACGTACTATCTGTTCTCACTGTTCAGTGGGTTGTGGTATTTACGCAGAAGTTCAAAATGGTGTTTGGACGGGTCAAGAGCCTGCATTCGACCACCCATTTAACGCCGGTGGTCACTGTGCAAAAGGCGCAGCACTGCGTGAACATGGCCACGGTGAGCGCCGTCTTAAATACCCAATGAAGCTTGAAAACGGTAAGTGGAAAAAGCTTTCTTGGGATCAAGCGATCGAAGAAATCGGTAACAAGGTGATGGACATCCGCAAAGAGTCTGGGCCTGATTCGGTTTACTTCTTGGGAAGCGCAAAGCACAGCAACGAACAAGCGTACTTGTTCCGCAAAATGGCATCACTTTGGGGTACGAACAACGTTGACCACCAAGCGCGTATTTGTCACTCAACAACCGTGGCGGGTGTAGCGAACACTTGGGGGTACGGTGCGATGACCAACTCTTTCAATGACATGCACAACTGTAAGTCGATGCTATTCATTGGTTCAAATCCAGCTGAAGCACACCCAGTAGCGATGCAGCACATTCTGATCGCGAAAGAGAAGAACAACTGTAAGATCGTCGTAGCGGATCCTCGTCGTACACGTACGGCAGCAAAATCGGATCACTATGTATCACTTCGTCCTGGTTCTGACGTAGCATTCATTTGGGGTGTGTTGTGGCACATCTTCGAAAACCAATGGGAAGATAAAGAGTTCATCCGTCAACGTGTATTCGGTATGGATGAGATCCGTGCTGAAGTGGCGAAATGGACGCCAGCAGAAGTTGAGCGCGTAACAGGCGTAAGCGAAGAAGACGTTTACCAAACAGCAAAACTGCTTTCTGAAAATCGCCCGGGCTGTATTGTTTGGTGTATGGGTGGTACTCAGCATACTACTGGTAACAACAACACACGTGCTTACTGTGTGCTTGAGCTAGCGCTTGGAAACATTGGTAAATCAGGCGGCGGTGCAAACATCTTCCGTGGTCACGATAACGTACAAGGCGCAACCGACCTTGGCGTGCTCTCTGACACGCTACCGGGCTACTACGGCCTTTCTGAAGGCGCTTGGCGTCATTGGTCAAAGGTGTGGGAAATCGATTACGAATGGATCAAAGGTCGTTTCGATGACAACGCTTATAGCGGTCAGAAACCAATGCACAGTGCAGGTATTCCTGTATCTCGTTGGGTTGATGGTGTACTGGAAAACAAAGACAACATTCGTCAACGCGAAAACATCCGTGCAATGTTCTACTGGGGACACGCAGTGAACTCTCAAACACGTGGTGTTGAGATGAAAAAAGCGATGCAGAAGTTGGACATGATGGTGATTGTGGACCCATACCCAACGGTTGCTGCGGTAATGAACGACCGTACCGACGGCGTTTACCTGCTTCCTGCAACAACACAGTTTGAAACACACGGCAGCGTTACCGCTTCTAACCGCTCTCTACAATGGCGTGATCAGGTGATTGAACCTTTGTTTGAATCAAAACCAGACCACGAAATCATGTACCTGCTTTCGAAGAAACTGGGCTATTCCGATCTTCTGTTCAAAAACATCCGTGTTGAAAACAACCAGCCGGTGATTGAAGACCTAACGCGTGAATTCAACAAAGGCATGTGGACGATTGGTTACACAGGCCAAAGCCCAGAGCGTTTGAAAGCGCACCAACAAAACTGGCATACGTTCCACAAAACCACATTGGAAGCGGAAGGTGGCCCTGTCAACGGTGAAACCTATGGTCTACCTTGGCCATGCTGGGGCACACCAGAAATGAAACACCCAGGTACACACATTCTGTACGATACGTCTAAGACGGTTGCAGAAGGTGGCGGTAATTTCCGTACGCGCTTTGGTGTGGAATTTGAAGGCAAGAGCCTTCTTGCAGAAGACAGCTACTCGAAAGGCTGTGAAATCAAAGATGGTTACCCAGAGTTCACTGACAAGTTATTGAAACAACTTGGTTGGTGGGACGACCTAACTGCTGAAGAGAAAGTGGCAGCAGAGGGTAAAAACTGGAAGACTGACCTTTCTGGCGGTATTCAGCGTGTCGCGATCAAGCACGGTTGTATTCCATTTGGTAACGCGAAAGCGCGTGCGATTGTTTGGACGTTCCCAGACCGTGTGCCACTGCATCGTGAACCACTTTACACACCACGTCGTGACCTTGTAACGGACTACCCAACTTGGGAAGACAAAGATGCAATCTTCCGTGTACCTACGTTGTATAAATCCATTCAAGAGCAAGACAAATCGGGCGAGTACCCAATCGTTCTGACTTCTGGTCGTCTGGTTGAATACGAAGGTGGTGGTGAAGAAACGCGTTCAAACCCATGGCTTGCCGAGCTTCAACAAGAAATGTTTGTCGAAGTAAATCCGAAAGACGCGAACGACCTTGGTTTCAGAGATGGTGATGATGTTTGGGTAGAAGGTGCAGAGAAGGGACGAATCAAGGTGAAAGCGATGGTAACACGTCGTGTGAAACCTGGTTTGGCGTTCATTCCGTTCCACTTTGGCGGTAAGTTCGAAGGTGAAGACCTACGTCCTAAATACCCAGAAGGTACACAGCCTTACGTTGTTGGCGAATCGGCCAACACGGCAACCACTTACGGTTACGACCCGGTTACCTTGATGCAGGAAACCAAAGTAACCCTATGTAACATTCGTAAAGCGTAAGGAGTCTGACAATGGCACGAATGAAATTTCTATGTGACACCAAGCGCTGTATCGAGTGTAACGGCTGTGTTACTGCATGTAAGAACGAAAACGACGATGCGCTTGAATGGGGCATTCAGCGTCGCCGCGTGGTAACACTAAACGACGGTGAAGCTGGTGAAAACTCTATCTCTGTTGCTTGTATGCACTGTACCGATGCGCCTTGTATGGCAGTTTGTCCAGCTGATTGTTTCGAACATACTGAAGACGGCATCGTTCTTCACAATAAAGATCTGTGTATCGGTTGTGGTTACTGTTTGTTTGCTTGTCCGTTTGGCGCACCTCAATTTCCTAAACAAGAGGCGTTTGGTGAACGTGGCAAAATGGATAAATGTACTTTCTGCGCGGGCGGCCCAGAAACAGAGCCTGGCTCTGAGGAAGAACGCCAAAAGTACGGTGCGAACCGTATCGCAGAAGGCAAGTTACCGATGTGTGCATCGCTTTGTTCAACCAAAGCGCTGCTTGCGGGTGACGCAGAGAAAGTCTCTGACATTTTCCGTCAACGTGTGGTAGAACGCGGCGCGAAAAACGCAGGTTGGACAGACGGAAACGATCTTTCTTACGATGCGACGAAAAGCTAAGTAAGGAGAGGCACATGTTAAACACGCTTAAACGTGCATCTCTAGCAATGTTGTCAATGATGACGGCATTGCTGCTGACTTTTGCAATGCCTGCTTCAGCAGAGGGACAATCTTCTAAAGTTATTCAACAGGAGATCACGCAACTCGCCGGGGCAGACTATTGGCGCGAAGTCAGAGAGGGGCAAGAAGGCTACACCACGTCTCAATCGCCAGAACATGGCGTATTGATCAGTAAACCTGGTGAGACTTGGTACATTCTAAAAGAAAAATGGATGTCTCCTGCTGGTGCTGTCGCGATTTTCGGCAGTATTGCAATGGTAATCATGGCTTACGTATTCGTTGGTCCTTTGATGCTTAGCAAGCCGCGTACTGGTAAAAAAATGAAGCGTTGGTCTCGTTTAGACCGCGCGCTTCACTGGAGTATGGCGTTTACATTCTTAACGCTGGCATTCAGTGGTTTGATGCTGGTTTACGGTAAGCACTTCTTAAAACCGTACGTTCCTACTGAGTTCTGGGGCTTTATCGTCATGTTGGCGAAGCAGTACCACAATTACATGGGACCATTGTTCTTCATTTTACTGATGCTCGTGCTCTTTAAATGGTGGCGCAAGTCGATTCCAAACATGACAGATGTTCGTTGGTTTATGAAAATGGGCGGCATGGTTGGTAAACACAAAGGCACACATCCGTCAGCTGGTTTCTCAAACGGTGGTGAGAAGGCAATCTATTGGTTGTTAATCTTCTTTGGTGCTATCGCGGCAGTGAGTGGCTTAGTTCTGGACTTTCCTATCTTTGGCCAAACTCGCCGTGACATGGAGCTTTCTAACTTAGTTCATGCGATTTCGGCGCTGATTCTAATCTGTGGCTTTATCTTCCACATCTATATTGGTCTATTCGGAATGGAAGGTGCGCTAGAAGGCATGGTGACAGGTGAAGTTGATGAAACATGGGCGAAAGAGCATCACGATCTTTGGTATGAGGAAGTGAAGTCCAAAGAAGCGATGGGTGAAACAGATACGGCACAAACGGAAGTAAAAGGAGCGAAAGCGAATGAACAAACCTCATAACGGGATTTGGGTTGCGTACATCCTGAGCTGTCTGACCCCGTTTACGTTTCTGATCTCAGGCGTTATCGCAATTATCTATGCGGGTTACCGATTAGATAAGGGAGAAGACAGCGACGTAGTGATTTCTCATTACTACGGTTTAATTCGCACCTTCTTTCTCTACCTGACGTTTTTTGTTGTGTTGATCGTCACCGTCGCGACTTCTAACGGTGTACTCGTTGGCGTGAGTGATTATTGGTTGCATAGTACTTTGCTTGAAACCATCGCTTACTTTATTCCTTGGGTAGGGATGGTGTTTGCTGCATTAGCCATCTTGGTGTGGTTTATGCGAATGTTTCAAGGGATGCAGCAACTGCTCAATAACCAACCACACAGACCATCGACAGGTCCAAACCTTTAATCAGTATTCTTTAAGCAAAACCGCCGTAATAGGCGGTTTTTTTGTTGCTGTTTTGTCTCAAATATGAAGCGTTGAGTCGCAGTGGTGATACTTGATGCAACTTATTGAGTGAATTTACGTAACTGGGCAGAAAATCATAGTTAAGTAAGAAACATGTAAAAAAATCGCGTCACGATGAGACATTAGTCTCACTCACGCTATTGTTCATTTACTCAGGATTCATCGTCCCGTTAAAGTACGCTGCGCTCAGAAATTCAAAGAGTTGCATACGTGAAAATTGCCATCAATACATTCAGTCTACGCATACAGAGGAATCTCTATCGGAGGATGTTTGATTAAGGCATCTTGCTCTCACAAATAAAAAGAGCGAAACGAGCATTAAATGATGCGGCAAGGTAAGAAAAGGACAAACACGTTACGGCTATGATCCCTCAATTCGTCATTCCTATCACGAATCGCTTTGGCGAAAGTTATCACTTCTCTGGTCAGTTACTTACTAGCGGCGAACCTAAAACATTCGTGACCAAACAAGAGGCAATAGAGTTTCTTGAGAGCTTTGGTGAGCTTGACCTTCGCTATGTCGAGGATTTGTTCTATGCGATTGGTCAATTCAAGCCAAACATACCTGACGGTGAGCTTACTTCCCAACACTATAATTCAACGTTTGCCAATGCTTTGGTGAACGGTGACTTGCATGTCGCTCGAATTGTACCTACCGGCGAAAACTACGCACTCTCGTCGGCGGTTACGCCTCCACCGACTCAAAATACCGTCAATGCAAAACCATCGAAGGGAAAGGGGAAGTCGAATAAAAAGAGTGGCAGAAGTGCCGCATCCGCCAAGCCTCAGCAACAAAGCAGCGAAAAACATGAGAAAGCCGGTGATCCTGTATCACTTGTGACGGGTGAAGAAATTCTCGAACTCTATGATATCGAGCTACAACAAGGTACTACTTGGCAGCGTACTTACCGCTCTTCGCAGTCGGATGTAAATCATGGAATGGGCTTTGGTTGGCGACATGCATTTCAGTTTGAATTACGCGAAAAGACGAACGAGAAAGACAATGTTATCGCTTGGGAGTTTGTTGACGATAAGGCCGATATCACAGAATTTGAGCCAGTAGATATTGGAGCAACAAGTTATCAAATATACGCTGGTGCGAGCTGTTATTTCCTGAGCTCAACAACTCGGATTGTAACGCTCGCTAATGGGCATCAATATCGGTTTGAGCAAAAAGATGATCGCTGGCTTGTTAAACAAGTTAGAAATGGCACGTTTTCAACGTTTCAATTGCAGTATTCTCGAAACCATCGATTGATCGAGATCGCATATAACAAGCGTCCGGTTCTTGAATGTCAATATGATAAGCAAGGACGCCTTGTAGAACTGCTTAATGCAAAGTCCCAAAAAGTTCTGACAACTTATACCTATGATGAGCACGATGATTTGGTCAGTGCAACTAATCATTTAGGCTTAAAGGAACAGTATCAATACCGCGGCCATTTAATTGTTAAGCGTGTACGACCAACTGGCTTTACTCATTATTTTGAATGGGATGGCGAAGGTGCTAACGCGAAATGCATCAGGAACGTTGGGGACGCAGGAATTTATGACTATCGCTTCCATTATCAGGGAAATCACTCTTCTTATTCTGACTCGTTAGATCATCAATGGTCTTTCTTGCATGACGAGCAGGGTAACTTACTCGAGAAAATAAGCCCCACAGGTAAAACTTGGCGATGGCAATATGATGAATTAGGAAGAAAAGCACAAGCTATCTATCCTGATCAGTCAACGGTCAATTATCAATATAATCAGCATGGTCAATTGGTTTCTAAGTTTCATTCCTCTGGCAAAGAAATTCAATATGGCTATGACGGCTTAGGTAAGTTAGTTAAAACGGTTTCGCCAGATGGGGATATCGAGAAGGCTTACTACAATAGCCTCGGTCAAAGAGTTTGGGATACCGACCAGTTTGGCTGTGTCACGGAATATGATTACGATAAACACGGGCAAGTCGTCAAAAAAGAGTCTGAAGATGGTAAGAAAAGTCAATGGTGGTGGGATGAACAACAAAGACTTATCGCGAATGAAATAGACGGTACATTACTTCGTTATAGCTACAATGAAGAAGATTTAGTGAATGGCGTTGCTTATCCCGATGGGTGTATTGCTCAACTCGCTTATGATCAATTTGGCAGGCGTACATCAGTTCGTTATTTTAACGACGAAGACAAAGTCGGTTATAGCGAAGAATATTCTTACGATGAGCACAGCCGTGTTGCTCAGATTCGAACGCCAGCAGGCATTACCTCGTATCAATGGGGAGCACTCGCGCAACAAGAAGCAGTCATCTTTCCCGATGGCAGCCATATTTCTTACGAATACGATCAACAACGTAACCTGACTAAATTAGTTCGGAGTGACGGCTTAGAGTTCGAATTCCTGTATGACGATGAAGGCCAGCTGTCAGGAACTGTTGGGTTTGATAATCTACAAAGCCAATTTGATTATGACGATATGGGGCGGATCCATCGTAAGCAAGTCGCCGATAGGACTGTGCTGTATCGCTATGACGCTGCGGGTTATCTCAAGCACGTCAAAGCAGGAAATGGTAGCAGTATTGTAGAGAACCACTTCAATTATACGCTTGGTGGTCGACTTACTTTCGCATCCAATCGCCATCAAACATTGCAATACCAATACTCTTCATTTGGGCATTTAACAAAGCGCATTCAAGGCCAGTTTGAGATAGCGCAGGAGTTTAACAGAGTTGGCCAACGCGTATCTCAGGTACTGCCAGATAATACGGAGCTGAACTTCTCTTACGATCGATATGGGCGTTTTTCAGCGATTCGGTTTGGAAACCTAGATTTACCTCAAATCAAATTTCATTACGATGAAATGGGACGAGTTTCCCAAATTGAAACGGCACATTTTAATGAGCGCATCATTTATGATGGTGTTGGTCGTTTGGTCGAACAACATTGGCCTGATAGAGAGAAAAAGTACGTTTACAATGCGCAAAACCGTATTTCATCAATCATTGATAATACGGCAGGAGCAACACACTATCAGTACGATGCCTTAGGGCAACTGAAACGAGTCAATGCTTCCGGAGATGTGACTAAATTTGAATACGATAGTTTTGGCAATCCTACTTTGCCATCTTCAGAGGTATTCGCTGATCGTATTGAAGTGCACGATGATGTCCGGTTCAAATATGACGCGCAAGGAAACCAGACAAAACGTGAGGGGCAAGGACATGTTCAGACTCGCGTATTTGATGCGTTAAATCAGCTCAGTGAAGTTCACACCGACGATGGCATCAGTCAATATGAATATGATGCATTAGGGCGCAGGACGAAGAAAATTACACAACAAGGCGTTACGGAGTTCTTGTGGGAAGGGGAACGTTTAATTGGTGAACGCTCTTCAGGTGCTTTCCGCTGGTACCTATATCAACCCGAAACCTACACGCCAGTGGCACTCCTAGAAAATGACGTTATTTATTGGTACCAGTGCGATCAAGTTGGTAAACCAGAGCGACTGATCGATTACGAGGGGAATGTTGTATGGAGTGCCAGCTACGATGCTCACGGCTTTGCTCATGTACATATTGAAAAAGTAGTAAATCCATTGCGTTTTCAAGGACAGTATTTCGATCAAGAAACCAACTTACACTACAACCTCGCTCGGTATTACGACCCTAAGCTAGGACGTTTTATCCAACAAGACCCGATATCTATTGCTGGTGGCATTAACCATTACCAATATGCAGTCAATCCTATCCAGTGGATTGACCCAACAGGTTTCCTTTGTGAAGAAGGGCTAAAACGCTTACAGCAAATGCTGACTGAGTATCAGGCGCAAAGCGATGTTCCCCAAGAGGTTTGCGATCAGATTTTAGAAGCAGCAAAAGAGTCATCTGTCGGAGAAGGTGGCGTTCGCTCGCAAGTCAAAATCCGAAAACCCAATGGTAAAAACAATATTCGATATGAATACGATTTAGACCATATTGATTGCGAGAAGAACGAGATTACTTTTTATCGTCATATTAATCACTCAGATGGCAGCAGACACGAAGTGCAGTATGTTGTTGGGATTGAGGAGTTTGTTCTTTTACACCCGCGCAAAGAATCTAGAGTGACTTATGTTTTTGGCCAATACGAATCAGCTAAATTTGGTGAGTCTACAACTATAAATTATAGAAAAACGTTCTTTGAAGCCAACCCTTTAACGGAAGGAAAAGTGGTTGTTCATCATGCAGTCGAGCAACAAGTTCGTGAGCGATACCCAGGGATAATAAAGGAATCCGAAATGCACTCTCTTGAAAATTTGCGTGGGATACCAAAAGAAGTAAACTCTAAACTTCATTTGAGTAAGATCAGGAAAGAGTGGGACAAGTTTTATCGGCAGAACCCTAACCCGAATAAGCAACAGTTACTTGATAAGGCGACAGAAATTGATGATATGTTTGGTGCACAATTCAACCCACCTATTAGATAATTAGTCCGGAGGAGCACATGTATTTTTATATTGAACCTGAGGTTAGTGGTGGATTGGGAAGGCATTCTTTACTTGATACATCAACTCATCCACCTAAAGTGTTTAAGTTACACTATCAATTTGATGGTTGGTTGGGAGATGATTTACTGGCGACGTTTCCGTGCTACATTGTTACCGAGTCATTAGCAAAAGAAATTGGATCAGCAAATTTAACAGGTTACAAACTGAGTGATGTGGAGATATCAACATCTGAGCAATTTGGCGAACTATATCCAGGAATACAATTGCCTAAATTCTATTGGTTGAAGGTAGTAGGTAGTGTGGAAAAGGATGATTTTTGGATAGCTGAAGACTATAGACTTGTAGTTTCAGAAAAAGCTTTAAAGACACTCAAAAAAGGTAGGATCGACGAGGCAGATATAGAAGAGTTTTAAAGCGATGTTGTATGGGAGCTGCAGAATTGCAAGTACTAGTCCTAAATATAACGTACTATATCCTATAGAGAGATTTTAAACCTTGCTGCTTAGTTAGCTTCCGCTATATCTCGTCGAGGGGCGTTGGCTAGAAGAAGTAAAAGCAGGGAAGATCACTCGATAAACTCCTTTAGTTAGCCATTCAGTATATAAGCCACCTCTCATGAGGTGGCTTTTACGTTTATCGTAGAAAGTTTGCTGTTTGTTGAGTTATATGGTGCGCTTTATGTTGGTGCACTAAAACCATATTGGTGCACTTATTAGCGTGTTAAGCGCCATTTTAAGAATACGTAATTTTATTAAAGTTCATGCAAAACAATAAATTAAATCGTAAGTGTTAGAAATGTAAATTATGGAATGAGAATTGCTCTGTTAGACGCTCTATAAATCAAGTTCACCAAATTGGTGATGAGCCTAACTTTGATGCACAGGATAAGTGCGCTACAGATCAACGGAGACAATCATAATGAGTGTAACTGCCAATCAGGTACACGGCGCTGTACAAACTCTCACGCAAAGTTCCGACACACTTTTCTTACTACTTGGCGCAATCATGGTCTTTTTGATGCATGCTGGTTTTGCTTTTCTTGAAGTAGGAACCGTGCGCCAAAAGAACCAAGTTAATGCTTTAGTTAAAATCTTGGCCGATTTCGGTATTTCCGCCATTGCGTATTTTTTCATTGGATACTGGGTCGCTTATGGCGGCACCTTCTTTGCTGATGCAGAGACATTATCTCAAGGTAATGGTTACGAGTTGGTGAAGTTCTTTTTCTTGCTGACCTTCGCTGCAGCGATTCCTGCTATTGTTTCTGGTGGTATCGCAGAGCGAGCTCGTTTTTATCCGATTCTTATCGCAACATTTTTCACTGTCGGCATCGTATACCCGTTATTTGAGGGAATGATCTGGAACGGAAACTTTGGTGTTCAAGCTTGGTTTGAAAATACCTTTGGTTATGGCTTCCACGATTTTGCAGGTTCAGTCGTTGTGCATGGTGTTGGCGGCTGGATAGCGCTTGTTGCTGTCGTGTTTTTGGGCATGAGAAAAGGCAGAGTTCGAGCAGGAAAGCACACCAACTTTGCACCTTCGAATATTCCGTTTTTGGCTTTGGGAGCTTGGGTCTTATGTGTGGGGTGGTTTGGCTTCAACGTCATGTCAGCTCAAACTGTGTCAGGCATAAGTGGCTTGGTGGCTATGAACTCATTGATGGCAATGGTCGGGGGCATTGTCGCGTCACTGTTGGCTGGTAAGAATGACCCTGGCTTTATTCATAACGGCCCACTAGCTGGCTTGGTTGCTGTATGTGCGGGCTCAGACTTAATGCATCCTATCGGTGCTTTAGTGACAGGTGCGATTGCTGGCGTGCTATTTGTTTATCTTTTTACCCACCTACAAAACAAAACCAAGATTGATGATGTGCTAGGTGTCTGGCCTTTACACGGTGTATGTGGCGCTTGGGGTGGTATTGCCGCTGGGATTTTTGGTCAAAGCGCATTGGGTGGGCTAGGTGGCGTGAGCATTATCGTTCAGCTTCTAGGAACGCTTTTGGGCCTTTCCATCGCAGCGCTTGGTGCACTTGTAGTCTACGGTGCGATTAATACCAGTATGGGACTGAGGCTTTCAGAAGAAGACGAATTCAATGGCGCTGACCTAGCCATTCATAAAATATCTTCGACCAACGAGGATTGAGGCCAATATGGGAGCGGCATAAAGCCGCTCTTTTAGCAATTGTCTTTCTTGGCTTGGCCCGGAGGACAGAAATTACCATTACCTCGATGGTCATCATCATTGGTGCTGACTCTTACCTTTACATCATCGACTTCGCCTTCAACATTGGTAAGTTGACAGCCTGCCAAAGTCAGAAGCAATGTAAACGTTAGAGATACTTGTCTCATTGCTGTTCCTCTTAAATTGTAATTCTAATAGTGACCATTACGACTATGGTCTAATCCATATTACTACTGTTGCTATTCTTTCAGTGTTAAGCTAATGAAAAAACAGCAAGGATGAGTTATGAATTTCCCTTATAGAAATATTGTAGTACTTACTGGTGCAGGTATCTCGGCCGAATCTGGTATTCAAACATTTCGTGCGCAAGATGGCCTATGGGAGAATCACCGTATCGAAGATGTAGCAACGCCTGAAGGGTTTGCTCGCGATCCGGACCTTGTTCAAGACTTTTACAACCAACGCCGCAAGAAACTTCAAGATAATGCGATAAAGCCTAATGCAGCGCATGAAGCATTAGGTCGTTTAGAGGCTGAGTTAGAAGGTAAAGTGACGGTCATCACTCAAAATATAGACAACCTTCACGAAAGAGGCGGCAGTCAGAATGTGATTCACATGCATGGTGAGTTGCTCAAGGCGCGCTGTAGTGAATCTAACCAAGTAGTAGAGCACAATGAGGACATTAAGACAGGCGAACTTTGTCACTGTTGTCAGATCCCTTCACAAATGCGACCACATATTGTTTGGTTTGGTGAAATGCCACTGCGAATGGGTGATATCTACGCGTCATTAGAAGAAGCAGATTTGTTTATTTCTATTGGGACTTCTGGCGTTGTGTATCCCGCAGCAGGTTTTGTTCATGATGCAAAAATGCACGGCGCACATACCATTGAAATTAACCTAGAACCTAGTGCGGTAGAAAGTGAATTTGAGGAAAAACGCTACGGAAAAGCAAGCGTTGAGGTTCCAAAATTAGTTGACGAGATACTGGCTCTAGAAGGAAAAGAAAGAGCGTAATAACTTCAACAGGAAGAGTTTTTGTCTTGTCATTAAGAACAAAAAAGCGGCTCATGAGCCGCTTTTTCATATCTTTAAAACTAACGAATTAGTTGTTCACTTTTAGCTTTTGGAAGTACTCATCGTACATTACGCTCGCTTCGCCAACTTCATCTTGCCAAGTACCGCTGTCCATCACTTCTTGTGGTGGGAAGATGCTTGGATCATTAGCAAATTCTTTCGGTAGCAGATCGTGTGCCGTTTTAACTGGCGTAGGATAACCAATCTCTAGTGCAATCTTAGCTGCGTTCTCAGGACGTAGTAGGAAATCGATCATCTTATGAGCTGCGTCAACGTTCTTCGCACCAGCTGGAATTGCTAGGCTGTCCATCCAGAAGATAGTGCCTTTTTCTGGCCAGATGATGTCGATGTTCGCACCTTCTTGACGAGCCATGTATGCAGAACCGTTCCAAAGCATGCCTAGTGAAACTTCACCCGCAAGGTAAGGGTTTGCAGGAAAGTCTGAGTTAAATACTAATACGTTTGGCATTAGCTTTTTCAGTTCTTCGTAAGCGGCTTTGATTTCTTCTGGGTTAGTCGTGTTTGGTGAGTAACCAAGCTTAGTCAATGCAATGTGGAATACTTCGCGAGAATCATCCATCAGCATTAGTTGACCTTCCCACTTACTATCCCAAAAATCATCCCACTTAGTAACCGATGATTTGTCTAGCATGTCAGCATTGATACCAATACCGGTCGCACCCCAAATGTATGGGATAGAGTAGTTGTTGTTCGGATCGAACGGTTTGTTTAGGAAGTTAGTATCAAGATCGGCAAAATGAGATAATTTCTCTTTGTCGATCTGTTGTAGCATGCCTTCTTTACGCATTTTAGAGACGAAATAGGTAGACGGTACTACCAAGTCGTAACCAGAACCTTGAGTTTTTAGTTTTGCGTACATACTCTCGTTAGATTCGTATGTAGAGTAAATAACTTTGATTCCGGTTTCTTTTGTAAAGTCTTCAAGAACTTCGTTTGGAATGTATTCCGACCAGTTGTAGAAATACAGTTCTTGATCAGCAGCCATTGCAGGGGTAGCGATGAGCGTCGCTGCACATAGAGCGCTTGCGTAGAATTTACTTTTCATTTGTTTTCCGTTTTGTTTCGCGATTGGACAAGTCAATACTAGCTGGAGTTATCGAGTTGAGCCAAATCGCAGTAAGCACAAATATGTTCATTTAGCTTGAATATCGTTGTCTCCTTGTTATGAGACGATAAATCTATGATACCAAGACAAATAAACCTAGCAACGCGCGATTATATCAGCCTAAGACAAAAATAGGCAGCGTATTGCTGCCTATTTTCCTATGGTTGATGACTTGTTACACAAGCTAGATTATTGTCCCGCTTTCAGCTTGAGGAAATAATCTTCGTACTTAACGGTTAGATCACCAACCGCATCTTGCCATTCAACGCGGTCAAGGTCTTCTTGAGAAGGGAACAGTGGGGCAACGTCTTTAAACTTAGCATTCGATTCTTCCACCGCCGTTAGGTAGCCAGTATCACGAGAGATTTGCTCTGCGATTTCTGGGCGCAGTAGGAAGTCAATCATCTTGTGAGCGGCTTCTACGTTCTTCGCACCGGAAGAGATAGCGAAGTTATCAACCCAGCCGATACCGCCTTCTTTAGGAAAAACGAGTTTAAGGTTCAGGCCTTCACTTTGTGCCGCTGCGGCGCTACCGTTCCAAAGCATACCAACGCCCACTTCACCAGACATGTAAGGTGCGCCAGGGTTGTCAGAGTTGAAAACTAAAACGTTAGGCATCAACTTTTGTAGCTCAGCGTACGCTTCATCGATTTGCTTAGGGTCTTTTGAGTTACCTGAGTAGCCAAGTTTACGCAGAGCGATATGGAACACTTCACGAGTGTCGTCCATCAACATTACTTGACCTTCAAGCTCAGGCTTCCATAGGTCAGCCCAGCTTTGGAAGTCGTTTGGATCGTACATATCTGCGTTAACCGCTAGGCCTGTAATCGCAACAACGTGTGGGATAGAGTAGTCGTTACTTGGATCGTAAGGCTTGTCTAGGTAGTTTTTATCTAGGTTGCCGAAGTTTTTCAGCTTAGTCTTATCGATCTTTTGTAGCATGCCTTCGTCACGCATCTTCGCCACGAAGTACGTTGAAGGTACTACTAGGTCATAACCTTGGTTATGGGTTTTTAGCTTTGCATACAAAGTTTCGTTCGACTCGTAAGTCGAGTAGATCACTTTGATGCCAGTTTCTTTAGTAAATTGCTCTAGGATATTACTGTTGATGTAAGGACCCCAGTTCATAAATACTAGTTCTTTATCATCCGCTGTCGCTGTACCAGAGAACAGAGAAAGCGCACATGCACTACCAGCTAATAGAGTAGCCCATTTTTTCATTGACGTTAGCTCCAAACCAAACGTTGTCCAATTTTGGACGATAGATAGAAAAACAGAATGGCATGTAACCATTCTGTTTCGTGATGTTAACAGGTGCGGATTCTACTTCACTTTTTCTCTTGCTAGCAACTGAGAAATTACTACCAAGACCAAAGAAACAATCAACATCACCGTTGCTAGGGCGTTCACTTCCGGTGAAATGCCCACCTTAACCATGGAGTAAATCTTCAATGGTAAGATTTCGTATGTTGGACCCGTTACAAACGAGCTGATGATCACATCGTCCAAAGACAGGGTAAAGCTCAGTAGCCAACCTGCAGCAACCGCTGGTTTAGCAAGAGGAAGGATGATCTGTTTCAAGATTACCCATTCGCTTGCACCAAGGTCTTTTGCAGCTTCCAACATTTTCACATCAAAGCCATTTAAGCGGCTGTACACTGTTACCACAACGAATGGTAGACAGAAGGTGATGTGAGCAATCAATAGAGTAAAGAAGCCAAGCTGCGCGCCTAATACTAGGAACAGAGCAAGCAATGAAATCGCCATAACAATATCTGGAGACATCATCACGACAAACAGCATGCCGTTTACCGCACCTTTACCTTTGAACGAGTAACGGAATAGGGCAACGGCCGTTAAGCTACCAATGATGGTTGCTGCTGTCGCTGAGAATACCGCTACGTTCAATGAATGCCATGCAGCTTGCATTAGGCTGTCGTTAT
Organism: Vibrio sp. 1249-1; assembly: GCF_033340495.1. Classification (NCBI taxonomy): domain Bacteria; kingdom Pseudomonadati; phylum Pseudomonadota; class Gammaproteobacteria; order Vibrionales; family Vibrionaceae; genus Vibrio; species Vibrio sp. 1249-1. The sequence goes on from NZ_JAWOWJ010000002.1 coordinate 675,146, forward strand.
TTACTAAGGTTTCGTACCATTTCGTGGTGAAACCACCCCATTTCATACCAAATTTGTTGGCATTAAATGAGTTAACAATTAAGACGATGATTGGCAGATACAAAAATGCATACACCAGCGCCATAAAGCTAAATCTAACTGTGCGTCCCATTAGTCTAGCTCCACTTTCTTATTCAATAGTTTGCCTGCTCTGTAGTAAGCGTAAAGCATCACAGCCATTGCGAAGGTGAGGGCGATACTGGTCGCAGCACCAAATGGCCAGTCACGAGCGTTCAATACTTGGCTCTTAATAACGTTACCAATCAGTAGGTTCTTCGCACCACCAAGAAGGTCAGAGATGTAGAACATACCTAGTGCTGGTAGCAGAACCAACAAACAACCACCGATAATGCCAGGCATTGTAAGAGGTAGAATCACTTTCGTAATGGTTTGGAACTTGTTCGCACCAAGATCTTTCGCCGCCTCGATATAAGTGTTGTCCAACTTCTCGATTGCCGAGTAAAGCGGCAGAATCATAAATGGAAGCAGGATGTACACAAGACCAATCATTACTGCTGTTTCGGTGTACATAATACGTAATGGCTTATCGATGATTTCCATCGCCATTAATGATTTGTTCAAAATACCTTGTGTACCCAGAACAATCTTCAGGCCGTAAGTACGGATAAGAGAGTTTGTCCAAAAAGGTACGATAACTAAGAACAACATGAATGGGCGCCATTTCTCTGGCATTTTCGCTATGATGTAAGCAAATGGGTAACCAATTACTAAACACAACAACGTCGCCACAATCGCCATGTAGAACGAGTGCATCAGCACTTTCGCATACAAGGGGTCGAGTAGACGTAAGTAGTTGTCGAAAGTAAATGTCATTTCGATTAAGTTTGCTTCATCACGCGTTAAGAAACTCGTACCGATAATCATCACATTTGGTACCAACACGAAAAGTGTTAACCAACCGACGATTAAGGTAATGATCGCGTTTTGAAGATTAATCTTCTTGCTTATCATTGAGGACTACCTCCCAACTCTCAACCCAAGTGATAGCGACTTTCTGGCCAAGTGAGTGGTCCACATCAGGATCATCTTCGTTAAAGAATTCGCTAACCATTACACGCATGCCTGAATCCAATTGGATAACGGAATCAAGCGTCATACCTTTATAGGTACGCTCTGTTACGTGACCTACGATGCCTTTTTCTTCAGACTCTTTGATCTCTTCGATACGTAAGTCTTCTGGGCGAAGTAGTACTTGCAGTTTTTCACCTGCTTGCGCTTCCTGATCGTAGTAAACAACAGACTCGACACCTTCGATTTCTGCACGGATACGTTTCTCGTCGATACGCTCTAGCATGGTTGCGTTGAATACGTTGATCTCACCGATAAAGCGAGCAACAAATAGGTTCTTCGGCTCTTCGTAAATCTCACGTGGAGAACCATCCTGCTCGATAACACCGTCGCGCATAACAATAATGCGGTCAGACATCGATAGGGCTTCTTCCTGATCGTGCGTAACGAAGATAAAGGTAATACCAAGTTGACGCTGAAGCTGTTTAAGCTCGATTTGCATTTGCTTACGCAGTTTGTAATCAAGTGCAGATAGAGATTCATCTAGCAGCAGTACTTTTGGTTTGTTAACAACCGCACGCGCAATGGCGATACGTTGTTGCTGACCACCAGAAAGCTGATGAGGCTTACGCTGTGCCATTTTTTCTAGGCGCACCATGCGTAGCGCTTCCATTACTCGTGGTTCAATGTCCGCAGTAGGCGTTTTCTGCATACGAAGACCAAAAGCGACATTCTCATATACGGTCATGTGTGGAAACAATGCGTAACTTTGAAATACCGTGTTGACGTGCCTTTGCTCTGCAGGAACCTGTGTTACATCCTGGTCATCCAAAATAATTTGACCGTTATCTGCCGTTTCAAAACCTGCAATCATGCGTAAAACTGTTGTCTTACCACAACCAGAAGGCCCGAGAATCGTCAGAAATTCACCATGATTAACATCCAGATTTAAATTACCGATGATTTCCTTACCATCGAAACTTTTACTAATACCAGATAAACGAATAACTGGCTTTCCTGCTTGCGGTTTTGCGTTCAACGTCTGTATTTCCCCCACGTTCAAGCCGGGATTATCCCAGCTGATGTGACACTAACCATTCACTTTTGAGGCGCGCATCATAATCACCAAAAGTGTGAAATTAAAGCATTTTCTTATCTTGAAACAGAAATAATTTTGCAGGAAAAAGCCATCATTCCTTACCATACTGTTTTTATGAGATTAATTGGCATCTAGACACAGTTTGATAGCACTAAACTTTGTTCAACAATTGTTTCAATTTCATGACCTTGAAAGTGGTTAATTATCAACCATACAGTTGAGATTGCAAGGATTGTAGGTGAGTTGTGATGTTAGATGTGGAAAGATTTCTTTATAATGACGATTACATTAATTGACTGGAATTCCAGTCAAAATTTTACAAGTTAGTCTTGGATAAACTATGAACGACGATTTTGAGAAAGATTTCAATCTTGGGGGGAGTGTAGAGCGAGCTTTGTCTGGCAACTACGAGCTTAAAGCTGGCGCGGTTTTTAACGAAGCTTGGCGAGCAACCATCCAGCACTTTTTATCATTTTCTCCTGCCATTATTGTATTGCTTTTTGTCCAGTTAGGTATTTTCTATATTGCATTAAAACTGCAGTTGGGCGATTTGAGCGTTATTCTTGATGCATTTGAGAACCCAGAGTCGTTCACAAACGATATTGTGTCTTCTATTTATGTCGCGAATTTCAGTTATGAGGTGATTAGCGCACCAATTTATGCGGGGATCAGCTTGATGGCTATGAGCCATGTCGCTGGCCTGAAGACTAAGTTGCGCCATGTTGGAAAGGGGTTGCAGTTCACCATTCCTGTTATTCTAGCAACGCTCATGAGCTTAATGCTACAAGGTGTGGTTGGTATGATTTTTCCTTTACTGTCGCTGTATCTTTCCTTGGCATTTAGTCACTCTATTTTGTTGATTTGTGAGAAAAGGGTGCCACCAATGCAAGCGTTGCTGTTATCACTTCGCGCAATCAACAAGAAGATTTTTGTGGTCGCGGGGCTTTACTTAGGCGTGATGTTAATGTTTATTATTGCAGCAATGTTCTACGGTATTGGCTTGATTTTTGTGCTGCCATTCTTCTTCCATTTGAAAGGCATACTCTACCGCGAAATGTTTGGAATTAAGCTTAAGATCGTTACAACACAGAAAAACGATAATGATCACGATGGTAACTCACAGGTGTTTGATGCCTAATTCTTTGAAATCAATAAGTTTACGAGTGGCGGCAACCTGTATAGCCGCCACTTTCATTTCTATAGGCCCATATTTACACTACGAGAAACAGTTTAAATATGTGGAAAATCCTGACGTACTCTCTGGCAAGATTAAGCATGTCGATTTATCACACTTGCCATACATCGGTGATATCCCAGACTTCAATTCAATAAAAGATACGAAAGAGAAAAAAGCTGCTTTTTTTGATTTTTTAAGGCCTAAAATTGCTCTTGAGAATCAACGAATTCGTCATGAGCGGGCCTTTCTTACCTCTTTAAAGGTGGGACAAGTGACGCAAGAACAACAAGAGTATGCTCAGCGGTTATCATCTCTGTATTCGTTGCCCTTGAGTAACGATAAGATTGATCAAACGTGGCTAGATGAGATGCTTGTGCGAGTGAACGTCTTACCTGAAGCCTTGGTTCTAACTCAAGCGGCAAATGAATCTGCGTGGGGCACTTCTCGTTTTGCTACTCAAGCAAACAACTTGTTCGGCCAATGGTGTTATAAAAAGGGCTGTGGAATTGTTCCAGCGCAACGTGGCGCTAACAAAGTTCATGAAGTTGAAAAATTCGATTCTGTACAACAGTCTGTTCATGGCTACTTTATGAACGTTAATCGAAACCCAGCGTATGCAGACCTGCGTGAAATCAGAACATCTCTGGCTGAAAAGAACAAGGGCTTGTTAACGGTCGCAACGGCGTCAGAGTTAACGCATGGGTTACTAGCCTATTCTGAACGTGGCATCGCCTATGTACACGATCTTCGCGCTATGATTCGTCATAACAACGCCTACTGGACGCAATAAAATAACGGATAAAATGAAAAAGTTAAGCCTAAGTCTATTGGGAAGTGCGGCGCTAATTCTTGCATCGCCGATAACCCAAGCTCAAGAGTACATGTTCACGTACTCAAAGTTATACACTCAACTAAAAAACAACAATAAAGAAGGGCATGACGATGTGAAAGTTGGTGTCTTTTTTGTGGACGCAAAAACTAAGCAAATTTGTACGATAGAAAAAGCTTGGATGGAAAAAGAAGAGCACTATGAAGAGTTTGTTATCCCTGCTTCACAAGAGTTGCCTTTACCAGTTGATAAAAACTTAAAGTCAGCAAATCCGTTGGTTTTTGTCGATACCCCAAAAGATACACGTTGCGATTACTCACTTGTCGTGATGACCAAAGAACCATTACAGGGTAACGTTTCTTACGACCAACTTAAGCCTCTTCTACCTCAAATGCAGACGATGCTGGAAGATTTAGGCGGTATGTTTGCGGGTTGGTTTACACCGGAAGTTCAAGGTGTGACGATGGAGTTTGCAAATCAACTGAATGATAAAGTGATTTTCTCAAACGGAACCGAAAAGCCAATTGTCAATGGCAAGATACAAGTCGCACTAAGTGAAATAGGGCAAGGTGGCACAATGACACTACCAGAACCGACGATGCGAGTGTTACCTTATCTACCTAACGCAAAGAAATGAACACTGAACGTTTAGAAAGGGCTGCAATCGCAGCTCTTTTTTAATTTTGACCGTAACTAAAGTATCTTTCACACTCTTTTCTTAAAGACTCAATAAGACAAGCATTTAATCCTGCGTAAAAAGCTCGTATAATCCACGCCCCAAAGAAACCCATGTTAGGAAGTCCTAGTCGATTTATCGGCGATGTGAGAGCCCGCAATGAACCAAATAGATACAAGAAAAGAAACCCTAGAATTCAACAAGCTTCAGAAACGCCTAAGAAGACATGTTGGAAATGCCATTACTGATTACAACATGATCGAAGAAGGCGATGTTGTAATGGCATGTATTAGCGGTGGTAAAGATTCATTCGCGATGCTTGATATCCTGCTGAATCTTCAAAAAGCCGCACCGATCAAATTTGAAGTGGTTGCGGTAAACCTAGACCAAAAACAACCGGGCTTCCCTGAGCACATTCTGCCAGAGTATTTCGAAACACTGAACATCCCTTACTATATCGTCGATAAGGACACGTATTCCGTCGTAAAAGAGAAGGTACCAGAAGGCAAAACCACTTGTGGTCTGTGTTCACGCCTGCGACGTGGTACGCTGTATTCATTTGCAGAGAAGATTGGTGCAACTAAGCTTGCGCTAGGTCATCACATGGATGACATCGTCGAAACAATGTTCTTGAATATGTTCCACGGCTCTCGCCTTAAAGCGATGCCACCAAAGCTACGCTCTGATGATGGTCGTAACGTGGTCATTCGTCCATTGACTTACTGTCGTGAAAAAGATTTGATCAAATACGCTGAGCACAAGGATTTCCCAATAATTCCGTGTAACCTTTGTGGCTCTCAAGAGAACCTTCAGCGTCAATCTATAAAAGCAATGTTGATTGAATGGGATAAGAAGACGCCAGGGCGTGTGGAAGCAATTTTTAAATCAATTCAAAACGTAAGCCCAAGCCAACTAGCAGACCGCGAATTGTTCGACTTTGTTAACTTACCGCTAGATCGTGAAGGTAACCGCGAAGAGTATGAATTTAATGAGGCTGTCGTTTCTTCGACGAATATTGATGAATCGATGTTCATCGATGTTACGAACATCTAACTCGTAAAAAAGGAGGTCAATTAGACCTCCTTTTTTGTACCCAACGCTTTAACTGTTCCCAAACAAAAATCCCCCTGTATTGGGGGGATTTATTAGCGCTTATTTGAAAGTGCTCAATACATAGCGATACTAAGGAGAGATTAGGTTGCTGTATTTGGGTCGAGAGGGCTAATATAGCCTTTTGGTTTTAGAGCCAACACGTCGCAATTTATTTTATCAATTACGTGCTCCGCTGTATTACCAATAAAGACAGCCGAAAGCCCTGTTCGCCCTGTGGTACCTAAAATAACCATTGCTGCGTTCAAGCGCTCTGCAGCTGCCGGAATGACATCTTCAGGTAAACCTTGCTCAACTATCGTTTGTTCTTCATCAAGACCATGTTTTTGGCGTAGTGCTTTCATAGCCGTTAAATGATGACCTCGCACTGCATCGGTATAAGTCGTTGGGTCAAATTCAGGAAGTTCAATCGTAATATTCGCCGGTGTAACGGGGTAGGCGTTAACAAGATATGGCTTGGCCTCAAGCCGAGTGGTGATTTCTTTTAATCGCTCGACCATCGTATCGTTGAGATCAATATGAGTCGGGGTTTCTGAGCCCACATGTACTGAGGCAAGGATACTTGCTTGTTCCGGCCAAGCAGCATTCTTAATAAGAAGCACTGGAATAGGGCATTTTCGCAACAAGTGCCAATCTGTCGGTGTGAAAATGACAGACTCTAAAACATCATGCTTACGTGTGCCTTTGATGACTAGGTCATGATTGCCTGCATAGACTTCAGCAATAATCGCCTCATAAGGGCGGTTGTGCCAGACAACACAAACATCAAAGTCGAAGCCATCGTTTAGGTATGGTTGAGCAATTTTACGCATCCACTGCTCACGCTGATGAATGACACCTCGACGCATAGCATCTCTTTCATCCACCGATAGCATTGACGTCATGTCATACGAGAAATCGTAAATGGATAAAAAGAAAGTGATTCGGCTTCTAGATACACTTTTCTGAGCTAATTGAACAGCTCTTGCAAGTGCGGGCTGCTCATCATTATTGATGTCAGCTACAACAAGGATCTTACTGTATATACTCATAACTAAGCCCACTTCTATTGCAAAACCAGATACTGAATGTAAATTAAATCAGTATTTTGGAATACTCACCGTACATTTTTACTGTAGCTTAGTTTGGAGAACTTTTTGAGGACTTTCGAAAGGAATTTATGAGAAATATGATGTAGCTCATTTTCGAGCTACATCAATAATTAGGGTGTATTATTCTTTAGTTACACCAGCAAGTTCCATCAATGCATCGTGGTCTAAGATAGTGATATATTTACCTTTTACGCTTAGGATCTCAGATTTCTGGAAACGACCTAACAAACGACTAATCGTTTCGACTGTAAGACCAAGGTAGTTGCCAATATCACCACGAGTCATAGTTAAACGAAACTCTCTAGGGCTGAAGCCACGCTGAGAAAAACGCGTTGATAGGTTGTAAAGGAAAGCAGCTAGTCGCTCTTCTGCATTCTTTTTAGAAAGAAGCAAAATCATTTCCTGATCACCTTTAATTTCGTTACTCATCAAACGCATGATTTGCTGGCGAAGCTTAGGCATCTTACCCGATAGATCGTCTAAAATTTCGTATGGGATTTCACATACCATCGACGTTTCGAGTGCTTGAGCAAAGCTAGGGTGGGAGTCACCAGTGATAGCATCGAAACCGACTAAGTCTCCAGCTAAGTGAAACGCTGTGATTTGCTCATCACCTTGCTCTGTGATCGTATAGCTCTTGATGGTACCAGAGCGGATAGCGTATAGCGATTTTAGCTCATCACCGGCCTTAAAAAGCTCTTGTCCTTTTTGAATAGGCTTCTTACGTTCGATGATTTGGTCAAGCTGGTCAAGTTCTGCCTCATTTAGAGTGAACGGGATACACAGTTGACTAATGCTACAATCTTGGCAATGAATGGCGCAACCGCCTGATTGGATACGCTTTGTTGCAGGTTTTTCAGAAATCATAACAACCTTTCACTATTTGATATACATCAATATTTTAGCATCGCTTAATCCTAAAGGGTAGCAAAAATGTCACCTCAATAGAGTTTAACGTTATCTGAAACCGAGTAACGCTAAGGCTCCTACAGCGGTATACGTACCATAGCCAATAAGGATTAATGCTGAAATATTTCTAAATATTAATGATTTTTGTAATTTCTGAAAATGATTGGCACCGTATCCAATAATAAGCATCGCAGGTAGCGTTCCGAGCCCAAACGCAAGCATAATTAGGCCGCCGTTCATCGCACTACCAGAAACCGCCGACCAAGTAAGCGCTGAATAAACTAAACCACATGGTAACCAACCCCAAATAAAGCCAAATGGCAACGCGTGAAGAGGATGCTTTAGTGGCAACAGATTCTTCCCTGCCGGCGAGATAAAGCGCCAGATATACTGCCCTAGCTTTTCTATTAAAAGTAAGCCTTGCCACCATTTAGCAATATACAGCGCGACCAGGATCATGAATAACGCCGCAATCAGCCTTAACCAAGCAAGAGAATGCGTTAACCCACTAAGCTCAGATAAACCTGATATAGCACCACCCACTAATGCTCCTATTAAGGTATAACTGATCAATCGTCCGAGGTTGTAGAAGAGGGGGATAAGAGGGGTGGTTTTATTTTTAGCAGAAGAGCCCATGGTAAGCAGAGACGCGATACCACCACACATACCCATACAATGACCGGCTCCTACTAAGCCGATCATCAACGCACCGATAAAATCAGGAGTCATAAAGGTCGCTACTTTTTATCACTATTAGATTGGTCTTCTTCGTCGAGAAGAATGTTATGCCCTTGCCGTTCAAGATCTTCAAACTGATCGCTTCTTACCGCCCAAAGAAAAACGGCGACAGCAACACAAACGAGAACGATAGCGATGGGAATCAATATATAAAGACTTTCCATGTTTGCTTTCTCTACTTATTTCTCTTTGAGCAGGCGCAAAGAGTTAGATACAACGATAATTGAGCTTGCAGACATGCCAACTACTGCAATGTAGGGAGCCACTAAACCTGCGACCGCCAAAGGCAAAATTAACAGGTTGTAACCCAAAGACCAAGCCAAGTTTTCTCGAATAATCTTTCTTGTACGCAGTGCAAGCAAACGTGCCTCTAGTAGCTTTTCGAGATTATCCCCAAGTAACGTCATATCTGCAGAAGCTTTAGCGACATCTGTACCACCGCCCATTGCGACAGAAAGGTGAGCTCCGGCGAGAGTCGGCGCGTCATTGATTCCATCACCAACCATCATAGTGATACTGTTTTCGTCCAAGCTCTTAAGGTATGCAAGCTTATCTTCTGGCTTTGCTGACGCGACGATGTGATCGATACCAATTTCATTCGCCACTGGTTGGGCGTTTGAGAGAGAATCACCAGTTAGCAGGGTTGTCTTAATTCCAGCGTCAGCAAAACGTTGAATAAAGGCTTTGCTTTCTTTTCGGATAGGGTCGCGGTAGTAAAAGCTAGCGACATGCTTGCCATCAACCGACAGATAGACCGCCTGGCTTTCATCACTTTCTTTGCCTTGAACAAAAGCAGCACTACCTATCTTAACGATTTTGCCATTCCATATCCCTTCAATCCCTGACCCAATCACGTTTTGCACATCAGACACGATAAAGTCATCATTGGTGAAAGTTGCAAAAGAACGAGCGATAGGGTGGTTTGCATGAGCCTCTAAAGCTGCAGCTAGTGATAGACAATCTTTCTGTGGGAGATCACTAAGTACCTTTGTTTCACAGATCTCAATATCACCTTTCGTTAGAGTGCCTGTTTTATCTACAACTAAGTGGTTGATCTTACATAGTGTCTCAAACACATGGCCTTTACGAAGCAAAATGCCAAAATTACCCATTCTAGAGGTAGCACAAGTGAGAGCGGTCGGAGTAGCCAGAGATAGCGCACATGGGCATGTAGCGACTAACACAGACAGCATGATCCAAAACGCATCATCTGGTTTTGTTTGATGCCAGTAAAACCAAGTACCAGCAGAGATAATAAGAATCACACCAACAAAGTAACGGGCGACAATGTCTGCAATTTCCGCAATTTTAGGTTTGGAGTGTTGAGCTTCATCTTGTAAACGCACGATGTTAGAAATCATTGAATCGGCCTTTGAGCTTACTACCTCGAGTTCAAATGATTCGTCTCCGTTTAGCGTTCCCGCATAGACGACATCACCTTCTCGTTTCACAACGTGCACTGACTCACCCGTTAGCATGGATTCATCAATATGAATACGGCCTGAAATAACTTTACCGTCAGCGGGGATATGTTCACCAGGTAGAACGCGAATACGATCGCCAACTTTTAGCGTCTTCACGGGTATCTGATCACCGTCCAGCGTTGTAGCAATTGCCGGAATCAACTTAAGAAGGTTACCACTCGCTGCAGCAGCTTTGCGACGAGCGCGCATCTCTAAGAATCGACCTACTAACAAAAAGAAGGTAAACATCGAGATAGATTCAAAGAAGACTTCGCCTTGTTCAGTTACTGTTGCAACTAAACTTGCAACATAGGCAAAGATCAACGCGATAGAAACCGGGACATCCATACCAAGGGTTCGGCCTTTGATACTGCGCCATGCGTTTAAGTAAAATGGAAGAGCGGAATAAAGCAAAACAGGAGTAGCAAAAATCAAACTTACCCAACGAAAGTAACTTTTAAACTCTGGCTCTAAATCACCAAAGACTTCGAGATACAGTGCAACGGCGAGCATCATGACCTGCATGGTTGCTAAGCCTGCAATACCTAGCCGATATAGATATTGCTTCATCATTCGATGGTAAGAGGCTTCTTGCTTATCTGCTTCAAAAGGTGCAGCTTTGTAACCAAGTTTATGTATAACGGAAAGGAGCTCGCTTAACCGTACCTGAGTTTTATCCCAGGCTAGTAACGCTCGATTGGTGGTTGTATTAACACGGATAGATACCAACCCGGCCGTATTAGAAACTTGCTTTTCGATTAACCACGCACAAGCGGCACATGAAACGCCTTCCAAAGAAAGGGTTACTTCAGAAACATTTTCGCGATTTCGTACGAATTCAGATTGTACATCCGGATTATCATAATGAATTAAAGCTTGGAGTTGCTCTGGTACTAGATCTGCCTTTTCTGCAGGCGCAGTGCGGTATTGGTAATATGAGACAAGACCACTATCGACAATAGTCTGCGCCACAGTTTCGCAGCCCGGACAACACATGTCGCGAATTTCACCCAATATTTCTACTTTGAAATCCGTGTTGGCTGGTACATCTTCACCGCAGTGATAACAGGATTTACACATATGCTTACTTCATTAACGGTGTTGAAGAGGCAGGAAACTCAACTTTACCTTGGATCATCCATTGCTTGTCGTGTGGTTGTAGTTCAACAAACCATGGTCCTTGAATAGATTCCTCAGCTTTTAGTCGGTAATTACCAGATGCATCCGCTGTTACAAGCTTTGTGAAGTCACGATCAGGAAGAGTACGATGAGTGAAAGTGGCCGTTAGAGCAGGGTAATGAGGTAGCTTCCCTTTAGCGAAAACAATCACAACATTGTTATTTTCAGAGGAAATCTCAGCGTTAAGACCTAGGTCACGAGCGACATTCATTTTACTAATGTCGATATTAATGCCTTTGCCTTTTTTATAGTAATCCTCGGCGACTAAAGAAACAGAGTTGTTCGAGAAAACGACCACAGTAATCACAGTCCAAACTACGACAGTAAGAGGAAGGATGATTAGGAACCACGGCCAAAATTGTTTATACCAAGGCTTTACCATAAAAAAGTTCTCAACAGCTAAATGAAAAAATGTAAGGCGTTAAATTTAAAGGAAAGACAGCCCCTATGAAAGGGGCTGTTATTGCTATGTTACGTAATATCTCAGTTACTTACTCTCTGAGTTACTTAAACTCCAGACATATGAGGCAACGAGCTGAACTTTATCTTCACCCAAAATGTCTTTCCACGCAGGCATTACGCCTGAGCGTCCGTTCATTACGGTTTCTGTTACAGCTGCACGAGAGTCACCAAATAACCAGTCTTGGTCTGTAAGGTCAGGCGCACCGACTGCAGGGTTACCCTTACCATCGGTACCATGACAAGCAGCACACACTACGAAGCGTGCTTTACCTGCCGCGGCTTCACGAGCATTTACTTTACGACCAGATAAACTAAGTGTGTAACTTACAACTTCTTGAACACCTTGCTCACCAAGGGCATCTTTCCATGCTGGCATTTGACCAATACGGCCGTGCATGATGGTTGTAACGATCGCTGCTGGCTCGCCACCATATAGCCATGCATCATCAGTCAGGTTAGGGAAGCCTTTCTGACCACGTGCATCAGAGCCATGGCATTGAGAACAGTTTTGCAAAAACAAACGCTGACCAACTTTTAATGCTTCAGGATCTTGCGCAATTTCAGGAATTGGGCGTAGACCACTGTCATTGTGCGCAAGTTTACGGAATGCTTCGCCGAAGTAAGCGTCGGCATCATCCAGTTCTTTTGCATATTGGTTTAGTTGCTTGTTCTCTTGTGCTGCAGCGATGGCTTCTTTTGACTCTTCTAGTGAGCGAACGGTTTGAGCCGAACTCTGCCAGTTTAAAAAGCCCTTGAAGCTACCTAGACCTGGGAATAGGGCAAGGTAAACTGCTGCGAACACAAATGTGCTTACAAACAGGTAAGTCCACCACTTTGGTAGAGGGTTGTTTAGCTCGCGAATACCATCGTACTCGTGGCCCATGTCTTCCCCTTCCTCGACGCCCATTTTATCTTTAGCGCACCAAGTCAGGAGAATCGCACAGCCTACTAGCGTGCCGACAGTAATCACGATAATCCAGAGACTCCAGAATGTAGTCATTACTTCTTCACTCCTTGGTTATTAGGGGTCTTTTGTTCTTCGTCAGCAAACACCAAGTTGGCATCTTCTTCAAAGCGTGCTTTACGCTTTTTACTAAATGCCCACCATACGATGCCAATAAAACTAGCGAAGAGTACAACGGTATAAATACTATGAATTGTACCGAAATCCATATGATCCCCTTACTTCATTGCATGACCAAGAGACTGAAGGTAAGCGATGATTGCATCCATCTCTGTTTTACCTTCTACTTCTTTAGCCGAATTCGCGATCTCTTCATCAGTGTATGGAACGCCGAACTGATCACGAAATAGCTCAAGTTTCTTCTGAGTTAGCTTACCGTCTAAAACGTTTTCAGCTAGCCACGGGAAACCTGGCATGTTTGACTCAGGTACAAGCTCACGAGGATCTAACAGGTGAACACGGTGCCATTCGTCAGAATAACGACCACCAACACGAGCTAAATCCGGGCCTGTACGCTTAGAGCCCCAAAGGAATGGGTGTTCCCAAACACTCTCACCAGCAACAGAGTAGTGACCGTAACGTTCAGTCTCTGAGCGGAAAGGACGAACCATCTGGCTGTGACAGACGTTACAACCTTCACGGATGTAGATATCACGGCCTTCCATCTCCAAAGGAGTGTAAGCGCGCAGATTTTCTACAGGTTCAGTCGTTTGCTTTTGGAAAATCAGAGGAGTGATCTCTACAAGAGCACCCCAACTGATAGCAAACACGATAAAAATAGCCAACAAACCGACATTACGTTCTAAGATTTCATGGCGATTATTAGAATTATTACTCATTCTTAAATCTCCTTATGCCGGATGTGGGATAGCTTTTAGGCTTTCTTTAGGTGCACTTACCGTTTTGTACGTGTTGTATGCCATTAGGAACATACCAGATAGGAAGATAAATCCGCCTAGGAAACGTACAAAGTAGAACGGATAAGACGCTTCTACAGATTCAACAAAACTGTAAGTTAGCGTACCGTCAGAGTTAACCGCGCGCCACATAAGACCTTGCATTACACCAGAGATCCACATCGCAACGATGTAAAGAACGGTACCGATTGTTGCTAGCCAGAAATGCACATTAACTAGACCAACAGAGTACATACGCTCTTGGCCAAATAGGCGAGGTACCAAGTGATATACAGAGCCGATAGAGACCATCGCAACCCAACCTAACGCACCAGAGTGAACGTGACCAATGGTCCAGTCTGTGTAGTGAGAAAGTGCGTTAACCGTCTTAATCGACATCATCGGGCCTTCAAAGGTAGACATACCGTAGAACGACAGTGAAACGATTAGGAAACGTAGGATAGGGTCATAACGAAGCTTATGCCATGCACCAGATAACGTCATAATACCGTTGATCATACCACCCCAAGAAGGAGCAAATAGAACCAGCGACATAACCATACCTAGAGACTGAGTCCAGTCTGGCAGCGCTGTATAATGAAGGTGGTGAGGGCCTGCCCAAATATATAGAGAAATAAGTGCCCAGAAGTGAACGATAGATAGACGGTAAGAATAAACAGGACGTTCAGCTTGTTTAGGAACGAAGTAGTACATCATACCTAGGAAACCAGCGGTCAGTAGGAAACCTACCGCATTGTGTCCATACCACCACTGAACCATCGCATCCACTGCGCCCGAGTAAATCGAGTAAGATTTACCAAGTGACACAGGAATAGCCATGCTGTTCACGATGTGAAGTACTGCTACTGTGATAATAAAGGCACCGAAGAACCAGTTTGCCACATAAATATGTGACGTGTTTCGCTTCACTAGTGTGCCGAAGAACACCACCGCATATGATACCCATACTAGCGCAATTGCGATATCAATAGGCCATTCTAGCTCAGCATACTCTTTACCCGATGTTAAACCGAGAGGCAAAGTAATGGCTGCTGCCAGGATGATTGCTTGCCAACCCCAAAAGGTGAAGGCAACGAGTGGGCCACCAAAAAGACGTGTTTGACATGTGCGCTGTACAACATAATAAGACGTTGCGAACAGAGCACTGGTACCAAACGCAAAAATTACCGCATTAGTATGCAGTGGACGTAAGCGACTGTACGTCAACCACGGCGTATCAAAGTTTAGCTGTGGCCAAACTAATTGAGCGGCAATCAAAACACCAACAGCCATACCAACTATGCCCCATAAAATGGTCACAAGGGTAAATTGGCGAACGACTGTATAGTTGTAGTTTTGTTCAAGCTGCTTTACTTGGCTCATTTGCATGCTTCCAATTTCTAATTAACTACACTTTTACTTCCAACACGACTTGCGTCGTAACACCACCCAAGTAAACTCTAGAATTCAAGTGTTATCATCACCTTATTTCCATTGCTGACTTTAATAAAAAGTGGCATTTTCAGCGTGACACTATACTTGAATTAACAATTCAATGACAGGGTAGTAACCTTACTGGACCTCTGGAAATCATTTTTTATTTAAAAAGTTTGAAGTTTGTAACAAGGATATTAGTAATTATGCCTGCACAAAAGTTAACAAAGGCGCGACTTGCACAAATCTTAATCATGCTCAGTGTTTTAATAGGCGCATTTTTCTGGCGTACCTTTACACACGAGAGTGTTAATAGCGTTGACTGTTCACAAAAAGAACGATGCGATGTAACAATTGAAGGAGAAATAATCACGATTAATCGTGACTCAATGGGAATTTCGCTCGAAACGACAGAAAGTAGCACTCTAAAAATTGATCTAAATCAATCTGGTAATTTTATCAATCTCAACGAGAAGCATAAGTCAGTAGAATGGGACATCATGCCTGAATCGAAAAAAATCACCTTTAAAAAAGGTGAAAACATTGTTGTAGTTCAATTATAAATACGATCTATCACGAGATAATCGTAACTTATTAATGAAATTAACACCTTCTTACCTAGAGAAAATTGGTTGGAATGGTATAACAGCAGAGTGATATCCAATTATAAAATCGTATGCATTGCCAATCAGTTTTTACTCATATTAAAGATGAAGACTCAGCGATAAGAACGCTCAGGTCCGAATTGACACAACAGAGCTTGTCTTACGTGATGTGTTACTACACGGAAGAATACAATTTTGAGTTGATTCGAGGAGCGTTTCTTGCGCATTTTCCTGGTGTGCCTTTTCATGGCGCCAGTTCATGTCAAGCCGTAATGACAGATCAGGGCTTTCATACAGGCCCAGTAATTGCGGCACTTGCTGTTTATGATACAGGTCCTCATGCTTATGGTACTGGTATTTCTAATCACAACTCAGGTGACAGCGTCACCAAGGCTTTGAATATGGCCCTTGAGAACGCAAACCGTGTAGGAGAAGTACCAAACTTAATTCTACTTCATGCTACACCAGGGCTAGAGGAATCAATCATTGCGTCTATAGATGAAAGATTTGGAACTCTAATTCCAATTATTGGTGGTTCGGCCGCTGATAATAACATCGCTGGGAAATGGTCTGTGATAACCGCCCAAGGCTCTCAAACTTCAGGTTTAAGCTTAACTCTCTTTTACTCCTCTCAACCTGTTGATATCGCTTTTAGCGCTGGACATACACCAACTAATATCAAAGGTGTTGCAACCAAGACCAACAATAGATGCTTACTTGAAATTGATAACGAACCTGCGCTCAATGTTTATAGAAGGTGGACAAATCACCAGGATAACCAAGTAGGTAAAGATAATATGCTGTTTACAAACTCGAGTGCTTATCCATTAGGGCGGATCGCAGGTCACCTCTATGATCGCCCATATTACAAGTTATCCCATCCGATCCGTGAGACGCAAGATGGTGGAATCGAGTTGTTTACACGAATAGAAGAGGGTGACGAGCTCACATTAATGAAAGGAAGTCGTGAGCATCTCGTTGCGCGCGCTGCAAAAGTCGTCAATGCCGCTTTTAACCAAAAATTAGAAGAGTCTCGAAAAATTGGAGTGATAAATATCTTTTGCGCAGGTCCCATGTTGCACTTAATGCAAGACATGAATAGCGTTTGTGAACAAATTAACCAAGAACTAGAACATTTGCCTTTTATTTGCCCTTTTACTTTCGGCGAGCAAGGTAGATTTATTGGTGGTGAGAATGGACATGGAAACCTGATGATTTCATCGGCTATATTCCATAAACCTTATGAAAGATAAATACTTAGACATATATCAACAGGAAGCGCTTCAAGAAGCGTTAGTTGAGCTAAAGCAGGCTAGACAAAGAGAACGACTACTCGCCGATGAAAACAAGGCCATTCTTTCCGCGATATCTGCGATGAGTGAGGCAAAGAATCGGCATGAGATATTTACGGGATTAAACAATGTCCTCAAAAAGTACATCAACTTCGATGATTTTATTGTACTGACTCGTGATGGTGAACGATATCCCTTCAAGACATTGATATCAACTAATAGCGTATTTGATAATGTATCCTGGTTACACGGTAACACCTATCAAAGAGCTCTCAATGGTGAATGCATTCTACTGTTCGAGCCAGATAAACTCGCTGAGTTTGTTAACTTAAACAGCTTTATAAAAAGCCATGTAAACTCGGTCGTTTTAACTGGTATACGTTCAGAAGTAACGCAAACCGTAATCCTACTTATTGGAGCTCAGAAAGGGCACTTTAGCATAGAGAATAAGGAAACCTTGAGGCGGTTTCGTCCCTTAATTGAAAGGGCGGTCATTGATATCGAGACCAAAGAGAAGTTACAACGTATCGTTGAGGTAAGAACAACTCAGCTCGCTAAAGCAAGAGAAGAAGCAGAGCTTGCGAACCGCTCTAAGTCGGAGTTCTTAGCGATGATGAGCCATGAAATAAGAACCCCTTTAAATTCCGTTCTTGGAATGCTAGATATACTGAAGCAATCAACCTTGTCAGAAGAACAAATTGATGCGTTGAGCCAAATGGAGTGCTCTGCAGAGTTACTTCTCGCGATAATCAGTGACATTCTTGATCTCTCTAAAATCGAGTCAGGTCGCTTTCAGCTCAATGAACAATGGATTAATTTAAGAGACACTGTCACTTTTGTCATTTCTCAGCAAAAACAAATAGCTAAGAAGAAAAATCTCCAATTTAAACTCAACTGTACTGTCACTAATGACAAACAATTTTGGATTGACTCCACGCGGTTATCTCAAATTCTGTTTAATCTAATAGGGAATGCAATAAAGTTTACAGACGAAGGTGAAGTAAAAGTTTCTGTATCTGAGCAAGATGCTGAACTTGTGATCTCAATATCTGACACTGGAATTGGTATATCTAAAGCAAAGCAAGAGCACTTGTTTACGGCATTTCATCAAGGAGACCGTTCCATCACGAGACGCTTCGGTGGTACAGGACTGGGGCTCGCAATAACCAAGCATTTAGTTGAAATGATGCGTGGAAAGATTGCCGTTAAAAGTGATGAGCATGTTGGTTCAACCTTTACGATTTCGATTCCAGTTTTGACTCGTTGTAATCAAAATCGTCCAGTTAGAATCGAAACCAATCAACCGACAAAAGCAATGGAACTTCTCGTCGTAGAAGATACCGAGTCGAATCAGTTCGTAATAAAGCTTATCTTAAATAAGCTTGGCCATAATGTTCATATCGCAAGCCATGGAGCAGAGGCATTAACATTTTTAGAAGAGAATGAGGATTTAATCGATTTGATTCTCATGGATGTCTCGATGCCAGTGATGGATGGAATTACCGCAACAAGACTTATTCGAGATAAAGGTCTCAGGACCCCAATTATAGCGTTAACTGCACATGCGCTAGAAAGCGATAGAGATAAATGCCTGGATGCCGGTATGGACGGATTCATTTCCAAGCCAGTTAGAAGACAAGATATCTTTGAAGCTATACAGTCATTTCAATAAGTAAAAAGGCGTTAATATAGATCTTAACAATCGATAGATTATTAAGATCTATATTAAGTATTTTATGGTAAATAACCATTATGTTTAATGCTCACAGTAAGGCCCTTAAATTTAAAATCTGCAGGGGAATAGGAGCATACTCAGACAACATTTGGCGTACGGCGATATACAATTTAACATAACACATATAATACGCACCAAGGAGTGAGATCTCAAAGCAATAATGTCCGGTTTTAGCTACTTTAAAATGTCCTCCTAAGATTAACAACATTGTTTGCTTTTGAGGCTTTAACCGAGGTTCCTGTGGACTTGCAATCGCTAGTTTGGTTTGTGGTTATGCTTACGAAGCAAATCAAATCTCTTATTGAAAATTGATGCGCGCTTAGTCCCCGACTTACTGGCGTGTCCTTCCGTAAGCACCTGAATCAATCTATGTATGGTGATGATGGCCAACTCACTGAATTTGCCATTCAATGGCATCACGATTACTAACTTAAGCGCTACCAAACAAAAAAGCCTTTCATACTCGCCTCGTACAACAGCAAAAATCAGCTAAACGCTCTAATCGCTCCGCAACGAAATCTGCCAAAAATCACGAGCTCAGTTGCGTTCTGAAACATTTATAAGCCTGTGGTTATATGGAGGCGAATGTACTTTTCGGGGTATTTGTAACGATAGCGTTTTCCTTTCTTCAAGTTGGACTTAACGTACCTACACACTTTTTGGTCACCACTGCTGGTTACTCTTTTTATTACTGCGTTTTTACTTTTGTGCTCCATTTCTATCATGACGTCACAATAACCTTGATAGCCATCAAACTTATTGTCTACTTTCTTTTGAAGCTTAGTCTTAATCTTTTTAGCCAACAGGTTCGTTTCTGAATCGTCAGCAAAAACTGAATTACTTGCAAAGATCAATACCATTAAAGTTACAACGTATCTCATCGTTTTGGTCCGTTTATGTTGTTGATTGTTCGATGATAAGTAATTTTTCTGTAGATACGAAAATGGGACGCCACATTGCGTCCCATTTAACATGATGAAGTAACTGATATGTAATTAAGCGCGCTTCTTGCCTTTGTTTGCTTTGAAGCCCTGGTGCGGAAAAACGTTACGAATCCTCTGTTGAACTTTTTTGGGAATGCCTTTGGAAAAGCTTAAGCGCATTCCTGTTCGTTGGCTATACACCTTCATTTCACCAGTAAACGGGTTATGCTCACTAATATCCTGTAAGTTGTGTTTGAAAGAAGGAGGTAGATGCCCTTTTACGTTACTAATATGGCCATTATCGAACTTTACTTTTAACACCGGCCTATCGACTGCGATCAACCAAAAGATCACGATGGCTGCAATTAAGATTACATATAACATTTGGCACTCCCTATCCTAGCTAGATAGCAATTTACTCAAATCCTCTTTAATTGAGGTAACTTTTTGACTCGCTTTTTCACTTCTCGACGCTTCGGAAAGCAAATATTCAATTGCGTCAGATAACGTACAACCAAGTTCATTCGCTCTACTAGAAAGCTTTTCCCAAACTCGGTAATCTAAATCAATGGATTTCTTCTTTGTATGGACTTGCTCTGCATTGAAGTGACGTTTCCGTTTCGCTCGGATAGCCTGCTTGAGTTTATTATCTAACTCTTCTGACATGTGGTTTTCTATCCAAGCTAAGACAAGTGTAGGCTCGTGTTCAAGGCGTTTTAGTTCTGCGACCGCTGCATCTGCTTCGCTTGTATCAATATGTCGGGTAATCGCTTCACCATCTTTCCATTTTTTGATGAGATACTTCCATTTCCACCCACATTCTAGATTCTCAAGCTGCTGATATTTCATTTGTTCCGACCCATAAACATAACCTAGTGACAGCGTAACCCAGATGGTTTACTTGGGCAAATAAAACTCTTAGAAGTATCGATGTTGATCACTCATTTGTCTAAGTATTGTTCATTGAGAGATGAATGCCGAGAGCAAACCAAATTGGTGCTAGGGTGTTATAGTCCGTTTCGTTATAATGTCGGCAAGATTGAATTACGATGAATTTTAATGAACCAACTTAATTGGCAAGACGTAACACCTTCACTTGAGCAGTACGAAGCACTTTTAAAGTCTGCACCTTCGTTACCAAAGAAGTCTTTTACTGATCTCCAACCGAGAATGTCGGCAACGATATCTCGTTTTTCAAAAATTTCCGGATTGACGCGAGTACTACTCATTAACTGCGTAGATAATTCTGTATATAGAGAGTTCATCAGTAAAGCTCTTCAGAGCCAGTCTAACGCTGCGATAGTTTTTTCGGAATCACTTGATGCCAAACGTTTATTTGACCGTTACAGTGTTGATGTAAGTGGTGATATTGCCTTCCAACCTGGTTTAATTTCACAGGCAGATAACGGTTACTTAATTGTACCGGCTAATCTAATTTTGGCTAACCCAGGGTTTTGGCCAAATATAAAGTCTGCAATTCAACAAAACCTTATCGAGCCACTGAACCTAAGCCCTACTCGTTTACCTACTTCAGTACCGCAAGCTAAAGCTTATGAAGTAAAACTGATTGTAACAGGAGAAAGAAGTCAGTTAGCAGAGCTAGAATACATCGATGAAGACTTCTGTTCTGGCTTTGCCATGTATACGGAAGTTGAAGAAGATATTCATCTGTCAGAGCAGAATTTGACAGATTACTTTGGTTTAGTGAACTGGATATGTTCTCAATATAAGCTGCCTCACTTAACTGAATGTGGTTTTAGAAGATTGTTGCTAGCCGGTATGAGATTTACTGAAGATCAACATTATCTGCCTTTAGGAGTAATGTGGCACTCTCAACTTCTAACGCTTGCCAGCCAGTTCAGTGATGGTCACGCATTAGATTACAAGTCGTTAGATAAAGCGATTGACGACAAGTATTACCGAGAATCTTACCTTCCTCAGCGTGCCGTGTACGATATTTTAGATGGCCAAGTCATCATTGAGACAACTGGGGAACAAGTTGGTCAAATCAATGGCCTAACCGTTATTGATATGGCTGGGCACCCTGTCAGCTATGGTGAGCCTGCACGAATATCTTGTGTGATTCATTTTGGTGATGGCGATGTTTCCGATGTTGAGCGCAAAGCTGAGCTTGGAGGCAATCTACATGCAAAAGGCATGATGATTATGCAAGCTTTCTTGAGCTCTGCTCTGAAACTGGATGAACCACTGCCTTACTCTGCCTCCATCGTATTTGAACAGTCTTATAGTGAAGTTGATGGTGACAGCGCATCTCTTGCAGAACTTTGTTGCTTGGTGAGTGCTTTATCTGAATCTCCAATTAATCAACAAGTTGCTGTTACAGGAGCTGTTGATCAGTTTGGTCGAGTGCAAGCCGTCGGTGGCTTGAACGAAAAAATTGAAGGCTTTTATCAGGTTTGTAAACATCAAGGTTTTACAGGAAATCAAGGTGTTGTGATGCCAAAATCAAACCTTAAACACCTTGCATTACATAAAGATGTAATAGAAAGCATTAAAAATGGTGAGTTCCATATTTGGTCCGTTTCTACCGTAGATGAAGCTATTCCGATTGTAATGAATAAACCTTTTAGAGGTGAAGACGATAGCATTATTGGCAAAATAGCGGAACGTATTGAAAACTTTGAAAGACATGAGCATCCAGAAGGAATTGTGCAGCGCATCAAAAACTGGTTTGTCTAGTACTGATCGGAGTTGTTTAGCGTACACGTGTTCACTAAGATGCAGCTATCAAAAATTGGAGTAATTGATAATGCAAAACAAACGTGATTCTTATAACCGTGACGATCTACTTGCTTCTAGCCAAGGCGAACTGTTTGGGCCTGGTTACCCTCAGCTTCCTGCGCCAAACATGCTAATGATGGATCGTGTTACTAAAATGTCTGAGACTGAAGGCGATTTTGGTAAAGGTTTGATCTTGGCGGAATTGGATATTACTCCAGATTTGTGGTTCTTTGACTGCCACTTCCCTGGCGACCCTGTAATGCCGGGTTGTCTTGGCCTTGATGCGATGTGGCAACTTGTTGGTTTCTTCCTTGGCTGGGTTGGTGGCAAAGGAAAAGGTCGTGCTCTGGGTGTTGGCGAAGTGAAGTTTACAGGTCAGATCCTGCCAACAGCGAAAAAAGTGACGTACGAAATCCACATGAAACGCGTTGTAAACCGTAAACTTGTGATGGGTTTGGCCGACGGTCGTGTATGTGTGGACGGCAAAGAAATCTACGTAGCAAAAGATTTGAAAGTTGGCTTGTTCCAAGACACTTCAAGCTTCTAATCACGATTTTAATCGATTTATTAAGGCTCCTATTTAGGAGCCTTTTTGTTGTCGAGTGTTAACCTACTTCCCTATGTCCCTATAATGTAGAAAAGGCTCCGTAGAGCCCTTTCGAATCCTTCTTTTTGTATGTGGAGAGTTTATTTGTAGAGACCAGATTGTCTTTCATCTCTGGCATCACGCCAACCACCTAACCAATACGACCGAGCATCAACTTGTTGATATGGGCAAGCCTCTTGAGACCTTCCATTCAACCCAGCTTTGTAGCCTTGAGATTGAGCTCGTTCTAGGCGATCACGCTTTTGTCTCTTCATAGTTAATTCCTCATACAGGTCCATTTACTAACGTACAGCTGTTATTGTGAAACTTTGATGGAGTTTTTATGACTCCACTTATAAGAATCGATCAAAGTAGGCAATTTCTCAAGGCATAAAAAAAGCAGAGACTCAAATGTGTGAGCCTCTGCTTGATTTAAAAATTACTGACGATTTTTAACTATTTTCTACGGAACCCAAACAATCCAAGCATGGTCAAAGCTAACCAACCAAGGCCTGCACCTTGACGCTCTGTCGTCGTTGAGTCAATGCTTCGAGATACGATGTCGTCCTTAGTTGCGTCAGCAATAGGTACTAGTTTGACTGCTACAATTTGCTCTTCAGAGCTACATGTAGCATTGTTTGCTGTTGTGCTATAACCACCTGCACATTTCATAGCAGTACCAGAGATCACACCTGCATCATTGATATCAGTTGCGTCGATAATACGGAACTGATTGTTTTGTTCAGAGTAATCACCGCCATTAGTCAAACTGTCTAGGAACCAAGCTTTTCCATTGAATAATGTTGCAGCACGTTCACTAGTCTCGCCACCTACGCTATATGGATAGACAAAACCGCGCTTACGACGTGGCTTGCCATCGTCTTCACGAGTCGTTTCCGCATCAAGTTGCCCGACGATTTCATTGTAAGAGTTGATACCGCCCATCTTACCGCCCGCACCGCTAAAGAAAATGCCAGTAGTTGGGTAAAAAGCGCTAATAGAATCCTTACGAACATCATCTACGATAAAGAGACGATTCGGAGCAGAGCCCGTTGGCATTAAGTATCCGCCCGAACGTTTCGCTTCACCAATAGCAACAAAATTAGAGTTAACGTCGGTTAAGCGTGAGTTTGTATGAACCGTATCATCACCTTCGCGCTGTCTAGCTCCTACAACAACTTTATTTTTCCAAGTTGCGTTTTCAACGCTACCTTCGGCTTCTAGAGTTCCGACAAAAACAGTCGCATTCAGGTAGTTATCATCACTGTAAGTGTTGTAACCTACGCCATAGACCGTTGTTCCATCAGTGACAAGGTCACGCATGCTCCCTTGAGCTAACCTTTCTCCATCTTTAGATGTGCCACTAGGCCAAGCCAATTCACTGACGGTTCCGCTTTGATCCCAAATCGCTGCTTTTGATGTGTGGTGAGATCCATTGGTATTGCTTGCTGTTCGAGAAACACTGCCAACAGTAAAAATGCCGTCTGTGCTCCAAGCATGGCTTTGCACAACACTTGCGTCACTATCGCCAGTAAGAATATTTGGCTCTACTGGTGCAACTACGGTATTTCGTGTTTCTAATGTAGAAGTATTTTCTGTGCTAACTTTACTCTGATTACCGACAGCTGCACCACCCTCGGTAAGCTGGTTGATAACATTGTTATATTCATTTTTATAAGCAGTAGAATCTTCTTCTATGAACGCTAACGCATTAGAAGTAAAGTCTTTACTACGTTCTTTATTCCACGGCGTCCAGTTTACTGAAGCCCAAGAGTCACAGGTGGAATAACGAAGCTGGTTGTAACAGTAACGCTCAAAGTCTTTGAGTTCTTGGATGTAATAAAAGCCAGCGTCTAATCCGAATGGGATTTCTTCACGATAGCTGTTCCCATCCACGGCTTGTGTCGCTGAAATCGGTGTAGTGCGAGTTTCCATTGCAAGTTTAAACTGCTCTGGCGTGCAGTTTGCTGCTGCATCAAAGCAGCCTAAAGCGAAAGGTGAACCTGTTGAAGGATCTGTACCTGCATCGCCCTGTTGAATTGCAACCCCGTAAGCCGTTTGGTAGTCACCGTTTGAACCATGATCCTGAGGTGAAACCTCAACAACTTGATACAATGCCGCCTGTGCGTTCATTGTGGTACCAACCATCATTGCAATGGCGGTCAATTTGAATTTATTACTACAATTCATTGAATTCTTAACTATCCTGTTGCATTGCTTCGAGTTCTTCCCATCTCTCGAATGCGATTTCCAACTCCTGCTCTAGTGCAGCAAGCTGTTCCAATACCGGCTGAGTTTGCTCTACAGGTTTAGCAAAGAACTCTGGATCGTTCACTTGCTCCTGAAGGCTCTCGATATCCGACTCTAATTGTTCAAGTTTAGCTGGTAGAGCCTCTAATTCTCTTTGCAGCTTATACGATAACTTCTTCGAATTGTTCTTAGGTTGCGTAGTTTTGGGAGTTTCCTCAACCACTTTCTCTTTCTTCGTTGGTTTTTCAACCTGACTGCGCGAAGCAAGAACTTGGTCACGCTGTTGTTTAGCATCATGATAACCACCAACGAACTCTTCGATTATACCGTTACCCTCAAAAATCCAGCTTGTTGTTACTGTGTTGTCTACGAACTCACGGTCGTGACTCACTAACAATAATGTACCCTGATAATTGGCAAGCATTTCTTCTAAAAGTTCCAACGTTTCGATATCCAAATCGTTAGTTGGTTCATCAAGAATAAGTAAGTTGTTTGGTTTCAACAAGATACGGGCTAGCAATAATCGGTTTTTCTCACCACCAGAAAGTGCCTTAACCGGGGTTCTGGCGCGCTTAGGTGCAAATAAGAAGTCTTGAAGATAACTCAGCGCATGACGCTGACGTCCCCCAACCATTACTTCTTGTTTCCCATCCGCTAAGTTATCGATCACTGTCTTTTCTGGATCCAAAATCTCTCGGTACTGATCAAAGTACGCGACTTCTAATTTTGTTCCGCAGTGTAAACGACCAGACTGCGCTTCCAATTGCCCCAATAGCAATTTAAGTACCGTACTCTTACCGCAGCCATTTGGTCCGATAAGTGCAATACGGTCACCACGCATGATGTTAAAGCTAAAGTCGTCGACAATTGTCTTGCCTTCGTAAGCAAAAGATACATTTTCTGCTTCAAATACAATCTTACCAGAACGAGAAGCATCATCGATGTTTAGGTTAACTTTACCTTGAACTTCACGACGGTCACGACGCTCTTCACGAAGTTTTTTAAGGGCTCGAACACGGCCTTCATTACGAGTACGACGTGCTTTAATGCCTTGACGAATCCACACTTCTTCCTGAGCTAGTTTCTTATCGAACTCAGCATTCTGCATTTCTTCGACGCGAAGCATTTCTTCTTTGTCATTCAAATACTGTTCGTAATTACCAGGGAAAGAAGCTAATTGACCGCGATCTAAGTCGACGATGCGTGTCGCCATCGACTTGATGAATGCACGGTCGTGAGAAATAAAGATGATCGAGCCTTTGAAGTCTTTTAAGAAGTTCTCTAACCATTCGATCGTTGTCACATCGAGATGGTTTGTTGGTTCATCAAGAAGCAATACATCAGGATCACAAACCAGCGCACGAGCTAAAGCAGCTTTACGTTGCCAGCCACCGGATAGATCGGTCAGTTTGGTTTCAGGGCTTAGTTTTAAAGCGCCAAGTACGTTCTTAACACGGTCATCAAAGCGCCAAGCATTAGAATGATCAAGCTGCTCTTGAACTTTCGCCAAACGGTTAATGTTCTTCTCACTTGGGTCTTGAGCAACAAGATCGAGAAGATCGTGATAAATCTTCAATTGTTCGCCGATTTCAGCCAAACCGCCAGATACGTATTCGTAAACCGTACCCTCTTGATTGCGCGGTGGATCTTGTTCAAGCCGAGAAACTACTACGTCTTGAGTTATTTGAATCTTGCCATCATCCAACAAAATGTCGCCGGCAAGCACTTTCATTAACGTGGACTTACCTGCTCCGTTACGACCAACTAAACAAACGCGTTCGTTTTCTTGAAGAGCGAACTCCGCTTTGTCTAGCAATGGGTGGTCACCAAATGCAAGTTGTGCGTTATGAATGGTAAGTAATGCCATTATTATCCAACCAATGTGTGAGTTGTTCTAAGTCAAACGGCCAGTTCAACTCAGAATCTTGATATTTTAATACGGGTATTGTGACGCCGTAACGAGAAAATAGTACATCATCAAACGCAATATCAATGATATCTGTTTGCTCGGCCAAACCGACTTGGTCTACTAGAGCAAATGCCATCTCACAAAGATGGCATCCCTCAGTGCTATACAATATCAGCACGTATTAATCCTTTTGTTTATACTACGCGTGCGTTACTAGCCAACAGTTATGAATCTGTTTATTACGCGCAAAATCTAATGGTAACGTTTGAGAAGAAATATTCTGAACCTTCAAACCCAATTCAGCGAGTGATTCTTCATCCATCTTGAAGTGACGTTTGTTATTTGAAAATACGATTGTGCCTTCACTTCTCAGTAAGCGTTTGAGGTTCTTCATTAGCTTAATGTGGTCACGTTGTACATCGAATGATGTTTCCATACGCTTAGAGTTAGAGAACGTAGGTGGGTCAATAAAGATCAAGTCGTATTCACCTTTTGCGTTTTCTAGCCATTGCAAACAGTCCGCTTGTTCATATTTATGTTGGCGCCCTACACAGCCATTAAGCTGCATATTGTCTTTCGCCCAATTCAAGTAGGTGTTTGACATATCGACAGTTGTAGTGGACCGAGCACCACCAACTGCAGCGTGCACTGTTGCACTGCCAGTGTAAGCAAACAAGTTAAGGAAATCTTTACCCTGTGCCATTTCGCCAAGACGACGACGAGTGATCTTATGATCCAAGAACAGGCCTGTGTCTAGGTAGTCATGAAGGTTCACGATCAGCTTCACACCGTACTCGTTTACTTCGAGCGTCTCTGATACCTGACCTAATTTTTGGTACTGGCTTCGACCTTTCTGCTTCTCACGAACTTTCAGTACAACTTTGTTCGCTTCAACACCGGTCACCTGAATCGTCGCACGGATAATGTCCGTTAGACGACGCTTGGCTTTTTCTTCAGGGATGTTCTTAGGTGCTGCGTACTCTTGAATCACAATTTGATCGCCGTACACGTCGATCGCTACGTTGTATTCTGGAAGGTCTGCATCGTAGATACGATAGCAGTCTAGTTTCTCTTTACGAGCCCACTTGCCAATCTTGCCAATGTTTTTCTTCAAACGGTTTGAGAAGTCTGGTGCGATTTGAACGTTAGTATCTGCACCTTTAACTTCATCAGCGCTGCGCTCGGCAATGCTGTAGTTCTTTTGGTGACACGGTAACGCACCGTTGTTCAATTTAAACTGTTTATCAGCGCGCATACGAAGGCAACTCAAGAGCTCGTCCGAGCTAGAGAAGATAGATGCTTTACATCCGCCAAACTCAGATTTTAGCTGTCCACCGAATGCGGTATAGAGCGCAATCAGCCCCGGCTCAGTTCCTAGACGCTCACCGTAAGGTGGGTTTGAAACGATAACACCGTGTTCAAATCCTGCGGGACGAGTAATAGTTGCAGCATCACCTTGCGCAAACTCAATCAACTCTTCAACACCTGCTCTGCGGGCGTTTTCTTGAGCGACTTTTAATACTTTGGGGTCGTTATCGAATCCAAAAAACTTAGCGTCAACTTTCTTGACACCCCGTCTAGCTTGAACATTAGCCTCTGATTTAATCTCAGCCCAGGTCTCCGGTTCAAAGTCTTCCAAAACTTCGAAGCCCCATTGTTTGCGCTTAACGCCAGGTGCCATGTTGGCTGCCATCATTGCCGCTTCAATAAGCAAAGTACCAGAACCACACATTGGATCGAGTAATGGTTGATGCCCATCCCAGCCACAACGCATGATAATCGCAGAAGCAAGCGTTTCACGTAATGGCGCACGACCCGATTCTGGTCGATAACCACGCTGATGAAGACCACTACCTACCATGTCTACCCCAAGCAACGCTTTATCTTTATGCAAACGAACGTGAATACGAATATCTGGGCGTTCTTTGCTGATATTAGGACGTGGCAAGCCTTTGTTCTCAAAGCAATCTACGATGCCATCTTTGACCTTCATAGCCCCGTATTGGCTATTTCTAATCTCACGGTTTGTGCCGTTAAAGTCCACAACAAAGCGTTTAGAGCTATGAAATTGGTTAACCCAGTTAATAGTGGAAGTGGATAGATACAAGTCCATGTCGTTGTTACACGTGAACTCAGATAAAACACGTACAAATCGAGACGCTAAACGGCTCCACAAACAACAGCGATAAACCTGTTCGTTTGTCGCTTTAAATTTTACGCCTGCCTGTACTGGTTTCGCATTTTCAATGCCTAGTTTAGTCAGTTCTTCAACAAGCAAATTTTCCATGCCATTTGAAGTTACCGCGAGATATTGATTCATAGTGTTCTTTCGCTGATAAAAAATGGCTTCAATTATACCTGACTTTACGATCAATGCCTCGTTTTTAAAGGTATTTTCCCACCCGTTAGTTCAAATCATCACCACTCAAATGATCTAAAACTTTCAACATCTTTAGTTTGAATGTTTTTCATTCATGAACGTATTTTGTTTCCTTTAGAAGAAGTGAATACTTATTTACGCTCATTTTGGTATATACCAGTGTGGATTGATTGATGTAAATTACTTACAAATACCCTTTATAGGGGAATAAATAGGGTTGTTTTAGGCGCTAGGTTGCCTAGTTAAAGGGGTAATCAAATTGAAATAAGTAAAATAAAAGTGACCAGCTTCATGTTTGCATGCATAGAAAACAAACAGTTTCATGGTATTTCGGATTGGAGTGTCAGAGGAAAGGACAAAAAAAATCGACCCACTAAGGTCGATTAAGGCAAACAAAGGAACGAAATAAAGAAAAATTAAACAGCTTTAACCCACCATTGCCATAGGGGTCATTGCAAAGAGGTGGTTTGCACAAGCCATGCGATCATGCATTACTTTAATCGGCTGCCCAAATTGAAGCGCCTTATTGCCATCAAGAACAAAGGCTTCTTGGTTAACATAAGCACATAAGCTCGATGTTTCGCCTGGTTCTAGAACGATGAACATACCATCAGAATATTGATTTGTGAGAAAGACCATGTCCCCTTCTTGAGGTTCATAATCAGAGGACTGTGCATCGAAGAACCAGCTCTTAGGCTGTACAGGTTTATGAAAACGCTTTGCAGCAACACAATACAGTGTTAATTCAGCTTGGCGATATTCACTGATATCGAGACAGCGAATGCGCTCATTAAACGTTTGAAATGCGCTGGCGTCATCAACGGTAAATTCACTGTTTGAGAAGGCACAGTTAACCAACAATTTTCGGGATAGATTGGTTTGGAAAATCATTTCCTCCCCCAGATCCAGCATTAAGCAAGCTTTTTGCTCGTCAAAATACCAATTCCATTTGTCGCTGGGTTTAAGCATTATTCCGTTCTCTCTTGACTAGTTAAATCAGTGGTAAAGAGGTAAGACGCTTAATTACCTACTCGTGATTTTTAAATTCTACAAACGAACGGATAAAAAAAAAGAGGAAACAAAGTCCTCTTTTTTATGTAACAGGTACTGATTTTTCAGTAGTTTTTGATGTATATGTTAAAGATTCTTAACAATATCACGTACGAGACCTGGGCCGTGGTAAATAAAGCCAGTATAGACTTGAACAAGTTTAGCGCCTGCCATGATCTTTTCTTTGGCTGCAACATAGGAATCTACACCACCAACACCGATAATTGGAAGTTTGTCTCCAAGCTCTTCATGAAGCTTACGTACGACCTCCGTAGAGCGTGATTGCACAGGGCGACCACTCAAGCCACCTGCCTCATTGGCGTGTTTCATCCCTTCTACGATCGTGCGATCCAAAGTTGTGTTAGTCGCGATCACACCATCTATATTGTTTTTCAATAAAGAATCGCAGATTTGGCAGATTTCATCGTCACTTAAATCTGGCGCAATCTTTAATGCTAACGGGACATACTTGTTGTACTTCTCTGATAACTCCGCTTGTTTCGCTTTTAATTCGGAAAGCAGTTCATCAAGCGCTTCACCATATTGAAGTGAACGAAGACCTGGAGTGTTTGGCGATGAGATGTTTACTGCAATATAGCCAGCATACTCATACACTTTTTCCATACAAATCAGGTAGTCCTCTGCCCCTTTTTCAATTGGCGTATCTTTATTTTTACCGATATTAATTCCGAGAACACAATTGAATTTTGCTCGTTTAACATTCTCGATCAAATTATCAACGCCTAGGTTATTAAAGCCCATGCGGTTGATGATCCCCTCTGCTTCCACTAAACGGAATAAGCGTGGTTTATCATTACCTGGTTGTGGTCGTGGCGTTACAGTGCCGACTTCGACAAAGCCAAAGCCCATGGCATCAAATGCTTCAATACATTCGCCGTTTTTATCTAAACCAGCCGCAAGACCAACAGGGTTACGGAATGTTAGACCCATACACTCAACTGGACGAGTTGGTAACTGTTGGCGGTAAAAGAGATCAAGTGGTGTGCCGTTAAAGCGTTGGAAGTTCTTGATTGCAAGATCATGTGCCTTCTCGGCATCGAGTTGGAAAAAGCCAGTTCTGGCTAGACGGTAAAGCATTGTGCCTCCGAAAGAAAAAAGCCCCGTATAAACGGGACAATATTATTTACCGTTTTTCATCGTAATTCAATGAAAATGAACGTAATAAGTAAAAACCTATATCTTTATAAGATTTTCAAATATAAAACAAACAATTACAATCAAGTTTCTGCGATAAAAATCGTAACTAACCGCTTAAAAGCAATCGATTTCACTCTGTTTTAATTTCAACTCAATGTGACAATGTAACTATTTTCGTTCCAAATGTGAATAATAGATAATAAAAAGCCCCGTTAAATAACGAGGCTTTTACTTATGACTTGATTATTCCACTACTCTTTCGATGAGCAGTTGAGGTTTAAAAGTACTAGCTCTCGAAGTGCTACAGAGAACTTAGCAAATTCGTGTACTGAGCCAACTTTGAACTCGTTTAAGATACTCTCCCAGCGGTGCAACGATTGCTCGTTAGTTTCAATCCAATCTTCTAACGCAGCCATCACGTCAAGCTCTTCGGTTGAGCAGCCACAAGTCAGTACCTGAGCGGTAAGTTGACGTTGTTGCCAGTCCAGATCTTCACGGAATGCCGCTCTTGCAAGTGCTTGCCAGTTGTTATCAACGGCTTGGCTATTAATTTGCTTCAAGAACCAATGCAACGATAAACGGTCACCCAAGTTAAAGTAGAGTTTCGATGCTTGCTCAACCGTTTTACCTGTTTCACTTGCTACTGATGAAATATCCAGTGCAGATTGTAAGCTTGATAAGCGGGCAACTTGGTGAGCGAGTTTCTCTTCAACCCCTTTCTCTATCCAACCTTGAGCCAACTCATTGTGTTCTTCAACTTCAGACTCAACTAACATAGTGTCTAGGGTTTCAGTGATAACATTGACATCTTGCTTGTAGATAGCAATCAACTCACCGACCGTGCATTTGCCGCTACGGTTACGAAGCAACCAGCGTGCAATTCGACGCAGTGCTCGGCGCACGTAAAACATAATTTCGTATTGAGCTTGCGCTGTCGCAACGTTATCAAGTTTGCGAGTTTGCTTGAGGATTTCTTCTAAATCAAAGATTTCTCTAGCCGCACTGTAAGCGTTGGCAATATCGACAACACTTGCACCAGTTTCTTCTTGCAAACGAGTAACGAAGTTACAGCCCATTTCATTAACCATCTGGTTAGCCAATGCTGTAGCGATAATTTCAGCTCGCAGTGGGTGATTAACCATTTGATCTTTATAGTTACGTCGTAACGCACTTGGGAAATATTCAACAAGTTGTTTTGCATGGAATTCATCATTTGCGATTTCATCCGTAACAAGTTGCTGTTTAAGTACCATTTTACCGTAGGCAACTAACACTGATAGCTCAGGGCGAGTCAGACCTAGTCCCTGTTTTTCACGCTCGATTAGCGTTTCATCATCAGGAATGTATTCGAGAGCACGGTCCAAGTACCCTGCTTTCTCCATAGTGTGGATGAATCGAATTTGCTCCTTAACAATGCCAACACCTTGCTGTTCAGTAACAGAGATCGACTCCGACTGACGGTAAGCATCATCCAAGACAATTTCACCCACTTCGTCTTCCATAGACTCTAGAATTTGGTTACGTTGCTTAACCGTAAGATCGCCATTTGAAACCAGTCCATTGAGGAAGATCTTGATGTTGACTTCATTATCCGAACAGTCAACGCCACCTACGTTATCAACGAAGTCCGTGTTCACTCGACCGCCAGTTAGTGCGTATTCGATACGACCAAGCTGAGTCATACCCAAGTTACCACCTTCGCCAACCACTTTGGCTCTTAAGTCACGGCCGTCAATGCGCAGCATGTCGTTAGCACGGTCACCAACATCTGTATGAGTTTCTGTCGATGATTTAACGTAAGTGCCGATACCACCGTTCCAAAGAAGATCGACTTTCATTTTCAAGATCATCTTTATCAGATCGTTAGGCGCTAAAGATGCTTTCTTCGTACCTAACATTTTCTGAATTTCTGGCGTCAACTGGATCGATTTTGATCGACGAGAGAAGATGCCACCACCTTGAGAGATCAAGTCTTTGTTGTAATCTTCCCAGCTTGATCTTGGCAAATTAAACAAGCGGTTACGCTCTTCCCAGCTGCTGGCTGAATCTGGATTTGGATCAATAAAGATGTGCATGTGGTTAAACGCAGCTTGCAATCGAATATGCTTCGATAGCAGCATACCGTTACCGAACACGTCACCTGCCATATCACCTACACCGATTGCAGTAAAATCAGTGGTCTGACAGTTGATGCCCATTTCACGGAAGTGACGTTTAACAGATTCCCAACCACCTTTTGCGGTGATTCCCATTGCTTTGTGATCGTAACCGTTTGAACCACCTGAAGCGAATGCGTCACCTAGCCAGAAGTTGTATTCTGCAGAAACAGAGTTTGCCAAATCTGAGAAGGTTGCTGTGCCTTTATCGGCAGCCACTACTAGATATGGGTCATCTTCATCGTGACGAACAACGTTTTGTGGTGGTACCACCTCTCCTTCAATGATGTTATCTGACACATCAAGCAGTGCACGGATAAAGCGTTTGTAACAACGCTGACCTTCCGCAAAAATTTCATCACGACTGGTGAGAGATGGCTGGCGTTTACAAACGAAGCCGCCTTTTGCACCCACTGGTACAATTACAGTGTTCTTAACCTGTTGCGCTTTCACTAAGCCAAGAATCTCCGTACGGAAGTCTTCTTGACGATCTGACCAACGCAAACCACCACGAGCCACTTTTCCACCACGAAGGTGAACACCTTCAATATCTGGTGCGTAAACAAAGATCTCGAATGCAGGTACAGGCTGCGGAATCTCAGGAATATCGCTTGGCTTCATTTTCAAAGATAACCAAGGCTTAGGCTGCTTATTCTCGTCTACTTGGTAGTAGTTGGTACGAAGCGTCGCCATGATCATTTCGATATAACGACGAATAATACGATCATCATCCAAGCTCTCTACACGATCCAACTGCTCTGTTAGCTTTTTAATTAGATCGTTTTGGCCTTTCTCGCTGCCTTTGTGTTTCGGATCAAATCGCTTGGTGAACAGCTTGACTAGACCTGTCGCTAAGTCTGGGTAGTGGCTTAGCGTGTCTTCGATGTACTGCTGACTGAATGGGAAGCCGACTTGGCGCATGTATCGTGCGTAAGCGCGAAGAATGGAAATCTCACGGCCAGATAAAGACGCACCTAATAACAATCGGTTGAAACCATCACTTTCAAGATTACCCGCCCAAATGGCAGCAAATGCTTGTTGGAAACGATCACGAGCTTCACGAAGGTCAACGGTTTTCTCGCTCTTATGCAGCATAGAGAAGTCAAGGATCCAGAAGGTCTGACCGTTGTTTTTCTCGATCTCATATGGCGATTCGCCAATCACACGCAAACCAAGGTTTTCCAACATCGGCATTACGTCAGAAAGGTGAATTGGTTCATCGCGATGATATAACTTTAAGCGGACAGCTTTGGAATCTGCTCCCTCTTCTTGAGGTCGGTAGAACAACATACCAAGTTTATTATCATCACTTAACGCTTCTAAGCGCTCGATATCTGCAACCGCAGAACCTGGCATCATGTCCTCTTTGTATGAGCGAGGGAACGCACTCATATATTCTTTTGAAAGAGGAAGGCCTTTACTTTCACCAAAGTTAGCAATGATGGATTCTTTTAGTCTGTCATCCCAAGAGGTAGAAACTTCCATTAGATTTTGCTCGATCTTTTTCACGTCTACGTCAATGTTGTTATTGTCTACACGAACAATGTAATGTGTTCTCGCTAGTGGGCTTTCTGAGAAGTACGTTGTAAATTCAACCTCTTGCTCGCAACCAAAGTACTGCTTAAGAATGCGTTGAGTTTGACGACGCAATTCTGTGTTGTAACGATCTTTAGTGACATAAACCATGCAACTGAAGAAACGACCAAATGGGTCTTTACGAACAAACAAACGCAGCAAGTCACGATCTTGCATTTGTACAACACCCATTCCCACCTCAAGCAGCTCTTCTTCATTAGCTTGAAGCAACTCGTCGCGTGGGTAGTTTTCTAAGATATTGTGCAATGCTTTGTATGAGTATGATCCGTGGCGGTATCCACTTGCTTCAAGGATACGGTCAACTTTTTCACGGATCAGAGGAATACTTTGTACCGCTTGGTTGTAAACGGCGGAGGTATATAAACCAGTAAAGCGATGCTCACCTATTACTTTACCGTTTTCATCAAACTTTTTAATACCGATGTAATCAGTATAAGCCGGACGGTGGATACGAGATGCTTTGTTACCTTTGGTGATGATCAGAGCGTATGGTTTTTTCGCTTCTAATCGCGCTGAATCTGATAATTCAGAGAGCTTGACGCTACGCACGCGCTTGTCATCAGCAAACAGACCTAGTCCTTTTTCTTTAGCAGGAACAAGTTCGGTATCACCATTGACCTCTTTTAAGTCATAATCTTTATAACCCATAAAGGTAAAGTTATGATCTTCTAGCCAACGAAGAAATGCGATCGTTTCATCCATACGATCAGTTTGGATAGAAACACGATCTTTATTTTTCTCAAGTTCATCAGTAACAAACTTAAGCTTATCAACCATCTGCTTCCAGTCATCAACGACTAAGCGAGTATCAGATAGAATTCTTAACAGCTCTTCTTTAAGCGCTTGCATCTCGTCTTTACTAGTAAGGCGGTCTACCTCTATGTGGAAAAGTGATTGAAGAACACCACCCTCACCGTTTACGTCTGTAACTTGGCCTTTTTTATCACGCTGAATCTGTGTTGGGTTATTCAACATTAGGTGACAAACAAGATCCAAACGTGCTAAAGCCATTTTGACTGAGTCCACTAAGAATGGACTATCTGGAACAACAATTTCTACGATTGTGTGTGTGGATTGCCAGCCTTGACGACTTACGGTCGGGTTAAATACTCGAACCGAAATCTCTTCTGGTTTTTTTTCATTGATATGGTGCCAAAGGCTAACGACAGCACCATAAAGGTCGGATTCGTTTCGCTGAATTAGATCATCATCAGCAATGTTACTGAATAAGTGTTGAGCAAGTTTAGTTACAAGCGTTTGGTGAGAAAGCTCGAGTTTGTCTTGAATCAGTTGGTAAACCTTTTCAAGCAGAACCGGCACTACATTTTCACGCGCGGTCATATTCACACTCCACATTAGAATTGTTGTTTTGTAGGGGGACTTAGTAGCTAGGTTGTTACCTTAGAAACTAAGCATAGGTAATGCATGTGCCCATTGTAAAAGCATAATTACAAATGTTTAACAACTAATCGTAGTGGTAAGAGGTGAAATGTCCGATTCTGTGACTAAGATTCCTATTTAACTCTCTGCAAATACAATACATCACAGAGTTTCTAACTTAAGAAACTTATTATTTTGGTCAGTTGTTAGTCTAAACTGGCCTCTAACGCCCAATTGACTAAGAAATGGTCTAAATCTCGCGGCGGGTAACTGCAAACGCAAACCGTTGTGTGTGACAACTTGAACAACACTTGCCGCACCAGAATAATGAGATAAAAACGTTTGATATGAAATGTTGAGATTGAAGTAGTAATAGTTCATGAAGTGAAAACTAAGTGACATAAACAAATAAGGTGGTCTTAATGACCACCCTATTGTGTTGTTTACTATTCGTCTAGTGCTTTAGTCACTTTTTCGAATAGATCTTTAGCAAGATTATCCATTGCTTTGAGCTTTTCAAGTTCTGCACGAATCATTGCTTGGCGAGCTTCATCGTATTTACGGAACTTAAGCAAAGGATCAATCATTCGAGAAGCTACTTGTGGGTTCGAATCATTTAGTTGGCGAAGAATTTCACCGGCAAATTGGTAACCTACACCGGATTTATCATGGAAACGTACAGGGTTCGCACTTAAGAACGAGCCAATTAAGCTGCGCGTACGGTTCGGATTTTTCAAACTAAATGCTTCGTGGTTCATGGTTGCTTTTACTTTTTCAAGAGCATCCTCTGCAGGATTGCTACCTTGCAGTGCAAACCACTTATCCATAACCAAACCATCGTGCTTCCATTTATCGCTATAATCAGCCATAAGTGCTTCACGACACTCGAGCTGAGCGTTATTTGCGGCACTCATCGCAGCAATCGTATCTGTCATGTTATTTGCAGATGCGTACTGCGCGTTGACTAAATCATTACCTTTTTCCGTATATGCTAGGTACTGAAGGCAACGGTTACGTAAAGCACGCTTGCCAATAGCAGCATGGTCGATCGTATACTCTGTTTGCTTAAGCGTGTGATAAGTCGCACTTAGCTCATCTTCTAATTCCTTAGAAAGTGACACTGTAATGCTGTTTAGCACTTTGTCTACGGCATCGATATCAATTTGCTGGTACCAACCAGTAATCTCATTGATTGAAGGCATAGAGAAAACTTGAGCAATGAAAGCAGGCTCAAGCGTTTCATCCAACAGCACACCGCGGAAAGCATCTATCACACCTTCAGAAAGCGATACTTCTTGTCCCGCTTGAACGTTTTTCACATTCTGACGAATGTATTTAGCCAATAGCATTTGGCTAGCGTCCCATCGAGCAAAATCGTTCGTTGCGTGCTTCATCAAGAAGACTAACTCGTCATCGCTGTAATCGTATTCTAATTTGACTGGTGCCGAGAATTCACGCAACAAAGATGGCACTGGCTGTTCTTCGACATTTTCAAATACGAACGTTTGCTTATCTTGTTTAATATCCAGCACGTTATTAACTGATTCACCGTTAATCACCAGTGGGATAACTCGACCTTTCGAATCATACAACTCGATATCGAACGGAATATGCAGCGCTTGTTTTTCTGCTTGGTCTTGCGTCGGCTCCGTAAATTGCTCTACCGTTAGTGCGTAAGTTTTTGCATCAGCGTTGTATTCGCTATTTACGCGCAGCGTTGGTGTACCCGATTGGCTGTACCACAGACGGAACTGTTTTAAATCAACACCGGTGGCATCTTCCATTGCAGAAACAAAGTCTTCACACGTCGCGGCGGTACCATCGTGACGTTCAAAATAAAGTTTCATTCCTTTTTGGAAGCCCTCTTCGCCAAGGAGTGTATGGTACATACGAATAACTTCGCTGCCCTTTTCATACACCGTTAGCGTGTAGAAGTTATTCATCTCAATGACTTTGTCAGGACGAATCGGGTGAGACATTGGGCTTGCATCTTCCGCAAATTGAGGACCACGAATAATACGTACGTTATCAATACGGTTATCAGCACGAGAGCCTAAGTCAGAAGAGAATTCTTGGTCTCGGAATACGGTTAAGCCTTCTTTTAGACTTAGTTGGAACCAGTCACGACAAGTGACACGGTTGCCAGTCCAGTTGTGGAAGTACTCATGACCGATCACAGCTTCGATGCCTAAATAATCACGATCTGTCGCAGTTTGATCGTTCGCCAGCACATATTTTGAGTTAAAAATGTTCAAGCCTTTGTTTTCCATTGCACCCATGTTGAAGAAATCAACAGCAACGATCATGTAAATATCCAGATCGTATTCTAGGCCAAAGCGTTCCTCATCCCACTTCATCGAGTTGATCAGCGATGTCATCGCATGGCCTGCACGATCTAAGTTACCTTTATCAACAAAGATTTCTAAATCAACACTGCGACCTGACATCGTTGTATATTTGTCACGCAATACATCAAAGTCGCCTGCAACAAGGGCGAACAAGTAAGCTGGTTTTGGATGCGGATCCTGCCATTGAACCCAGTGACGACCGTTCTCTGCATCGCCTTCTGCAATTCGGTTACCATTGCTCAGCAAATATGGATAAACCGCTTTATCTGCGATCACTTTTGTTGTGTATTTTGCTAGAACATCCGGACGGTCTAGATAGTACGTGATACGGCGGAAGCCCTCAGCCTCACACTGAGTACAAAATGCGCCGCCTGATTTGTACAAACCTTCGAGTGCTGTATTCGCTTCAGGATCAATTTTGGTGACGATTTCAAGTTCAAACTCGGATGGAAGATCGGTCAGTACCAGCGATGACTCCTTCACCTCGTGATGAGCCCAATCCTCACCATTTACTTTTACAGCGCGTAGCTCAAGCCCTTCGCCATCGAGTTCTAGCGTTGTTGTATCGCCTTTTTGAGCAACTTTTGATACCGCCGTAACGATTGTGTCATTGTCATATAGATCAAAAGTAAGATCGATATCAGTAATCGCATGAGATGGCTCTTTATAATCTTTACGATATTTGGCCAGGGGAGCTTGAGACATGAGCATAAATCCTTGTATGTCGAACAACAAAAATACCAGACTGCATGATCAAAAATGCAGTTCTGGTATCACTATATAAGCTATTTGTAGGGGTTGTGGTATCAGAATACAAGTCTTTCCATCAAAAAACGGAGCTTTTAGTGCTCTAGCTCCGTTTTTTGATTAACATTTAAACAACATTAATGACTTACCGTACGCACGCGTAATTTGGCGCATGTTAAAGGCATCATGGCGTAACTCTATTGAGTACGGCGTACATATCACCATTGGAATCTTCGATCGTTAGCTCATTCTTGTTGAGCTTATACGTGGTTCCATGCTCGCCATTTTCATACAACAGAACCAGAAACTCATCTTCTGTGTAAAACACACCTTGTTTGATGGACTCATCCCCTTCTTCGTTCGAAACCCTAAACATGAACACGAAATCAGGTTGAAGTATCAAATCCATCTGATTAATGTTGTTTGCCACAAGACCGTCGCCAGATACGTGAGAGCTAGACCAAATACCTGCAAGTGAATTGGATAATCCCTTAGTGAATGTTACACCATTAAGATCAAGCGTATTATGGTTGTTGCGATAGGCATAAATTTGAGGCTCGTCGGTGTTTAAACCAAGAACGATGGTGTCTTCATTTGCGTTATACAGCCCTTCCCAATGGTCAACGGAATAGTCTTTCTTTTGAATATCAATAGAAAAGCTGTAGTCAGAACCTAATGAGAGTTTGATCGCACGAAAGTTTTCA
The DNA here is from genome assembly GCF_033340495.1 of Vibrio sp. 1249-1. NCBI lineage: Bacteria > Pseudomonadati > Pseudomonadota > Gammaproteobacteria > Vibrionales > Vibrionaceae > Vibrio > Vibrio sp. 1249-1. The sequence goes on from NZ_JAWOWJ010000002.1 coordinate 715,802, forward strand.
GCCGACTCTTCGGGGTTTGGGTTCATCAAATACCAGTCTCCGATGAGAAACGGCGTGTCAAAGTGACTTAATTCATCTTCTCTGGTGTTTTCTCCACCAAACACACTAAAGCAGCAAAAGCTAAGTAAAATAAAGAACCACTTCATATCGGCATCCTTATCGTTTTCTTTTAGCTTAGCCAGTAGTCCTCACTTTCGCGAAATTTTAGATGTAGATCACGTAAATTATTGGGGGAAAATAAGCGAATATCTTGCTCGATATCGAGACAGCGGAAGACAAAAAGGCATAAAAAAAGAGTGAATCTGAAAGACTCACTCTTTTTATTCTAAATTGCCAGTTATTATGACTGATTTTCCTGCTTAAGTAGATCGACCATAATCGCGACAGACTCATCTAAATAAACATCAGGAGCCTCGTAGTCTTTTGGTATGTCATCCAATGTTTTAAATGCTTTTTTACCCAAAGCAACTTGACGTTCATTTATGCGTTGTAATCGAAGGGCTTCCGCTTTATCCGATTCAGCCTTACGAACTTTTTCGTTCAAAGACAAAGTATTATCGTCTTTTTCTTTACGATATTTCTCGATGTCTTCATTGATAAAGCGGAACTCCATTTCATCAGAAATACGCTTGTTATGAAGAGCAGTAAGTTTTTCAACTAAGGCGTCGTTACTTGGAAACGTTTGATATTGTGCTTTATCAATCTGATCCCAAGGTAAAGCATTGTCTTCAACACTTTCACCTGTTTCAGAAGCCTCAATTGGCGTTGGGTACGAAATATCTGGTGCAACACCACGATTTTGCGTACTTCCACCGTCAATACGATAAAACTTCTGAATCGTGTACTGAACATAACCTAGCTCTTTATCGAAAAGATCGTAAATATGATTCAGTGAACGATGTTGCTGAACTGTACCTTTACCGAAAGAGTTTTCACCTAAGATGATTGCACGATTATAATCTTGCATTGCCGCTGCAAAAATTTCAGATGCTGAAGCACTGTAGCGGTTAATCAACACCGTCAATGGGCCATCATAACTCACTTTTCCATCGGTATCGGCATTCACCTTGATGCGGCCATAGCTGTCACGAACTTGAACTACAGGACCTTCTTTAATGAATAAACCTGTCAATGCCGTTGCTTCTGTTAGCGCACCACCGCCATTGTTGCGTAGATCAACGATTACGCCGTCAACGTTTTTGGTTTTCAACTCAGCTAGTAATTTATCGGTGTCTTTCGATAAGCCGACGTAGAAACTTGGTACTTCTAAAATACCAATCTTCTTACCGTCTTTTTCGATGATTTCTGACTTAACTGCACGATCTTCTAAGCGAACTTTGTCACGAACAATTGTGACAATGTAACTCTTCGCATCGTTACCTTCTGGCAAGATCTGTAGATTAACCTTTGTGCCTTTAGGGCCTTTGATTAACTGAACAACATCATCCAGACGCCAACCGATCACGTCGACAATTTCTTCACCGTCTTGTCCAACACCAGTGATTCGGTCCCCTTCACCAAGTTGCTTACTCTTTGAGGCCGGACCGCCAACAACAAGTGAACGAATTACTGTGTAATCGTCTGTCATTTGCAAAACGGCGCCGATGCCTTCTAGAGAAAGGTTCATTTCCGATTGGAATTGCTCGGCATTACGTGGAGAAAGGTAGCTTGTATGAGGGTCAACCTGTCGCGCGAAGGCATTCATATACAACTGAAATGCGTCTTCATTGTTGGTCTGTGTGATGCGCTTCATCGCGTTGTTATAACGCTTCTCTAAAACTTCTTTAATCTCTGGCCACTCTTTGCCAGTCAGTTTCAGATTTAACGCGTCATATTTCACACGCTTGCGCCACAACTCGTTGAGCTCTGCTTCGTCTTTTGGCCATGCGGCCTCAGAGCGGTCTAACTCTATCTCGTCATCGGTATCAAACTTGATCTCTTCATCGAGTAGAGTTAACGCATAAGCAAAACGATCGAAACGCTTCTGCATTGAGAGGTTGTAAACATCAAAAGCAATTTGGTTGTTGCCCGATTTAAGCTGATCATCAAGCTCGACTGACCAATTTTTAAATGAATCGATGTCTGCTTGAGTGAAAATATTTCTATTGTAATCAAGCAACTCTACATAGCGTTCAAATATCGCTTTAGAGAAATCATCATTGAGGCTGAAGTGCTTATAATGAGAGCGGGTAAATCGCGAGGTGACTCGTTTGCTAGCTGTTTCATGCTGAACTTCAGGAGAAAGAACCGGCAGGTCATCTTTATGTAGTTTGGCTTCAAGAGCCTGAGCTGATGCTGCTAGCCATAAGCTAGCAGCAATCAGGGTCACTTTTGAACGGCAATTCATGCGTAGGAGTATCTCCTTTATGCGCGCAAGTGCTCCGCTTTCACAACCATTTGTAGGCCGTTAGCAAGTTGAACACGTACATCATCCTTATTGATTTCAACAATGGTCGCTGCCATGTTTCCTTTGCCCATGTTCACGTTAACTGCGTTACCTACTGTGATTTCATCAGCATTTAGAGCGCGCGTTTCTACAGGCTTAGTTGGTTTTTGTACTTTTGGTTTATTAGTACGACGAGGCTGTTGAGGCTTTTTAGCCGCAGGTTTCGCTTTCGCCTTACCCTCTTCACGAGCTTTTTGTGCTTGTTCTTTACGACGAGCCTGAACTTTCGCCTTGCTTTCTGCAAGTGTCGCTTTCGCGTGTTCAACGTGCTCTTCTTCTAGCTCACCACAAGGGTTGCCATCTAGGTCTACACGTACTGCACCTGGTTTTACACCGTGTAGGTAACGCCATGATGAAGTGTACTGTCTTAACGCTGCACGAAGCTGTGTTTTGCTTACTTTTTCGTCTTCATTTAGACGTTCCGCAAGATCTTGAAAAATACCAATTTTCAGAGGTTTTGCTTCACCTTCTAAAGTAAAGCACTTAGGGAAACATTCAGCAATATATGCAATAACTTCTTTGCTGTTTTTTAACTTTTCAGTCATGAGGGGTCCTGATTTGAGCGGATTTCCGCGAGCATTAAGAAAAAATATTCTCGTATTATAGTGACATGCCAAGGAAAAACCACACTCGAAGGCTAATTTATGCGTCGTTCGCGTGTGAATTAAGCAGCTTTTCTACTTCAACCATGAAATGAGTGAGACCTTCTTCGTCTGTTTCATTAAATCGGCCAATACTTGGACTATCAATATCAAGTACACCAACCACCTTTCCATTAATAGAAAATGGAATCACAATTTCTGAATTGCTCGCTGCATCGCACGCAATATGCCCCTCAAATTCGTGAACGTCGTATACTCTTTGTATAGTATTAGTTTGTGCAGCAGTACCGCAGACGCCTCGACCCATTGGGATACGAACACAAGCTGGTTTTCCTTGGAACGGACCAAGAACAAGCTCTTCACCTTTTGTTAGGTAAAAGCCTGCCCAGTTAAGATCGTCAAGTTCCATGAAAAGCAATGAGCTCAAGTTTGCTAGGTTCGCAATAAAGTCTGGTTCAGACTCAATTAGAGCAACAGCTTGTTTGGTTAGTCTTTGGTATTGTTCTAAGTTCATATTAACTTCCTACTTACTATAAAAGCTTCCATTCTCAATGTATGGCGCTAAAATGCAGCCCTACTTTATAATAGGACTTATTCTCAATTACAATGCTTCTGAAAAATGACACTATTAGCCGTTCTTGGTTGATAACACAAGTAAAAAAGCACAAGTCCAAGCTGATCATAGCGAACTTGATAGCGGTGCTTGCAACCTTGATTAGTGTTCCAATTCCCCTCCTCATGCCTTTGATGGTTGATGAGGTCTTATTGGACCAACCTGCAAAAGGCTTAGATGCCATGAATGCCATTCTCCCTGAAGCGTGGCACACTCCGACAGGCTATATTTTCTTCACCCTGTTCTTGGTTGTTCTTATGCGAGCTGCGAGCCAAGGATTAAATATCCTTCAAAGCCGACAATTTACGCTTGTTTCAAAAACCATCACGTTTGAGATGCGCAGTAAAATGATCGACAAACTCGGCCGTATCAGCATCCGACAATACGAAACCAAAGGTAGCGGAGGAATCAACGCACACCTTATCACTGACATTGAGACCATTGATAAATTTATTGGTTCTACGTTAGCAAAATTCGTTATCAGTTTTCTGACTGTTATTGGTACTGCTATCGTTCTACTTTGGCTCGATTGGCGACTTGGTCTGTTTATCCTGTTAGTTAACCCTATTGTCATTTACTTCTCACGTAAACTAGGCAGTATGGTTAAACATCTGAAACGGAAGGAAAATCATTCTTTTGAAATTTTCCAAAACCGTTTAGTTGAAACATTAGATGGAATCTACCAACTACGCGCGGCCAATAAAGAGCGAGAATTTCTCCAGCAACTCAAAGATAGTGCGAACCAAGTTCGCGTTGATGCAGACAAGTATGCTTGGCAATCTGAAGCGGCTGGTCGCGTTTCTTTTCTTCTCTTTTTGATCGGCTTTGAATTATTCAGAGCTGTCGCAATGTTAATGGTCATGTTCAGTGACCTTACTATTGGCCAAATATTTGCCGTTTTTGGTTACCTATGGTTCATGCTGTCTCCTGTTCAAGAGTTGCTTGGGATTCAGTTTTCTTGGTACAGCGCTAAAGCCGCATTAAAACGCATCAACGACTTATTAGAGTTAGAAGAAGAGCAGAGACCGGTTCCTAAGGTAAATCCTTTCAAAGAAGGTAGAGAAGTTGATGTTAAAGTAGAAAACATTAATTTCTCTTACAATAATGAAAACAAAGTCCTAGATAATCTTTCTTTACATATGCCGGCAGGAAAGAAAGTGGCGTTGGTTGGTGCAAGCGGCGGTGGTAAGTCAACCTTGATACAATTACTTATTGGGGTTTACCGTCAAAACTCCGGTAGCATTCGCTTTAATGATGAATTAACAGAAGATATTGGTTTTGAAGTAATTCGCGACAAAATTGCCGTGGTATTACAGCAACCTATACTATTTAACGATACCTTGAGGCATAATCTAACGCTTGGTGGGAATTTTGACGAAATGTCACTTTGGCGTGCGCTTGAAGTGGCTCAGCTGCATGATGTAATTTCTCAACTTAACCACGGCTTGGATACTCAAGTTGGTCGTAATGGCATTCGTTTGTCAGGAGGTCAACGACAACGGCTTGCCATTGCTAGAATGGTGCTGAGTAATCCTCAATTTGTTATTTTAGACGAAGCCACGTCTGCGCTAGATACCGCTACTGAAGCGGCTTTACACAAAGCACTGACCGAGTTCTTACGTGGTAGAACAACATTAATCGTTGCGCACCGACTATCCGCTGTGAAACAAGCCGATTTGATCTACGTGCTTGAAGATGGGAAAGTGACGCAAACAGGTACTCATGGTGAGTTAGTTGAGCAAGAAGGCTTATATCAAACCTTATATGGGGGCATACAGTCCCACGCTTAAATCGTTCAAGCTAGAGAGGTCGTTATGACCTCTCTGTCTAAGCACGCCATGCAACCCAATAACGTACGTTTGTGCCAAGGTTGTGAATTGCCTGTCGACATCGTCGACTTACCCCATGGCAAAAATGCACACTGCCCTCGTTGTGGTACACAATTATATCGCGGAGGTAGCCCTAGCCTCTCTGGTAATCTAGCCGTCGCGATAACCTGTATCCTACTATTTATTCCATCGCACTTTTTTAACTTTATTAGCATCCGACTCTTTGGTGTGATGATTCCGGCAGCCTTGCCTTCAGGGATGATCACATTGATGGAAGAAGGATTTGTTCTTCTTTCATTGCTCATTCTATTTTGTAGCTCTCTAGCGCCACTGACGGTTTGTGTTTCAGTGGTAACGGCGCATATTTCTTTACATCAACGATGGTTCCGTGGGCTTCGTATCTCACTGTGGCTAATTCAACATTTGAAGCATTGGGTTATGTTGGATGTGTTCTTAGTTAGCATCGCCATTTCCTGTTTTAAACTCCAAGATTATTCCGACATTTTCGTCGGCCCAGGGTTAATTGGTCTGGTTCTTTTGCAGATATTTACCGTTTTGTTAGTTTCAAGAATCAGCGTGCGTCGTTATTGGGAAGCTTGGAAACCAGAAAGTTTATATGCTTTTGAGCATAAAGATGTGCATTGCCATGAATGCCACTTGTCCCAGCCTGAAGGTGACCATTGCCAGCGTTGTCATCACGAGTTATATCATCGCAAGCCAAACTCCATTCAGAAAACATGGGCTTACCTCATCGCAGCAACGGTCGCCATCTTCCCCGCTAACCTGATCCCTATTTCCATCTTGCTTACCAATGGTAAGCGTTTGGAGGACACTATTTTTTCAGGCGTGGCTGGTTTGGTAAAAAGCGGCATGTATGGAATCGCTGCGATCATTTTTGTTGCCAGTATCGTTGTCCCGGTGATTAAAATACTTGGGCTCGCCTACATCATGCTTTGCATCCAATTCAAACGTTCGGTGTTTAAGAGACAACGAATGATGGTTTACTTTGTTGTTAAATGGATCGGTAAATGGTCTGTGATGGATTTGTTTGTTATTTCTATCATGATGACCTTAGTCGATCGTGGTCAGATACTGGATTTCACACCAGGATATGGCGCCGTAGCATTTGGTGTTGTCGTAGTGTTGACCATGCTTGCAGCAGAAAGTATTGATCCAAGGCTAATCTGGGACCAAACAAGCCCAAAACAATCAGAAAAAGAGTCAATGAATGAGTGATCAGAACAGTTCTCAAACGTCATACGTACCAGATGTAAAGCGGAGTAAAGGCATATCTCCTCTTTGGCTGTTGCCAATTTTGACCATGGTCTTAGCTGGCTGGCTTGTTGTGAAGTCGATACACGATGCAGGACAACGAGTGCAAATCTATTTTTCTGATGCCGCTGGTCTTGTCGCCGGCCGAACCACTATCCGTTACCAAGGATTAGAAGTCGGCATGGTAAGAGACATTAACCTCACCGAAGATCTCGGCAGTATTTATGTCGATGCTGATATCTATCCTGAAGCTGCAAAGTTACTGAACGATAAAACACGCTTTTGGTTAGTAAAACCAACAGCTAGCCTAACGGGAGTTTCCGGACTGGATGCGCTCGTCTCAGGTAACTACATCTCGATTCAACCCGGAGATGGTCAAGAGTTTGAGACAACATTCCATGCGTTAGACTCTGCCCCAACAGATTTACGCGTTTCTCAAGGTTTGAATATTAAGCTCAAAAGCCGTGATTTAGGTGGTGTATCGGTTGGCTCTCAAATTGTTTATAAGAAAATCCCAATCGGTGAAGTGTACAGTTACCAGCTAGATGAAGATGCAAAATCTATCACTATTCAAGCCAACATTCAGGATCAATACCGACATATCATTAACAACCGCAGTCGATTCTGGAACGTCAGTGGAATTGGTGCCAGCATCGGTTTTGAAGGTGTCGATGTAAGACTAGAAAGCATGAGTGCCTTACTAGGTGGCGCCATCGCCGTCGACTCTCCGGATGATGGTGAGCCTGTAGAAGAGAACACCGAGTTCCGTTTGTATAAAGATTTGAAAACTGCTGGTCGAGGCATCGCGGTTAAAATCGTCCTACCTGATGACAGCAAGATCAGCGGAGAAGGCGCTCCAATTATGTATCGCGGAATCGAAATTGGCCAAGTTACGGACTTGAGCCTTTCCGAAGGCCGAGAAGTGATATTGGCGTCAGCGGCAATTCAACCCGCCTTTAGTGACATGCTGACGACAGGTACTCGATTTGTCTTAGAAGAAGCAAAGGTGTCCCTTTCTGGTGTTGAAAACATTGCTAATTTAGTGCGAGGAAACTTCTTAACGATCGTGCCGGGCGCGGGTGAACGCTCTCGCCGCTTTACTGCCATTCGTAAAAACGTGTTTAACCAACAGCAAGAAAAGTCCATCGCGATTCGTTTGGTATCCGACAATTCGTTTGGCCTAGATAGCGGTGCCAATGTACTTTATAAAGGCATCGTTGTTGGTTCAATCATCAAAGTGGGCCTAGTTAAGGAAGATAAAAAATCACAACACGAAGTATTTATGGATGTATTGATTGACCATGAATATAAACATCTGATCAAATCAAACAATCGTTTTTATGTAACCGGCAGTGCATCAGCAGAGTTAACTGAATCGGGGCTCAGCGTTACCGTTCCTCCAGCAAAGCAGTTGTTAACTGGGTCAATTAGTTTTGTGAGCGAAGGCAAGCAAGATATTCAAAAAGAGTATCAACTGTTCCAAAATGAATCATTGGCTGAATTGGCGCAGTACAATCAAAGTGGCTCTAGGGCGCTAACACTATTTGCTTCTGAATTGCCGCCGATTTCCAAAGGCAGTCCTCTACTCTATCGTAATCTTCCAGTTGGTAACGTCTCCGATTTCCAACTAGTTGATGGCGGAGTACTAATTAAGGCTACTATCGAAAACCGCTTCGCTTATCTTGTAACGCCACAAACCGTTTTTTGGAATCGTTCAGGGATTGAGATAGATGCATCATTAGCTGGCGTCAGTGTGAAAGCACACCCTTTGAAGTCGTTAATCGAAGGTGGCATCGCTTTTGACTCCGTGCCAGGCGTTGAAAACAAAATCGGAGAAAACTGGAAGCTGTATTCTGATCAAAAAACCGCTCGCAAGTTTGGGCGCGTCATTGCTTTAGAAACCGACGGTTCGCAAGAGATTGCTAAAGGAATGCCGATTGAATATCAAGGTGTTAAAGTTGGTGAAATCACTCTGGTTGTACCGAATTTTCGTCGTAACATGGTTGAAGTCACTGCAAGAATCCGACCTGAATACGTAGAAAACATTGCGGTTGAAGGCTCACATTTTTGGCTAACTGAACCAGAAATTGGTTTAGGTGGCGTTAAAAACCTCGGGGCGTTGGTTTCGAAATCCATCAGTGTTGAACCAGGTAAAGGTAAAGCTAAATTTGATTTTCAATTAGAAAATAGTTCAGAACGCGTGCATGGAATCATGTTTACGTTACAAAGTGAACAAAGAGGCTCAGTACAAGTCGGTACCCCTATTCTTTACCGCCAGATGGAAGTTGGCCAAGTGACCGACGTAAGCCTAGGAGAATTTGCTGATCGCATCGTCACGACTATCAAAATACAGCCTGAATATGCTTACCTCGTTCGTCAAAACAGTGTGTTCTGGAATGTTTCAGGAGTAGATGTTTCCATCGGGCTTACCGGCGCTAACATCAAAGCGGGAACCTTTGATAGTTTAGTTCGCGGAGGAATTGCGTTTTCAACGCCAGAGCAATCTACTATTCCACCAGCGGCAAAGAGTGGGCAATCTTTCTTTTTGTATCCACAAGCTGAAGAAGGTTGGACTCAATGGCGTACAGCGATTCCTAAGCCGTAGAATAAAGCTCAATTCACGTACAATTGAAGTTTGAGTACCTTAAAAGAGCAGCAATCGCTGCTCTTTTTTATTGCTCGGCCCTTGTCACTATTCGTTTCTGCTTCGCTTTCGTATATTATTTGCCACAAATTCTGCAAACGAGATCCCACATTGCATCCTAATGTTTACATCCCAGACGCGTTTCTGGAAAAAATCCAAACTATCCTTCCAGCTCACCTCAACATGGAAGACTTTATCGCATCGTGCCAAAAGCCACTGCGCAAGAGTATTCGAGTTAATACGTTGAAGATCAGCGTTGAAGCGTTTTTAGAACGAGCAGAAACAAAAGGCTGGAAGCTTTCTCCTGTGCCTTGGTGTGACACGGGGTTTTGGATTGAAGCGGACGAGTCAGTTGTACCATTAGGCAACACAGCAGAACACATGTCTGGCTTATTCTACATTCAAGAAGCCAGTTCGATGATGCCGGTATCTGCTCTGTTTATGAATGATGAATCTTACGATGCCGTGTTAGATACCGCAGCCGCTCCAGGCTCAAAAACCACTCAAATTGCAGCTTTAATGAACAACGAAGGTGTACTTGTGGCCAATGAATACGCCGCAAGTCGTGTAAAAGTACTGTACGCTAATGTGGAACGTTGTGGGGTACGTAACGCCGCACTAAGTAACTTCGATGGACGCGTTTTTGGCGGTTGGCTACCAGAACAATTTGATGCGGTTTTGCTCGACGCGCCTTGCTCTGGAGAAGGCACCGTTCGCAAAGACGAAGATGCGATGAAAAACTGGACGCAAGCTTCCGTACTCGACATCGCTGACACACAGAAAGATCTTATTGAAAGCGCCTTCCATGCATTGAAGCCCGGTGGTGTGATGGTTTACTCAACATGTACGCTCAGTACAGAAGAAAACCAACAAGTTTGTCATCACTTGAAAGAAAACTTTGGAGATGCTGTAGAGTTTGAAAGCCTTGAGAACTTGTTTGAAAACGCAGAGGCAGCCCTAACTGAAGAAGGCTTTTTGCATATTTTCCCACAGGTCTACGACTGTGAAGGGTTCTTTGTTGCAAGAATTCGCAAACTGGCTGCTGTTGAGGCGCCAGAAGTCAAAAAGCGCATGGGGAAATTCCCCTTTGCTAAAACTTCAAAAAAAGAATCGACAGAAATTGCTCAACAACTCCAAAGCGCGTTAGGTATTAAACTTCCAAATGACAGTTCTGTATGGCTTCGCGATAAAGATGTCTGGTTATTCCCTAATGCTTTAGAAGCGATGATCGGCGAATTACGCTTCTCCCGTATGGGTATAAAGATCGCGGAAGCCCATAAAAATGGCTACCGTTGGCAACACCAAGTCGCGACTGCCCTGGCGACAGGTTCTGAAAGCAACGCCATTGAACTCAGTATTGAAGAAGCGCGCGAATGGTACATGGGGCGTGATGTTCGCCCACAAACCATTCCTGAGGGAATGAAAACAGGTAAAGGCGAAGTGCTTGTCACCTATCAAGGCGCAGTTATTGGCCTTGGCAAGTGGGTAAGCAACCGAATAAAGAATGGTCTCCCTCGCGAATTAGTACGAGATAAGAACTTATTTTAAAAGACGTAACGAACCATAAATAAATGAAAAGCCATCGTATTTGCGATGGCTTTTTAATTCGGAAGTATGAAAGCAAGTGGGCTCGCTAGCGATCCGGACACGCTGTACTAAACTAGTTGTATCAAAGTAATGCTTTGATGTGGCATTTCTCTCTATGTTCACCAACAAAATTATTGTTGGACAAGTTTAGCGCAGGCTCTGCGGAGCCGTTTCCCCTAGGCCCAAAAAAAGGAAAAGTTTGGGCCGTTTTTTTGGCTGTAGTTCCACTATACGTGAGTTTGGACTACGCTAGACGAATACCGTCTTTCTCAATGACAATTTTACCCTGCTTGTATAAGCCACCGATGGTCTTTTTATAAGTCCCTTTACTTGTGCGGAAAGCATCAAAAATCGCTTCAGGAGAAGACTTGTCATTCAAAGGCAAAAATCCGCCTTTCTTCTCTAGCAAGTCAAGGATCTTACTAGAAAGATCGTCCATTTTCGCCACACCGACTTTTTGTAGAGCAAGGTCGATTTTGCCATCTTCACGAATGTGCTTAATAAAGCCTTTCAGCTTTTTACCGATGTAAAGCTTACCAAAAACATCCGATGGGAAAATCATGCCCCAATGCTTACCATTAACGATAGCTTTATAACCAAGTTGACTACGCTCTGCGATGATCAAATCAACTTGCTCGTTAACTTCATAATTCGCTGGAGTTTTATCTAACCATTTATTGAACTTAGTCGTACCAACAATGCGACCTGACGCTTTGTCGGTATAAACATACACTAAAATGGTTTGTCCGGCAGAGAAGCGAGTGCGTTGCTCACTAAAAGGAATCAGTAAGTCCTTTTCTTTGATGCCCCAATTTACAAAAGCACCTGTCGCATTCACACCCTCAATCTTCATTAAACCCCATTCACCCACTTGGGCAATTGGTCTTTCAATGGTCGCAGCAAGTTGGCTTTCTGAATCGAAGTACAGAAATACGTCTACATGCTCACCAATTTCAGTACCCTCTGGTACATACTTACTAGGTAGTAGAACAGAACCGTAATCATCGCCATCCAGAAATACGCCAAAATCAGCCTTTTTAATGACTTCTAAGCTGTTAATTTGACCAATTTTAATCATTGATTTTGTCTCTTTTTAAATTTACGTGGAATTATACCTAAACTAACAAGAAAATCAGAGAGAAAAGCATAGTGCTCTGTTATGCTGTTGTCGTTCAGCTATATGCCCCAGTCACTCTTTTAGCACTCTTATACTTACCTGCTCAACGGAACGCATAAGTTAAGAATGCTTTAGCAAAGTCAGGAGCTTTCTTTGGTCACCGTCGATAAACAAGACTCAATAACATTAAAAATCAGTCATGCACTCGCAAAGAGCAAAAGTGTCGACCTAGATATTTACTTTTTTATACCTGGTGAGCTTGGTTTAAACGCCGATATCATCAGTGAATCCGAATTTTATTACACCTCGATCACACAGCAACGATCTTATTACAGTACTGAAATCCTTCTTCCGCTAGTACACAGTCGACTTGCCAAACGTGGACGCCTGTCGAATCAGCAATACCGAGTAAGTTTGAGTTTGTTCGCTTACCAATACGTTATCGCGCTAGACAAAGCGGTAGCAAGTTTAAACAAGCATGAGAACAACTCCGTAACGGAAGATGAAGTGGACGAAGTTATCGAGCTCACGCTTGAGATCTTAAAGCGCTTGCGGCGTTCTATTCCTTATGAAGAGAACTTAAAACGCTACTACGTTAACATCGATAACTATCTGTCTTGGTATACCGAGCAAAAGTTCCTGTCACTGGTGGCCCATCTACCACGTGAAGGCGACTATGGCACGATCAAAAAGCGTCTGATCACGCTATGTGAGAAAGAGCAAGCCCATCGTAAACTCAACAAATACAACTCATCAAGAGTCGTTGAAGACGTTACTCGCCTATCTAACAAAATGCGCTTGCTAAGGCGATTGATTGAACACCCTATCGTGCTTCGTGAAGAAACCATATCGATGGGTAACAACATTAAGCGCGCTATCAAAGGTATTGCAACCGGTTTAGTGATGGTTGTCGTGACCTCGACCGTGATTCTCGCTCGCGATTATCTGGGGGAAATTTCTGCCTCATTCATTATCGCGATGTCTTTTATTTACGCTTTACGAGAAATCTTTAAAGATGATTTACGCGATGCCATGTGGCGATGGATCCGTAAAGGCAAACCAAAATGGCGTAAGAAGTACGTTGATCCAACGACGAAAAAAGTGGTTGGCAAAAAATTGGAGTGGCTCGATTATCGTACCTTAAGTAGCTTGCCGGATAAGATTCAAAGAATACGTAAAAAACGCGTCGTTCAACGTGAAGAGCAGATTCTTCATTATCACGAGAAAACCGAAATGGCGACCTCTCTTTTCTTGAGTGGTTACGAACAAACGAGAGAAACATTGAACATCAGTTTGCGCCCTATCATCCGCTTGATGGATAAAAGCTCAAACCGAGTTTACCGTTTAAATGAAGGTCAAGTAACCAAAGAGTCAGTAGAGAAACGTCATTTGCTCAATGTGATTGTCAAAGAGGACAACCACACCGATGAGCCTGTTTATTACCGCTGGAAAGTGGTCTTAAATCGCTCCAAAATCGTCTCTATCGAGAAGATTGAACTCAATTAAGCCAACGCCTTTAAACAAACGAGCCACAAACCACTAGGCAGCCTCTTTTCTTTGTTGGGCTGCTTTTTTTATCGAAAGAGTAAGCGAAAATTCAGCCATTGGCTCGTCACCATGTAAGTTAGGACACAGCGCGACAATTTTTACGTCACGATTTACTCGTTCACCCGTTGCCAAGGTGTGCTCGAGCATCTCATCAATGACATGACCATCGTTACAAACAAAGTGCACATCGGCTTCCGGGCGCTTTAAAAACTCGGCTTTCACACCTTTAAATGCTAGCGAGATCGCTTCTCCCTTTTCTTGCGCTTTACTCATAGCAAGAAAACCACCAGCAACATCAGCGCCAACGGCTAAAGCGCCGAAATACATGCTATTCAGGTGGTTCTTCGTTCTTCTGCGCAATGGGATACGAACCTCAACATGCTTGCTATCTATCGCAATGATTTTAGGGTGGCAAAGCCAAATCAGCGGCACTTTCGAAAAGCCAAACAGATTTAGATACAAATTCGCACGACGTAGAGCTGATAACATTTTGGTCTCCTTACCAATCTAGTCAGACCAGTTAATCAACGAAAGAAATAGATGTCAAAGAAATGTTAACAAAAGCTCGATCTCACGAGTTATTTAACCCTCATGAAGTGACGGCGTCACCCGTGAGGTATGAAGTTTATCGCAGTTACTTAGATTACCTTACAGCGAGATAGATAAAATGGTTATAAATTCAAATGTATATATTGATTTAATGATCAAGTTTTGTCATTTATACATAAGTCATTTAAATGAATACCTACACCTTTGTATACAATTCGGTATTTCCTGGCGAAGATTCCCGTGAAACGGTTTATTCCTGCCTGTAATTCCGTTATCTTTACCCCTTCGCAATAGAGAATAAAGCTATAACATGCCTATAAAAACAGATGAATTGAGAACCCAGCCTTTGGGTCCAATGCCTACCCCAGCAGAGCTAGGTAGTGTACATCCTATTACGGATGACGTTGCAGACCGTATCGCTCAATCTCGTCGTCAGATTGAAAACATTTTATCGGGTGAAGACGATCGCCTTCTTGCGATTGTAGGTCCGTGTTCTGTTCACGACACTGAAGCTGCCATTGATTACGCCACTCGCCTGAGTGAAATCCAAGACAAGTACAAAGACGAACTGTTTATCGTGATGCGTACTTACTTTGAAAAGCCTCGTACAGTAGTTGGTTGGAAAGGTTTGATTACGGACCCTAACCTAGATGGTTCTTACGCACTTGAAGCTGGTCTTCATAAAGCTCGTAAACTACTACTGGATATCAACAAGCTTGGTCTTGCGACTGCTACTGAGTTTCTTGATATGATCACTGGCCAATACATCGCGGATTTGATCACTTGGGGCGCGATTGGTGCTCGCACAACGGAATCACAAATTCACCGTGAAATGGCGTCGGCACTATCTTGCCCAGTTGGTTTCAAAAATGGCACAAATGGCAACGTAAAAATTGCAATTGATGCAATTCGCGCATCGAAAGCATCGCATTACTTCTACTCGCCAGATAAGAACGGTCGAATGACGGTTTACCGCACAAGTGGCAACCCTTACGGTCATATTATTCTGCGCGGTGGAGAAAAAGGCCCTAACTTTGATGAAGCATCAGTCAAACAAGCATGTGATGCTTTAGCTGAGTTTGGATTGCCACAACGTTTGGTTGTGGATTTCAGCCATGCAAACTGTCAGAAGCAACACAGAAAACAAATCGACGTAGCTCAAGACATTTGTAACCAAATTAAGTCAGGCAGCACTCGTATTGCGGGTATCATGGCAGAAAGCTTTATTCTTGAAGGCAATCAGCCAATGACTGACATCAATAACCTAACGTATGGTCAGTCTATTACAGATCCATGCCTAGGTTGGGAAGACACTGCTACAATGCTAGATATGCTGGCAAGCGCTGTTAAGTCCCGAAAGTCCCTATAACAAAATAATCAAGGAATCTTCATGCCATCGTTTGATATTGTTTCTGAAATCGATACGGTTGAACTACGTAACGCCGTTGATAATGCTAACCGTGAATTGTCTACTCGTTTCGATTTCCGCAACGTAAATGCGAGCTTTGAGCTAGTAGAAGAAAACGTAAAAATGTCTGCGGAAGGTGACTTCCAACTTAAGCAAATGCGCGACATTTTACGCGGCCACTTAGCGAAGCGTAACATTGACGCGAACGCAATGGATGCACAAGACCCAGACGTTACTGGTAAAAACTGGCACCAAACTCTGCTTTTCCGCCAAGGTATTGATACTCCAACGGCGAAAAAAGTAGTGAAACTTATCAAAGACGCAAAGTTAAAAGTACAAGCTTCTATTCAAGGCGACAAAGTACGTGTTACCGGTAAGAAACGCGACGACCTGCAAGCGACAATGGCAGCGATTCGTGAAGCAGAGATGGGTATCCCATTCCAGTTTAACAACTTCCGTGATTAATCAATCTGAGAAGTAAATAAAAAACGCCAGCGCATAATCCGCTGGCGTTTTTTATTGGCTTTAGTGTAACGAACTACGTATCCACTTTAGCATTTGGCATTGCTAGATAACTAAGTCCTGCCCTTGCAGCAATACGAATTCGCTCGTTCCTTGTGGTATGAACACGCAAATTCGAAGCTTTTCAGCTTTAGCCTTGGCCAGCATATCCGAAAGCTCAGCTGCGCTCGAGAAATCTTCTCTTTCTGCATCTCTTCGTATTAGTTCTAACACATTCGCTTCACATCGAGTTGAGTACAGAGCCAGCTCCGCTTGTTGCATATAGCGTACGGCTTTTATTGGCAACATCTCAACATCTTTCCCAACATGAACCCAAGTACAACTTCCCTTTTCATCTAAAGGTGTTGCCATGGTCGCTTGGTAAATTGCTTCTAACTCACGATTATCTCGCGCGTTTTCCACCTCTGGATTCGAGAAGAATTGCTCCCAAAACTTGCGGCGTAAATCGACACTAGGCAGCGCCTCTTTAATTGAGTTTCGCTTTGAGTTAGCAAAATCCGCCATCAACCCCAAGTTTTGTGGCAGTATCGATTCAAGTTTTTCACGGATGTTTCGAATTAAAACTGGCGAAGCTCCACCACTAGAGATAGCGATTTGGATGCGGCCACGATTAATCATAGACGGCGTGATGAAATCACAATAAGGCTTATCATCCACAACGTTAACCAAGATGCCTAGCTCTTTGGCATCTTTGTACACTTGGTGATTTAGCTCAGGATTGTCTGTCGTCGCCCACACTTGAACAAAGCTTTTAGTGACAATGTCACTCGAATAGAAACGTTGTACCCAGCGCAGTTGATGCTCAGAAGCAAGCTTAGACAGAAAATCAACCAACGTCGGAGAAACGATAGTCACATCCGCCCCAGCCTTTAGCAACGCTTCCACCTTTCGGCTTGCCACCTCACCGCCACCCACGACGAGAACGGGTTTATCAATTAAATCTAAGAACAGAGGAAAATATCGCATTTCAATCCATGATTACTCTAATTAGCTGTTGTAGACCATGCTACCAAAAATGGGGCAAGCTCATCACCCTGTTTCGGTATCACAAATAATTTTTGTTTGAATTTTTACTGAACTTCACCTTGCTCAGCTAATGACAGTTTTAATAACAACTTTTTATTCTTTTGTATTGTTCACTCTTCTATTGATTGTTCTGATGCACCAAATTGTCCATGAATTGCACTATTTACAAACAATTAACATTTCGTCATTCTAAATCTCAAGGCACTTTGTAAGTTCTCTCAAAACTTCATTTAAATTATATATTTGAGAATTAACAGATCCTTTCCTACGCTTATAACTGGTTGATCTATCGAATGCCGTTTCTTCGAAAATCAATCACGTAGGACGATAACTCTAACGAATTGGACACGTTATTTCAGGTCACTCCTGATTAAACATGGATCATACAGGAAGGATACAAATGGCAAATAAACTCACAGTTCTTGCTTCCGTCGTAGCGGCTTCTACTGCGATGATGGCAACATCAGCTCAAGCAGCAGACACTACTCTGGACAAAGTCACAAAACAAGGCTTTCTTACTTGTGGCGTAAGTACCGGTCTACCTGGTTTCTCTAACCCTAACTCAAAAGGCGAATGGGAAGGTATCGACGTAGAATATTGCCAAGCACTGGCTGCAGCCGTTCTTGGGGATAAAACGAAAGTTAAATATGTACCCCTAACCGCAAAAGAACGTTTCACTGCGCTTCAATCTGGTGAGATTGATGTGCTTTCCCGTAACACGACCTGGACTCTCCACCGTGACACTGCACTGGGCCTAAACTTCGTAGGTGTGAACTACTACGACGGTCAAGGCTTTATGGTGAAGAAGGAACTTGGTATATCAAGTGCTAAAGAGCTTGATGGTGCGTCGGTATGTGTTCAATCAGGTACAACAACCGAGCTAAACCTTGCAGATTATTTCCGCAACCAAGGCATGGCGTACAAACCAGTGGTATTCGACACAGCGGCGCAAACTTCGAAAGGTTTTGATGCGGGACGCTGTGACGTACTAACAACTGACCAATCTGGCCTTTATGCACTACGTTTGAATTTGAAAGATCCGTCCTCTGCGGCCGTTCTTCCAGAAATCATCTCTAAAGAGCCACTAGGTCCAGTCGTTCGTCAAGGCGATGATCAATGGTTTAACATCGCTAAGTGGACATTGTCTGCGATGATTAACGCTGAAGAATACGGTATTAGTTCGAAGAATGCGGATGAAATGCTGAAATCAACAGATCCAAACATCAAGCGTATCCTCGGTGTTGATGGCCCTAAAGGCAAAGGGTTGGGTATCCGCGACGATTGGGGCTACCAGGTTATCAAACAAGTTGGTAACTATGGTGAAAGCTTCGAACGTACAGTCGGTACTGGTTCGCCGTTAGAAATCTCTCGTGGCGTTAATGCGCTATGGAATGCAGGCGGCTTTATGTACGCGCCACCAATCCGATAGAAAGAGTTAATCAGGGCGGTTCATGCCGCCCTTTTTCTTGATTATATCTCACTGTATGAGTAAGGATCGCTCATTGGATGGCGAAAAGCGCTCGCTTGGTGGAACGGCTTTAAAGGTTCGTATGTCACCAGACATGAGAGCGTTATTCTTTAGCCAGCAAGGACGAAACTTCGTTATACAGGTCGATATCTATAACTAAGGTTTGAGGTTATCGCTGTATGAAACCGACACAAGATGCATCGCCAAGTACGATGTCCAAACCAAGCGGAAGCAAGAGCCTGATTTATAATCCTGCCTTTCGTTCTGCTATTTTCCAGATCATTGCCATTGCTGCACTGGTATTTTTCTTTTACACGATTGTAAACAACGCTCTCAATAACTTAGATGCTCGTGGTATTGCAACGGGCTTCGGTTTTCTGAATCAAGAAGCCGGGTTTGGTATTGGGTTAACATTAATTGAATACGATGAAACGTACTCTTACGGTAGAACATTTATCATCGGCCTTCTTAATACGGCGTTAGTCTCCGTATTAGGTATTATTCTGGCTACTGTGATTGGCTTTACCATGGGGGTTGCCCGCCTTTCTTCTAACTGGTTAGTTAGTCGTTTAGCGGCAGTTTATATCGAAACTTTCCGAAATATCCCCCTTCTTCTGCAAATATTCTTCTGGTATTTCGCTGTTCTTCAAGCATTACCCTCACCACGCCAAAGCTTAAGTCTTGGTGAAGCTATTTTCCTGAACGTTCGTGGCTTATATTTCCCTGCACCGACTATGGAACCTGGCAGTAGCTACGTTATTGCCGCGTTAATCTTCGGGGTAATCGCAAGCTTATTAATTAATGTATGGGCGAATAATAAGCAACGTCTCACCGGGCAACAAACCCCAATGGGAAGAATAGTTTTGGGTTTAGTTGTTGGCCTTCCATTGGTTGTGTACTTCCTTGCTGGTATGCCAATTTCACTGAATTATCCTGAACTAAAAGGGTTTAACTTCCGAGGTGGTATTAGCATTATTCCTGAATTGGCTGCGCTACTTTTGGCATTGAGTGTTTATACAGCTTCTTTCATTGCTGAGATTGTGCGCTCTGGTATTAATGCGGTTAGCCATGGTCAAACCGAAGCAGCGATGTCGCTAGGCTTACCACGCTCGAAAACTTTAAAGCTTGTTGTCATTCCTCAAGCGTTACGAATTATTATTCCACCTTTAACCAGTCAATATCTCAACCTCACCAAAAACTCATCGTTAGCGATGGCGATTGGTTACCCAGATCTTGTCTCTGTGTTTGCTGGTACTACCCTGAACCAAACGGGACAAGCGATTGAGATCATTGCGATGACGATGGGCGTGTACTTGACATTAAGTCTGATTACGTCTGCATTAATGAACTTGTATAACCGTAAAGTCGCGCTGGTGGAGAGATAATATGAGTACTCATCAATTTCAACCGGATCTCCCACCACCCGCCAATACTGTAGGCTTCGTTGGTTGGATGCGGAAAAATCTATTTAATGGCCCTATCAATTCCATTGTTACTGTCATTCTTGCGTATATTGTCGTAACTGCAATATGGTATATCGTGGATTGGGCGTTTATTAACGCAGACTGGATTGGCTCAACGCGTGACGACTGTAGCCGAGATGGTGCTTGCTGGGTATTTATCAGCGTGCGCTGGGAGCAGTTCATGTATGGTTTTTATCCAGAGTCCGAACTATGGCGCCCTCGCCTTTTCTATATCACATTGGCCATATTTACTGTTTTACTCGCGTATGAGAAGACACCGAAACGGATGTGGATTTGGCTTTTCTTCGTAAACATCTACCCATTCATCATCGCTGGGCTGTTATACGGTGGTGTCTTTGGACTAGAAGTGGTCGATACACACAAGTGGGGTGGACTACTCGTTACACTCATTATTGCGCTAGTTGGTATCGTAGTTTCATTGCCAATTGGTGTGGTGCTTGCGCTTGGTAGACGTTCAGAGATGCCGATCATTCGCAGCATTTGTACCGTCTACATTGAAGTTTGGCGTGGCGTTCCGCTGATTACGGTTTTGTTCATGGCTTCGGTTATGCTTCCATTGTTTATGTCTGAAGGTTCAGAGACAGATAAACTGATTCGCGCCCTTATAGGTGTGGTTATGTTTGCCTCCGCTTACATGGCAGAAGTGGTACGCGGTGGTCTACAAGCCATTCCGAAAGGTCAATATGAAGCCGCTGATGCGCTTGGGTTAAGTTACTGGAAAAAGACTGGGCTTATTATCTTGCCACAGGCGCTAAAGATTACTATTCCTTCTATCGTGAACACCTTCATCGGTTTGTTTAAAGACACCAGTTTGGTACTCATCATTGGTATGTTTGACGTACTCGGTATAGGGCAAGCAGCAAACACCGACCCTGAATGGTTAGGCTTTGCTACAGAAAGTTATGTATTTGTCGCGTTAGTGTTTTGGGTATTTTGTTTTGGCATGTCACGCTATTCGATATGGCTTGAAAACAAACTTCATACCGGTCACAAACGATAACTCATCAAGATCAAGGACGTATTATGACGCAACAACAAGATTACATGATCCAATTGAAGGACATGAATAAATGGTATGGTGAGTTTCACGTACTAAAAAATATTAACCTCGACGTTAAGCGCGGCGAGAAAATCGTTATCTGTGGTCCATCAGGGTCGGGAAAATCAACGATGATTCGCTGTATTAACCGTCTTGAAGAGCACCAAGCAGGCAGCATTTACGTCTCTGGTACGGAATTAACTGAAGACTTAAAGAACATTGAAGCAGTGCGCCGAGAAGTGGGCATGTGCTTTCAACACTTTAATCTCTTCCCTCATTTAACCGTACTGGAAAACTGTACGCTCGCGCCTATCTGGGTGAAGAAGATGCCAAAAGATGAGGCAGAAGCAGTTGCGATGAAATATCTGGAACGTGTAAAAATTCCAGACCAAGCGGAGAAGTATCCCGGTCAGTTGTCTGGTGGTCAGCAGCAACGTGTGGCGATTGCTCGCTCTTTGTGTATGAACCCTAAAGTCATGCTTTTTGATGAGCCAACATCTGCACTCGACCCGGAAATGGTTCGCGAAGTACTGGATGTAATGGTCGAACTCGCCGAGGAAGGCATGACTATGCTTTGTGTGACACATGAAATGGGCTTTGCTAAAGAAGTTGCCGATCGCGTGATATTCATGGACGCAGGAGAGATCATCGAAGAAAACAACCCTGTTGATTTCTTCGAAAATCCTCAATCGGATAGGACCCAAAATTTCCTAGCGCAAATCTTACACCACTAAGATTTAGCCGAATCGACATAAAAAAGCACTGGTTTCTATGAAGCCAGTGCTTTTTGTTACTAAATTCAAAAATCTGTGTAAGAATCAATATAGCTATGCTAGTCAGTAATATTGTGTTACAAGTTGCCAAATACATAACATCTTATTTCTATTATTATTTTATCTAAGTTACGTATGGTTAGGGCTTGATTTTTTGAACTTTCAATCCCATAAATGTACTTAAAAGAAAGTCTCTTATCGAGGAAGATTATGAACAGTCCAATGTTTACCCGCACTTCAACTCAAGAAAGTGCTCTACAAACGAACAAAGTATTGCGTAATACTTACGCTCTACTTTCAATGACACTTTTATGGTCGGCAGTCGTTGCTGGCGTTGCAATGGCATTTAACCTTCCACATCCAGGTATCATCCTAATGCTGGTTGGTTTCTACGGCCTATTATTCTTAACAGAGAAAAACCGTAACAACAGTCTTGGCCTTGTGTTTACGTTCCTATTTACTGGCTTCTTAGGTTACACCGTTGGCCCTATTCTAAACATGTACATAGGTGCAGGCATGGGCGATATCGTATTAACCGCACTCGGTGGTACGGCACTATCTTTCATGGCAGCATCGGCATACGCACTAACAACGAAACGTGACCTATCGATGATGGGTGGCTTAATGCTATCACTATTTGTTGTGCTGGTTGTGGGCATGATTGCAAGCTTCTTTATTCAATCAACCCTTTTACACTTGGCGTTGAGCAGCTTGTTTATCATTTTCTCTACTATGGCGATCCTGATGACAACACAAAGCATTATTCGTGGCGGTGAAACAAACTACATCTCTGCGACAGTAACTTTGTATGTATCAATCTACAACATCTTCATCAGCCTACTAAGCATTCTAGGCATCATGAACGACGATTAATCGTTTCTCGTTAAGTAGAATCAAAAAGCCCGAAGGTAATTCCTTCGGGCTTTTTCTTTGCAAGTAATTCAGTTTGTTACGCTTGGTCTACCGCCAACTCGATAACTTCGTCAGCTTCTGGGTTTTCTCTAAAGCGTCTCACTTTAATCGTTTCCTCTCCTAACATGATTTGCTTGGCGATTCGGTGCATACCGTCAAAAACACGATAGTCACTGGTTAAGATTACCGGATACGACAAATCAGCATTGTTGATTCGTTGGCAATGTTTTGCAATTTCACGGCAGGTTGGCTGTGGCCCTTCATGACTAAACCAAGTCACTTCATTTGGGCCTTTGATATCATCAATCGAAATTTCTTCTACAGGTAAGGATTCTGCAAGTTGCCAAATACGCTCGATGGACCAAGTGGATTTTACATTGTCATTAATCTCAATGTAACGTTGTTTCGACATGACTAACTCCTTGTCATCATTGTTGTTTCTAACCTGAATACAGGCTTTCATTAATCCAATGAGAATATCGGTCTATGAAAACAAACACAACGTTTAAGCTATTAATTCTCAAACAATCGCTATATCGCTTGTATGAGCGCTTTATAATCACCTCTCTCAGTTTGTAAACTGATTTCAAGGTATAACTTGTCTTAATTCAAACCGCGACTTCGCAATCGCTCATCGACTGATGACAAGAAGCAAAATACTCCAAACGCAACCCACCAATAACCGAACATCTTGAGCGCGGGCAACCAGACTACTGATTTACCAGCTACGCTAAAAAATATGTAGGCCGACATCATCGGTGTCACTAACATGACTCCCCAAGTCAAAAAAAGTAACGGCCCATAGATGTACTGCAACCAAGCATACTTCGGTTTTATAGGATTATGTTTTACAAATCCCGTCAGACATAGAAAAGAGAAAATGCTAAAGCATGCTTGCAGTACCGCCCATCCAATGGAAACGAAAAGATTCGACCACTCCATACACTCCTGAATTGCTCCGTGTTGTTGTTAAGCATGGGTGAACATAACGATTTTTTTCAATTTATTCTTTTGATTTAAAACTAGTTTATATTCGTTGTGATCGACTTATCTAAAACAATAAATATAACTGACAAATCAATCACACCAAGCGAATTGCATAACAATGCAAAACCACCGATATCAACCCCGAAAATTTTCTAACAACACGAATAAAAAAACAAACTTATGCTTAAAATATAATTTAAGAGTATTCAGTTATAGGCCACTACTTTGTACGCTTTTGATTCGCTCGATACGACTTCGAGATTCTTTTGTTGAGAACATTCTCGGCTGTCGCTAATCTATAAACATCCATGTTTACTTAACGGATAAAACGTTATGTTCGTTTACAACGGCAAAGAAATTGAAACGGATGCTCAAGGCTACTTATTGGATCATACTCAATGGGAAGAAGGTATGATTGAGCTTTTAGCAAAAGAAGAAGACATCGAGCTTACGGATGCTCATTTGGAAGTTGTGCATTTTGTGCGAGACTTTTATGAAGAGTTTAATACCTCCCCTGCAGTGCGTATGCTTGTGAAAGCGATGGAAAAAGCGCACGGCCCGGAAAAAGGTAACAGTAAGTATCTATTCAAGCTGTTTAAAAAGGGGCCAGCCAAACAAGCAACCAAATTAGCCGGCCTACCAAAGCCAGCTAAATGCTTGTAGATTCATAAAATTTTAAAACCGCGTAACGGCTTATACGACGCAGGCTCCTGCATCACATGCTCTACTGTTGCCGTTCGCGGTCCTTCTTGTAACCATTCCGAAAACGCAACTATTTGCGCGTCTGTTCCACACGCCATCACTTCAACATCACCATTGTTTAGGTTCTTCGCATAACCTGTTAACCCTAGCTTCAATCCTTGATGGGAAGTATGGTAACGAAAGCCCACGCCTTGAACATGACCTTTTACTATAAATCTCTCACACTTTACGTTCATCTTTGTACCGCTTCTTTTTACTGAGTGATATATTCTTTTCGTCTATTCACCCCACTAAGGATAGTGGGTTTTTGCACGGTTATTATAATTATGAAAGAAATTCCATTCCGCTGGATTGATAAGTATCTCATTCACTTAAAGATTCAAGAAAAGTTCTATTTGCTCTTCGTTCTCCCTCTTCTTGCTTTAGTCATTCTCACTCTCGTCCTTAATAGCGCGGCTAATACACTGATCTCAAGTATGTACCAAGAAGAGCTCATGCTTATGAAAGGTCTGATAGAGGCAGGCAACCTTTCTCAATCTCAAGTAGCAAGCCTCATAGCGGGTTCAGAAACCGTTTCTATTGGCTCTGGTTCGCAATCCGTGTCTGTTTTAAATGGTGCGTACAGTTTGGTTGCGAACCATGAACTTTCTTTATGGACTGCCCTATCAACGACTCAAGTGAGCATCATCTGTGTGAGCTTGTTTATTCTCGCTCTTGGCGTTTACTACATCATGACGTTTATTGGCGGCGCGATGTTCACGATGAACAAAGCATTAAACACCCTTGCGGGTGGCGACTTAACTGCGAGAATGAACTTCTTCCCTGTTCGCGACGAGTTTAGTGAAATTGCTATTACGATAGACAAAGTTGCAGAACGAGAGCAACAAATGGTGCTGTCGATTCAAGAGTCTGTGGCGTTAATGCAACAAATTAGCTCAGACCTGAATCAATCGATTCATCACAGTTCAGATATTTCAGCGACTCAGCAGGAACACCTCAACTCTCTTGCGAGTGCAACTGAACAGATGGCATCAACGATTCGAGAAGTCGCGACACTAGCTCACGATTCAAGCACGCAAACCGATGATGCGCGAAACGTGGCTCAGTCTGGACAAGTGAAAGTTGAGAATACGCTTCACTCGATTTCGAACCTTTCTAATGAGATTCAATCTGCGTCTCAAGCCGTTGCCGAGTTAGATGCCAATGCAGCACAAATTGATGAAGTCGTGACAACCATCAATGGGATCTCCGAGCAAACCAACCTACTTGCTCTGAACGCGGCTATTGAAGCTGCACGTGCTGGAGAACAAGGTCGTGGATTTGCGGTCGTTGCGGATGAGGTTCGCGCTCTTGCGGGACGCACTCAGCAAGCGACAGTGGAAATCCAAACGATGATTGAATCGTTACAGCGTAACAGTCAGTCACTTACTAAGCTGATGGAAGTGACAGTTAATAACGCAAATGAGGGACAAAACCTCATGACGGAAGTGAATCACGAAATCGGCTCTTTGGCAGATAAAAATCAAACTATCTCCGACAGTAGCATTCAAATTGCAACAGCAGCTGAAGAGCAAGGTGTAGTCGCGGACAATATCGCCTCAAGCGTTGAAGAAATTCGAGTTCAAGCAGATAACGTGTGCAATATGATAAGCACGACTTCACAAAACGTTGATCAACTGCGTAAGCAAAGCGACACAATGGAAGCACTACTTACTGGACTTAAAGCATAGCAACGGAATCTATTACAGCAAATTCAATAAAAGGGTCACTTTAGTGACCTTTTTTGTATTTAAAAGTCACTACAATGTACTGGATTGCCGAGGGATATTGCTTTTACCATTTACATCCCGGACAATACGCCCCTTTCAAAATTCAACAAGAGCTAATGAAATGACAGCTGCTATCTATTTGGTTAAAGGTCGTGAGAAATCGGTCAAGCGCAAGCACCCTTGGATCTTCTCTCGAGGCATCAACAAAGTTGAGGGCGAACCTGCTCTTGGCGAAACGGTTGATGTATTCACTCACGACGGTAAATGGCTAGCTAAGGCGGCATATTCGCCAGCTTCACAAATTCGTGCTCGTATTTGGAGTTTTGATAAAGAAGAAATCGACACCGCGTTTTTCGTTAAACGACTTAAAGACGCACAACTTCTTCGTGAAGACATTATCAAACGTGATGGCCTTACGGGTTATCGCCTTATCGCAGCAGAGTCTGACGGCTTACCTGGCGTTACGATCGACCGTTACCAAAATTTCTTTGTGTGCCAACTTCTCAGTGCTGGCGCAGAACACAATAAGCAGGCTATTGTTGACGCTCTGGTTGAGTGCTTCCCTGATTGTAATGTGTACGAGCGCTCTGACGTGGCCGTTCGTAAAAAAGAAGGTTTAAAAGAGAGCACGGGCGTTTTGCACGGCGAAGAGCCACCTAAATCGGTCGTCATCGAAGAAAATGGCGTAAAGATTAGTGTAGATATCGTTGGCGGACACAAAACAGGTTTCTACCTAGATCAACGTGATAGTCGCCAGCAAGCGATGAAATATATGAAAGGCAAAGAAGTTCTTAACTGCTTCTCTTACACAGGTGGCTTCGGACTTTACGCTCTAAAAGGTGATGCAAAGCGTGTGATTAACGCTGACGTGTCGCAACCTGCTTTAGATACCGCAAAATTCAACGCAGAGCTAAACGATTTTGATATTTCGAAGAAGCGTGCCGTGTTCCTAAATGCAGACGTGTTTAAGCTGCTTCGTGAGTATCGTGATCAAGGAACTCAGTTCGATGTGGTTATTATGGACCCACCGAAGTTCGCAGAGAGCAAAGCACAACTAAACGGTGCATGTCGTGGTTACAAAGACATCAACATGCTAGCAATGCAAATTCTAAAACCGGGCGGCACTCTACTGACCTACTCGTGCTCTGGCTTGATGGATCAAGTTCTGTTCCAGAAAATCATCGCTGATGCAGCCGTAGACGCTAACCGCCAAGTAAAGTTTGTGGAGCGTTTTGAGCAAGCCGCTGACCACCCAACCGATACAGCATATCCAGAAGGCTTCTACTTAAAAGGTTTTGCATGTAAAGTGCTTTAGGCTACGAATAAGTAAGACAAAGCAGAAGAAAAGGGCCTACTGGCCCTTTTCATTATGGCTCTAAGTTAACCTTAGTTAGTGCGGATAACACATCTCTCTCAAAGTCCGCATTTCCCACGATTAAATCACTAAACTCTGTCGCCCCGTTTTCTATTACGATAGTTTGAATTGAGTTTCCATCGTTATGGGTTATTTCTAGAGATAAGTCATCGCCATCAATGTTCAAGTCAATACTATTAAGAAGTTCTTCTATCGTATTGTGCCCTGCATCTTCAACGACTTCACTCAGATCTAAGGTGTCCAAATCTCTCTCAAAACCTCTAATTAGATCTGTTCCTGTATCCAAGGAGTCGTTGACCCATTTAAAGACATCTGCCTCGTTATCATTACCGATCAAGATGTCATGACTTACGTCTACTTCAGCTTCAATAATATTTGCAGAGCCATTACTTGAAGCATTTACTCCTCCGTTTTCATCAATAACGAATTGCAGGGTATTCTCACTTTGATCGCCATCGTTATCCGTCAATACATAATCGAAGTCTAACGTTTCAACTGTATCACCCACTGCACCATAAAATGCATACGCACCATCGTTTAGGTCGATTTCCAGAGTATGTTTGCTGTCGATATAGATAGTAAGCTGCATCGTTGTGTCGTCAAATGCATGCGAAATACCATCGTTATTGTCAGTTACTATTAGGTCTGTACCATCAAACGAATAAGTGACACCGTCATGTTCTATTTCGCTAATATAACCACCATCTGCACCAATACCTGTATCTGGAGAAGTGGTATACATCAAGTTCCCCCCAACAGGTTGAATCACTGACTGCAACATAACCGGAGGTAATTGAGTTACGTCAGGAACCACAACACCATCAAGGTCTTGATTCAAAAAGCCATCATATGCTACGCGATCTAATTGCTCCGGCATAAGATTAACGCCCATACCATACGCTAGGGCTGTTATCTGATTATCAGGATCGGTTAGGTGATCAATCCAACTCTGCTCGCGAGCGTCGTTTATAAATGATGACGCAGGGTTTGGCTGACCATCTGACAAGAAGTAACTAACATTCGACGCACTGGTTAACTTACCTACATCATCCCATGACTGTTTTGCTTCATTTAGCGCGTTGTTATAGTTAGTCGCGCCACCCGCAGTTAGCGTCTCAATATACGCTTTGGCCTCCTCGACCGTCAGCCACGTCGCAGCACCTATAGCGTAAGTGGATGCTGTACTGCTATAAGTAATAATTTGAACTCGCGTTTGACCGATAGACTCATATTGATTCAATAACTGAGTTGCCGAATCTTTCATTATCTGCAAGCGATTATCCGTTCGCATAGAACCCGAGACATCCATTATGAGCTGAACGTTGGCACTTTCTTTAGTTTCTGCAACTACATCGTGAATAATAGATGCAGAATCTGGTGAGTCATCTTCCACAATAACGTTGACCGTTGTGGAGTTAGTAAGGCCACGAGCATTCGAGACAAGCACAGGCACCTCAATATTTAAGGTGTCTTCTCCAGATGGGTTGGAGTGATCAATCGGACCAAGAAGCTCCGTAGATACCACTCCAGTATCATTGACTGATATTTTGATAACCTCTTCACCGTTCGCTGAACCGATAAGCATTTGGTCGTTATTTGATAACGTCCACGTTACAGAGATCCCGTTACTAGTAAGAGCTGTAGATGGTTCACTGAGCGTAACAGAATCAACGGTTTGACCCAGCGTCAATTGTTCTACATCAGAACTCGAGTCAGTTGTGTCATCAAAGCCGTTTAGAGCAGAGTCATCAGCAATGGCGTTGCTTAAGCCTTCCTCAGAAACGTTTAGTGTTACACCTTCTACGATTGGTGGGGCGTAAGGGTTGACAGAAAAGTACCCCGTTTTACTGTCGCCATCATTATCAGTAATAGTGTAGTTAAAATCGATATCCCCATCGCCATAAGGTGAGGTCAAAGGCAAGTATTGGAAGAACTCCCATTTTCCAGTGCTAGGTGTAAGTTGAACTTCGAATGCAAGCTCTCCATCAGCCTCTGCAATCAGTCTATTAGAGTTTTGTGGATCGACGTATATCAACACGTCTTTACCATCTAGAGTCTCTAAACCAGCCTCACCTCCATTTAAGACTATAGAACCAGGGCCATCAGCTCCATATACAGCACCGAGGTTCCCATCCGCACTAGCAATTGGCACGCCAGAGTACGCACCTGTAAAGGTTATTGATTTAACGGTAAAGTCACTGTTGTCTTCAGTATCCGGGCCATTGCCATTACTGGTCGCCTCGAGGATGATTTTATCAAAGCCTCCCTGTTGAAC
The DNA here is from genome assembly GCF_033340495.1 of Vibrio sp. 1249-1. Lineage (NCBI taxonomy): Bacteria > Pseudomonadati > Pseudomonadota > Gammaproteobacteria > Vibrionales > Vibrionaceae > Vibrio > Vibrio sp. 1249-1. The sequence continues at coordinate 745,749 of NZ_JAWOWJ010000002.1, forward strand.
ATTGAAATTTGCCGCGTAATCACCACTGCTTGCGTCAGAGCTGAACGATTGCTGAGCAATTAATACACCATCTCTATAAAAAGATGCGATTCCTTTCTCAAGTTCACCACCAAACATTTTCTCAAATTCTATTTCTGCTCCGTAAGCAACTTTATTGCCTAAGTCTATGATTAACTGCTCTGATACACCCTCATTACCCGCGAATCGATAATCGACTTCGTTTTCTAATTGGAAGCCGTTGTTACCAGAACTTTTAACGCCAATCCCTTCTGATGATTGATTGATTTCAGCTGTTCCCAGCATCACAGATTCGTCAGACACAAAACCGTTTGCAGTCACAACAACGTCCCCAAATGTTCGACTGGTTGCATCTGCCTCACTTCCTGCAAAATCTATGCGCCCTGTCAGAACGTTAGGTGCACCAGTAAGCGACACATCGACGGGTTGAACAACAACAGGCACGTATGGGCAATCATCTTCAACGGCCACATTTAAGCTTTGAGATGTTGTTGTTTGTCCATCACTTACAGAAATCTGTAAATCAAAGTTGATGATGTCTTCCACATCATTAACAGGATGATCAAGTGGCTCAAACAGAGTAATAGTATAGTCCCAAGAGCCTTGACCTGAAGCTGAAGGCTCGCTCAGCACAACAGTAGCAACAACGCTCAGGTGAGCAGTTTTCGCAGTCAGCGTTTGAGTACTGTTGTCCCACGTCCACGATATAGGCTCCCCTCCTGATGTTAGGTTGTTAGGACCTGCCAATACCACTGAAACATTCGCCGTGTCTGGATCGGCAACTGTGAATGTTCCTGAGAAACTTGCGGAGTTAGTAGTGTCTGAAGGTGATCCTGTATTATCAGGGATACCATTAGCTAAACCTTCTTCCGAAACAACTGCATTCACAACATTTGAAATAGAAGGAGGAGCATCATTATCAATAATCGTTGCCGTACCGGTATCGCTGCCTTGCACCGCCCCAATGCCAGTCACCGTCACGCTGAAATCTTCTGGGCCTTCGTACACCGCGTCATCAATGGAAGCAATACGCACATCAAACTCGGTTTGCCCCGCCGGCACCGTCACCACGCCATCGTTTGGCACTGCAACCCAACCGCTTCCCGTGTTGTATTCTAAGGTACCTAAGTCACCGGCTTCGGTGTCACCTAAGTTCAGGCCTAGTTCGACTTGTACTGTAGACTCAGAGGCGTTCGATAAGGTCACTTTGAAGTTCGCTGTCTCACCCTCATTGATGGTGCCAGCATCGGTAATAGTCACATTCGGGCGGTCATCATCCGGATCGGGGCCTGGCCCCGTGCCGTCATCCACTATCGTCGCCGTACCGGTATCACTGCCTTGCACTGCGCCAATGCCAGTCACCGTCACACTGAAATCTTCTGGGCCTTCATAAACGGCGTCATCAATGGAAGCAATACGCACATCAAACTCAGTTTGCCCTGCTGGCACCGTTACTACGCCATCGTTTGGCACTGCAACCCAACCACTTCCCGTGTTGTATTCTAAGGTGCCTAAGTCACCGGCTTCGGTATCGCCGAGATTAAGACCCAACTCTACTTGCGTTTCCGCTTCAGACGCGTTCGATAGCGTCACTTTGAAGTTCGCTGTGTCACCCTCATTAATGGTGCCAGCATCTGAAATAGTCACGCTTGGACGGTCATCATCTGGATCGGGGCCCGGACCCGTGCCGTCATCCACTATCGTCGCCGTACCGGTATCGCTGCCTTGCACTGCGCCAATGCCAGTCACCGTCACACTGAAATCTTCAGGGCCTTCATAAACAGCGTCATCAATGGCAGCGATACGCACATCAAACTCAGTTTGCCCTGCCGGCACGGTCACCACACCATCGTTTGGCACTGTCACCCAACCACTTCCGGTGTTGTATTCCAAGGTACCTAAGTCACCGGCTTCGGTGTCACCCAAGTTCAGGCCTAGTTCGACTTGAACTGTAGACTCGGCGGCGTTCGACAACGTTACTTTGAAGTTCGCTGTCTCACCCTCATTAATCGTACCAGCGTCTGAAATAGTCACATTCGGGCGGTCATCATCCGGATCGGGGCCTGGCCCCGTGCCGTCATCCACTATCGTCGCCGTACCGGTATCACTGCCTTGCAC